>NZ_QZVS01000041.1 GCF_003602235.1 Cryobacterium melibiosiphilum
GTTCAGGGTGGCGCATTCGGGGATCAGCAGGATCAGTGCTGCGCGGAGCATGTCTGGGGTGACGCCGAGGGCGGGTTCGCCCAGGCCGCGCCGGATGGCCGTGGCGGCCTCGACGGTGAACATGCCCTGCGCGACCGCGTCCCCGAGCGGGGCGAACCACGGCTGGTCAACCTCGACGGGCGGGAGGTCAGGGAACTCGAGTGCCTGGGCGTCGGCGTCTTTCTGGCGTTCCCGGGCGGTTTCGGTCGCGGCGGCGAGGGTGCCGGCCTCGATCAGTTTGCGGGCGTCGGTCTTGGTGCCGCCTCCGCCGCCGCCGAGGCTCTGCACGAACTCTTCGGGGTTGGTGAAGCCGTGCTTGCGGGCCAGACCCTCGCGGCCGAGGGTGTAATCGGAGCGAGCTCCAATGTTCGCCGCCGACAGAGTGGCGATGAGGGTAACCTTCCGTTGAAAAGCGGCGATCAGGCGGTGGGCCTGCTCCGATTCGTCATTCGACAACGCGGTAAATGTCGCAGACGACAGCGCGGCCCGGTCCAAACACCGGGTCATTTCGCTGAAAGTGGCTTCGAGGTTGTCCATGACTTCAGTGTTTCAGCAACCTCCGACATTCTCGGAGAAATCCTCAGCGATATGTAAACTCGACGTTTGAAGGTGCCTGTGAGGGAGTGTTAGCCCTGTGTGTGTACAAAACCACTCCGTGGAGGCGCTAAGCTAATTTAGTTGTCTCCGGCGGGTTCAGAACTTGAACAGCATGTCGAAGTCACGGGCTGTAGCGCAGCTTGGTAGCGCACCTGACTGGGGGTCAGGGGGTCGCAGGTTCAAATCCTGTCAGCCCGACCAAAAGTCTCGGAAACTCAAGGGTTTCCGAGACTTTTTAGGTTGGTAAAGAAATGTTGCTACCGGAAACTCACGTTAAACCCCGCTCAGAACGCGCCAAAACGGCCGTCTCCGGGGCCGCGAACAGGTTCGTTCCGGTCGTCCTTCGTCAACTGGGCGCTGTTGGCGCACCTCTGGAGTATGACTACTCACGACGAACTCTTGTCCACTTCACCGTCGATCTCCCCCGAAGCGTGGGGGCTCGACGCTCTGATCAGCATTGCCGAACTTTCGGCCTACCTGGGCGTGCCGGTCGCCACGATCTACGACTGGCGTGTGCACGGACACGGCCCGGCGGCGTTCCGCTTCGGCAAGCACCTCCGGTTCGCGATCTCCGATGTGCGAGCCTGGATCGCCGAACAGAAAGAACCCGCCGGCCAGCCCGGCACCGCGAAACGGCGGTGAGCTGAGATGTCGCGGCCGCGTTTGACGATTGGCACCTTCGGCGACATCACCACCCGAGCCGTGGCCTCTGGCGGGTTCATGGCTCGCACGCTGTACCGGGACTGGGACGGCCAAGCCCGTCAGGTTCAAAGCAGTGGCAGCACCGCTCGTGCCGCTGAGCGAAATCTTAAGGAGAAACTTGCCGAGCGAGCGCTGCGCCAGCCCAGCAGCTCGTTTCTGAGCCCGGACAGCGCCTTCGGCGATCTGGTGACGTACTGGCTTGAGGACATCGACCTGGAAAATCGGATCTCGAAAACCACTCGAAACCTCTACGAGCGCAACATGCGCACCCTGGTTCTGCCGGTGTTTCGCCACCTGACGTTGCGGGAGATCGGTGTCGTGCGCTGCGATCACTTCATCAAGCAGATGGCGCGGATCTCCTACAGCCGGGCGAAGCAATCCCGGGTCGTCTTGCGGCTGGCGCTCGAACTCGCTGTGCGGCATGAGATCCTGCCGAGCAACCCGATGGACCACGTCTCGCGTCTCTATCGCGAGCCCCACATTCCGGATGCGCTCACGGCCATCGAGGTCAACTCGATCCGACGGGCGATCACGAGCTGGGAGAACGGCGTTGACCACATTTCCGGTCCGCTGCCTGACGGCCAGCTGGGAGCGATCATCGAGGTCATGCTGGGCACATCCGCTCGGATCGGAGAAGTGTTAGCCATCCGCCGCCGTGACGTGGACGTCACCAGTACCGTGCCCCTGATCCGCCTCGCGGGCACCATCGTGAGCCGCAAGGGCGAGCTGACCTTCCGCCAGGATCACCCTAAGACCGCCAAGTCGCGTCGCGTCGTGGCGCTGCCGTCGTTCGCTTCGGACGCCGTGCGTCGTCGTCTCGCGATCGCCGGCCTGCTGGATCCGGACTCTCTGCTCTTCCAATCGCGTGACGGAACTCCGCTGACCACGGCCAATGTGCGGCGTCAACTACGGCATGTTCTGGAAAGCGCCGGCATCACGGGCGTGACTCCGCATCTGTTCCGCCGCACGGTGGCCACCGCTGTCAACGACAACGCCACGGTTGAGCTGGCGGCGGAGTTGCTCGGCCACACCGACACGAAGATCACCGTGATGCACTACATCCGGCGGAGCGAACAAGTGAATCCGGCGACTGCCGCGCTGCTGGATCAAGCGTTTGCCAGAGACGCGGACCGGCCGAGCTCACCGTAATGGCTGGTGAAACGCGCTGAGATCACCCGATCTCACACGCTAATCGCCCGGCCGATATAAGCGGCCGGGCGTTTTCACGAAAGAAGTGGACGTTACCCAAAGACCTATTCCGACGCCGAGATGTTGGTCACTCCACTGGCGGCGCCGCTGATCGGTTCGGAGTCAACGACTGTTCCGAGCGACGGTGCCTCCACCCACACCTCATACCCGGGCACGTCACCGTGAACGGTGTTGTCCGTGAACGTGTTTTCTCTTCCCCAGCCGTCGATCTGCGAGTGGACTTGGAAGGCATCCTTTTTGGTGCCCGACCCGCTGTTACCGATGATCGTGTAGGCGTTGCCCTTGACGTCGACCCAAGAGTCGCCGTAGTTGGCGCCGGAGTAGCCGGCGTTGGTGAAGACGTTGCCGGTGATGAGTCCGCCGGTGGTGCCTTCTTTGATGTCGACTCCCTCCGTTGACGTGTTGCTGATCTGGTTGTTGCGCACGATGATCCGGTCGGACTGATCCATCACGCTGGAGGACCCCATGATCCTGGCCCAGTTGCTCTTGGCACTGCCGAGGTAGATGCCCTCGCCATAGTCCGGAGTGACGGTTCCAGTGTCGTGAATGTGCGAGTTTTCGATGATGCCGTCGCTACTGCCCGCGCGAAAGTGCACGCCTTCGGTGCCGGTGTTGCCGACGTCGACTCCGCTGATCAGGGTGTGGTTCGATCCGTCGAGCACGATGCCCTTGCCCGAGTTGGTGACGGACAGTCCGAGTACTTTCCAGTGGTCGCCGGTGATGTGCAGGCCGTATCCGGATGCCGCGTCGCCGGTGGTGAGGATCGCGTCGCGCGAGCCGGTCAGCGTGATGGGAGCCGATTCGGTGCCGTCCGCCGCGGCTTCGAACTGGTCGCTGGTGTACACGCCGTCGGCCAGTGCGATGGTCTGCCCCGGCTGGACAGCCTCGAGCGCCGCGGTGAGCTCATCCGAGTTGGTGACGGTGACGGTCGATCCGTTGGGTTCGGTGGTCGTGGAGGCGATCGTAGCTGATGGCGCATCTTGAGTGGGCGCGGCTAAAAGTGCTGATTCGCTGACGTTTCCGAGTGTGACACGCGGTTCGGCAGCGGATGCTGAAGCCAGCGGCAGGGAGGCCCCCGCGAGTGTGACGCCCAGGACGGTTATTGCCGAAGTGCAGATTGGTGCTCGACGAATTGACATGGCGCAGCTCCTTGAGAGTGTCGGCACCGGCCACAACATCCCTCGGTCGATGCCTGATCCGTTTCTCTCTAGGAGTGCGGAAGCTCACCGCGTTGTGCTCTTGGCTCAGAGAATCAGAACGTCCACATGCAGAGGGGCGCAGTAGTCGATGAGCCAGTCACGATCATCGGCGACGGCGAAGACCCGACCGTAGTCCGTTTGGATGCGCAGGTCCGAGTCGTGAACGCGATCGCCGAAAAGCGCGTACACGCGGTCGCTGTTGCAGCGCCGACTCATGTAGACCACGCCGTCAAACCCCGCGGTGTGCGCGGCCTCTGCCCA
The DNA here is from genome assembly GCF_003602235.1 of Cryobacterium melibiosiphilum. Classification (GTDB taxonomy): domain Bacteria; phylum Actinomycetota; class Actinomycetes; order Actinomycetales; family Microbacteriaceae; genus Cryobacterium; species Cryobacterium melibiosiphilum. The sequence continues at coordinate 4,008 of NZ_QZVS01000041.1, forward strand.
CTTCACCGTTTCCGGGTAGCGGTCTGCTTCGGTCTCGGTGACCTCGCTGGCCGGAACGCCCAGTTTTCGTAGGCCGGTGCCGAGCAGGGCGGCGAGGCGAAGTGGGCGGGTGACACGGAGTTTTGACGCGACCCTCGATTCGTAGCTCCGGGGTCGGAGGACCCCGCCGGTGAATGGGACGCTGTGGAGGAGTGTTTCGCAGATGGCGGCATCCTCTGTTTCCGCTGCGTAGAGGACGGGGACTGTGGGGTCGCCGAAGAAGGCAAAGCGGGTCGGGGCGCCGAACCCGGGGTTGAATTCCGTGGCCGCGCGCGTGTTGTCGTGCACTCGGTACAGGGGCGTGTCAGCGGGAAGGATTATCTCAGCGGCCGTGAAGGGTGAGGGTGGTGCTACCACTGAACGGTCGCTTCATCCCGTGCTCTGCTCAGAAGGGTCTCGGTCTCGTCGAGGTGGTCAGCTGGTCGGTCGCCACCGAAGTAACCAGAGGGAGTGCTCAGCCAGATGGTGAGGTCTTCCAGATCCCAGGTTACTTCCGCGGCCAACGCCAGGAGGAGGGGAATTGCCGGCTTGATTCGGGGGTTTCGAGCGTTGAATTGGAACCCGGGGTAGACGTAGGAGTTTCGTCGTTGAATTCCGAGCAGGTGCCCTTTCGCGCGAAGGTTTGCGGCGTAGGCCCGGTTCGCGCCTTTAGCACCGAGAAGGGTGGCGACCTCGGTGCTGCTGAGCAGGCGGTACCGCTCGTCCAACTCTCGCCAGACGTTTTCCGTTGCCTGGAGGGCGCGGGCTGTTGACGGGGTTGCCGCCGTCTCCAGCTTCGTCAGTGCGGGGCCCAACGCTTGGACGCTGAGCCGGGTGTTGACCAAACCCTGAAGGAAATGCTGTGCTTGCTGGCTTGTGAGGCCCGGGATCAGGGACAGGAGTTGTGAGGCGGCCGCGTCGATAGTGCTCCGTGGGGCCGCGCTCAGCTGCGTAGGAGCGGCAACCTTCAGCTGACGCTTGCTCGGGCCGCGGAGGTTCTCGACCGGAGGTACAGCGCCGATCCTGCTGCCGTGTGTTTTTCGCTTCGACGGCGACGCGGGCTTCTCGACGTGAGTGGTCTTGGCTCCCTTTTGAAACTTGCCGTTCCGGGCCTTCACTATGTACTGCTTCGAGTTTTGGACAGTGTGGGCCGTTGTTGCACTAACGATCCTGTTCTTCGTACTCACTTTCACCTCCGTTACTTACAACAGAGTCTAACGTCAACTTCGTCAAGACCAGCTGGCAGTTTCACTGTGGACACTGGTTTGTGACTCAAATCACACTGGACGCACGGCGGCGCATAACGATGCCTCGGTTTCGCGGCGCCGGGCGACGTCGTCGACAACGAACTGCACGAAGTCCTCGTCACGGTTGCCGATGATGACGTCTTCAACGGCATCCGCTGGCGGTTCTCCTGGCCACGACGTCTGCCGCGTTGACCGGTCGCGCTCGAGGCGGGTGCCTGAGGTCGCGACCCAATCGTGGAGGCGCTGGCGGGCATCCGCGAAGTCACGGTGCCAGCCGAACGGTGCCGAGCCGTGCTGGTCCGGGTCGTAGGCGCAGAGCCAGTGCAGGTGCAGCGCGGACAGCTCCCAGACCAGCTCGGGGTGCCGGTGCCAGAACGGCGGCACAACGGATGCCGGCATCCCGTAGGTGCGCCGCAGCCAGTTCACCCAACGGTTCAGCTCGATCCATTCGGCCTCGGCGTCATCGGCGCTGAGGAGGTTCCAATTGATCGGATGCGGCGGCTCGTTTGCGAGCGGGTCGTCGAGGGAATTCTCGCGGAACTGGTCATCGTGATCGCCGTGAGCCCACTCGACCAGGGATTCTGACACCTCCGCGGCTCAGTTCGCTGCGGAGCCCGGAGTGGCGGACACCAGTTCTTGCGAAATGATCTCTTGGAAGGCTGGCGCATCCGCCGCTGCACGGCGGGCCCGGTCAACTGCGTAGCTCGTTCGGGCGAGGTCGTGGCCGATCTTCTTGGCGACGAACTCTTCGCGCTGGATGGCGGTGCCCTCGCGCTGGACCTCGAAAGTACGCACGTAGCCTTCGGCGACGAAGCTGTCGCCTTTGGCGAAGTGCGTGAGTGCCCGGTCGGCGGTGGCGCGGTAGGCGACGAGGTCGTGGAAGGTCGGTGTGAGAGCTGTGAACCGACCGTCGTCTTCACGACGGAAGTGCGGCTGGCCAACGCGCGCGTAGAAGCGAGTCTCGCTGTGCTCGGTGAGGGACTGCTGCGGCTCCGATGCGATGAAGCCGGAGAAGGACTGTTGGGTGTGAAGTGTCATGGGACTCAACCTCCTGTGATGTGCTCGGATCGTTTGATCCGCGCTCGCTAGGAGGTGCGCCTGCGCTCCCTGGGCAGGATGAGTGTCCCGAACGTGGGGGAGCAGGCCTGCCAGAGCAACAAATAGGCTCTGAATAACATTGGAGGCGCATAGTGCAAAAAGAACGCACCGAAGAGACGAACTCTGCCGTCGAGGCGATTCAGAACCTCGTGGCTGGGCTTTCCCTCAGCGATAGCGATTTTCACGACGACACTCGTGTCGCGAAGGTACGTGATTTCTCCAAGGCCGTCCAGGATCTCGAGATCGCTTTCGCCGGCTCGGAGACGTGGCTCACGGAATGGCTGTCTGCCGAGCACTACAAGGGCGCGTTGCTATACACATCAGCCAAGACGAATTGGGCGGAAGAGCAATCCAGCACACTTAGCGCCGCACCCTTTGATCCGCAATCGCGCGGCAAAAAATGACTCGCTTCAATGTTTGGGCACAGGACCTCTCGGCCCATATCGGTGAGTACGAACGCTCCGCTCGCACCTCGCAGGTAGTCATTCTTTGGTTTCGCCGCGCTCTTGCCTTCCGGGCGTCGCCTCTCGATACCCGCAATTGATCGCATAGTGGTTACCACCGTCGTCTTTCCTTGGGGCATCCTGACAAAGCACGTGAACAAAGTGCTCGAAAAATCACAGCCGTTCAAGGCCATTCCGCGAGGACGATTCACCACTGCGGGATACCGAATAGTCGAGTTGTCAGCGGTCATTCCTAGTGCGGACGATGACAATGTCGCAGACATGGCTGAAGAGCTTGACTGGCTACTTAACTGTAAGCTCGCCGTGGATTTCCTTACCGCTCCACACCGCATTGAAAATGCCTAAGCGTCGGGCGGGGCGACACCGTTACCATTGCTGAGGTGTTGCGCCGGGAGGTCTTGGGGTCTCGGTGCGCGCATCAGGCCTTCGATCTCCGCTCGGTTGGCGCGCAGGGATTTGGCGTCAGGGCGGGCGGTCCACATCTGCAGGGTCGCGATGATGGGCGCGGCGGACCGGAGCATGATGAGGCCGGTGCCGAAGGGCAGGGTGCGGATGGTGTCGGGCGGCATGATCGGCACGCGCCGGATGGAGCGCTGAGCGGACCGTGACCCACGGTCGCCGATTGTGGTGGAGTCCGTGGTCTCGTCGCGGTCGCCGATGAGGGTGGTGAGGTCATGGAGGTCCCGCGAGTTGGATGCTCCGCCGAGAACGATCTTGACGATGGATGCGTCCCAGATGGTGCCGGCGGCGTTGTCGCTCCATTTCGTGCGGGCTTGGGCCAGGGATTGCAGCACCGGCATCGTGGTGATGCCGGTGCCGCCGCCCTCCGCCATGAGGGTTGGCAGGGAGGGAAGTGGGGCGAGGTTACCGATCTCATCGAGCGCCAGCAGAAGCGGCGGGTCGAGGCGGGCACCGGCGCTGCGGGCTGCGATGCGGCGGGCGGTCTCGACAAGGTCCTCGACGAAGGCGGAGACCAGAGCTGCCGAGTTGTTCGATCCAGCGCCGGTGGCAAGCAGGTAGAGGGTTCCGTTGCTGCGCAGGAAGCCCTCGGGGTCGAAGGCTTCCCCCTCACCGGGCGAGACGGCATCCAAGACGCGCGGGTCGGCTAAAGCACCCAAGGAGAGCGAGACACCTTGCCAGATCGAGTCGCGCGTGCGCGGGTCGGCTTCGAGCATGGCTCGCAGAGCGTCGCCCCAGCCGGTGGCCGCGGCGGGAGCGCTCAGCAGAATCGAGACCGCGTCGTGCGCGGCTGCCGGGTCGAGGGTCCAGCGGAAAAGCTCGGCGGGGGAGCAGTGGTCGAGGGCGGCGGCGTGCAGCAGGGACTGCAGCGCGGTGCGGGTCTTCGCCTCCCAGAACCCGCCGCCCTCGACGCCCCCGGCAGCCAGCCCGGTTCCGGCGGCCAGACCCGCGGCGCGGATCATCGCGGTGAGGGGGTCTTCGCAGCCGCGGATGGGGGACCAGCGGAGTCCGACGGGTACGCCGGCGGCCAGCTGCTGGGGGTCGAAAACGGCGACCGGGCCCATCCGCTGCCTGGCGCGGAGCGTGGTCGTTAGATTGTCGGGGCGGGTGGAGGTTGTCACGACTGGGCCGGGGGCATCGAGGATGGCGTTGATGACGATGTGTGCTCCCTTACCGGAGCGTGGCGGCCCGATGACCAGGATCGAGTCTTCGACGCTGGCCCAGACCGGAGTGTTGTGGGCTCGGCCGATCTTGTAGCCGACGTCGCTGGGCTTGGCCTGAGCCAACGACGATCGCAGGTGCCTCGCGCGTTTGATCAGTGCAGCGGATGATGCGGCTGCCGCGACCTCCGTGCGGGTCGCGACACCGGGAATGCGGTGAGGTGCGACTTTGCCCGAGCGACGCGTGCCTCTGAGCACCCGCCACGCCCAGACCCCCAAGGCGGTGAGCAGGGCCAGCATCAGGATGGTCGTGGCCCAGTAGGCGACCGGGTTCAGTCCCGGCGCCTGCAAAGCCACGGACGGGTTACCCGCATTGAACAGAACCGCAAGCCCGGATGCCGGGCCGCCAGCAGGTTGAGGGACGCCAGTAGCCCAGGCCGCGACGGCCCCGGCACCGCGGAGCACGAGGCTGAGCCCGGCCGCGCCGATAAGTACTCCGAGTCCGATGTTGGTCACCTCGTCGCCGAGGGCGGCCTTGGGCCGTGGGGTGGACATCCGCTGCCTAGAATCTCAGATCGGCGCCGGTGCGACTGATCCGGCGGGTGGGGGAGTACGTGAATGTGCGGTCGCCGGCGAAGCCGACGGCCGAGTCGAGTAGGTCGGTGACGTCCTGGGCGTCGATGATGAGGCTTGCGATTCCTTCCTGAATCAGCCGGTGGCAGCCGGCGGTCGCCGCGCTCGTGACCGGGCCGGGGACCGCGCCGACCGGCCGTCGCAGCGCGTGGGCCTGGCCGGCGACGTTCAGGGAGCCGGATTGCGCGTCGGCTTCGACGACGACGGTCGCGGCGGAGAGGGTGGCGAGCAGGCGGTTGCGCTGCACCAACCGCCAGCGGGAGGGCGCGGATCCGGGTGGGAGCTCGCTAACGAGCAGCCCGCCGGTCTGTTCGATGTGTTCGAAGAGGTGCGCCGGGCCGGCTGGGTGCAGCTGGTCGAGGCCGCAGGCGAGCACCGCGATCGTCGAACCGGGGTCGGCCTCGGTGGCGGCGCGGTGCGCGAAACCGTCGATGCCGTCGGCGCCGCCGGAAAGCACGGTGCGGCCTCGGGATGCGAGTTCCGACGCGAGCTCGGTCACGACACGGGTGCCATAGGCTGTGGCCTCGCGGGCACCAACGATGGTGACTCGGCCGGGGAGCCGAACTGAGAGCGGACGGGGGTCGCCTTGGAGCCAGAGCGCGATCGGTGCGCTCGCGCCGAGCTGCTGGAGCTCGCCCGGCCAGGTGACGTCCTCCGGGGTGAGAAAACTCAGGGAGTGTCGTTCCGTGGCCGCGAGCATCCGGTCGACCTGGCCCGGGTCGATGCGCGTAGCCAGACGGCGCCTCCACAACTCGCCCTCCACGGGGTCCAGGCCGTTCGGCAACCGTTCGCCCGAGGTGATCAGCTGCACAGTCTCTATGGCGCCGACCCGGGCAAGCAGCGTTCCGGTGACGAGGTCGCCCGGTTCGGACAGCGCGGTGAGCAGCATCCGCGCTTCGCGCTCATCGTTGACCGCCATGGGTGCCTCCTCGATCTGTAAACAAGGTGCGCCGCTACTGACCGGACGTCATTCGCGCGGTCGTATCGAACGCGGCAAGCTCGTCGGGGTGCAGCTGGTGCTGCACGACGAAGCTGCGATCCTTCACCCGCCAGAGTCCCTGCCCGGTGCCGAGAGTCGGCAGCAGTCTTTGCTCCGTGCGGTTGAGGCCGAGGGCGCTCGCCGTGGAGCCGAGTTGGTCCGGTTCCTGGCGGTAGACGATGCGGGTCTCGGCGTTGGCCAGCAGTGATGACGCGAGGGCGCGCATGGCGGAGCCGGAGTCGCCGACGTTGTCGAGGTCGCTGAGCTTGTGGAAGATGAGCATGTTCGCGATGCCGAAGTGCCGGGCGAGTCGCCACTGGGCATCCATTCGGCGCAGTAGCGCCGGGTAGGCCATCAGCCGCCAAGCCTCGTCGTAGATGACCCAGCGCTGGCCACCATCCGGATCCGAGAGGGCCGCTTCCATCCACGCCGACGAACACGTCATCAGCACCGAGATCAGCGTCGAATTCTCGGCCACCCGCGACAGGTCGAGCGAGACCATCGGCAGCGAGGGGTCGAAACGTACTGTCGACGGGCCGTCAAATAGTCCGGCGAGGTCGCCGGCTACGAGTCGGCGCAGGGCGTGGCCGACTAGGCGGCCGTCCGCTGCGAGCCGGCCCTCGTCGTCGGTCGGGTCGGGCGAGAGGATACGTTCGACCACCATGGGCAGAGTGGGCACGGCGGCGCTGCGCACCGCGTCGGCCAGGGCGAGGTCGATGGCGGTGTGTTCGAGCGGGCTGAGTCCGCGCTCCAGCACGGTCTCCGCGAGCGCGCCGATGAGATCGCGGCGACGGGCTGCGAGCTGGGCGAACCATTCGGCGTCGGTAGCGGATGCCGTCCGGTGGCCTTCATCGAGCGGGTTCAGTCGGTTGCGCAGCCCGTGGCCGAGGATGATCGCCTTGCCGCCGACGGCTTCAGCGACGGCGGTGTGCTCGCCTTTCGGGTCGCCCGGCACATAGACGCGGCGGCCGAACGGCAGAGAACGCGTGTACAGCGACTTGCCCAGTGACGACTTGCCGGAGCCGACGATGCCGGCTAGCACGATGTTCGGCGCGGTGATCAGACCACGGTGGTAGAGCACCCAGGGGTCGTAGACGAAGGAGCCTCCCGAGTAGAGATCCTGGCCGACGAAGACGCCGGCGGAGCCGAGGCCGGCTTCGGCGAGGAACGGGTAGTGGCCGGCGAGGGTGGCGGAGGTGTCCTGATGCTTAGGCAGGTGTAGTCGCCCAGTTGTGCGCAGCTGCGCGGCGCCGGGCTCGCCGCCCGCACCGAGGTAGTAGTGCGATCGGGCTTCGTCGCGTTCGGCCTGCCCGCGAGAGCGGACCTCGAGGTGCTTGGCCTTGTGGGCATCCGCTTCGATCTTCGAGGCTGCTCGCCGGCGGGCCTTGCGGTCGCGGCGGGGCTCGCCGTGGGGTTCGATGAGAGCGGTGGCAAGCATCCGCTCACCGGTATTGAGGCTCTTCACCGTGTGACCGCGGGCCGTGTCAGGGGCGCGGATCGGTCTCGGGTGGGCGCCCAGACGTTGTCGAGGTGATGCCGGGGAATGTGCGGTTGGGTCCCGGGCGGCGGTGCGGGTTCCCAATCGGATGCGACCGCGTACCGGCGCAGGATCGAGACGTAGCGGGACTGGGTGCTGTAGGTCAGCGCGTAGGGTGAGGCGTCGTCTTCGATGGTGTGGTCGGTCGTCCCTGCGGGAATGCGGTTATAGACGTAACCGTTGCGCAGCGCGGCGTCGGTGGTCTGCTGGCCGTGGTCGCGCTGGCGCAAGTATTCGCGAGCCACCGCCGGTCCGCTGCGGTCGATGATGCCGAGTACCTCGTCGGCTTGGTCTCCCTGAAGGAAGGCGACGCTGATCCAGCGGCATTCGGGTGGTTGTGGATGTGGGGTGAACATGTCGGCTCCAATCGGGGTTCTTACCCAGTAGGAGCGCACGGCTCACACGCTGCGGCAGAGGGGCAGCGCAGCGGCGGCGAAGGCCTGTGCCTGTTGGCCGACGAGCCGGCGAACTTCACACGAACTTTGGATCGCCGCCTGCTCAATCGATGCCACCGCGGCGTCGAGGTCGTCGACCGTGGGCGCGCTCACGCACACGAGCCCGGTGGTGCGCAGTACGCCGTGGCCGGCGGTGAGGTCGGCCTCCTGGTGCAGCAGGTCGTCGTATTCGGCGGATGCTGCGGCATCCGCTATCTGGCCGATGCGGGTGCGCTGGTGGGCGTCGCTGATCAGCTCGGTCTTCTTCCGGCGAAGGTCCCGTGCCGCCTGATCGGAACGCACGGGCAGGTAGTGCAGCGAGACCGTGCGCAGGATGCCGTTGGTGAAGATGAGAGGCGACAGGAACCCGGGGAACACCTGGGATCGGGGCTACTCGCTGATCCAGAAAACGGCGTGATGAGCGCTGTCGGTTCGTAGGCGATCCCAACTCTCGGCGGCAGCCACCGGCCCGGCCGTGGCCAGCGCACGCCCAACTGCAGCGTGCCGGTCCAGGTTGACGCTCACGGCGGGGTCGTAGGCCGTGCGCAGGATCAGGGCGAGATCGTCGGTGGTCAGGAGCTCACCTACGGTGAGGTCTGCAGCGCGCAGCCCCGCACAGAGGGCCCGCATCTCCTGGCGCAGCACCGTCGCCGACCCGCGCATGCCACCGCCCTGCGTGCGCACCTGACGAGAGGCCGCCTGAAGGTCCAGTGACAGCGCGATCGTGGTGGCGTGGCGCTCCCCGGCCGGCCCCGCCCGTTCGATGAGGTCGCGGTAGGTCGCCGCGGCCCAGGTTTCATCGTTGCTGCCGTGCTGGTCCCACCACTCCGCCAGCCCGGTGCCGGAGTCGGGTAGCGTGCGCTCGGAGACCTGCAATTGTGCGATGCGCCCGGACCGGCAGGCACCGGCCAGCACGCGTCCCCACCCCACGAACCGACGGTTCTGCTCGTGCGGGTCCATCAGCGCGAACGCCGGGTGCGACACCGCCACGATCGCCGTGAGGGTCTGGGCGTGCGGGTCATGGATCATCACCGCCCCCGACTCGGGATCCGTCCATTCCCGCAGCGAGGCCGTGTCGCCGGGCAGCGACAGGGTGCCGGCCGGGCGGGGGCGGATGATGCGGCGCCGGTAGGTCAGTTGCTCCCAGACCGCTCGCCACACCCACCGAGTCACGACCGGTACCCATTCGACGAGTTTGAGGCCGCCGACGGGAACGACGGCGATCAACGCCGCCGCGCCCCACAGCGGGCTCGTCCATGAGATACCGGAGGCGCCCGCCGTGTAGAGCGCGATGACGATGGTGAGCGCGGCGATCGAAATGGCGATCAGTTGCGGCATTGAGAGCCTGAGCAGGATGCCGCGCTTCGTCAGGCGTGAGAACTGCATGGGTGCGAGTTGGTACTCGGTTCGAAGGTGTTCAGAGTGCATGACTAGACGTCCTTCCGTGCACGAGAGAGGGCCGAATCTGTGGATGACCCTGCGGGAGTCGAGGGCGCTGGGGGCACGGGAGCGCCGCTTGACGGGCGGGTTTTCGGCGCTGGGTGCGAAGGCGTGGGTTGAGTGGCGCTCGGGGTAGCGGTGTCGCCCGCGGACTGGGTGTGGGCATCCGCTGTCTGGCCGACGGTGCCACCGAGTTTCGGGCCGGCCTTCGCGGCGGCTGCGATGATCGCGGCTCCGGCGGCAACACCGGCGGTGGCCACTCCTGCTCCGGCCGTCGCGCCGGCCGTTGCGCCTGCCTTACCGGCCTTGGCGGATGTGGCGGTGGTCGCGGACGTAGGGGCACCTGACGCGGCCGTGGAAGATGCAGGTCCAGAAAATCCTGCAGGGCCGGAAGAACCGGGTGACGTCGAGGGCCCGGGCCCGCCGCCGACGGGTGACGATGATGGGCCCGCCGTGGTCGGCGAAGGCTTCCCCTCGCCGCCCGGCCCCAGGATCTTCTTCGCGGTGTCCAGCATCGGTGCGTTGGGCACCGGCACGGGCCGGTTCATCGCCGACTTCGCCTCCTGCTCGCTCGACATCGCGTGATACATGTCGACCCCAATGAAGTTCAAGAACTTGTACGTGATGTACGGCGCGAACGCCGCGACGAACATCAGCACGATTCCGGCGATGGGATCGCTGACGGAGGCCAGATCCGCCTCGATTGGGGCCGCGACTTGGGCCACCGCCACTAGGAAAATGACGACAAGCACGAGTTTGGACAGGATCAGCGCGATCACGAAGGCGACCCATTTCGAGAACCAGCCCTTCGTGGCATCCCAGGTCGCGCCCGCCAGGGCGATTGGCCCGAACACGATGGCCACGAGCAGCAGGGCCTTGCGGATGAGTAACGAGAACCAGACAATCGCGGCAGCGCTGATGGCCAGCCCGGCGAGGAAGATCGTCGCGATGGCGCCGACACCGGGTGCCGTAAAAGCGATCGTGCCCAGGCCGGCGGCGAGCAGAGTGATGCGGGCCCCCATTCCTTCCATCGTGTTGCCGCTGGCCTGCACGATGCCGATCGTCAGCTGGTCGGTGATCTCGAGCAGCAGGGCCGTGATCGTGATGATGACGAACGATCCGAGCACCGACTTCGCCACGCCGAGCGCGGCCCGGCTGAGCGCACCCGGGTCACGGTGAACGAGCCCGGTCAGCAGCTGCAGGCAAAAGAAGACCAAGGTGACGAAGACGGCCACGCCGAAGAGCACGTTGAAGACATCGAGGTACGTCGGATCGGTGAGGTCGATGAGCGTGGTCGTGTCGAAGGCGGCCCAGACTGATTTAAAGAGCCAAGCCGCAGTCGCACCCATCGTGGCGGCGAGCCAGTCGAACGGCGCCGCGACCACCGCCGCACCGACCTGCCCCACGGCATCGCAGACTTCCCCGATCACCGGTACATCGCATGCGCCCATCTCAAGCCTCGTTCCGCCGAGTCAGACCGCCTGGCCGACGTCCCAGAAGAAATTGACCAGGGTGACGGATGCTCCGCAAATGATCGCCGCGCCGCAGGCCACGAGCACTCCCGTCTTTCCGCGCGAAGCCAGGTGAGGGTTCGACGAGTTCGACCCGAACCCCCACACGATCGCCGCGATGATCAGGGCGAGCACGCTCATGATGAGCCCGATTGTCATCACCGCGCCGACGATAACGCGCAGCTGCTCGATGCCCGGAAGGCCGGTTCCGTTCGGATCAATGTCGACCACCGTGTTCTCCCTCTGCCGTTGGGTGCGTACGACAGGGAGGAGCGCAGTCTCGCCCAATTTTTCTGCGGTCACTGCCCAATATTTTGCACAGAGCATGGCCGTCGGATGCTTGATCCTCGCGCTGAGAAGGACTGCGCCTACCCCGATCTCGCAGAGGGCTAATGTCTTTCACGCCTTGAAATTCAAGGCAGCGACGCTCAGCTAGTTGAGGTGCTGTGGATGCAGCTGCCCAATTTGATGGAGCAACGAGACGAGACCAAGGGCGATTAGGTATTCAGAAGCGTTAGTTCAATGGCATCGCGCGGCCGGTCTGGTCGCCATGCATGAATGCATAGATCCCTCCGCCCAAAATAATCGCGTCTACCACGGCCGATGGTGCAGCTACCGATCCGGAACCTTGGCTAGCGATGTACGAGACAAGACCGGCCGTGAATCCGAAAATTATTCCTGCGGTGGATATTTTGTGCCGAGTGATGCGCGTCCACCAGCCAAGGAACTCTCCGTATTCGATTAGTACTTCGTCAGTCAGGCCGGTGAGGTCTTGGACTGGTTCTAAAGCCGAACGCACGGTCCTCTCTAAGTCAGGTTCGCTGTCAAACCGATCAGCCAATTCGGCGGCTTCGCGGCGCACCGAGTTGAAGTCCAGTCCGAATGATCCAACTCGCTGAGTCGTCGCAACAGCTCGGCGCACGTGATCGTTCAGCTTACGGTCTTCACCGACGACGGTATCTAGCTCCCCAAAGAAGTCGGTGGCGGTACCAGTTCCTTGCATGAAGCCGCGCTCAAGCGTTAGCAACCTGGCGTTTGCTATGTCCGTCATAATTCTCGTCGATGTCGAGTCTGCCCCGCTGAATTGCCCAAAGGCCGCCGAGTAGTCTGTTTTGGGAAGGGCGTTCGCGAGCATGGCGGTCATACTTTGTGTTATTCCGCTGAGGTCTGCGAAGGCTGCTGAATAGTCCTTCATTGAGAGTGAGTTCCCGAGCATGGCGGTCATGTTGCCTATCCCGCTGACGTCCGCGAAGGCTGCCGAGTAATCCATTTTCGGGAGCGCATTCGTCAGGGTCGCGGTCATGCTTTGTGATATTCCGCTGAGGTCTGCGAAGGCTGCTGAATAGTCCGTCATTGAGAGTGAGTTCCCGAGCATGGCGGTCATGTTGCCTATCCCGCTGAGGTCCGCGAAAGCTGCCGAATTATGTGCCGTCGGAAGTGCGTTCGCCAGCATCAAGGCTAGGCTCCCTGAAATCCCGCTTGGTAACGCCGATTNGCATCAAGGCTAGGCTCCCTGAAATCCCGCTTGGTAACGCCGATTGTTCCGGGTCCGCCACCAGTCTTGCCATCAAAGCCGCAACGCTGCCGGATGCACCGCCCCGATCGCTTTGACGTTCTCCGTGATCCGCTTGCCGGAGCGCAGCAGCGGCCAGCGCTGCAGGGCTCACCAAACTCTCCCTGAGCTCCGTAAGCGAGGCCACTTCGCCTGTTGCGCGTGCCACGTTCGACACGGAGGCCAGATTTTCCGCGGCGCCGAAGGCTGAAGTATCGTCGCTAAGCATCGAGTCCGGCTCGCGAAAGGTGCGGCTCGCATCGGCACCGGATTCGACTTCAAGAAGAGGAAATCGGTTAGCCGCTGGCGAATTGAAGTCTGATCCGTCAGTGCGGCTATCGCTGCCAACTTCGGCCTTTGAGTCTTGGTCGGTCATTCCACAATCATGGCAGGCAGTAGCGCCGCACGCCTGAAGGGCGTGCACTCAACGTCGGCAGGCCGAAGTCAGAGTGAACAAATATGAGTAAAACTTCACTTGATCGTTGAATCTTGCCTCAGCACCGCCTTCTCCGGACGGAGCAAGAGAACAGATGCTCTAACTCGAATAATGGCGTCACCATTGCTGAAACAGTTGCGTTCGATGTCGGACGCTACAGCCCCCAGGCGATGTCGGATGAGTGTGCCACCATCTTGTTAACGCCGACCGAAAATAGGGCCAGTATCGCCGTTTGAAAATAGGGCCACCAGCCACTATGGAGGGTGATCAATATGGACGATTGGGCGAGGATAC
>NZ_QZVS01000069.1 GCF_003602235.1 Cryobacterium melibiosiphilum
AACGGCGCGTCTGCTGGGCCGCGCCGCGGGTCAGCGGCCGCCGGGCAGCTGGCGCCCGCGCTGCTCCCGCGCGGCGTCGCCGTATGGGTAGTCCGACACCACCGGCGCACTGACCGCGGTCAGGCGCTGCACCTGCGCGTCGCTCAGCACGACGGATGCCGCCCCCAGGTTTTCTGACAGCTGCGCCACCGTGCGCGCACCCAGAATGACGGCGGTCACCCCGGGCTGGCCCTCGAGCCAGGCCAGGGACACCTGCGCGCTCGACGCGCCCACCTCGGTCGCAACCGCGCGGACCGTGTCGATGATCGCCCAGGTGCGGTCGAGTTCGTTGCGCGGGATCCAGGCCTCCATGCCGCGCCCCGGGTCCTCACCGAGCCGCGTCGCCCCGGTCGGATCGGTGTCGCGCAGGTATTTTCCGGTCAGCCAGCCGCCGCCGAGCGGTGACCACGGCAGCAGACCGAGGCCCGCGTCGAGGGCGGCCGGCACGATCTCGCTCTCAATCTCCCGCACCAGCAGGTTGTACTGCGGCTGCAGGGTGGCCGGCGGCGTGAAGCCGAGCGCCACCGCCCGGTGTACCGCCTTGGTCAGCTGCCAGCCGGTGAAGTTGGAGACGCCCCAGTAGCCGATCTTTCCGGCGCGCACGGCGTCGTCGAGAAAGCGCAGGGTTTCATCGATCGGGGTCACCGGATCCCACGCGTGCAGCTGGTACAGGTCGATCTGATCGGTGCCGAGTCGGCGCAGTGAAGCGTCGAGGGCCCGGGCCAGGTGGCGCCGGCTCGTGCCGAGATCGTTCGGGCCCGGCCCCATCGGGAACCGGGCCTTGGTGGCCAGCACGAGCTGCTCGCGCTCGGCAGGGTGCGCGGCCAGCCAGGCGCCCACGATGTCTTCCGAGCGGCCAAAACTGTACACGTCCGCCGTGTCGATGAAGGTACCGCCGGCGGCCACGTAGGCGTCGATCAGCTCGTGACTCGTGGTGGTGTCGGCCTCCGCGCCGAAGGTCATGGTGCCGAGGGCGTAGGTCGAGACGACCGCGCCGCTGTTGCCGAGGGTGCGATAGCGCATATATCAGTCCTTTTCGTCGGTGAACCGGTCGTTCCCAGTGTGGCCCGCGCCGGCGGATGCCGCATCCCGGTCGGTCTCGCCGGCGCCCGCGGCATAACTCCTGCTGGCTACGCGGCCGGCCGAAAAAGTGGCCCGTGTTTCCGGGGTTCTGCCGTGCGGGCTGCACGATCTGCAGGAGTTATGCCGCCGACGGGAGCCGCACCCGGCTCGGCCGCGCCGTTTCGGCCCCGAAAAGCTGGCAAAATCGAGGACAGATGCCCTGGAGGATCCACCCATGAGTCACGCCCGCCCCACCCGCCCCATCAGCAACACCACCACGGCCCTCGCCCTCGCCGGCCTGCTCGCGCTCACCGGCTGCTCCGGAACCGGAGCCATCGACGACAACCGCGCCCCCTCGACCTCCGTGACCGGCACCATCGCCGTCATCACCCACGGCACCCCCGGCGACAACTTCTGGGACGTCGTGAAAAGCGGCGCCGAGCAGGCCGCCGCCGACCTCGACATGAGAGTCACCTACCAGGGCGACGGCGACCCCGTGAAGCAGAGCCAGCTGATCGACGCGGCCGTCGCCGGCGACCCGGCCGGGCTGATCGTGTCGATGGCCAACCCCGACGGCGTGCGAGCCGCCGTCGAGAGCGCGGTCGCCGCGGGCATCCCCGTCGTCACGATCAATGCCGGCCTCGAGCAGTCCGCCGAGTTCGGTGCCCTCACCCACGTGGGCCAGAGCGAGTTTCTCGCCGGCCAGGCAGCAGGCGAAAGACTCGCCGAAGCCGGCGCCAACAACGTCATCTGCGTGATCCACGAGGCCGGGAACGTCTCGCTCGAAGAACGCTGCGCGGGAGCGGCCGACAAGCTTGACACCGTCACCAACCTGCAGGTCGACATCGCCAACCTCGCCGACGCCCAGAACACGATCCGCAGCAGCCTGCTCGCCGACCCGAGCATCGACGGCGTGCTCAGCCTCAACCCCGGCGTCGCTGTCTCCGCCGCGCAGGCCAACACGGAGGCCGGCGGCACCGCGCTGGTTGCCACCTTCGACGTCTCCGCCGACGTCACCTCCCTGATCACAGACGGCTCGATCCTGTTCGCGCTCGACCAGCAGCCCTACTCGCAGGGCTACCTGCCGGTGGTGTTCCTCACGCTGAAGCTGCGCAACGGCGACACCGTCGGCGGCGGCCAGCCCGTCTACTCCGGCCCCGGCTTCGTCACCACAGAGAACGCGGGGCAGGTCGCGGAGTTCGCCGAGCGAGGAACCCGGTGACGCGCCCCGCCGCATCCGCTGCCCCGACCACCACCGGCCCCAGCGCGCAGGACGCCCCGACAGCGCGCCACCCCGTGCGCGCCCTGCTGCGCCGCCCCGAACTCGGCGCGCTCGTGGCGGCCCTCGGCGTGTTCGTGTTCTTTTCCCTGACCAACAGCGTTTTTCTTTCCCCCGCCGGCGTCTCGACCTGGCTCTACAGTTCGAGCCTGTTCGGCATCATGGCCGTCGCGGTCGCGCTGCTGATGATCGGCGGCGAATTCGACCTCTCCGCGGGCGCGATGACCGGAACGACCGGGCTGCTGGTGGGAATAATGACCACGCAGTGGGGCCTCAACGTCTGGGTCGCGATGCTCGTCGCCCTCGCGATCGCCCTCACGATCGGCGCCGCCAACGCGCTGATCGTCGTGAAGACCGGCCTGCCGAGTTTCATCGTGACCCTCGCGACGTTTTTCATCCTTCAGGGTCTGAACCTCGCCGTCACAAAGCTCATCACCGGGTCGGTCGTCATTCAGGGCATGAACCAGGTTCCCTTCTTCGACACCGTTAAAATCCTGTTCGGGTCCACAATCCCCGTTTTCGGCCTCGACCTGAAGGTTGCCGTGCTGTGGTGGTTCGCCGTGATCGCCCTCGCCACCTGGGTGCTGCTGCGCACCCGAAGCGGCAACTGGATCGTCGCCGTCGGCGGCGACCAGCCCGCCGCCCGCCAGCTCGGCGTGCCGGTGCTGAAGGTTAAGCTCAGCCTGTTCATGACCACCGCCGGCGCCGGCTGGCTGGTCGGCATGCTGATGCTCTTCGACGTCTCCACCGTGCAGGCGACCACCGGCATCGGCCAGGAATTCATCTACATCATCTGCGCCGTCGTCGGCGGGAGCCTCCTCACCGGTGGCTACGGATCGGCCGCCGGCGCTGCCCTCGGCGCCCTGATCTACGGCATGACCCTGCAGGGAATCGTCTTCGCCCAGTGGGACAACAACTGGCTCAAAGCCTTCCTCGGCGTGATGCTTCTTCTCGCGGTGCTCGTCAACCTGTCGGTGCGGAAGCGCGTCGGGGCCCGCGCATGAGCGCCGCCCCGATCCTCGAGGTGCGCTCGATCGGCAAATCCTACGGCCCGGTACGCGCGCTGCACGGCGTCTCGGCCACGGTCGCGGCCGGCGACGTGCTCTGCGTGCTCGGCGACAACGGCGCCGGCAAGTCGACGCTCATTAAAATCCTCGCCGGCGTGCACCCGCACACCGAGGGCGAACTGCTCGCCCACGGCCGCCCGGTCACGTTCGCGAGCCCGCGCGCGGCCCTCGATCTCGGCATCACGACCGTGTACCAGGACCTCGCCGTCGTGCCGCTGATGCCGGTCTGGCGCAACTTCTTCCTCGGCGCGGAGCTCACGATCGGCCCCTTCCGCCGGCTCGATATCCGACGGATGCGCCACCTCGCCCACACCGAACTGGCGCGCATGGGCATCCGCTTGCGTGATGTCGACCAGCCGATCGGCACCCTGTCCGGCGGCGAACGGCAGTCCGTCGCGATCGCCCGCGCCGTGTACTTCGGGGCGAGTGTGGTGATTCTCGACGAGCCGACCGCGGCGCTCGGGGTCACCCAGTCGGGAGTCGTCTTGCGCTACATCATGCAGGCCCGAGACCTGGGCCTCGGCGTCGTCTTCATCACGCACAACCCGCACCACGCCTACCCGGTGGGCGACCGGTTTCTGCTGCTCGAGCACAGCACCAGCCTCGGCGTGTTTCCGAAAGCCGGCATCAGCCTCGCCGAGATGACCGCCCTGATGGCCGGCGGCGCCGAACTCGAGGCCCTCGCCCACGAGCTCGAGCGCCCGCCCTCGTCCCGCGAGTGAGCATTTTTTGCACTTCCCGGCGGGTTTTGGTGCACAAACCGCTCACTCGCGAGGAGTGGGGCGGCTCCGCGACCGGCCGTAGGCTGAACGGATGACTTCTCCCCGTGTGCTCATCCTGCTCGACGTCGACGGCGTGCTGAACCCGCAGTCGCAGCATCCGCGGCTCGTACTCAGCCCCGACCGCGCACTGCTCGTGCAGCGGCTCGCGGGGCTCGGGGACATCGTCTGGGCCACGACCTGGTCGCCGACGCACACGTTCCACCTCACCCGGGATCTCGAGCTTGCCGACACCACCGAGGGCATCGCGTTTCCGCGGGACATGCACGCCGACCCGGCCGCACCCGCCCCGACCCCGAAGCTGCACTGGGTTGCCCGTTGGCTCGCGCGCCAAGACGACCCGCCGCGCGCCGTGGTCTGGATCGACGACCTGCTGCGCGCCGACGCCGAGGATTGGGCCGCCGCGCAGCCCTACCCGACGCTGCTCGTGCACCCGGAGCCCCGAGCCGGACTCACGTCCGAGCACGTCGACGAGGTGACGGCCTTCGTCGCCGCCCTCTAGCCCCGCCGCCGTACCATTCGACGGTGTTCACCCCTCAACAGGGTGTTTTCGGCCCAAAACCGGGCGAAACCGAGCTCAACTCCGTCGAATGGTACGGGCGACGGGCGACGGGCGACGGATGCTCCGGCGAGCGGCTACTGCGCGGCGCGCTTGCGACGCAGCACGGCCAGCACCACGACGAGTGCCACGCCGAGCACGAGGGCGCCGGCACCGGCCCAGATCAGCAGCACGGGAGCGTCGTACCCGGTGCCGGCGAGGCCGGAACCGGCATCCGCTGCCGAGACGGTGATGGTGGCCACGCCGACCGCGCCGGACAGCTGGCCGGTGGCGGTGGTCGTGTAGGAGCCGGTGGCGTCGGCCGGGAGGGTGACGTTGACGCTCGCGGCGCCGGCATCCGTCGCGGACTTCACGAGCGTGACGGTGGCCGCGCGAACGGCGGAGAGGGTTGCGGTGCCCGCGCCGTCGACGGCGAAGGTCACGGCCTCGCCGGCGGTGAACGCGCCCGCGGCGAAGTCGACGGCGACGGTTTCGCCGGGCAGCGGCGTTCCGGACACGCTGATGCTGTCGGCCGGCACGTAGCCCGATGCCTGGGCGGTCAGCGGCATCGCGAACACGGCCAGCACGCTCAGGGCAATCGTTGCGAAGATGCGTCGAGCCGTGGTGGAACCCCCTGTATATACGTACGGCCACGGTCTGAGATCAGACGGACCAGTCCCAGTCTATGGGGCAATCGGTCAGCCCCGAGCCGCGCTCGCGGCCCTACACGACCCGGCGCAGCTGCTCGTCGATCGCGTCGGTGCCGAAAATCTGGTCGGCCGTGATGAGCGCGAGCCCCGACACTCCCCCGAGATCGCCGAGCGTCGACGTCGTGATGCGCAGCCGCCGGGTGGCCAGCGTCGACGTGCGCTGGTAGACCCGCTCCCGGATGCCGGACATCAGCACTTCCCCGCAGTCCGCCAGCTGGCCGGACACCACGATCACCGCCGGGTTCAGGATGCTGACCAGGTCGGCGACCGCGTCGCCGAGCGTGCGCCCCGCCTGCCGCACCAGGCGCACGGCGGCGATATTGCCCGCGATCACGAGTTGCACGACCTCGGTCGGGGACGTCACCGCAATGCCGAGGGCGGTCAGGTCGCGCACGAGGGCCCATCCGCTCGCCGAGGCCTCGACGCAGCCCTCGTTGCCGCACCGGCACTGCAGCAGCGCCACCTCGTCGGGGCCCACGGTCGGCGCCGTGCGGGTGTGGCCGATATCCCCGGCCGCGCCCTCGTTGCCGCGCACGATCTGCCCGTTGAAGACGAGGCCGGCCCCGATGCCGGTGCCGAGCTTGAGGCCGATCAGGTTGTCGCTCTTCAGCACGCGGGCTTCGATCGCCGCCCGGGCGTTGGCGTCGTTCTCCACCACGACCGGCACGGCGAAGTGGCTGCCGAACCAGCCGGCAATGTCGAAACCGTCCCAGCCGGTCATGATCGGCGGGCTCACCACGCGGCCTGCCGCGAAATCGACCGGACCGGGCACGCCCACCCCGATGCCCCAGACGCCGCCGGTGTCGCCGAGTTCCTCCATCGCCACGAGCACGTCGCCGAGCACCCGTTCTGGCCCTTCCCAGACGTTGACCCGGCGGGTCACGTGCCGAATCGGCGTGCCTTCCAGGTCGCACAGGGCGACGATGAAACCGGATGCCCCGATATCGACCGCGAGCAGGCTCGCCCGCCGCTGATTGAACTCGAACAGGCTCGACGGGCGTCCGCCCGTGGACTCGCCCCCGCCGATGGCGGAGATCAGACCGGCCGCGTGCAGCGAGGTCAGGCGCTGGTTCACGGTCGACCGTGACAGGCCCGTGATGCGCATGACATCGGTGCGGCTGAGCCGCTTGCGGTCGCGAAAAAGGGACAGCACGTCGCTGACGTGGGAGGGTGCATCGTTCCAGGACATTCGGGCTCCAGTGCCTCAGGTGTTTCGATCTTACCCGTCAGAAAGAATTCTGACTTCTGTATTGTCAAAGCATAAAAGTGGCGCTAGTTTTATCCCACTGGCACACGGTGGTGCCCCAACCTTCTGAGGTAGACATGTTCAGCACAGACGCAACATGGCAGCGCACTCTGCGCGTGGCCGTTCCCCTCGGGGCACTCGCCCTGCTCCTCGCCGGCTGCTCCAACGGCGCATCGTCGGATGCGACCGGCGCCGGCGGCGCCAAGGTCGCCGCGGTCATCAAGGGCCTCGACAACCCCTTCTTCCAGGCCATGGAAGACGGCATCAACGACGCCGCCGACACCGACGGGGTCGACGTCAGCATCCAGGCCGCCGCCGACGTCGGCGACACCTCCGGCCAGGCCGACAAGCTCAGCGCGCTCGCCGGCCAGGACTTCGGCTGCTTCATCATCAACCCGATCAGCGGCACCAACCTCGTGCAGGCCCTCAGCCAGGTCAGCACCGCCGGCAAGGCCATCGTCAACATCGACAGCCCGATCGACCCCGACGCGGCGCAGACCGCGAACATCGACATTGCCACCTACATCGGCACCGACAACGAGGCCGCCGGCGGCAAGGCCGGCGACTTCATCGCCTCGCAGGTGCCGGCCGGCAGCAAGGTCGCCATCATCGGCGGCATCGCCGGTGACGTCACGAGCGCCGCCCGCGTCGACGGCTTCAGGGCTGCCGCCGGTGACCTCACCGTCGTGCAGGAGACCGCCGCCGACTGGAAGCGTGAGGTCGCCCTCACCGCCGCCACCGACATCATCGCGGCCAACCCCGACATCACGGCCTTCTTCGCCGCCAACGACGACATGGGCCTCGGCATCGTGAAGGCCGTCGAAAACGCCCAGCGCACCGGCGAGATCGTGGTGGTCAGCGTCGACGGCAACAAGGACGCCCTCGAATCGGTGGCCGCCGGCGGCCTCACCGCGACCGTCGCCCAGTATCCCTACGCGATCGGCGAACTCGGCCTGCAAGCCTGCGAGGTCGTCGCGGCCGGACAGACCCTGCCCGACCAGATCGAATCCCCGACGGCCCTGGTCACGACCGACGTCGCGGCGGATGCCATCGCCAAGTTCCCGCAGCCGTTCGAGGCTTTCGAGAACCCGCTGACCGCGCTGCTGACCAAGTAGGACCGCGCTCATGAGCACCCCAACCAAGACCGGCCCCACCAGGACCAAGCCGGCGGATGCCCCGCACGGCGTTGTCGCCCCGATCATCGGCCAGGCCCGGCAGGTGAGTTTCTGGGCCGAGCAGGCCGCCCCGATCGGCCTGGTCGGGCTGGTGATCGTCTTCTCGATTCTGAGTCCGACGTTCCTGACGCTCGGCAACATTCGCGCCATGCTCGTCGCGGCCGCGATCTTGATCGTGCTGTCGGTGGCACAATCGTTCGTCATCACCACCGGCGGCATCGACCTGTCGATCTCGGCCACGATGACCGTGGGCGCGGTCGGCTTCGGGCTCGCCTGGCAGGCCGGTCTCGGTTTTGTGCTCTCCGGGCTCGTGGCCGTCGCATCCGCCCTGGTCATCGGGCTGATCAACGGGCTGCTGATCGCACGCGGCAAGGTCACGGACTTCATCGCGACCCTCGGCACGCTCTCGGTGGCGACCGGCCTCGCGCTGATCTTCAGCGACGGCAAGCCGATCACCGTGAACAGCTCCGAGCTGTTGACGCTCACGTCGGGATCGATCGGCATCTTCGGCTACCCGATCATCCTCGCCGTGATCATCGGCGCACTGGCCTGGTTCGTGATGTTCCGCACCCGCTTCGGCCTGCACGTGCAGGCCGCCGGCGGCAGCGAGGAGAGCGCGGTCGCCAACGGCGTCAACGCTCCCCGCGTGCGCATCGCGGTCTACCTGATCAGCGCTGGCCTCGCCGGGGTCGCCGCCCTGCTGTTGGTGGCGCGCGTGGGCGCCGCGGAGCCGGCAATCAATACCGCCTTTCTCTTGAACTGCATCGCCGCGGTCGTGCTCGGCGGGGTCAGCCTCACCGGCGGCAAGGCCCGCATCGTGGGCCCGATCATCGGCGCGCTGCTGCTGACCGCCCTCACCAACGGGCTCACCCTGCTCGGGGTGAGTCAGTTCTACCAGCCGCTCGCCGTGGGCCTGGTTGTGGTGCTCGCTGCCCTCCTCACCCGGTTCCAGAAGAAATGACGCAGACCAGCAGAAATGAAGATGAAATGACCACTCAGACCGATTTTCAGCCCGGTTCCGCTCCCGCCAGTGAGATTCTGCTCGAAGCCACCGACATTAAAAAGTCCTTCGGCGGCGTGCACGCCCTCAAGGGCGCCTCGATCACCATGCGGCGCGGCGAGATCACCGCCCTGGTCGGCGACAACGGCGCCGGCAAGTCCACGCTCGTGCGCTGCCTGTCCGGCATCCACCGGCCCGATTCCGGCACGATCCGGCTCGACGGCGACGTGGTGCACTTCAGCACCCCGAACGAGGCCCGCAAGCACGGCATGGAGACCGTGCAGCAGAACCTCGCCCTGGTCGAAGAACTCGCCGTCTGGCAGAACTTCTTTCTCGGCCGCGAGCTCGTGCACGGCCCGTTCCGCACCCTCGACCGCAAGAACATGAAGCGCAAAGCGGCCGACATGCTCGCCGACCTCGCGGTGAACGCGCCGCCGGTCGCGAGCAAGGTGCGCCGGCTGTCGGGCGGCCAGCGCCAGGCGGTGGCCATCGCCCGCGCCGCCGGCTGGGGCAGCAAGATCGTCATCATGGACGAACCCACCGCCGCCCTCGGCGTGCAGGAGACCGCGAAGGTCGAGCAGACCATCGAGACCCTGCGCGATTCGGGCGTCTCGGTGCTGCTGATCAGCCACAACTTCGACCAGGTGATGCGCCTCGCCAACCACGTCTGGGTAATGCGGGCCGGCCTCGCCGTGGCCGAACGCCGCACCGCGGAGTCCAGCGGCGACGAGCTCGTCGCGCTCATCACCGGCGCGAAGGCGCACTGACGATGACCGCACCACACAACCCGCTCGGCATCCACGCCGGCGTCTGGGTCGGGGACTGGTCGCCGGCATCCGCCCGCTACGCCATCGAGCAGAGCGCGGCCGCCGGGTTCGACCTGATCGAGATTCCGGCGGTTAGCTCCGACGCCGACCACGACGTGTCGGACCCGGGCGTCACACTGGCCCTGCTGCGGGACCATGGCCTCGATGCCGTCGTCTCGCTCGCCCTCGGCCGAGGCGAGGACATCAACACGACGGATGCGCACGCATCCGCGCGCGGGGAACGCCGCCTGCTGCAGGCGGTCGCCTTCGCCCACAGCCTCGGCGCGCCCTACGTCGGCGGGGTGCTCTACTCGATGATGGGCAAGTACGACCTGGCGCCCAGCGCGCAGGCTCGGGACAACTCCCTGGCCGTGCTCGGGCGGGTGGCGCGGGTGGCGGCCGAGTCGGGCATCGAGCTCGGCCTCGAATACGTCAACCGCTACGAGAGCAATCTGCTCAACACCGCCGCGAAGACCGTGCAGTTCATCCATGACCTGGCTGCGCCCAACGTCGTGCTGCACCTCGACACCTTCCACGCCAACCTCGAGGAACCCGACCAGGCCACTGCCGTGCGCGATGCCGGGCCGTTGCTCGGCTACATCCATGCCGCCGAGAACCATCGCGGGGGCCTCGGCACCGGCAGCATCGACTGGCCCGGGCTGTTTCGCCAGCTCGCCCTGTCGGACTACCGCGGACCGATCACCTTCGAATCGTTCTCGGGCGTGGTGCAGCCGCCGGCGGTCGCGACCGACATCGGCCTCTGGCGCGACCTCTGGACCGACCCGCACGACCTCGCCCGCCAGGCCCACACCTTTCTCACCGCCCAACTGGCCGCCGCGCACGCTGCCGTGCCGGCGCTGGCATCCGCTTAATTCGTCTGCTCACCACCACACAGTCTCGATTTTTCACAGAACAAAGGAACCCTCATGTCCAGCAACTCACTCGGAGTGCACGCCCTCGTCTTCTCGGGCGGCACCGGCCCCGCCGAAGTCAGCTACGCGATCGAACAGACCAAGAAAGCCGGCTTCGACATTCTGGAGCTGTCGCTGCACGACGCCCACAATCTCGACGCGGCGAGCGCCCGCGCCGAGCTTCACGCGGCCGGCCTCGACGTGGTCTGCTCCCGCGGGCTGAGTTTTCAGGCGGATGTCTCCAGCGACGACCCCGCGGTCGTCGCCCTCGGCGCCGCCCTGCTGCACGATTCCCTGCAGCTCACCCACGACCTCGGCGGCACCTTCTTCACCGGCGCGCTCTACAGCGCGCTCGGCAAGTACAGCGCCCCGCTCAGCACGCGGGGCCGCGCCAACGTCGTCGCGGTGCTGCGCGACCTCGCCGTCGAGGCGCAGGGGCTCGGCATGAGCCTGGGCCTGGAGATCTGCAACCGCTACGAGACCAACGTCATCAACACCGCCGCCGGAGCGCTCACCCTCGCCGACGACATCGGCGAAAACAACGTGCTGATCCACCTCGATTCGTACCACATGAACATCGAGGAGGACGACTTCGTGCGCCCGGTTCACCTCGTGGGCGACCGCCTCGGCTACGTGCACATCGGCGAGAACCACCGCGGCTATCTCGGCAGCGGCCACCTCGATTTCGGGTCGTTCTTCCACGCCCTCGCCGACATCGACTACACCGGACCGATCACCTTCGAATCGTTCTCGTCGGCGATCGTCTCACCGACCCTGTCGAACGACCTCGCCATCTGGCGCAACCTCTGGTACGACGGCCCCGCCCTGGCCCGGCACGCCCACACCTATCTCGCCACCGCCCTAGAGTCGACTCATGCCGAGTCCACAGATGCCGCGTCCACACCTGCCGAGTCGACACATGCCGAATGGTGACGACCGGTCCGCCGCGGCGACCCAGCTGGCCGACGCACCTGCATCCGCTCAGCTGACCGAACTCGCGCAGCGCGTGATCACGCTGCTGCCCGAACACGGGCGCATCCTGATCGGCATCGCCGGCAGTCCCGGCGCCGGCAAGACCACCCTCGCGATGCAGGTCGCGGCCACGGTGAACGAGCTGCTCGGGTCGACGGATGCCGCGGTGCACCTGCCCATGGACGGCTACCACCTCGCCAACAAGACCCTCGACCGGCTGGGCCGCCACGACCGCAAGGGCGCCATCGACACCTTCGACGGCTGGGGCTTCGTCGGCCTGCTGCGCCGGCTGCTCGCCGAGACCGAGCACACGGTCTACGCGCCGAGCTTCGACCGCGCCGTGGACGAGGGCATCGCCGCCGAGATCGCCGTGCTGCCGACTGCCCGCGTCGTGATGGTCGAGGGCAACTACCTGCTCGCCGACTCCGAGCCGTGGGCACAGATTCGGGAGCTGCTCGCCGAGAGCTGGTTCTGCGAGACCAGTGAGGCCGAACGCCTGCGCCGCCTCGTCGACCGGCACGAGCGCCACGGCCGCAGCCACGAAGCGGCACTGGCTTGGGCCGAATCCGTCGATGGCCAGAACGCGCTGCTGATCGAGGCGACCCGCCCGCGCGCCACGCTGACGATCTCCGGCCAGGCCTGAGCCGGGCGGCGGCATCCGCTTGTCGATAGGTGACAGCTGTGAGCGCGCGAGCCCGCTATAGGAGGCCTGCGCGCTCACAGCTGTCATCCATCGACACGGGCCCAGCCAATCGTCACAACCCGCGGCGGCCCACGGGCAGGGTCAGCTCGAAGCGGCTGCCCGCCGGCGATGACCGGGTGAGGCGCAGGTCGCCGCCGTGGCGCCGTGCGATGTGGCGACTGATTCCGAGGCCCAGGCCGGTGCCCGCCTGATCGGAGGTGCGCGCCGAGGGCGTGCGATAGTACGCCTCGAACACGCGCGACCGGTCTTCGTCGGCGATTCCGCCGCCCGAATCGGCGACGGCGAGCGTGACCGTGTCGGCGTCGCTCGTCACGCTGACGGTGACCGTGCCGCCCACGCGGTTGTACTTGATGGCGTTGGAGAGCAGGTTGTCGACCACCTGCCGAACCCGATTCGCATCGACCTCGGCGAACGGCGAGGGCACGCCCGGCATCGGCTCGCTCACGCTGATCGTGATGCCGCGCACATCAGCAGAAACCAGGCGCGTCTCCCGGCACTCCGCCACGAGCCGGCGCAGATCCGTCGCGGCGTACTCGAGTGGAGGTTCCCGCACCGCGGTACTGCGGGCCATAAGCAGGTCTGCGAACATCGCCTCCATCTGCTCGGCGTTGCGCACGATCACGGCTGCCCGCTGCTGCACCAGCGGCATCTGCCCGCTGTCCTCCAGCACGAGCTCGGCATTGCCCAGGATCGAGGTGAGTGGTGTGCGCAGCTCATGGGTGACCGCCTCGATCAGCCGGTCGCGTTGGCGCACGGCCTGCTCGGTCAGCTCGGTCTGGGCGGCCAGTTCGACGCGTTTACGACGAATGCGCGCGCCCGAGATTCCGGCGGCCCCCGCCAGCACGACCAGAATCAGCGGAAACGCGATGAGGCGGGCGAAGTCGGCGGAGTCGAAGTCGACGTAGTTCGCGAAGAAACTTTGCGGGCTCGTCACCGCGACGAGCGCGAGGCACACGGCAAAACCCACCGGGCCGAACGAGTAGGCGATCCAAATGATGGGCAGGATGAGCAGCAGCGCGCCGCCCGACATCGCGGCCTGGTCGGCCACGACGGTCAGGCGGATGCCCACGATATCCAGCAGGGGTAGCGCCAGCGAGAAGCTCTGCAGCCAGGCGGTCTTGCGCCACAACACCGTGACGACGGTGACCAGCCCGATGAGCCCGGCGCCAGAAATATACAGCACCGGATTGAGCGTGTTCGGGCCGCCGACCAGCAGCGCCGTGCCCACCACGAGCAGCGCCGCGAACACGACGACCTGAAATTCCAGCAGGGACCGGGCGTAGCCCTCGTAGCGTCTCACCATGGCTGGTCCCCCTGATCACAGCATAAACGGAAAGTATGCTCATAAACGTTGAAATTCTGGGGTTGAGAACCCCTGATCGTCATGCCTCGCCCCAGCCCACCGGCACCGTGACCGCGCCCGACCAGCGAAGCCCCGCGGCAGGGTCCCTCTAAACTGTGGAGATCACACCATTGACACAGAGCACCCCTGCCACGAGCACACCACCCGCGACGCCGGCCGTGCTGACTCTCGCTCGCCTGCGCCCCGCGCCGTGGAGCGCCGCGTCACCCGTGCACCTGCAGATCGCGGACTGGCTCAGCAACCTGGTCGTCTCGGGCGAGCTCACCCCCGGCGACAGACTCCCCCCGGAACGCCAACTCGCCGAAGCGCTCCTGGTCAGCCGAATGACCCTCCGCCAGGCCCTCGAGGGCCTCCAAACCGCTGGCTGGCTGACCCGCACCCGCGGCCGCCGCGGCGGTGCCGTGATCGCCGATCACCGTTCCAACGTAGATATTTCCAACCTGGTCGGACTCCGAGCGCAATTGCTGCAGTCGGCGCTGACGGCATCCTCTCGCCTCATTTCGGCCACCCAGAACACTCCCGACGACGCCACTCGCACCGCCCTGCGGCTCGGCCCCGCCGACAGCGTCTACGACGTGATCCGGGTGCGCTTCGCCGACGACATCCCCGTCGTGCTCGAGCGCTCATACTTTCCCGCCGGGCTGTTCCCCGGCCTGCTCGACCGTGACCTCACCGGGTCGATGTACTCCCTCATGCGCCGCCACTACGCACTTGCCCCGGTATCGGCCACCCAGGAACTGACCGCCCTGATCGTCGACGCCGCCGATGCCGCGCTGCTCGAGATCGCCCCGAACGGCCCGATCCTCGGCATCACGCGCACCTCGCTCGCCGGCAACGGCACCCCCGTGGAGTTCTCCCGCGACCTCTTCCGCTCCGACAAGCTCCGCGTCACCGTGTCCGGGCGGGTCAGTTCGGCAGCGGATGCCCCGGCCGGCCTCCCCGACGACGACGCGGCATCCGCTTCAGTCACCGAACCGTAGGTGCAGCGCCGCCGGGGTCAGCGTCGGCAGCACGCCGTCGCACCGTGGCCGCAGCTCGCTCAGCGGATGCGTGCCCGCGACGGCGATCACCCGCATGCCGGCCGCCCGGCCCGCGGCCAGCCCCGGGAGCGAATCCTCGAGCACCACCACCCGGCGTGGGTCGCCGAGCCCGAGCAGCGCGGCCCCGCGCCGAAACCCCTCCGGGTGCGGCTTGCCCGCGGCCACGTCCTCCTCGGCGACAACCGTCGGCAGCAGCTCGCTGAGGCCCGCCCGGTGCAGGGCCGGCAGCACACTCTGCCGGCTCGCTCCCGTCACCACGGCCAGGGCGAGGCCCCGACCCGCTGCCGCCCGCACAAAGTCCCGGGTGGGCTGCGCGATCAGGTCCGCCGTCGCGGCCGCCCGCTCGTAACGCCGGGCGAGTTCGACGAGCAGGTCGTCGACGGATGCCTGTGGTCGCGTGCTCTCGGCGGCCAGCAGCGTCAGAATGCCACGATCACTGCGCCCCGCATACGCCGTCGTGTAGCGATCTGCGGACAGGTCCACGCCGAGGGCCTCCCGAGCCAGCTCCCGAATCAGCTCGGACAGTAGTCGTTCATCATCGCTGAGGGTGCCATTGAAATCGAGCAGCAGTCCCTGCATCTCGGCCATGCTCCAGCCGGCGTTCGGGGTGCAAATCGGGTCAGTCAGGTCAATCGGGTCAGTCAGGGTCATCAGGGTCGTCCTTCGTGTGGGTAGTCGCGTCTGACACCCACTATGCGGCCCCAAAAAAAGGGTCTAGACCAAATTCAGCTGGCGGTCATTCAGCGTTCATCCCGTCGTCACTTTCGTGTCCGACGCTGAAGGCATCCCACCCGCCACTTCTTTTTGGAGCACGACCATGTCTGCCTTTTTCTCACACCCCGCCCGGCCGTCCGTGTCCCCTCGGCGTCGCGCCGGCATCCGCTCGGTCGCCGCGGTGATCGGTCTCGCCGTGACGCTTCCGCTGCTGGCCGGCTGCGCCACGCCGAAGGCCGAGGCCCGTGAGATCGGCGGAACCCTCGACGAGATCATCGCCCTGGCCCAGGAAGAAGGCTTCGTGCAGCTCATCGCCTACCCGGAGACCTGGGCGAACTACGGCGAATCCTTTGCCGGCTTCGAAGCCAAGTACGGCGTGAAGGTCGAGGTCGCGAGCCCGAATGCGTCGAGCGGCGAGGAACTGTCCGCGGTGAAGAACCTGCTGGGCCAGTCGACCCAGCCCGACGTGCTCGACATCGGCTACTCCTTCACGCAGCCCGCGATCGACCAGGAGCTGCTCGACATTTACGAGCCCACCCTCATCGATGAGGTGCCCGACAACCTCAAGGACCCGGAAGGTTACTGGGTCGGCGCGTACTACGGCGTGCTCAGCATGGGCGTCAACGCCGACGAGGTCGACGTGCCCACCTCGTTCGCCGACCTGAAAGACGAGCAGTACAAGGGCAAGATCACCATCGGAGACCCGCGCGACGGGGCATCCTCGCTCGCCACCGTGTTCGCCGCAGCCCTCGCCAATGGCGGCAGCCTCGACGACATCCAGCCCGGTATCGACTACTTCGCCGATCTGGCCACCGGCGGCTACCTCGTCAACTCCGTCTCCAACGCCGCCGCGCTCTCCACCGGCGAAGCCGCCGTGACCTTCGACTGGAACTACAACTACAGCGGCATCGAAGAGGAGATGACCCAGTCGGCCGTGGACCTGCAGGTACTCGTTCCCGGCGACGGCGTCTTCGGCAACTACTACGCCCAGCCGATCACCATCGACAGCCCGCAGCCGAACGCCGCCCGCCTCTGGGTCGAGTGGCTCCTCAGCGATGAGGGAGCCATCAGCTACGCCCAGAGCGGCGCCGTTCCCGCCCGCTACGCCGCGATGGATGCCGCGGGCACCCTCCCGCAGGAAGCCCGCGACTCCCTGCCCGCCGCAGACACCCTCGAGCAGATCGAGTTCCCGTCGCTCGAGCAGGCCGCCGCCGCGACCGAGCTGATCGTCGACCAGTGGGGCACGAGTGTCGCTGGCCAGTAGCCTGCGCCCGCGTGAGCGGCCGGCCCCACCGGCCCCGCCGACCCCGCCGACCCCTCTTCCCCGGCTCCCCCGACGTCGCGGCCTTCGCGGCCTTCCCGGCCGCGACACCCTGGGGCTGCTGCCGTACTTCGCGTTCATCACGCTCTTCCTGCTGCTGCCGACCGTCGCCAACGTGTGGACCAGCCTGCACGACAACACCGGCGGCTGGTCGCTCGCATCCATGCGCCGACTCGGCGAGGAACAGTACGTCTCGGCGTTCCTGAACACGATGGCACTGTCGGCCGTCACCGCACTGCTCGGCGGAGCGCTCGGACTGGTCGTCGCCTGGGCGCTGGCCACACTGCAGCGCCCCCGCTGGCTGCGCTCGATCATGCTGTCGTATTCGGTGGTCGCCTCGCAGCTCGGCGGCATTCCGCTGGCCTTCGCGTTCATCGCCGCGATGGGCTCGCAGGGCCTGATCACCCTCGCCGTCTACGACGCGACCGGCTGGGACCTCACCGAGACCTTCGCGGTGTCCTCGTTCTGGGGCCTCGTCGTGGTCTACCTGTATTTTCAGGTGCCGCTGATGGCGATCCTCGTACTGCCCGCCATCATGGGCATCCGCCGGGAGTGGAGCGATTCCGCGCTCAGCCTCGGGGCCGGCCGCTGGCGCTACCTGATCGACATTCTGCTGCCCATCCTCTCGCCCGCCATTGGAGGCGCCGTGCTTCTCCTCTTCGCCAACTCCTTCAGCGCCTACGCCACGGCCTACGCCCTGAGCGGCGGCGGCGCCAACCTCGTGCCGATCCTGATCGGCTTCTTCATCTCGGGCAACGTGCTCACCGACCAAAGCTTCGGCGCCGCCCTGGCCACCGGCATGATGCTCGTCATCGCCGTCGCCATGGTGCTGCGGCACCTGCTGGTACGGCGCACCACCCGGTGGCTGCAGTGAGCGGCGCGGGCTCGCGCAGCATTGTGCAGGGCGTCGTGCTCGTCGTGGCGGGGCTGCTGTTCGCGGTGCCGCTCGTGGCATCCGCTTCCTTTGGCTTCACGCTGCCGGCCGAGGGCTTCACGCTCACCCCGATTGCGGATGCCGTCGCCGACTCGGGCTTCGGCCCGCAGGTTCTGCAGAGCCTCGCGCTGGCCCTGCTCACGACCATCGCGTCGTTCGCCCTGCTGATCCCGACCCTGGTCTGGCTGCACCTGCGGGCCCGGCGATGGCTGCCGATCGCCGAGGCGCTGTCGGTGATTCCGTTCGTGGTTCCCGCGGTGGCCCTGGTCAACGGCGCGAACCTGGCGTTTCGGCTGACGGTGCCCGGTTTTCTCACAAGCGTCTACAGTCTGGTGCCGTTCTACGTCATCCTCACACTGCCGCTGGTCTACCGGGCGCTCGACACCGGACTGCGCGCGATCGATCTGAACACACTCGTCACGGCGAGCGCCAGTCTCGGTTCGGGACCGATCCGCACCTTCTTCAGCATCATCCTGCCCAACCTGCGGCCCGCGCTACTGACCGCCGCGCTGCTCTCGTTCACCATGGTGCTCGGCGAATACGTGCTCGCCACCCTGCTGCTGCACAACACCTTCCCCGTGTTCCTCGTGCAGATCGGGCAGGACCGCCCCCGGGCGGCGGCGGCCCTGTCGCTGATCACCATCGTGGGCACCTGGCTCATGCTGAGCGCGTTCACCGGCCGCGGGCTGGCACGTCGGCGCCGAGGCCCCGCGGCGCCGGACGCCGCCGTGCCCGTTGTTGCCCCGATTTTGAACCCTGACGTAAGGATTTCCGCATGACCACCACGAGTGCCGAGGTCACCCTCCGCTCCATCCAGAAGAGCTTCGGTCGCCAGACCGTGCTGAACGACGTCGACCTCACGATCCGCGGCGGCGAGCTGCTCGCCGTGCTCGGCCCGTCGGGTTGCGGCAAGACCACGGCACTGCGCGTGATCGCCGGGCTGGAACGTCCCGACCACGGCACCGTGCACATCGACAACGACGACGTCACCCACCGACGCATCGACAAGCGCGGCATCGGGATCGTCTTTCAGGCCTATTCGCTGTTCCCCCACCAGACCGCCGCTGAGAACGTGGCCTACGGCCTGCGGGTGCGCGGCACCGGACGCTCCAGCCGCGAGGCCCGGGCCGCCGAGCTGCTGGCGATGGTCGGGCTCGCCGACCACGGCTCGAAGTATCCGCAGCAGCTCTCGGGCGGCCAGCAGCAGCGCGTGGCCCTGGCCCGCGCCATCGCCATCGAGCCGCGGGTTCTGCTGCTCGACGAGCCGTTGTCGGCGCTGGACGCGCAGGTGCGGGTGCAGCTTCGGGACGAGATTCGTCGCATCCAATACGAAATGGGCACGACCACCGTGCTCGTGACGCACGACCAGGAGGAAGCCCTGAGCATGGCCGATCGCGTGGCGGTCATGCGCGCCGGGCAGGTGGAGCAGGTCGGCACGCCGCACGAGGTGTACCGCCGGCCGGCGACCGCCTTCGTGTCGTCGTTCATCGGCGTGGTCAATCGCCTGAGCGGCCGCGTGGTCGGCGGCGACCGGGTGTTGGTCCTCGGCCAGGGCCTGACCCTGAGCACGGCGGGGCACAGCGTCGGCCACGTCATCGCCGTACTCGTACGGCCCGAACACCTGGCAATTCAGCGGGCCGACGCGTCTGCGGCCGACGCCGCGACCGGCGTCGTCACCGCGCTCACCCTGCGCGGGGCGATTTCGAGCCTGACCGTGCTGCTGCCCGAGCTGCCCGACACGATTCGCGTGGACCTGCCGTCCCGCGAGGCCCAGGACTTCACCCGCGGCGACCGCGTCCGGGTCATCGTGCACGCCGAGGATGCCCTGATCGACGCGTCTGCGGTGCCGTCCGCCGCGGTTCGCGCCGGCGAGCGGGCTGCAGCATGACCCGCCGTAAGTTCTGCCTCATCGGCATCGACGGCCTCATCATCGACCTCGCCCTGCGCTCGGGCGCGGCCCCGAACCTGAGCGCGTTCGTCGAAAAGGGGCTCTTCGCTCCGATGGTCATGGAGGTGCCCACCATTTCGGGCCCCGGGTGGTCGTCGATCCTGACCGGCGCGACCCACGCCGAGCACCACGTCGTCGACAACACCTTTCACGGGCACACCCTCAGCCGCAACGCCGACCTGCTCAGCCGGGCCTTTTTCGCTGACCAGTCGGTCACCAGCTACGTCGCCAGCGGATGGCCCCCGTTGGCCGATCCGGTCGGCCCCGGCCCGGTCGTCAGTCCCCGACTCGACCAGCAGAACGCCGGCGTACACAAGGTCGTCGTGCGCGATGGGGAAATGTACGGCTACCGGCGCGCGGACTCCGAGGTCACCGACGTGTCCCGACTGTACCTCGGCCAGGGCGGACCCGACGCGAGCTTCGTCTACCTGGGCGAGGTCGACGAGGCCGGGCACGTGTACGGCGGGGTGTCGGCCGAGTATCTGGAGGCCGTTCGCCGGGTGGACGCGCACCTCGGCACGCTGCTGCACGCGATCGCCAGGCGCGCGGCCGCCGAGGGAGTGGACGAGGACTGGCTCGTGGGCATCACCACCGACCACGGCCACCTCGATGAGGGCGGCCACGGCGGCGGCGAAGACGTGGTGCGCGGCTCATTCTTCGCGGTCGCACGCTGCACGGGTGCCGAGGCGTGGACATCCGCCGATCTGTCGCTGCCCGCCACCATCCGCCCCGAGCAGATCACGCCCTACCTCCTGGCTCACCTCCGCTAGAAACCGTCACGCGGCATCCGCTTGTCGATACGTGACAGCTGTGAGCGCGCGACCCCGCTATACGAGGCCTGCGCGCTCCCAGCTGTCACTCATCGACACGAACCGGCTTGCCAGCCTCAGCCCACCGGCACCGTGACGGTCACCACGGTGCCCACGCCACTGGCGCTCTTGACCTGGACGGTGCCGCCGTGTGCGGCCACGAGGGATTTCACGATCGACAGCCCCAAGCCGGCTCCCGGAACGGCCGCCGCGCGCGCGGCCGGCGCCCGAAAGAACCGGTCGAACATCTGCCGCTGTTCGTCCATGGACATGCCGATTCCGGTGTCCGCGACGTGGATCACGACGTTGTTCCCGTCGAGCCCTGAACTGACGCGCACCCGGCCCGAGTCGCCGACGAACTTCACCGCGTTGGACAACAACTGGTCGAGGATCTGCGCGATCGCCCCGCCGTCGACCGGGGCGACCAGGTCGTGCCCGGCTTCCCAGGCAATCTCCACCCCTGCCAGCAGGGCCGCCGGGCGGATCCGCTCCACGGCACAGGTGATGACCGAGCCCACCTCGACGCGGTGGCGGGTGATCGCGGGCGGGCCCGCGGCATCCATCAGGTGGTCGACCGTCTCCAGCAGGCGCTCGCTGCTGCGCTGAATCGCGGCCAGGCCGCGCGCCGAATCGGCGGTGTCCTCGGCGAGCAGGTCCAACTTGCCGACGATCGTCGTCAGCGGCGTCTGCAGCTCGTCGGACACGGCCGCGAGAAAGTCGTCACGCACGCTCGTCGCCTCGACGAGCTCGGTCACGTCCTGGGCCACGACCACGCGGCCGATCGTCGACCCGTCATCGTCGGTCACCGTATGCGAACTGGCAATGACGGCGGCCTGGTCGCCCGGAGTCCCGAGCCAGACGATGTCGCCACCGGGCAGATCCCCGTGCGCCGCCCCGGCCAAAACCTGCTCGGTTACCGGCACCGGCGTGACCCGGTCCGCGGCGAACACCAGCGGCAGGCCGATCGCGCTCACGTCACCGGCTCCGCCCGCGCGCTGGGACATGGCCACCGACGCGTCGTTCCAGAGGATTGCCTCGCCCTCCGCATCGAACAAGACGATGGATGCCTCCACTGAGTTGATCATGGCATCCACCTTGATCGCCCGAATTTCGGCGGCATGCAGGGCCTCCCGCAACTGAATCGTGACCGACTCGAGCTGGCGCTGATGCCGGCGCAGCGTGCTGGCGGCGATCCAGATCGAGAAGGCCAGGAAGCAGACGAAGAGTGGCACGAGCGTCACGGTCGCCCAGGCGGCGGGCGAGTGCGGCCAGTCCCGCAGCACCGCGAAGGGGATCGCCGGCACCAGAAAGGCCGCGAGCATCGCGAGCGCAAGCACCCGGCGGGAGAAGGAATAGGCCATCCAGATCACCGGAAACACGATCAGGATGCCCACGGCCGCGAACGCCGACCGGTCCGCCTCGCGCAGCAGCACGACGGCGACGATGTCGAGCAGCGGGGTGACGATGAGCCAGTTTGAGGGCAGCCGGAACCGCGCCAGGATCAGCGGAAGGACCAGGGACAGCAGGGTCGCCGCCGCGCCGAGCACCAGGGCGCTGAGCATCCAGGCATCGCCGAGCAGGGCGGGCCGGGCGATGGCCAGAAAGATCGCCAGGCAGCTGAGCGCCGCCGCGAAGGGCACCTGGGTGCGCAGGAATTGCAGCATCAGGGATTCCGGAGCCCGGTCGGGCACCGCCGCCGGGTCGGGATGCTCGAGGCGTTTCTCGGCAGCGCTGCAGCAGGATTGGTGTCATATCGATCTCTCCCCCAGAGTTATGCGCCGACCTCCGGCGCACAGCCATGAGCGTTCGAGGCCCATATCGCGAAGTTATCAGACCCCCCACACGCGTGCCCCCCAAACCCCTAGTACTGGGGGCAGCCGTTGCGGCCGGATCGTGCGCCGAGCACCCCTGCGCGTTTGGGGGCGTTGTGACGGCCGTCCCGGCCTCACTAGGTTGATCACTATCAGTGTCGATGGGGTGTATCGATCTCCGGCATCGATCTCAGGCAGCACCACTCAGGGGGAAGTACATGGCCGCGGTCGCCGTTCGTCGATTTTTAGGGTTTGTTCTGGCCGGCACGGTCGTCGCCTCGGCGCTGGTCGGGGGCGCGGCCACGGCGGCCGTCGCGACGACCGGTTCCTCGTGCGCGGCCGTCACCGTGCTCGCGTTCCGCGGCAGCGGCGAGACCAATGTCGTTCCCGCCGTGACGTCCCACGCGGGCGCCGACGTCGTGTACCCCGGCAGCGCCCTCGTCACGAACGGCTGGGAAGGTCCCACCCTCCAGCGCCTGATCGGCCAGCTGGCACCGCAAGCGGATGCCGCCTCGATTCCCGTCGTCGGGGTCGGCGCGCCCGACAGCACCAATCCGTTCGGCTATCCCGCCGTCGCCGTCGATCCCACCGACGTCCTCACCCTCGCGGCCTCCGCCCAGGCCGGCGCCGTCGCCGCCGAACTGATCATCAAGCGCACGAAGGCGACCGCGGCCGCGACCGGATGCGCGTTCGCACCGCGCTTCATCGCCGTCGGCTATTCGCAGGGCGCCCTCGCGGCACGGGTGCTCGCCCAGCTCAACCCGACCGACGTGGTCGGCGCCGTCACGATCGGCGACCCGGCCCAGAAACCCGACGCGGCGGGCAACGTCGGCGCCGGCGCGTCCGGTGACGGACTGCTGCGCTGGCTCGCCCCGTACTTCGGCGACCGGTTCGACGGCGTCTACGGGCAGGACACCGCGACCGCGGCGCTCTGCCACGCGGGCGACCCGGTCTGTGACTTCGGCTGGGCCAGCATCTGGCGCGTCGCGACCAAAGCCTACGAGAACCACGCCTACTTCGTCTCCGCGGCTGACCTGGCACCGGCGATACAGGCCCTCCAGGCCCTTGCCGCCGACACCCGGCTGCACCCGGCACCCGCCGTGTCGCCGCTGAATGGCCCCGTGGCCCGGGCCGCGGCATCCGTTCTGGCCATGGAGGGCGCGCCGACGGTCGTCTCCGCCGTCGGATCGCAGTCCGCCGACCCCCAGGTCACGTACGACTTCGACTTCGGTGGCGGCACCGTCGACACCAACCAGACCGGCGTGGCCCTGGCGCCCGCCGGCACCGCGGGAGACCACACCGTCTCCGTGACGGTGACCGACCACGCCGGCCGCAGCGACACGACCGTGCTCCCGTACACCGTCGCGCCGGGTGCTGCGGCCGTGCCGAAGGTGGTTCTGGCGACACCGTCGATGATGGTGACCGCACCGGCACCGGTCGCAGCCGGAACCGCCCTGCCGCTCGCGGTGCCGGGTGCCCCCACCGATTCCGAGCTCACCGTGCTCCTGGTTCCGGCGGCCTCGCCGTCACCCTGGGGCGCCGAACCGGCCTTCAGCGCCGTGCTGCCCGCGGCGTGGACCACCACGGGCGTGCCCCTGCCCGCCGATCTGGCTTCCGGCCCGTATCTTCTGGTCGTCGGCGCCGAGAACGGCGCCTGGGGATTCACGCCCGTCGTCGTCTTCCCCGCATCGACCGACCCCGAAACCGACCCGGGCACCGACCCGGGAACCGACCTTCCCACGGTCGGTGGCTCCCTGGACCCGGTCACGCCGACCACCGTGCCGGCCGTCGGCGAGGCCCTGTCCACGGTCGACGGCCAGGCGGATGCCGTCGCTCTCGCCCGCAATGCCGCCGGCACGCGGGTGACCCTGTCGGGCACCGGCTTCACGCTCACGTTCGGCGGCATCGACTCGGCCGGCGCGGCGATCGCGATGGGCGCGAACACCGTGCTCGAGTTTCATCGGGGTGCATCCATCAGCGTCTCGGGCGACGGCTTCGCGCCGAATTCCACCGTCGAGGTCTACCTGTTCTCGAAAGCGACCCGCGTCGGCACCGCGACCACGAACGCGGCCGGTGCCTTCAGCGGCACCTTCGCCGTGCCGGCGAGCATCGCGACGGGCCTGCACACCCTGCAGGTCGTCGGATTCGCCCCGAACGGGTCGACCCGCGTGAACGACCTCGGCGTGCGGGTGATCAACGCTCCGGCATCCGTTTCGACGGCAGCCAGCATATCCACCCTCCCGAAAGCCGGCGTCGACCTCGGCGGCGTGCTGGGCGGCGCGCTGCTGGTGCTGCTCACCGGGCTGGGGCTGGCCGTGCTGCAGCGGCGCCGCGGGACAGCCGCGGCGTAGCACGGGTCCGGGCAACTCCCACACACCGGGGACCACACGACGACCGTGACTCGAGCGGCAGCGGCCCCGAGGCATCCGCTCGAGAAGACGGATGCCTCGGGGCCGCTCGCGAATAACCCTCGGTCAGCGCTTGGTGACGCGCTGCAACAGTCCGGCGACGGGCCGCTGCTGCTCGCCCTGCTGGGCCGCGAGCACGACGAGCACCATGGTGACCGCCGGGGTCACCCACTGCAGAAAGCGTTGCTGGCTCTGTGCGGTGGCCAGCTCATCCGAGGTGTCGGCGCCGGGCTCGGTGGTGCCCTCGACGGGTTCGTCGGCGTGCGCGCCCATCTTCATGCCGACCAGGCCGGAGTAGACCGTGGAGCCGATCGCGACCACGGTCAGGCCGAGCTTCACGATCGTGTTGGTGCGGGCTTCCGGCTGCCCGGCCAGGCGCGGCGCGTTGGCGAGGATCAGCCCGGCCCCGCCGATGCCGTGCGCGACCATGGCGCCCAGCTGCACGGGGGCCCAGTTCTTCCAGCCGGTGGTGGCGACGCTGATGCGTTCCTTCGGGTCGCGCGCCGCGGCCGCCGCGCGGTTGAGCGCGACCGCGCCCATCAGCGAACCGCCGAACCAGGCGGCCAGGCCCACGTCGTGCAGGCTGCGAACCACAGTGTTACGTGATGACATGTGTGCTCCTTATGTATAGAGGTACAGGTAGAAAGCGGATGCCCGTCGGCCCCAACTCCGCTGGTTGAGCCGGGCGCGCGCTTCATGCGCCCGGTCGAAACCCCGCAAGACGACCCTCAGGCCCTGGATTGGCCGCTAGTTGCGGTCGTCGCGGCCCTGGCGGCGCTTGCGGTCGACCTCTGACTCATCGAAGTCGATCTCTTCGCGGCGCACGTCCTCGGAAACCTGCTGCTCGTCGGTCACCGTTTCGGTGCCGAGGCGCACGCGCTCGACGGGAACGGTTTCCTTGTTCACGACCACGCGCTCCTCGGTCAGCTGAACCTCGTGCTCTTCCTCACTGAGGTCGCGACCGGAGCGGGCCTGGCCACGGTTCGCGTCGGTGATCGGCTCGCGCTCGAGGCGCACCTCTTCGCGGCTGACCGGCACGGTGACGGTCTGGTTCTCGGTCACGATGTGCTTGCGCAGGCGGGCCCGGCCGGCGCCGACCTGCTCGGTGCCCACGTGCAGGCGTTCCTCGGAGCGGGTCATGGCGTCGTCGGTGTTCGGCCCGGAGGTGTCGTGGCCGGCGCCCTCGTAACCCTCGGTGTGCAGGTCCTGGTAGGCGGCGACATCCTCTTGCCCGACGCCGGTGGCACCCGAGACCCGGTCGCGGTCGCGGGTCGTGGCCGGGTCGTTGCCGAGCAGGCCGGTGTCGCCGTCGCTGGCGAGGATGCCATCGCGACCCGGAGTGCGCTCGCCATTGCCGAGAACGCCGTCGCCGCCGGAGCTGCGGTCACGGTCTTCGCGGTCGTTGCCGAGGAAGCCTTCGCCGTCGTTGCGGTCTGCGCGGTCAATGCGGTCGTCGCCGGAGCGAGCACCGGCCCCGGCCTGCCCGAGCCCGTAGTAGCGGTAGAGCGCGTCTTCGTCGGCGCTGTCGAGGGCGCCGTCATTGTCGATGCGCGGGGCATCCTTCACGAACGCCTTCTCGAAGGCGACGCGCAGCACTCCACCGGTGAAGTCGGCCTGGTCGAGCGGCGCGAACGACTCGGAGAGCCCGAAGAGCCCGGTGTTGATGGTGACCCAGGTGGGCCGGTTCGTGTCGGAGTCCACGTACACCTGGCCGACGGTGCCGACCTTGCGGTCACTGCGGTCGATCACGTCGACGCCGATGAGGGAATCGATGGTGTTGGAGTCAATCATTGCTGGTCTCGCTTTCTGCCGAGCCGATGCCCGGCGTTGGTGGGAAATGAGAGGGGATAGGAGATGCAGGCGGTCAGGCGCCGAGCCCGGCCTTGTCGACCTTGCGGTGGTAGCGCATGCCCGCGAGGCCGCCCAGAACCGCGCCGCCGAGGCTGACGAGCGCGATGACGATCGCCGTGATGATGCTGCCGGCGGCGAGGTCGCCCTCGTTGATGGGGATGCGCGGGAACGTGTTCAGGTCGGCGAGCACGGTGAACTGGCTGCCGGCGATGGCTCCCACGATCGCGAGGATCACGGCCACGATCACAGCCCACAGCCACACCGCAACGCCCTGCTTCGCGCCGCTGAACCGGGCCATACGACCGGCGACATAGCCGCCGCAGAAGTAGGAGACGAAGATCACGA
This sequence comes from Cryobacterium melibiosiphilum, assembly GCF_003602235.1. Classification (GTDB taxonomy): domain Bacteria; phylum Actinomycetota; class Actinomycetes; order Actinomycetales; family Microbacteriaceae; genus Cryobacterium; species Cryobacterium melibiosiphilum. The sequence goes on from NZ_QZVS01000069.1 coordinate 26,832, forward strand.
CGGCGAGGGCGATCGCCCCGACCAGGCCGACGGTCGCCGCGTTGTCGGCGGCGGCATCCGCTGCCTGAGTGGGGTCGGTCTGGTTGCCGAGGCCGACGGCAGCTCCCGCGCCGGCGACCAGCGCCGTCAGCAGAACGGCCGCGCCGCTCGCGGTCAGCCAGCCGAAGAATGCCGTGCCGAACTGCATGCCGCCGAACTGGCTTTTCTCCTTCGCGACGACGTCTTGCCGCACGGTCGTAGCGGATGTCGCCGCATACGCAGCCGGCTGGCTGTCGGTGGGCGTCGTCTCGCGTCGGCCGAGCCGCGGGTCATCAGGTGCAGAGGTCATGGCTGTTCCTTTCCGTCGAACGAGCGCCCCCGACCCGAGTGGGTCTCCTGATGAGACGGAGCCCGGCCCGCAATCGTCACGCCGCGCGCCGAAAAAAGTCGACCTTTGCTGGTCGAGCCGCGCGCCTGCCCGCTGGTCGAGCAGCGCCCCACGCTTTTGGGGGCGCGTGTCGAGACCCCGCACGCCGACCTCAAGACTGCAGGTCGGCCCACTCGGTTTCGACCGGCGGGAAGAACGCCCGCCGGCTCAACCAGCGAGGTGGTCCCGCCGGTCGAGCCGCGACGTGTTTCGACGGGGCTCAACAATCAGGGAGAGTGGTCCAGATTGTGGCGCTACGGATGCTCAAAGTGGGCTATTGTGGCGATACCAGCATGTGCAGCGCCGGGGGGCATCCGCTTATTCTGCTGTTTGTACTGCTCGCCGCTTGTCGTTCGCCTGCCGATTTTCTGATCGGTGCTGGCAACCATTTCAGCCTGGCCCACAGCAGAGAGATCCCGCCATGTCGCGTCACCTCCCCTTCTTTCGACCCCCCACGTCGCTGCGCACAGCGCGCGCCAAGTTGCTCACGGGCCTCGGAATGGTTCTCGCGCTCGTCGCGACCTCGTTCGTAGTCGTCTCCCCCGCCATGGCCGACACCAAGACCTTCGCCGGCGGCACCTTCACCTACACCGTCGCATCGGGCGCAACAACGATCACGGCCTTCGCCCCGGCGACGGGCGTCACCGCGATCACGATTCCCGACAAGCTCGGCGGTAAACCGGTGACCGCGATCGGCAAGTCAGCATTCAAATCGAAGGGCCTCACGGCGGTCGGCTTTCCCTCAACCGTCACCAGCATCGGCGAAACGGCTTTTCTCCTGAACAAGCTCACGGCGGTCACCCTCCCCACCGGCTTGACGGAAATCGCTTTCGGTGCTTTCGCGAACAACAACATTGAGTCAGTGACGATCCCGTCGGGCGTCGCGACACTTGGCGGCTATGCGTTCAGTCAGAACGACCTGACGTCCGTCTCCGTGGCAGAGGGCGTAACGAACATCGGCGAATACGCCTTCTTCGATAATCTTCTGACATCCGTAGTCCTTCCCTCCGGCCTGACCACCATCGGCGAGCACGCGTTCGCCCTGAACAGTCTCACCACACTCGACATCCCGGCTGCAATAACGGTGATTGAGGCGTCAGCCTTCGAGATGAACAGCCTCACGACGCTGACGATTCCGGCCGGAGTCACGGCGATCAAGACGGCCGCGTTCGCCTCAAACCGTCTCACGTCGGTGTCCCTGCCGAGCGGCCTGACGACTCTGGGCGATCGCGCCCTTCACAACAACAGCCTGATCGAAGTGCTGATCCCGGCTTCCGTGACGTCGATGGGTGAATGGGCTCTGGCCTCGAACCCACTCACCTCAGTCACCTTCGAGGGTGCGGCCCCGACGACCTTCGTCGCGGCAGTAGACGGTTCCGGTTCGCTCGGGCGCGCGGTCAATCCGACGACACTGGTGGCCCTGACCGTCTACTACTCGAACGGCGCTGCCGGCTTCGAGGCACCGACCTGGAAGGGCTACCGCTCCGCCGTGTACGTCGATCCGAGTGCGATCGTCGCGCCCGTCTTCACCGCCGATTCGCCGGCTGAGACCGCCGCGACCGGCGCCGCCTACAGCTACACGTTCACCGCCTCCGGCAGTCCGGCACCCACGTTCGCCGTGAGCGCGGGAACCCTTCCGGCCGGCCTGACGCTCGACGCAACCACCGGCATCCTCTCGGGCACCCCGACCGCGACCGGCAGCAGCACCTTCACGGTCACGGCCAGCAACGAGATCGAGCCCGCCGCCACCGGCGCGTCCCACACCATCACGGTCTACGCCACGCCGGTCTTCACGGCCGACGCCCCGCCGCTGACCGCAACCCAGGGAACCGAGTACGCCGGGTACACCTTCGCCGCGACCGGTTCCCCCGCCCCGCTCTTCGCGGTGACCACCGGCATCGAGCACACGATCGTGCTGTCCGTCCCGGTCGCGCCCGACTTCACCACCGACCAGCCGGCCCTCGACGCGACGGTCGGCACCGATTACAGCTACACCTTCACGGCATCGGGTTTCCCGACGCCGACGTTCACCAGCACCACGCTGCCGGCGGGCTGGACCCTCTCGAGCGACGGCGTGCTGAGCGCGCTGCCGACCACCGCTGAGACGATCACCGTCACGGTCACCGCCAGCAACGGCGTCGGCGCGGATGCCGTCGGCCAGCCCCACACCATCACCGTCACACCCGCCCTGGCCGCGCCGGTCTTCACCGCCGACAGCCCGACGCTGACGGCGACGGCGTCCACGCCGTACCTGAGCTACGAATTTGCGGCGTCGGGTTACCCGGCACCCACCTTTGACCTCGCGTGGGGCGCCCTGCCCACCGGCCTGACCCTCTCGACCGACGGACTGCTCTCGGGCACCCCGACCGGTGCCGGCGGCCTCTACTCGTTCACCGTTCAGGCCAGCAACAGCGTCGCACGAAACGTCACCGGCACCAGTCACCTGCTCATCCTGGCCACCTCGCCGATTTTGGGCACCGACACCCCGCCGAACGTCGCAACCGTCGGCACCGCCTACGCCGGGTTCACCTTCACAGCGACCGGCTACCCGAACCCGACCTTCACCGTCACCTCAGGGGTTCTGCCCGCCGGCCTCACCCTGACCGAGTCCGGCGTACTCGCCGGCACCCCGACCGGCCTCGGCGGCGAATACACGTTCCGCGTCGCCGCCCGCAACACGGCCGGCCTCAGCGCTGCCGGTACTTTGCACACCATCATCGTCAGCGCTGCGCCCATTCTGACAGCGGATGCCCCCACCCCGGCCACCGTCGGTGCCGCGTACACCTACACCTACGCCGCGACGGGCTTCCCGGCGCCGACCTTCAGCGTCACGGGCACCCTGCCCGCCGGCCTGACTCTGTCCGAGGAGGGCGTGCTCTCGGGAACCCCAACCGGCACCGGCGGCATCAGCGACTTCACCGTCACCGCTGTGAACGCCGCCGGCTCCGACGCCAGCGCCAGCACGATCACGGTCGCGGCTGCGCCCGTCTTCACCGCGGACGCCCCCACCACCACAGCCACCGTCGGCACCGCATACAGCTACACCTTCGCGGCGACCGGCTACCCGGCCCCGACCTTCACCTCGGCCGGGCTCCCCGAGGGCCTCACGCTGAGCAGCACCGGAGTGCTCTCGGGCACCCCGACCGGCACCGGCGGAGTCACCCGGTTCGCGGTCACGGCCGGCAACAGCGTCACTCTCGTCGACGGCGGCATCCACAGCATCACGGTCAACGCCGCGCCCATCCTGACCGCGGATGCCCCCACCCCCGACGGCACCATCGGCACCGCGTACTCCTATATATATGCAGCCACCGGCTACCCGGCGCCGACCTTCACGGTCATCGGCGGAGTTCTGCCGGCCGGACTCACCCTGTCCGCAGACGGCGTGCTCTCGGGCACCCCGACGGGTGCCGGCGGCGTGAGTTCCGACTTCACGGTCACCGCGAGCAACGGCGTCGGCTCTCCCGCGATCGGCAGCGCGCACAGTATCACGGTGGCGGAGGCATCCGCTTTGACCGCGGATGCGCCGCCCACCCCGGCGGTCGGCGTCGCCTACAGCTACACCTTCACGGCCAGCGGCTTCCCGACCCCGACCTTCGCGGTGACCGGAACCCTTCCGGCCGGACTGACCCTGACCGAGGACGGCGTGCTCGCCGGCACCCCGACCACCGCCGGATCGAGCACCTTCACCGTCACCGCGAGCAACGGAGTCGACCCGGATGCCGTGGGCACGACCCATACCCTGGCCATCGCCGTTCCCGCCGCGGCCCTGAAGCTCGGGTTCGCGGTCGGAGCGAAGATCAGCGGCGCGACGACCACCGCGACCGCGGTCGGACTGCAGGCCGGCTCCGCCTGGACCGTGCAGGTCTTCTCCACCCCACAGCTGCTCGCCAACGGCACGGTCGGAATCTCCGGCGCGGTCACCTCGCCGGTCACCCTGCCGAGCAACCTCGCCGCGGGCAGCCACCACCTACTGTTCACCGGAGTCTCGGCGAGTGGCGCTGCGTTGACCGCGACCGCATGGTTCCAGGTGAACGCGCAGGGCCTGGTAACGGCGATCTCCCTCACCGGGCCGACCTCCGCGCCGGCAACCGCCGCCGCAGCGCTGTCGGACACCGGGGCCAACGCCGACATCGCGCTGAACCTGGCCCTGCTGGCGCTGCTCCTCGGTGCCGGCCTGCTGCTCGCACGCCGCCGCACCCAGCCGACGCGCAGCATCCGCTAGCCGCCGCCCGCACCCCCGCTGGTCGAGCAGCGCCCCACGCTTTTGGGGGCGCGTGTCGAGACCCCCGCAAGCCGACCTCAAGACCGAAGGTCGGCCTGCGCGGTTTCGACCAGCGCGCTACGCGCGCAGGCTCAACCAGCGGATTTCGCGCGCAGGCCGCCGGATCGAGTTTGTCGAGATCTCAACCAGCGAGACGGTTCCCCGCTGGTCGAGCAGCGCCCCACGCTTTTGGGGGCGCGTGTCGAGACCCCGCAAGCCGACCTCAAGACCGAAGGTCGGCTCGCGAGGTTTCGACCAGCGCGCTACGCGCGCAGGCTCAACCAGCGGATTTCGCGTGCGGGCTCGACTCGCGGATTACGCGTGCGCAGGCTCAGCGGGTGGTGCCGTGTCGATCCGTGACAGCTGTGCGCCCGCGACCCCTCTATAGCGGGGTCCCTCGCTCACAGCTGTCACGTATCGATATCCGTTCACCGACGCGGGTGAGCGGCAGCACTTCAGCCCTCAGACTTTGACAGGACATACTACGGTCCGTATGTTAGAAGTAGAGATTCGTTCGCGCCTTCGCCAAAGGAGGACATGCGCAACGCTATCCACCAGGGCACGGCCGCCCGATGAAACTCGGCGTTGACAACGCAATCCAGCCCGACCGCAGCCTGCGCGAGACGATCGACGTGGTCGTCTCCCTCACCTCCGGCGGCACCGAGAACCCGGCGTCGCGACCACGTCGAGCGCCGAGATCGCACCAAGAGTACTTAAAGGCACTGATGCTGTATTAGGTTCGATTCTGTTGCCCCGCGCGGACATCCGCTGACCCGAACCGCCACTGACCCACCGAACCCAGACCCACCCATCCCACGGAGGAATAGTGGACGCCACATCGGCCACACAGGCCACATCGGCAACACCCGGCAAACGCAGACCGCTGCCGCCGCTCACGAAGGGCGCGCACAGCAGCCGCCTCGGCAATATCGCCGTCATCGCCACCTTCGGTGGCCTGCTGTTCGGGTACGACACCGGCGTCATCAACGGCGCGCTCGACTCGATGGAGTCCAGCCTCGCGCTGACCCCCGCGACCGAGGGCATCATGACCTCGTCGCTGCTGGTCGGAGCGGCGCTCGGCGCCTTCTTCATCGGCCGCATCTCCGACGCGATCGGGCGCAAACCCACGATCCAGGTTCTGGCCGTGATCTTCTTCTTCGCCGCCGTGGCCGCCGTGATCGCCCCGACGTGGGAGTTTCTGACCGTGGCCCGCATCGTGCTTGGTGTTGCCGTGGGCGGGGCATCCGTCACCGTTCCGGTCTTCCTCGCCGAGGTTGCGCCCACGGAAAAGCGCGGGGGCCTGGTCACCCGCAACGAGCTGATGATCGTCACCGGCCAGCTCTCCGCCTTCACCATCAACGCCATCATCGGCTCGGTCTGGGCCGGCCACGACAACGTCTGGCGCTACATGCTCATCGTCGCGGTGCTGCCCGCGATCGCGCTGTTCATCGGCATGTTCCGGGTGCCGGAAAGCCCGCGCTGGCTGCTCGCCCGCGGCCGGGAGGCCGAAGCCCTCACCGTGCTCAAGCAGATCCGGTCCGACGACCGCGCCATCGCCGAACTCGACGAGGTGCGCGACCTGGCCGACGAAGAGGCCGCCACCAAGCAGGGCAAGCTGGCCGACTTCTTCAAGGAGTCCTGGCTGCGCAAGCTGCTCTTCATCGGCATCGGGCTCGGCATCGCCCAGCAGCTCACCGGCATCAACTCGATCATGTACTACGGCACCGAGGTGCTGCAGGACTCGGGCTTCTCCCAGCAGGCGGCCCTGATCGCCAACGTCGGTAGCGGAATCATCGCCGTCGTCGCGGTCGTCGTCGGCCTCCGCTTCATCAACCGGTTCGGCCGCCGCACGTTCTTGATCTTCGGTTTCATCGGCACCACCGTCTTCCACCTGCTGATCGGCCTGTCGTCGGTTCTGCTCCCGGCCGGCACGCCCCGCGCCGTGATGGTGCTGATCTTCGTGATCTGCTTCGTCGCCGTGATGCAGGGCACCATCGGTCCGGTCGTCTGGCTGATGCTGTCCGAGATCTTCCCGCTGCACCTGCGCGGCGCCGGCATGGGCCTGGCCGTGCTCTGCCTGTGGCTGACCAACTTCGCCGTGACGCTCGGGTTCCCGATCGTCGTGGATGCCCTCAGCATCTCCACGACGTTCTTCATTTTCGCCGCGCTCAACGTGGCGGCCCTGATCTTCGTGGTGACCACGGTGCCCGAAACCAACGGCCGCTCGCTCGAACAGCTCGAGGACGACTTCAGCACCGGCGCGATCTACACCATCAAGCCCCGCCGCCGCTGACCCGGCCGCGCCGGGCCGACCTGTCGATAGGTGACAGCCACCGGCGAGCAAGCCCGCTCTAGCGGCCTCCCTCGCCCACAGCTGTCACCTATCGACAAGCGGATGCCGCGCTCAGTCGGACAGGGCGACCAACCGGCCGATCACGTCGCCGCGCTCGAGCCTGCCGATGCCCTCGGAGTCCCGGCTCGACCACCGAGCGGTGCGGCCGCCGCCTGCCCGCGGGTGCACCCTAGAGAATGACCTCCCGCAGGCTCGCCCCCGGCCAACGCTCGCAGATCTGCATCGGCGGGCCCGGCCCATCCGCCTCCGTCGTGGTCTTCGAGACCGCCGACCTGCTCGTTGAAGCGCCCAACTGGTCGCTCGACGGCCGCACCCTCTACCTCAACGGCGCCGGATGCCTCTGGTCCCTCGACCTTGCCACGCCCGACCGCGGGCTGCACGCCATCGACCGCGTCGGCCTGCTCGAGACCAACAACGACCACGTGCTCGACCCCGACGGCGAGCACGTCTACCTCAGCGCCAACGACGGCCACATCTACCGCGCTCTGCTGTCCGGCGGCCCGGGCACCCTGAACGTCAACAGCTGGGCCCCCGACAGCTCCCGGTTCGCGTTTGTCGCGTATCCGCTTGACTGAGCACGCCGTTGCGCCGCGTAACCGGCTGACGGTCACTATCTGACTCGGGATTCAGGCCTCAGGGGCGCGGCTCAGGGCCGATGGCGGGGTTTCTGCCCGGCCGCCCCGGCATAACTCCTGCTCGCTGCTCAGCCTGTTCCCGCGAGCCCAGTGTTTCACTGGGCCGGGAACTGTCCCGCACTGCTGCCAGCAGGAGTTATGCGGCCAACGGCGCTGAGCCCGCGTCCGCGTAGTCTGAATGCGGGGGTCACCAATGCCATACTTCTTCATCGTGCTCGGCTTGCTGAGCATCGCCACCAACGTTCTCACCTACCGCGGCGTGTTGCGCCCGACCTCGCTCAACGGCCTGCGCCGCAAGAAACCACACGAGACGGATGCCGCCTGGACCGCCGGCCTGCGCGCCACCCTCCCCTACGGCCTCGCCCTCGCGGCCTGCCTCATCGGAGTAGGGTGCCTGCTCTTCGTCGTTCCCGAGCATCTCGCCACCGCGGTGCCGCTCGGCGGCGCCGTGCTGATGGTGATCGCGGCGCTCCTCGCCGTGCGCGCCCTCGACCGCGCAGTCCAGCGCGCGATGGTCGCCGCTACCGACGCGCCGGCGGCATAACTCCTGCTCGCCTTAAACGAGGCCGCACACCTGCCCGTGATTCCGGGTCACACAGCCTGCGATCAGTACGATCTGCAGGAGTTATGCGGGCTGGCCGCGACGGGGCGCGCCTGCGCTGTCGGGTTGCGATGGATTCCCGCACGGGACACGGCTCTGGTCGTCCCCGTCACCCCCTAGGTGTCCCCGGCGGCACCCCGCGGGAGGCGATCCTGCCGGCGCCGGGCCTGCTCGGGCGCGGGGTCTCGAGGCCGAACTCGCCGACAGCCGGCGCGCGTTCGTCATCAGCACCGACGCCGAGTACAGCGACCGGCATGCCTCCGCCCTTGCGGCGGAGGCATTCCGACTGGACGATCCTGGCCCTCGACAGCCACACCCGCGGCCTCAGCGCGAGCCCGGTCATGGCCCGGCTGTTTCCGTTCGGGCTCACCCTTGAGCCGCATGCGGGAGGCGCGCTCAGCTCCTGGGAACGCGCGGCCCGCATCGTGCACCTGAACTACCGGTGGAACGAGCGCGTCGGAGACACTTTTCGGCTCGCCGACTGGCCCGCGCTGCCGCTGTTTCTCAAGCAGTCCAACCTGCGCTCGATCACGACGGCGCTCGCGTCGGCGCGGGCGATCGGGCGCAGCTGGGAGCCGGCGACCGGGCTGGGCACGAGCGCGCCGAGCGACGCGGAGCTGACCGCCGCGGAGCTCGACGAGATGGCCGAGCTGGAACACGCCTCCTGGTGCCAGCACCTGCGCGACGCGGGGTGGACCCAGCGTGACGTGCGTGATGACGGCCGGCGGCGGCATCCGCTTCTCGTGGATTGGGCGGCGTTCGGCGATGACGGCCGGGCCAGGACGCGGCAGACCGTGGCCACGTCGATGGCCTTGCTCGAGGCGCTCGGGTACCGGTCCCGGTCGCTGTGGCGCGGTTTCGCCCGCAGCGGCGAGGTCACTGCGAGCCCAGCCGACCAGGCGTGGGACTGGACCTCGGCCGCCGGCGACACCCTGCACGCCAGCGCCGGCGACTGGCTCGTCGATGACGGCGCCGGCGCCCCCTGGTCGGTCAAGCCCGAGATCTTCGCTGCCACCTACGCCGCGGCCGGGCCGGGCCGCTGGCGGCGCACCGGCCAGGTGCAGGCCCGACCGGCAACCCCGGCCGAAACGGTTGAAACCCGGGAAGGCGTCGTCACCGCCCCGGCCGACAGCTGGGTCGTGCGCGGGCCCGCCGGCGACCGCTGGGTCACGCCCGCCGCCCACTTCGCGGCGAACTATACCCCCTCGGTTCCGGTCGCGACTAGGCGAGCCGAACTCAAGACTCCAGGTCGGCTCGCGAGGTTTCGACCAGCGAGGTGGTCCCCATCCGCTGGTTGAGCCGCGACGAAGGAGCGGTCGAAACCAGGCAGGCCGAACTCAAGACTTTAGGTCGGCCTGCGAGGTTTCGACCAGCGCGCTGCGCGCGCAGGCTCAACCAGCGATCCGCTGGTCGAGGAGCCGGCACGCCCTTCGCCGGCGTCTCGAGACCCGGCGAGCCGACCTCAAGACTGCAGGTCGGCTCGCGAGGTTTCGACCAGCGCGCTGGTCCCCATCCGCTGGTTGAGCCGCGACGAAGGAGCGGTCGAAACCAGGCACGCCGAACTCAAGACTTTAGGTCGGCTCGCGAGGTTTCGACCAGCGCGCTGTGCGCGCAGGCTCAACCAGCGAGATTGCGCCCGAGGCAGCCCGAACGCGCAGGCGNGCTGTGCGCGCAGGCTCAACCAGCGAGATTGCGCCCGAGGCAGCCCGAACGCGCAGGCGGCGTCGGATTTCTGGGCGCTGAGAGGGTGTCAACACCGCGTCTCGTCATAACTCCTGCTCGCTTCCGTCATCGTCGCAAACGTGCCCGTACTTCCGGGCCGGTCACCACGATCAGCAGGAGTTATGCCGCCGCGCTCCCTGCGCCGGCCGCCGGATTGCGCCTGTCGAACTCTCAACCAGCGAAAAACCACCCCACCGCTCGGGCTCGAAGCCCCGGTCGCGCCCGGCACCCCCAAAACAGGACCACACCCGGTTCTGGCACCGCCCGGCCAGTAGCCTTCGCATGTACCCGTCTGATTCGGCCCCTCCGGGGGAGAAGCTCAGCCTCGCGTCGGGGTGCTCATCCTTGTCGGTCTGTGCCCAATAACAGCCCGGAAATCCACGTTCCGAGGAGTATCCGCATGGCCGGTGGCGTCACGACTAAGCGATTCCTTCTCGTATCTGCTGCGCTGGTCGCCTGCCTGACGATGGCTGGCTGCATCACCCAGACCGAACCGGACAGGTTCAACGCCTGCCTCGACACGGCCAGTCTGCAGTTCTCCGCGATCTCCTTCGGGTCCCGTGCCGCACCCACCTGCGGGCCCACCGAAGCCGCGGTCTCCTGGATGGCTGCGGTCTCGGCAACCACCGAGCAACCCGCCCAGCCCTCGCCGACCGACGCGGCACAAAGCGACACCGGAGCGACGGGCGCGGATGGCGCAACCGGCACCACGGGAACGGCCGGCGACTCCGGCAGTGACGGTAGTACCGGTGCGACGGGCGCAACAGGCTCCAACGGGGCTGACGGGGCTGATGGGGCAGTAGGTGCCAACGGAACAGCCGGTGCCGCTGGTACGAACGGCTCCGACGGCATCGACGGCACCAACGGCGCCAACGGCGCTGATGGAGCTGATGGGGCAGTAGGTGCCAACGGAACAGCCGGTGCCGCTGGCTCGAACGGCACCGACGGCACCGACGGCACCAACGGCGCCAACGGGGCTGATGGGGCAGATGGCGCAATAGGTGCCAACGGAACAGCCGGTGCAACGGGTTCGAACGGCTCCGACGGTACGAACGGCACGAACGGCTCCGACGGTACGAACGGCACCGACGGCACGAACGGCTCCGACGGCGCTGATGGCGCAGTCGGTGCCAACGGAACAGCCGGAAGCCCTGGCAGGAACGGCACAGACGGCGCTGCTGGCACCGCGGGTGCCGCGGGTGAAACGGGCACAGCCGGCACCAACGGTACGAACGGCACCAATGGCACCACCGGAGCCACCGGCACCACCGGCTTCGCGGGGCTCCCAGGCAGGGACGGCGCCAGCATCCTCAACGGATCCGGCACGCCCGCGGCCACGGTGGGCATCGACGGCGACTTCTACCTCAACACCACGGACTTCATCCTCTACGGCCCCAAGGCCGCAGGATCTTGGTCGGGCACCTCCCAGCGCCTCATCGGGGCGGACGGGCCGATCGGGCCCATGGGGCCGCAGGGCATGACCGGAGCGGCCGGTGCCCGCGGTGCCACCGGAGCGGACGGGTCCTGGGGAACGCAGGGCGACCAGGGAGCCACCGGCCAGCAAGGTGACCAGGGCGAACCCGGCGCAACCGGAGCCCAGGGCCTCATCGGGCTGACCGGAGCGACCGGCGCGCAGGGGCCGGCCGGCGGGGCATCCGTCGTCGATGCGAACCCGAACGACCTCACCTACCGTATGAAGGTCGGCACAAACCCGCTCGTGCAGGTCACCGGGTTCACCCAGGAGATCACCCAGTCGGGCAGCACCCATATGGGCGGCGGCGGCGGCGCCGGCAAGGCCATCTTCGGCGACGTTTCCCTGACGTTGCCGATGAACTCGCAGATCATCACCCTTATGAACAACCTCGCCAGGGGCGCCCACGTGCCGAGCGCCTCTGTGGAGATGTGCCTGCCCGGCGAGACCACCGGCCAGTGCACCCTCGAGCTGGCCATGACTGACGTTTTGGTCAAGGGAATTGACGTGCAGCAGGATCCGACGCAGGCGACCGCGACCCTGGTGTTGAACTTCGCCCGCGAGAAGGTGTCGATTCTTCCCGGCACCGCGCAGGCCGTGACCTACGAGTGGGACATCGCCCAGAACGTGCTCGTCTCCGAGAGCGGCTCCGCCATCGCCACGGCGACCGGCAATACCACGTACACCACCACCCTGCCCGGAGGCTCGGTGTTTAGCGCCCTCAGCTGGAGTCAGAGTTCCACCCAGCTGGGCAACACCCACGAGAGTGGCGGCGGCGCCGGCAAGTCGGAGTTCGCCGACGTGATCGCCGACACCCGCACCGGCCCAGGCACCATCGCGCTGCTGCGCGCGGTCGCCAGCGGCGAGGTGCTGCCTACCGTGGAGTTGGCCGGCTGCGAGCTCACGAACTGCACCACCACTACCAAGCTCAGCGACGTCCTGGTCACCAAACTCGTGCTCGGATCCCCCGCCCTCTACGACCAGGCGCAGTTCAACTACGGCGCCATCACCTGGAACCGCCACGACGACACGCGCAACTTAAACCAGAACAAGCGCTTCTCCTACAACGTCGCCGAAAACACCGCGCAGCAGTAAGCGGATGCCGCCGGGCCTTCCGTCGAGGAGCTGGCACCGGGTTGTCAAGCCTGTCGAAGCTCGCCAGCGTCTCGAGCCCACGCAGGCCGACCTCTTGCCTGTGCATAACCCGCGATGGCCCGGCGCGCGTGCCACGATGCCGACATGCCGCACATGTACATCCTCGAATGCGCCGATGGCTCCTTCTACGTCGGCAGCACCTGGGACATCGACCGCCGCCTCTGGCAGCACAATTCGGGCGAAGGCGGCGCGGCGTACACCAAGCGTCGACGGCCGGTGAAGCTCGTCTACCTCGAAGAGTGTCCGCGAATAGCGGATGCTTACGCCCGCGAAAAGCAGATCCAGGGCTGGAATCGTGCCAAACGAATAGCCCTGATCGAGGGCCGGTTCGACGACCTCCCGGCCCTCAGCATCCGCCACAGTAAGATCCCGCCGCCGGCCCCTCCTCCCCCGCTGGGTAACCCACCCGCTGGTTAACCCCTTCGCGGGTTGAGCCGCGACGAAGGAGCGGTCGAAACCCGGCGAGCCGACCCTCAGACTGCAGGTCGGCCCACTGGGTTTCGACCAGCGCGCTACGCGCGCAGGCTCAACCAGCGAGACCCCACCCGCTGGTTGAGCCGCGACGAAGGAGCGGTCGAAACCAAGCGAGCCGACCTCCCGACTGTAGGTCGGCCCACTGGGTTTCGACCAGCGCGCTACGCGCGCAGGCTCAACCAGCGAGACCTCCGCTGGCCGAGGAGCCGGTACCCCGGTTCTTTATCAATACGGATGCCGCGGCTCACTTTCAGCGCTTGGACACGCGCGTCCGAGATATTCAACTTTGCTGCTTCGCTCAACAACGAGCGTGACCGACTCGCCTTGCTCCGTCGAGATGAAGACAGCATCGCCGAGCGAGTCCTTGTCTGCATAGGAGAGCAAATCTGCATCTTCAGAGACATGCTTGGCAGCTCGAAAAACTAGCTCAGCTCGTGCTTCAAAGTAATTGTCTTGCTTGGCACGCACCGAGTGACCTCGTCATCCGTGCGCACCCCAGGCCGCTCCACCGCCGCTGGCTCGCTCCAGCGCCGCCGGCTCGCACTTGCCCCATCAACACGCACCCGATTTACATGCAATCGGCCTTACTGATCCGCGCTCCTGGGGAACTCCCGATACGCGGCGCCAAGCGAAGTGTGGACTTCGCGGGCGGTGCGCAGGCCACTCTCGATGGCGCCGTCGAAAAAGCCGGCCCACAGGTTCGCAATATCGGAGCTGGCGAAATAAAGGGAGTCCTCATTGCGCTGGAGCTCTGCTTGGCTGCGAGTGTAGGCCCCGGGTCGTTGAATCATCCAGGTCTCCTCGGCATACGGGTCACGGCCCCAAGGGTGTGCGGCAACTTCGAGGACTTCAAGGTCGTCTCGCCAAACCTTCAGCGCCTCGCTCACCGCCGCGATATTTTCGAAGTCAAAGCGATCAATGTCAGCGCCGAATGCGACCAGCACCGCATCTTCCGCATTCACGAATTCCGTGCGGATAACCGAGAGGTTGTGATGCTGCGACGAGTAGGCAAAGAAGGGTTTGATGGGCCCCTTCACCCGGATCCAGAGTTTGAGACCGCGTGAACCGGTCCCCTCCTCGCTGGCCTCGCGCTTTACCGGGCTGAGGGGCGGCTCAATGTCAAGCTTGTGCAAGATATTGAGCGGCAGCGTATTGACTATCCGTCGAGCCCGGCTGATCGATCCGTCGGCGAGGGTGACCTCACCGCCGTCACGCTGATGGCATATCTTGACCACGGGGGAATTCAGACGAATCTCGCCTTTGACATCGCCAGCAATCACGTCGACGAGGGTGCTGTTGCCAGCCGTGATGCGCAGGACTGAACTGGCCGTGTGCATGACACCCCACTCGCCGGCAGTCGCTGCTGTCCAGCGAATCGCAGCGGAGTAGCTGACTTGATCGAGAGGGCCGTTGCAGTGACCAACCCAGGCGCACTCGTTTGCATCGCGCTCTTCGTCGCTCAAGTCCAGGCCGTCAAAGACCTCTTGCAGCGATAGCTGGTCCGCCGCGCGGAATTCTGCACCGCCTTCGATGAGGTCTGGTCGAGGCATGATTTCGGCACTGCGGGCGACCAGTTTCCTCTGACCCGGATCGATGAAGGCGAGAAAGCCGGCAAGGTCATTCTTGACCACCTCACCGTTCTGCAGCCAATAACATTCCTCCGAGCGCGGGCCACGATCAACCTCGAGCCCGTAGCGGGTGACTTCTGCCCACACGTGTGGCTGGAGCCAGTGCAACCAGTTACCGCCCAGCTCGAGATGCACACCCAATCGATCATCTGTGTAGATGCGGCCGCCGAGACGATCCTGCGCCTCAAGCACGAGCACCTTGTGCCCGGAATTGCCCAACTCTCGAGCGGTAGTGAGGCCAGCGAGGCCTGCACCGATAACGATGACATCGACGGTTTGCATGTATCTAACTCCTTGTTTTGTGATCGGATGCTGCGGTGCGCTTAGTGCGCGCGCAATTCCTCTTCGAGGTGAGTGGCTAGGGTGAGGCCGCGCTCCACGACGGCAGCAAGTTCTGCCCCCATGCCCGCACGGAGCGCGGTCATGTCGTGGCAGGTGTTGATAAGCGTGAAACCTTCGCGTGCACGCTGCACGGCTTCCTCGCCGGTGCCGCAATAGATGCCGGCAATCTTGCTCCGCCGCGCTGCTGCTTCGCATACTCGACTAATGGCGGACTCAAGCTCGGGCCGGACGCTCACCTGCAGGGGCACGTCGGCACCCAAGGCGAGCGAGAGATCGTAGGGGCCAACGAAGACGCCGTCGATGCCATCCGTATCGAGAATTTCCTCGATCTGGGCCAGGGCCTCCCGAGTCTCAATCATCACGAGGACGATCACTCCCGCATCGGTTTGGCCTGGCGTCACAGCAAAATGCGCGCCGTGACGAACGGGGGAATATGAGCGCTGACCGCCAGACGTGGCGTAGCGGGCGGCCCGCGCGGCCAGTCGCGCATCTTCGGCGGTGTTCACCATGGGGACGATGATGCCCCGAGCGCCGGCGTCGAGCATGCGGCCGATTTCTCCAGGCTCGTTGGCGCAGACTCGTGCGAACGGCAAGGGGCACCCGCCGGCCGTCACCGCGACGAGCGCGTCTCGCATCTCGGCGTAACCCAGCACGCCGTGCTGCCCGTCGATGACCATGAAGTCGAAACCTAGCCGGGCAATCTGCTCGACCATTATCGAAGAATTCACGGTTATCCAAGCCCCGAAGCGGGGCGATTCTGCTGCGGTCACAGACACGAGGACCTTTCGTCATTGAGAGGGAGTGCGGCTGTCTCGAGCCTTCACGGGCCAGGCGCGGCCACACCGGATGGTCACTCTATGAACACCACGGTTATTAGATGACCTTAGGCTATCGAATTCTTTTTATGCGTCGATGACGAGAAATTCCGTCTAGTCAATTCATTACTCCGCCACCTGTGGCTTTCTGAGACACTCATTTCTTGATTCTGCTTGACATTTCTGGAGCCAATCCCTAGCTTTGAGCCACTAGATGAACGCCAAGTTCACTAGCTGGACAGTATTGACACAAGGAAGTGTGACTATTTTGAGTGAACAGATGAAGATCTTCGCTTTCGATTTCTCGGGCCCAGCTCACCTATCAGCGGGGCTGTGGCGGCACCCGAAGGACCGCGGCGCCGAGTACAACAACGTCGAGTTTTGGGTCGAGTACGCCCGCTTGTTGGAGGACGCCTGTTTTGATGGCATTTTTTTCGCCGACAACATCGGTTACCACGATGTCTACAAAGGCAGCGTCGACGAGGCTCTGCGCGATGCCGCGCAGATCCCGGCCAACGATCCCGCCTATCTCATCCCCGCGATGGCTGCGGCGACGAAGAAGCTTGGCTTCGGCGTCACTACCTCGACAGCGTACGAGCAGCCCTACACGGTCGCTCGCAAATTCAGCACGCTGGATCACCTGACCAAGGGGCGGGTCGGCTGGAACGTCGTGACCTCCTATTCAGAAAGTGCGGCACAGAACCACGGTGCGGGAGAGCAGCGTTCCCACGATGATCGCTATACCCGTGCCGAGGAATTCATCGACGTATGCCTGAAACTGTGGGAAGGATCATGGGAGGACGACGCTGTGGTGCGGGACGCCGCGGGCGGTACGTACGCGGATCCGGCGAAAGTACATGCCATTGCACACAGCGGACCTAGTTTCACGGTTCCGGGAATCCACCTCTGCGAACCCTCTCCGCAGCGCACTCCCGTAATTTTCCAGGCGGGAGGGTCAAGCCGCGGAATAGCTCTGGCCGCTAACACCGCCGAGGCGGTGTTCATGAACTCGACGACAAAGTCGGGCTTGAAGAAGTGGGTGGATACCCTGCGGGCGGCGGCCGTCGTAGCCGGGCGCCGACCCGAGAGCATTGCCGTTCTGCAAATGGTAACCGTCATCAGCGCGGCTACCGATGAGGAAGCCCAAGCGAAATATGAGGACTACCTGTCGTACGTCTCCTATGAAGGCGCAATGGCCCGCTACAGCGGCTGGGCAGGCCTCGACATGAGCACGCTGGATCCGGATGTCCCCCTTGCTGACGTAAAGACGAGTGGCACGCAGACGATGCTGGACGTCTTCACGAAGATGGATCCCGACAAGGTGTGGACGCCACGCGCAATTGCCGAATACATCGGCATCGGGGGAACCTCACCCGTCATCGTGGGTGGGCCCGAGACCTGCGCAAACGAACTCGAGTCCTGGGTACGCGAGACAGGCATCAGCGGCTTTAACATCGCACATGCCGTCAAATACCAGGACATAAAGGACTTCACGGAGTTCGTGGTTCCCGAGCTGCAAAATCGTGGTGCCATGCGAACGGACGGTGGCGCCTCCACCCTGCGCGAAAAGCTGTTCGGAGCAGGCAATGCCCTCCTGCCCTCGGATCACCCTGGATCCAGCCATGGCATCGCCTACCAACTGACTGTCAGCTAGGAGAACTGAGCCATGAGCACCAGCACTAGCACCACCACCACCATCACCGTGGCGGAAGACGGTTCCATCGACCCCCTGGACTACAGGCAGGTCTTTGGCATGCTCCCGACAGGGGTCACCGCCATCACCGGCACCTCGAAGGAGGACAAGCCCGTCGGGTTTGTCGTCGGCACATTTCAGTCGCTGTCGATCGATCCTCCACTGGTTGCCTTCTCCGTTGACAAAGGGTCGAGCACCTGGCCCACGATTCGCAGTCTCGAAAACTTCACCGCTAACGTCCTTTCCACCGCGCAGCTGCCGGTCTGCCGCGCACTGTCGCGGCGGGGCGTTGACAAGTTCGCGGACCTCGCTCATGGCAAAGGACCGCATGGCAATCCTCGATTGCCCGGCTCGACCGCCTGGCTCGACTGCAACGTGCTCTATGAAGTGGTTGCGGGCGATCACTACATCATTGTCGCCTCGATCATCGGGATGGAAGTCGGGAGCGGTGACGCACTGGTCTTCCGGGGTGGCAAGTTCGGCGAATTCACGGAGTGGGATCAGCCCGCACCTGCACCCAAGCCCATCGCAGAGGAGACGTCAGAATGAGCACCATGCTTGAGAAAGTGGTGACCGCCTGGGTCCGCGCTTGGGCGCACGGGGAAACCCGTGCCTTCGAAGAGATCGTGGCCGATAGCTATGTTCGCCACTCCAAAACAGGACAGGAACAGCTCGACGTCGTGATCAGACAAATCGAGACGTCACACACCGCGTTCAGCGACTTTACCGTCAAGATTTTACACGCCGTCGAGGATGACCAGTGGATCGCGATCCACTGGCAGAGCACCGGCACACACACAGGCGAGTACATGGGCGTGCCGCCAACCGGGCGCACTGTCGCTGTCAGCGGAGCAGCCTTCATCAAGCACGCCAACGGCAAGATCCTCGAAGAGACCACGGTGTGGGATCCCCGCGAATTGCTGTCGGCCATGAAGATCATGCACCTCGGCACTTCGTCCACGCGCGCGAAGGAGCAGGTATGACCATCAACATCAACGCGACCGCGGACCGATTGATCGAGGCCAAACGCACCGGGATCCCCCTGGAGCTGCTCATCGGTTCCGGCGAACCTGCCGACTCCCCGCTCGACGCACTTCGCGTCGCGCAGGAAGTTGTGCGACGCCGTGTCCGGGAAGGGGACCGGCAGGTTGGATTCAAACTCGGCAATATCGCGAAAGCTATGCAAGAAAAATTCCGAGTCTCGGAGCCCGACTACGGCCCCCTGCTGGCCCGGCAGTTCTATCCCGAAAACCTCCGAATCTCGGCAGATGAGTTCATCGCCCCCTACGTCGAACTCGAGCCCGGCTTCGTTTTGAAATCTGACCTGGGCGGCCCCAACGTCACGGCGTTCGACGTGATCTCGGCCACCGACTACGTGGTCCCAGCGATCGAGATCATCGACTCACGGGTCAAGAACTGGAATATCGGCATCCTGGACACTATCGCCGACGGCGGCTCGGTCGGCGGCGTCATCGTTGGCGCCCAGCCTCGCCGGCTCAGCGAAGTAGACCTCGCGGACACTCACGGCGAGGTCCGATTCGACGGCAAGGTGGTCGCCTCCGGAAACACGTCGGCGATCTACGGCAATCCGGTCTCCGCCGTCGCGTGGCTATGCCGACGCGTCGCGGAATACGGCATCACCTTCAAGGCGGGAGACTTCATTCTGCCCGGCAGCTGCCTCGCTGCCGAAAGACTCCATCCCGGCACGAAGGTCACAGGAACGTTCGCTGGTTGGGGCAGCGTCAGCTTTGAATACACGGCTGTGTAACCGAAAGCGATGCGAGAAACAATGAATTCCACAGACCTGAACACCATACCGCCGACCGAACTCTCCGAATTGGAGGTGATCCTCTCGGCAGCCGAGCTGGCCTCCGGCCAGTTGCGGCGAGGTGATCGCACCACACGGGCGACCTACCTCATCGCGATCGCCGATGCCCTCGACGCGGCAGCAGACCCACTCGTGTTGCTTGCCCACCACGAGACCCAGCTGACCGAAGTCCGGCTCCGAGGGGAACTCAACCGCACCACCTTCCAGCTTCGACTCTTCGCTGAGGCCGTCGCCGATGCCCGTTACCTCGATGTGCGCATCGACCATGCGGATCCCGAATGGCCCATGGGCGCCCGACCCGACCTGCGCCGCACGCACATACCGATCGGACCGGTCGCCGTATTTGCTGCCAGCAACTTCCCGTTCGCGTTTTCGGTCGCCGGCGGCGACACCGCTTCTGCTCTGGCCGCTGGCTGCCCGGTTGTGGTCAAGGCACACAGCGGCCATGCCGAACTCTCCCGGGAAACGGCCCAGGTCGTGTCTGAGGCCCTAGCTACCGCGGGAGCTCCCCCGGGATCCTTCGCTTTGGTGTTCGGCACGGCGGTGGGACGAGCCCTGGTTCAGGATCCGAGAATCAAAGCAGCCGGGTTTACCGGCTCGATCTCCGGTGGCCGAGCTCTATTTGAGCTCGCCCAGTCCCGCCCCGAACCCATTCCATTTTTCGGCGAACTCGGAAGCAACAACCCGGTCTTCGTCACTCAGGCGGCCGACACAGCCCGCGGCGCTGAGATCGCAGGCGAATTCATCGCATCCTTTACCTTGGGTTCCGGCCAGTTCTGTACCAAGCCGGGCACGGTCCTTGTGCCGCTGAACTCCCGAATGCTGGCGACGCTGCGCAAGGCCAAGTTGCCGGACGGTGCCCCGATGTTGAACGAGCGGATTCGCTCCGGCTATGTCGAGTCGGTGCGTGCTTTGCAGGCGGGCGGTGCCGAAATCATCAATGCGGGACCGGCCCCCTACGGCGACATACCGTCACCCATCCTGCACCTCGTCTCCGCGGCGGACGTGCTCGCCAACCCGAGCACCCTGCTCGCGGAATGCTTCGGACCCTCCGCGCTCGTCATCGAGTATGACAACGCCGGGCAACTCGGTGACCTGGCCTTGGCCTTCGAGGGCCAGCTCACCGCCTCGATCCAGGCCGAAAATGGCGACGACGTAGCCGAACTCATCGATACACTCATGGTGAAGGCTGGCCGGGTGCTCTGGAACCAGTGGCCGACGGGGGTCTCGGTGACATACGCACAACAGCACGGTGGGCCGTACCCGGCATCAACGTCGAGTGTGTCGACGTCTGTCGGCGTCGCGGCGATTGGTCGTTTTGTGCGACCGGTCGCGTTGCAGGGGTTTCCCCAGCGTCAGCTTCCCGACGAGCTACGGGAGGACTCCGCAGACCCCGTGCCGCGCCTGGTCGACGGCCGATAACCATCCGGCGCTTCGCCGCGGCGCCGATCGACCACGAAGCGGATACTTCCGCTCAACCTCACCGTTCACTGACCGGCACGTGCACGGTCCGTGTCTGGTGAGCCCTAGAACCACCCTGCTGGATTGGAGTCAACGATGACCGACCAACTACCCGCCACACTTGTGGCAACCGCCCCGAGGGATTCGCCCCCCGACGAACGGCCACTTGCAATCGACGTGTCAAATGTTTACAAAGTTTTCGGTAAGCGCCCGCAGGAGGTTGTCCAACACCTCAAGACGGGACGGGACCGCGACGACCTTCTCGGCCTGGGCACCGCAGCCGTGATCGATGTCTCGTTCAACGTTCAAAAAGGCGAAATCTTCGTCGTTATGGGCTTGTCCGGATCGGGCAAGTCGACGCTCATCCGCATGCTGAACGGGCTGAACCCCGCCAGCGAAGGATCGATCATGGTGCTCGGCGAGGAAGTCGTCGGTTGTTCGGCGACCGAACTTCGCGAACGGCGACGCGACAAGATGTCGATGGTTTTTCAGCACTTTGCCTTGCTGCCGCACCGTACGGTGGTCGACAACGTCGCGTACGGCCTCGAAAGCCAGGGACTACCGGCCGTGGAGCGTCAGGAGCGCGCTCGGCATTGGCTCGACCGTGTCGGCCTGGGCGAGTGGGCTGACAGCCTGCCCGGCCAACTCTCTGGCGGGATGAAGCAGCGTGTCGGGATCGCCCGGGCTTTCGCGGCCGACACCGAGATCCTCCTGATGGACGAGGCCTTCTCCGCACTCGACCCGCTGATCCGCCGCGAGATGCAAGAACTGTTGATCGAGCTGCAAGGCGAACTTGGCAAGACGATAGTCTTCATCACGCACGATCTGAACGAAGCAATGTTTCTCGGCGATCGCATCGCCGTGATGCGCAATGGCCGGATCGTGCAGGTGGGTACCCCCAATCGCATCCTCACCGACCCGGCCAACGACTACGTCGCTCAGTTCGTACAGGATGTTGATCGCGCACGCATTCTCACCGCGGGCGATGTCATGGAGCCCGCACGCTCCGTGGTGAGGGCGACCGCCGGACCGCGCACGGCGCTGGATACGATGCGTCGCCTGCAGGTCTCCGCCTGCTACGTGACCGATGATCGGCACAGGCTGCTCGGCATCGTTCGCGACAAAGACATGATGCGGCTCGTGCGCGAGGAAGGCACCGATCTCACCGAGAGAATGTGTCCCGTTCCTTCGATCGTGAAACCGAATCAGCTCATGGCGAATCTCTTTGAGATGGTCGTCGAGAGCAGTCTGCCGATCGCTGTCACCGACGACGACGATCGACTCTTGGGTGTCGTGCCCCGTGTGACCTTGCTCGCGTCATTGGCGAATCTTCCTCCCGCGACGAGTGCGATCTCCATCGTCAAGCCGCCGGGCAACCCGGCATCGGGTGAGAAGGGGGCATTCTGATGGATGAGTTCTATCGCATTCCGATTGGAACCTGGGGCAGAGACATCTTCGACTGGTTCAAGGAAACCTTTCAATGGCTGATAGATATCTTCACGGTCGTGGTTAAATCGGCCGTAGAGGGTCTCGTCGATCTGTTGTTGGTCACCCCCACCCCGATCGTCATCCTGCTACTCGCACTGATCGGCTGGTACCTACGTTCGTGGCAGTTGGCGGTCGGCACCGTGATCTCACTGCTGGTCGTCGACTCGATGGGCTTTTGGGAAAGCACCATGCAGACACTCGGCCTCGTGATCATTGCGACGCTTATAGCCATCGCAATCGCCGTGCCGCTCGGAATCCTCGCGGCTAAGAACGACACAGTCAGCGCCGTTGTGAAGCCCGTTCTGGACTTCATGCAGACCATGCCGGCGTTTGTCTACCTGATTCCGGCGGTCTTGCTCTTCAGCATCGGTTTCGTTCCGGGCATCTTTGCCACGGTGATCTTTTCACTCCCCCCGGGAGTGCGCTTCACCGAGCTCGGCATCCGGGGTGTGGATAGCGAGACCGTTGAGGCGGGCCATGCTTTCGGCGTCACTCCTGGCAAGATCCTCCGCGGCATCCAGCTTCCGCTCGCGACACCCACCATAATGGCCGGCATCAACCAGGTCATCATGCTCGCCCTGTCGATGGCCGTGCTTGCCGGCTTTGTCGGAGCCGACGGCTTGGGTAAAGACGTCGTCGCTGCGGTTGCCACCCAACGTCTCGAACTCGGTATCGAGGCCGGGCTGTGCGTGGTGATCATCGCGGTCTTCCTCGACCGTTTGACGGCCGCGCTGGGCAACCGCGCCGACTATCCGACTTCCATCCGCGCGACGCTCAGCCGCCGGAAGAGCAACAAAGCCATCGCCGCCGCTAGATCGAGAATCATCACTGTGCCAACCCACCAGAGCGCCCCGCTGAACATTCTAGAAAAGGTAGCAAAATGAAATCGATCAAGCTCATAACGGCCCTGGCAATCGCGACCACGGCCGCACTGACCCTCGGCGCTTGCTCCAACTCCGGCAGTGGCGGTGGCGGCGACGACAGCGGCGATGCCGCCGGCACCACCCTCTCCATGGGCTACGTCGCGGGTTGGACGGATCAAGAGAGCCTGACGTACTTGATCAAGAACCAGCTCGAGAAGCTCGGCTACAGCATTGAGGTAGAAACGCTTGCCGACAATGGTCCGATCTTTGCGGCGACCGCCAATGGCGACCTCGATATCTTTGCATCCACGTGGCCGGACATTACGCATAAGTCCTACATGGATGAGTTCGGGGAGACTCTCGAATCCCTGAATGTTTACTACGACAACGCGAAGCTGACGCTCGCGGTCCCGTCGTACTCGAGTGCCTATTCCATCGCAGATCTGACCGGTGAAGGTTCCACGTTCAACAGCGAGATCATCGGCGTGGAGCCCGGAGCCGGTCTGACTCGGGTGACCCAGGAAGACGCGATGCCGGCCTACGGTCTGGATGACTGGACGCTGCGCACGTCGTCGACGGCGTCGATGCTCACCGTTCTGGGCGA
Organism: Cryobacterium melibiosiphilum; assembly: GCF_003602235.1. GTDB lineage: Bacteria > Actinomycetota > Actinomycetes > Actinomycetales > Microbacteriaceae > Cryobacterium > Cryobacterium melibiosiphilum. The sequence continues at coordinate 50,635 of NZ_QZVS01000069.1, forward strand.
GGCATTGGAGAATAAAGAAGAAATCGTGGTGACGCTGTGGCGTCCCTTCTGGGCGAACAGCGCCTACGACATGCGGGACCTCGAGGACCCCGAAGGCGCGATGGGGGAAGCAGAAAGCCTGCAGACCCTCGCCGTGGAGGGGTTCTCCGAAGAGCATCCGGATGCGGCCGAGCTGATCGCTGGAATTCAGCTTGACGATGATGCATACGGAGCTCTCGAGAGCCTCATCACGAGCGACGAGTACCTCGACGATTTCGAGGGTGCCGTCGCCAAGTGGATCGAGGAGAACCCGGATGCTTTCCCCACGTTGATCCCGTAACCACGGGCGAGTGATCACGGGGCGTATCCACTCGGTGGATACGCCCCGTTCCCTGCGCGGGCCGGGCCCTCAGCTACCCAGGATGTCCGCTGTGAGCTGGTTGGATGCGGTGCGAAGCTTCTCGATATAGGCGTGCACGTTGACCGCCTTCATGCGCTGGCCGAGACCGGAAACCGACAAAATGCCGGTGAGGTGCCCGGCGTGATCGCGCACGGGCACGGCCACTGCATACAGTCCGTCCTCGAGTTCATTGTCGAGGGTGGCGTACCCCCGAGCCCGCACGTCAGCCAGTTCATGGAGTAGAAGTCTGCGATCGGTGATCGTGAAGGGTGTGAGCTTCTCCAGTTGCTCGGGCAGAAGCGCGACGATCTGGTCGTCTGCAAGCTCGGCCAGCAGAATTTTTCCCATCGCACTGGCATGCAGGGGCATATCGCGCCCGATGTAACCCATCGCGGTCGAGAGCAGATGGGATCCCGCGGCCTCAGCGATGAGATCGAGACCGGATGGTCCCGTGACGATCGAAAAGGCAGTGGCTTCGTTCAGCTCTTTCGAGAGACGGTCGATGAACACCTGGACGCGCGGTTGCAACTCGCGGTAGGGATCTGCGATGCGGCCGAGTCGGGCGAGTTCTAGGCCGAGCGAGAATCTGCTCTCGATCTTGACCACCATGCCCGAGTGCGCGAGGCTGAGGAGCAGTCGAAACGCGGTGGGTCGCGCTAGTCGGGTGGCAACGGCTAACTCGGCTGCGGTTGCCCCTTCGGGTCGTTTCCCCAGTTCCTGAAGTAGGGCCATCGCTCGAAGCACCGAACGGTTCATGAGTTCGGGCACATTCTCATTAGCTTCGGGCGTCTCGCCCGTTTGATCTGTTCGCTCGTCGATACCGTTCGCCTCTCGATTCGCATCGAAGATGCCGTCTAATAGAGTCGCCAGCGTGGCAACATTGGTCGACCAGCTCCGTCGTGCCACGCGTGCGGGGCTTGAACGGTTGGATCTCTTGAGGCCGCACCCTGGCGACATCAAATGCCGGTCTGGGCTTGGATCAGTTGAAAGAGGCGACCAGCTGCTACGACGGCTTCTTGGAACATTCTTTGCAAGTATAAACGCCGAGGCCCGCTGCGCGCGCCCGCACAACCTGCGGTGAGGCGACGTTCGGCTGTCAGGAGCGGGAAATGCACCGGGCGGGGCGAGGACGACGTGCGTGCTTAGCCTCGATCCACCGCCCCGCGTTGACTGAAGGGCGTCGCTAAATTCAGAGTCCTGGTTTTCGTGGTGGGCCCGGCGAAGCTGCCGGCCTTGC
>NZ_QZVS01000019.1 GCF_003602235.1 Cryobacterium melibiosiphilum
CCCGACCGCGGCAGGCACCGTGATCAAATGGCCGGAATCGGTGCCGAAGTGGCCGGTTAATTAGCGATCAAATGGCCGGGTTCAAGTTGACAAAACACAGCCGGCGATCAGCCAGTCGAGAATAGGGAGCTAGGGCGTGTTTTCTAAGACCAACAAACGCACGGTGAAACGAAACGCACGACGTTGGCAGCGGCAACGAATCTGCCTGCGCGCAAGCGCTGACAGACCGGCCACGCTAGCAGGAACACTAAGCCTCGATCCACCGGTTCGCCTTGATTGAGCGTGGTCGCTGGATTCTGAGTGGTGGTGGGCGCGGTGAAGCTGTCGGCCTTGCTGCCGATTGTGTTCCGTGATCTTCGGGGCCGGGTGGCTGGTGGTCAGGTGGGGATGGTGCGCGGCGGGCCGCAGGCCGCCGCGAATGCGGTTGTCCATCCGGTTTCCCACGGCCAGCTAGCTGGCAGGTGCAGAAGAATTTTCCGGGCTGAGGTGGAGATTCGGGCGGGAATATTGATGAGTTTGCGGCGGATAGTGCCGCTGCGCGCTTTGCCCAGATCTGCGCCGGCCAGTGAACCAACGGAGCGGGAAAGNTCCAGCGTGCTGGTCGTGAAGAACGCGTGAAAGCGATGCGTGTCGAAGAGTGTCGGTTGTCCTTCGCTCGCTTTCTGGTTCAGTTCCGGGATCCGTCGCACGACCAGTCGACCTTCGATGCGTTCGGATTTCTTGCGTGAACTGAACGCGGTGAAGGTGACTTCGGCGACCTCGGCAGATGAAATCCAGGCGCCGGTTTCCTCGTCTCGGATCGCGTCGGTGTAGTTGATCGTGGTCCACTGGTCGGCGGTGATCGTGGCGATTGCCCGCTTGACGGCGGGGTCCATCCGAGCAGTGATAGACACTTTCGCCCCGGCGCGGTGTGCGGCGGCGACGACAGCGTGGCCATAGAACGCGCTATCCGCGCGCAGCAGCACGACGCCGGTCGCCGCCCGGCTGCGGAGGCGTTTCACGGTGGCGAGGACGTCGCCGACGAACTTGCCCGCGCCGCGGGGAGAGCCCGTCGATCCTTTCCGCAGCCGGGACCCGATGATGATCGGTGCCGCCTTCGGCGTGGAGACGATGCCGATCAGAGCGTTCAGGCCGCGCACTCCGGAGTAGCCATACCCGGAGCCTTGCTTCTGATATCCGTGGACTTCCTTGATGGTGTCGTCGATATCGACCAACGCGTAGTCGTCGATCCCAGCGACGATTGGCGTGTGGGTGGCCAGGTTGACCAGCCACCGCCAGGCGACAGCGTCGAGCTGACGGACATGACCAAACGTGAATGCTCGTAGAAATGAGCCCAACGTTGACGGGGCGTAGGTTCCGACGAAGAGTTTCTTCATGCCGCCGTGCCGCAACAACGCCATGTCATCAATTGAGTCGGCTCCGGCGAGCATTCCCGCGACCAACGCGGTGACTTTCAATCCGGCGTTCGCACCGAAGTATCCGGGCAAGCTCAACTGGGCATCGGCGAGCTCCCCGAGACCTGTTTTCACCGCCAACGCCAGCGCGGGGACGAGGCCTGCGGCCGACACGAGATTTGTGTCGTCGAAAGTGGCGGACAAACGGTTCGATGTATGGAAAAGTTGCATCTACGAGATGCCTCTCGGATCGGTTGAAATGAACCCTAAGTAAGTTCTATTTTTCCTGATCCGACAGGCATTCTCGGTTTAACGCGCCGCAACAACCGCAACTCGACCGGTGGATCGAGGCTAAGTACAGCCCTGCCTGCGAGCCAAGTACGCGATCACGACCGTCTCGCATCGCACAGTATTTTAAATACGCGTTTTTGGCACTGCCCCTTCTGATCGAAACGCCAGTAGTCGCAAATTACGGTGTCAAACCGAGTTGTTCGAGCATGCCCTGTTGGTCGCTGCTACCCCACCGCTCGATAAGTTTCCCGTTCTCAAACCGGCTAATTTGCATGCCACGAACAGACATCGTTTTGCCGCTAGCGGCGTGGCCCATGAGAGGGCCTTGGTGGGTGCCGGTGAGGATATAAGCGAATGCGACGTCGGTATCGTTAGCGACGAGACGCTCGACTTCAAGGTGCAGGTCTGGAAAAGCAGCAATCATCTCGCCAAAAAACGCTTTGTAGCCCTCGGGGCCCGGGCCTTGCCCAAGGGCAGGGTCGTTGTCAACTGCGTCGGCGGCCACAAGGTTGTCGAGAAGGTCGAGTTTTCCGCTGTTCAGGGCGTCACCAAACTTATGCTGGGCTGCGATATTCATTTCTTGACTCATGTGTTTACTCTCTTCCTAAACATTTATCGCGGATGGGTTTGTGTGGGCCACGGGTGATCATATGTCTGCAATTCTTAGAATGAAAAAGGCCGATCTGACCGCGTACGCTATCGAACACATGTCTAGGGTGATCAACTACGTGAAGCGGAACAGGGCAGAGGGCACAAATTCCAACGCCGAGCACTCACGGTGGCGATACTCGTTAATGAACTGGGTAAATGACCCACTAAAAAGGTAGTGGCAGGGGAATTTTACGGTCTGGTTCTCCCTGACGCGTGCGCCGTAATTTGGACCATAGGGGTCGGGTCAAATGGGAGGCTCCATGTTGGCCTATTCGGGCTTCAGGATCACCTTGGTCCACCCGTCGGTGCGGTCGCCGAAGTTCTTATAGGCATCCGCGGCGTCGCTGAGGGGAATCTCGTGGGAAACGATCCATGATGGCTTGGCCTTGCCCACGGCAATTAGCTCGCGCAACTGCCGATTATATTTCTTTACCGGGCATTGGCCACTGCCAATGTTTTGGCCCTTGAGCCACTGCTGGCCGTAGTCAATAGCAATCTTGCCCTGCTTGGCGTTCTCGTCAATGCCGCCAGGATCTGCCGGCAGGAAAACGCCAACAACACCAATTCCGCCGGTGATGCGCACGGACCGAATCAGCCGATTCAGAGTCATGGCGGGATCTTCGGTGCCTTGTGGGTCGTGGGCCTGATAGCCCACGCATTCACAACCCCGATCCGCGCCAATACCCTTAGTCTGGTCCAAAACAAACTGAACCGGGTCCGTCTTCGAGTCATCAATGGGAATCGCGCCGATCTGCTCGGCGAGGGCCAGCCGGTCTGGGCGTCGATCCACAACCCAGACTTTACTCGCGCCCTTGATCGTCGCGGACAGGGCGGCCATCAGCCCGACCGGACCCGCGCCGTAAATCACTACTGTGTCACCGGGTATGACTCCAGCCATCTCGGTAGCGTGATAGCCGGTAGGGAAAATGTCCGAAAGCATCACGTAATCGTTTTGTTTTTCTATGGCGTCTTCACCCAGGCGCAAGCAGTTGTTGTCGCCGTAGGGCACACGCAACATTTGGGCCTGCCCGCCAGGATACGGACCCATACCAGCGAAGCCGTAGGCGGCGCCCGCGCCGACCGGGTCTGACTGAGTGGTCATGCAATAGTTGGTGAAACCGCGTTCGCAATTCTTGCAAAACCCGCAAGAAATATTGAACGGCAGCACGACGCGTTCGCCGACTTTTACCTTGTCGACGCCATTACCGATCTCGATGACCTCGCCCATATTTTCATGGCCAAACGTGCGTCCAGTTTCGAAATTGGTGCGTCCCTCGTACATGTGTAAATCTGAACCGCAAATATTCGTGGCCGTGATGCGTACGAGAACGTCAGTGGGACGTTCGATCGTGGCATCCGGAACTTCTTCAACGTTAACCTCATTGGGGCCCTTATAAACGACTGCCTTCATTTTTTCTCTCCCTGGTTTTCATGACCGTAAACATGAACGGTCCGTTTTCACTTTCGGAGGTGTACGAATTTCAGTGCCGGGACAACCTCAAGCTGCCCACAGATTGTGCACAGTGTGTGTCTACCACCGTTCCATGCGCACCGCCTCACCGCCACAATTATCGCGACGCCCACACCGGACATCACAGGCCACCGTCACGGCCGATCAAACCCATCGCCAACATGCGATCATCGAGCAAATCAATGCCGATCTCAAGGACAGCGCGTTGGCGCATCTGCCCTCCGGTGT
>NZ_QZVS01000043.1 GCF_003602235.1 Cryobacterium melibiosiphilum
CGCCTGGGCGGCCGTCTCCGCGCCGGCCTCCCCACCGGGCCCGCCACGGCGGGCGGCGCGCGGCCAGAACGCCCAGGTCACGAGCGCCGATGCGCCGAGCGCGATCGCCCCGAGCACGAGGGGGTTCGACATCCACACCACGACGTAGGCGAGACCGGGCACCGATCCGAGCACCGCCCGAACGGTCGTGACCGTATACGGCACCGGGTCATCCGTGGCGTTCGCATCACCGCGCATCGTGATCACACGCTCGTCACCGCCCCGGCCCGGCGAGACGGATGTCACCCGGTGCGTGATCGGCAGCGCCGCGGCCCGGTCGACGGTCACCACGTCCCCCACCAATACCTCGGATGCCGGCTTCTCTTGCACGAGCGCCACCGAACCGGCCGGAATCGTGGGGCTCATCGACCCGGTCTTGAACATGATCAGCGTCATATTGAAGGCGAACGCGATCACCACGAGCACCAGGCAGACCAGCCCGCCGAGCGCGGCAAGGTTCAGCAGGGCGTTGCCCACGAACCCCGCCACTGTCGACTGTCGCACACCCACAGCGGGCCTACGTCGTTCCGGTGATGATCCAGTGCCCGGTGAGCGTCGTGCCCTGCGCCGCGTTCGGCGCCCCGACCGGCAGCGTCACCGCGAAGCAATAATTCACGACGGATGCCCCCGCCCCGCTGAGCGCAACGCTGCCGGCCGCCCCGGTGGTCAGCGCCGACCCCGTGGCAACAGCGACCGTGCCGCCGCCGAATGTCGCGGCGCTGCACGTGGTGCCCGCAATGCGGGTGACCCCGTAGGTGAGGTAGGCGCCGAGACCGGCGTTGTTGGCGGCATCCGCGGTCAGCTGGATATTGCCGGGCACGCTCGTCGCCGCCGTCTTCACGGAGTAGAGCGCGTACACGGTGCTGCCGGGGGCGAGCGCGGTCGGCGCGACCAGAAAGGTCAGCGTCGCGCCGGGCGCGGTCGGGTGATCAGAGAAGGTGACGCCGTCGGCGGCGCCGACGATCGAGAAGGTGCCCGCGGTGAAGCTGCTCGAGGCGTGTTCCTGGTCGGTCCACGCGGCGAGCGTCACGGCGGCGCCGACCCCGAACACCAGCCCGCCCGCCAGAACGGCGCGCAGGCGGGTGAGGCCGCGTCGCCGATCCGCGGACGAACGGTGAGGCGGAGGAGGGCGTCGCATCAGCGTGCCAATACCCGCAGGCCTAGTTGCTGATCGCTTCGAACTCCCACAGCCCGACGGCGTCGGTGTCCTGCGCGAGGGTGGTGCTCGAGGACACCTGAATGCACAGGAACACGTCGGCTCCGGCGGCGATGCCGTCAACGCTCTGCGTGAGCGGCACGCTCGGCAGCGGCGCGGCCTCGACGGCGTCGAGCGCGGTGCCGGGGGAGACAAGCACCGTTCCGGTGGCCGTCGGGGTGCAGGCGGCGACGGATGCCACGGCCACGACCCCATAGGTCAGCTCGGCTTCAGCGGTTCCCGAGCCGACGGCGCTCGCGACCGTGAGGTCCGCGTCATCCGTCGTCGTCGCGTCGAGGTGCACGACGAACGGCGCGGCGACCGTCTCGCTTGGGGCGAGGTCGTCGAAGCCGGCGGTGAAGGTGACGGCGGCGGGAGCGCCGACCGGGTTCTCGTCGAAGGTCAGGCCGTCGACGCTGCCGACGAGGTTGAACTGGCCGGAGCTGAAGGTTCCGGTGGCGAACTCGGAGTCGTTCCAGGCGGCGAGGGTGATCGCGGCGCCGACGCCGAGCACGAGGCCGCCGGCGAGGATGGCGCGGGCCCGACGGCTGCGCAGGCCCTTCTCGTGGACAGCGGCGCCCGCCTGGGGCGGTTCGACCGGAGAGAGGACATCGGAGGGGTGCTGGGAGGTCATGGTGGGAACTTTCTGAAGACTCGTGCTGTTCGTGCTCGGTGTGGTGGTGACAGGGTTGACCGGCAAACGGTGAAGCGGCGAGTTCAGGACGTGTCACCTCGAGTGGTCGAGGTGAGAATGCCTCAGTGCGCTGCACACACTCTAGCCCACCCCTAAACAGGGGTATACGCTAAGTTTGGTATCTGTGAGATCTTGGTAATATTCCCCCTGAACGGGGGCTAGAAACTCGGTTCACAATTTCCTTGTAATTCCATGAATGTTGCCGGTAAAGTTGCCGCCAGTGTGAACCACAAGTCGTGGGGCGGGGGCCTTGTAATCGCGGCTGTGGGTAGGCCCGAGGTGGATAGCTGTGCCCGAAACCGCAGTATCACAAGCGTTCAAATCACCGTCGTCGTTCAGTTTTCTGGGCAGCGACCCGAGTCGACCCGAATCCGCGCGTGCCCGATTAGGCCTGCGCCTCGGCGCGTTCACGGCCATCACCGCCCTGCTCGTCGGAGCCGGCGCGGTTGCGGCCGTCGCCGCTCCCGGTGACATCAGCAACGCCGAGGGCCAGTACCTCTCCGGCAGCCTGATCGACCAGGACCTCGCCCTCGTGGCCGCGCTCGCCGGCGAGACCGCCACGAGCGACGGCACCGCCGACCAGACCAACGCGAACAACCTCGACCTGTCCGCGCTCGGCGCGGTCACGATCACGAGCGCCGGGGGCGTGCAGATCCCCCTCGACCTCACCAATGCCGGCGTCGTCTCGCAGTACGCGAGCGCACTCGCCGACGCTTCCTCGGTCGGCGCCTCCGGCACCGTCTCCGACGCGGGCCTGATCGGTACCGGCGTCACCCCGGCCGCGGGCGTCGCGCCCGGGCCGCTCGGCCTCAGCCTCTCAGGCGTCGTCGACCAGCTCGGCCTTCCCGCCGCGAGCCTGGCCGAACTGGCCGACCTCAACCTCACCCTCGGCGCGATCAGCGGCCGCGCCTCCCAGGCGGCCCCGGCCGCCGCGGTCGGCAGCTACGAGATCGCGGATGCCGACATCAGCTTCACGAGTCCGGCCCTCGGCGCCCTCGTCGGCGACGTGAACACGACCGTCACCGCGCTGCAGGCCACCGTCGACGGACTCAGCGCCGCCCTCGACACCCAGCTCGGTGTCACTCTCGGCGGGCTCGGCGCGGTGACCACGAACATTGCCGTCACCCCGCCCGACCTCGCGGCTGCGGTTGCCGGCCTCACCACCGGACCGCTCGCCGACCCGGCCTTCCCCGGCGTCACGATCGACCTCACCACCGGCGCGGTCAACGTCGACCTCGACGAGATCACCGCCCTGAACGGCCTGCCGGCCAACACCGAGATCCTCACCCCGGCCGTGATCAACACGATCAGCGCCAATATTCTCGGTCTCATCACGAGCCTCACCGACGACGTCGAAGCGGCCCTGCTCGCGGCCGTGAACAGCGCGGCCGTGGTCGGGGACGCATCCATTTCGGTGCTCGGCGTCGATGTTCCGATCCTCACCATCAACACCACCGTCGGCGCCCTGCTCGCCGGTGACACCACCGGCGTCACCCTGCTCGGCCTTGGGCTGGGGCTCGGCGGCGGGGCGGCCGCGCTGGTCGCGGCCCTCGCGGCCCCGCTCAGCCTGGCGACGGATGCCGTCAACGCGCTCAGCGACACCGTGCTCGCTCCCACGGTCAACACCCTGCTGCCCGCCCTCGAACCGGTGCTCAGCGAGGTGCTCACCCTCACGGTGACCAACCAGTCGACCGTCGCCGGCGTCTTCACCGAAACCGCGCTGCGCGTCACGGTGCTGCCCACCGCCGATGCGCTCGAGCTGAACCTCGGCACCGCACGCGTCGGCGTCAACGCCCTCAACGTCGCCCCGGTCGCCACCGCGCTCGTGCCCTCCAGTGGCCCCGAGACCGGCGGCACCCCGGTGACCATCACCGGCAGCGGCTTCTTCGGCACGACCGACGTCACGATCGACGGCGTCAGCGTTCCCTTCGTCGTCGTTGACGATGCGAACATCACGTTCACGACCCCGGTGCACGTGCCGGGTGTGGTGCCCGTGGTCGTCACCGATCCGGCCGGCGCGACCGCGCCCCTCGACTTCACCTTCACGCCCGTCACCGTGGTGACTGCCGTGGTGCCCAGCACCGGCCCGGAGGCCGGCGGCACCTCGGTGACCATCACCGGCTCCTGCTTTACCGGGGCCACCAGCGTGCTCATCGGGGGCACTCCGGCCACGAACGTCGTGGTCGTCACTGACACCACGATCACGGCGGATGTTCCCGCCGGGGTCGGGGTTGCCGATGTCACGGTCGTGGGCGGTGGAACCTGCGGGACGGGCACTCTTCCCGACGGCTTCACGTATCTGCCCGCGGCCGTGATATCTGCTATTACTCCCGATAACGGACCGGAGGCCGGCGGCACCACCGTCACCATCACCGGCACCGGCTTCACCGGGGCGACGGATGTGACCTTCGACGGTGAATCCGCCGCCACCGTCACCGTCGACTCCGACACCCAGATCACGGTCGTGACCGCGGCGCACGCGCCCGGCCCGAGCGACGTGGTCGTGCTGTCCCCGAACGGCAATTCTGCCCCCGGGGTGTTCACCTTCAACCCGCTGCCCGCCCCGACCAGCCTCGTTCCCGACAACGGACCCGAGACCGGCGGCACCGCCGTCACGATCACCGGCACCGGCTTCACCGGCGCGACGAGCGTCACGATCGATGCGGTCGGCGTGCCGTTCGTGGTGGTCGACGACACCACGATCACCTTCACGACACCCGCCCACGCACCGGCGACCGTGCCGGTCGTCGTGACCGGGCCGGGTGGGANCCCGCCCACGCACCGGCGACCGTGCCGGTCGTCGTGACCGGGCCGGGTGGGACATCCGCTGCCCTGCCGTTTGAATTCACCGACGTTCCCGACGCCGTGATCACCGGCCTGGCGCCCACCACCGGGCCCGAAGCAGGCGGCACCACGGTGATCGTCACCGGCACCGGCTTCACGGATGCCACGGCCGTCACCTTTGACGGGCTGTTCGGTACCGGCTTCACGGTCGATTCCGACACCCAGATCACGGTTGTGACCCCGGCGCACGCGCCGGGACCGGCCGACGTGGTCGTGCTCGCCCCGAACGGCAACTCCAACCCCGGCGTGTTCACCTTCTTTGCGACGCCCGTGCTCACCGGCATCGACCCGTCGAGTGGGCCGCAGACCGGTGGCACCGCCGTCACCCTGACCGGAACGGGCTTCACCGGCGCCACCGACGTCACGATTGACGGGATTTCGGTTCCGTTCGTGGTGGTCTCCGATACCTCGATCACCCTGACCACGCTCGCGCATCTGCCGGCGACGGTGGACGTGCTCGTTGCCGGTCCCGGCGGTATTTCTGGCCCGCTGGGCTTCACCTTCACGCCCGTCACGCAGATCGACAGTGTCGACCCGCCGACCGGACCTGAGGCCGGTGGGACGACAGTGACCCTCACGGGTCAGTGCTTCACCGGAGCCACCGCGGTGCTCTTCGGCGGCGTTGCAGCGACAAGCTTCGTGGTGGTCTCGGACACCGTCATCACGGCGGTTGTCCCGGCCGGAACCGGCGTCGTTGACGTCACCGTGGTCGGTGCGGGAACCTGTGGCACCGGAATCGTCCCGGACGGCTACGAGTACCTGCCGCCGGCAGTCGCGCTCTCGCTGGCTCCCGACAGTGGCCCTGAAGCCGGAGGCACGACGGTCGTCGTGACCGGCACCGGCTTCACCGGCGCCACCGCGGTCACCTTTGACGGGCTGTTCGGAACCGGCTTCACGGTCGACTCCGACACCCAGATCACGGTCGTCACTCCGGCGCACGCCCCCGGCGTGACCGACACGGTCGTGCTCTCGCCCAACGGCAACAGCGCTCCGCTCGACTACACCTTCGTGGCGCTGCCGGTCATCTCCTCTCTGGACCCGAACAACGGTCCTCAGACCGGCGGCACCGCGGTGACCATCACCGGTGTCGGGTTCACCGGCACCACCCTGGTCACCATTGACGGGGTCTCGGTTCCGTTCGTCGAGGTGTCGGACACCGTCGTGACGTTTGTCACGCCGGCGCACTCACCGGCCACCGTGCCGGTCGTCGTAACCGCGCCGGGCGGGGTGTCTGACCCGCTGGGCTTCACCTTCACTCCCGTCACGCAGATCGACACCGTCGACCCGCCGACCGGGCCTGAAGCCGGCACCAACACGGTGACGATCACCGGGTCGTGCTTCACCGGAGCCACCGCGGTGCTTTTCGGTGGCGTTGCAGCGACAAGCTTCGTGGTGGTCTCGGACACCGTCATCACGGCGGTCGTCCCGGCCGGAACCGGCGTCGTTGACGTCACCGTGGTCGGTGCGGGAACCTGTGGCACCGGGATCATCCCGGACGGCTACGAGTACCTGCCGCCCGCGGTTGCGCTCTCGCTGGCTCCCGACAGTGGCCCTGAGGCCGGAGGCACGACGGTCGTCGTGACCGGCACCGGCTTCACCGGCGCCACCGCGGTCACCTTTGACGGGCTCGCTGGAACCGGCTTCACGGTCGATTCCGCGACGCAGATCACGGTGATCACTCCGGGGCACGCTCCCGGCCTGGTCGACGTGATCGTCGAGTCGCCGAACGGCGATTCGGGGCCGCTCGACTTCACCTACGTCCCCTCGGCGGTCACGACGAGCCTGGACCCGACGAGCGGACCGGAGACCGGCGGTACCCCCGTCACGATCTCCGGCACCGGATTCACGGGCACCACCGACGTCACGATTGACGGCGTCTCGGTTCCGTTCGTGTTCGTCGATGACACCACGATCACCTTCACGACACCGGCCCACGTGCCGGCGACCGTGCCGGTGGTTGTGACCGGGCCGGGTGGGGCATCCGTGCCCCTGCCGTTCGAGTTCACCGCGGTGACGACGGTCGACACCGTCGACCCGCCCATCGGCCCGGAGACGGGCGGCACCACGGTGACGATCACCGGGTCGTGCTTCACCGGCGCGACGGACGTGCTGTTCGGCGGAGTCTCGGCGACGAGCTTCACGGTTGTCTCTGACACGCAGATCACCGCGGTCGCTCCGGCCGGGGTGGGCATCGTCGATGTGACGGTCGTCGGCGGCGGCACCTGTGGCACGGGCGAACTGCCCGACGGGTTCGAGTTCGTGCCCGGCGCGCTCGCGCTGAGCCTGAGCCCGGACCGCGGCGGAGATGAGGGTGGCGACATGATCACCATCACCGGCTTCGGATTCACGACGGCCACCTCGGTGACCTTCGGCGGGGTTGAAGCGACCTCGTTCACCGTGGTCTCGGATACCGAGATCCAGGCGATGAACCCGGCGTTCGACTCGGCGGAGGTGCCCGTGATGGTCACCGGGCCGGGATCGGTGACCCCGCTCGGGGTGGCGACGGCGTCGTTCGGCGGTGGCGGGCTGATGCTCGGCAGCGCGTCGATGGCCCTGGTGCCCTCGATTCTGCCGATGGCCATTCCGGCCGCGCCGATGTTCACCTACGAAGACCCGATCATCTCGAGCATCAGTCCCTCCTCGGGGCCGACCTCGGGTGGCGGCCTGGTGTCGATCTTCGGAGTCGGCTTCGACAGCACGACGCTCGTCTCGGTCGACGGCGTCGCGGTGGACTACACGCAGGTCAGCGACACGCTGATCACCTACACGGCGCCGGAACACGCCGCCGGAACGGTGGTCGTGATGGTCGACGGACAGAGTGAGCCCGACCAGATCGGGTACACCTACGAGTCGCTGCTGGCCTCGACCGGATTCACCTGGATGCCGATCACCCTCTTCGGTGTGCTGGCTCTTCTCCTCGGCGGCGCACTCGTGCTGCTGCGCAAGCGCGGCCACCTCGGCCGCCCCTAGAACGTGCGGTCCCGGCAGACCCCCCGCCGCCGGGACCGCATGACCCCTTATCCGCGGGCCTAACGGAACGGCCCCGCACCTCTCCCGGTGCGGGGCCGTTCCGTGCGCCTGCCCGTGGTGGTCCCCGTACCATTCGACGGTGTTCAGCCCGGTTGGGGCCGGTTTCGGGCGGGAAACGTGGTTTTCGGCGCTGGACTCCGTCGAATGGTACGCGGGCGCGGATGCTCCGGCCAGCGCCGCGGGGGCGGGGCGCGGCATCCGTTGCCCGGCATCGTCCGGCGCGTTGGCCCGTACCATTCGACGGTGTTGAGCCGGGTTGAGAGCTGTTTCGGGCCGGAAACGTGGTTTTCGCGGCGAATCTCCGTCGAATGGTACGCGGGCGCCGATGGGGCGGCATCCGTGGTGAAGCGGATGCCGCGTTCGGGTCGGGGCCCGTACCATTCGACGGTGTTCGGGTCGGTTGGGGCCTGTTTCGGGCGGGAAACGTGGTTTTCGGCGCTGAACTCCGTCGAATGGTACGCGGGCGGGGTGGGAAGGGCTGTCGCGTGGGCGAGGCGTTAGGCCGAGAGGGTCACGGGGCCGAAGGGGTGGGCGGCACCGAGCGCGAAGACACCCTGGTCGGTGAAGAGCTCGAGTGTCTCGGCGTCGACGAGCACGCGCACGAGGTCGGATCCGATCGGCACGGTCGTCTCGGAACCGTCGTGCGTGATGACGAGCAGCCCGCCGCGGCGCTGCACCCGCACCGGCGTCGGCCCGGCGACGTGCAGTTCGCCGTCCTCGGCAGTGTTCCAGCCCAGGCCCAGGCCGGCCACCGCCGGGTGCGGTTCGGCGACGAGCACGTCGCCCTGCCGGGACAATACGTGCGGCACGCTGAGGGCGCTGGCCCGGCCGGCGTCGGCGTCGAGCACGCCGCGCATCCAGTAGATGACGCAGGCGCGACCGTCCGCATCGCGAAAGAACGACGGCGCATAGTAGCTCGGGCCGTAGGACAACCGCCCCCAGGACTCGGCGCGAAACCGACCGTCGGCGAACTCGCCGACCCCGTAGGCCACCGAGTGCAGCTCGTCGTTCTGCCACACCGAGGTCAGCAGCACGTCGCGGCCGTCAATCGAGAACACCTGCGGGCATTCCCAGAGCGAGCCCGTCCAGACCGGGTCGGTCTCGGCGGCGTTGCGGCTGGCGGCGAGCCCGTCGAACGACCAGGTCACCAGGTCGGTCGACGAGAACGCGCTTGCCGCGGCGTCGCCGCCGCGCAGGGCGGTGCCCACGAGCATCCGCCACCGGGCGTCGCCGTTCGCACCGACTTCACGCGTGAGAAAGGGATCGCGGAAAGCGACCACGTCGAGGCCGGATTCCTCCAGGGCCGGGGCATCTGCGGCGACCGGCCCCTTCTCCCACGTCATCCAGGTGTCATCGGTGGGGGTCGCAGTTCGGATCCGCCCGATGGCGAGGTCGGGCAGCGTGACCGAGGTGTAGAACAGGGTCGGCCGGCCCGCGTCATCGATCGCGATCGAGCCGGACCAGATGCCGTCGTCTCCGTCGCCCGGTTCGATCGCCACCGGATGCTCCGTCCAGGTCAGCAGGTCGGCCGACGTCGCGTGCCCCCAGCGGCACTGCGGTGCCCACTCCGTCTGGCCGGGTACGAACTGGAAGAACAGGTGGTAGCGACCGTTGTGCCAGGTCAGGGCGAGTGGGTCGTTGATCCACCCGGCCTGCGGGGTGAAGTGCACCCGGGGTCGGGGGCGAACGGCATCAGTCACGGGCGGCTCAGCCCGCGTCGCGGGGGCCGAACCACACCGTGGCTTCGCCCGGAAGGATGCCCGCGGCGAGCGGTCGGCTCGCGATCAGCATGTCGGCGCGGCCGGAAGAGACAGCGGTGTCGGCCGTGCCGGACGCGGCGATCGTCTCGCCCACGTCAGCCGGGACGGCGGTGCCGGTCGTGCCGACCGCGTCGATCGGGTACGGCTCGGTGCCGAAGTTGGTGACGACCTGCCACCCGTTGGGACGCCGGAAGCGCAGCACGTCGGCCCGCCCCGAGGGGATCCATTCCAGATGCTCGTCCGTCTGCAGGCTGCGCCGCAGCGCCAGGGCCCGCCGGTACAGCTCGAGGCTCGATTCGGGGTCGTCCGACTCGGCGGCCACGGTGTATTCGGCGAACCAGGTCGGCTGCGGCAGGTGCGCCCCGCCGCTGCCGAAGCCGAACGAGCTCGCGCCGGCCGCGTCCCAGGGCAGCGGCACGCGGCATCCGTCACGGCCGAGGTCTGCACCGGCGCTGCGAAAGAAGGTCGGGTCCTGGCGGGCCTCGGCGGGGATCTCGGCGACCTCGTGCAGGCCGAGTTCCTCGCCCTGGTACAGGTAGCTCGAACCGGGCAGGCCCAGCATGAACAGGGTCGCGGCCGCGGCGCGGCGTTCGCCCTGCGCGCGGTCGAGCACGGGCGAGACCCCTCCGCTGATCACCCAGTCGACGCCGTGCTTGCGCAGCGGATGCCCGTCTGCGGAACGCGGCGGAACCGGAAGCCCGTAGCGGGTGGCGTGCCGCACGACGTCGTGGTTGGAGAGCACCCAGGTGCTCGAGGAGCCGGAGGCCGCCGCGAGGGTGAGGTTGTCCCGCACGACGGCTTCGAACTGGGCGGCGTCGAAGTCGGCTTCGAGCAGGTCGAAGTTGAAGGCCTGGCCGAGGCTGTCGGGGCTCGCGTAGAGGGGCACGCGCGCCCGGTCGACCCAGGCCTCCGCCACGGCGGTGCGCGGCGGGTCGTAGCTGTTGAACACCTGGCGCCACTCGGCGTAGACCTCGTGCACGTCGTCTCGGTCCTGCAGCGGATGCTTCCCGTCACGCGGCAGCAGGTCCATCTCGGCCTGCGAGGGCAGGGGTTCGGTGAGGTCCTTGGTCAGCATGTGAGCCACGTCGATGCGGAACCCGTCAACCCCGCGGTCCGACCAGAACCGCAGGGTCGTGACGAAATCGGCGCGCACCTCGGGGTGGGCCCAGTTGAGATCCGGCTGCTCGATGGCGAAGCTGTGCAGGTACCACTGGCCGTCGTTGACTCGTTCCCAAGCCGAGCCACCGAACGCGGCGACCCAGTCGGTGGGCGGCAGGGCGCCATCCGCTCCGTTACCTTCGCGAAAAATGTAGCGTTCGCGAGCGGATGACCCGCGGCCGGCGGCGACCGCCTCCTGGAACCACGCGTGCTGGTCGGAGGTGTGGTTGGGCACGATGTCGACCACGACGCGGATGCCGAGCGCGTGCAGGGCGCCGAGCATCGCATCGAAGTCGGCGAGGGTGCCGAGCCGCGGGTCGACGTTGCGGTAGTCGGCGACGTCGTAGCCGCCATCCGCCAGCGCCGACGGGTAGAAGGGGCTGAGCCAGACCGCATCGATGCCGAGCCCCTGGAGATAGTCGGCCTTCGAGGTGATGCCGGGGATGTCGCCGAGGCCGTCGCCGTTGGCGTCGGCGAAGCTGCGCGGGTAGATCTGGTAGACCGCGGCCTGGCGCCACCAGGGTGCGAGTTCGAGGGGAGTGGCGGCGGGGGTGGTGCCGGGGGCGAGGACGTCGGTGGTGCTCACGGGATTGCTCCTTGTATTCGGGGTGGAAGCTGTATTCGGGGTGCAATCTGGGTTGTCGCAGGCGATCGGCGGGGTGGGGCGTCAGCCCTTCACCGCGCCCTGGGTGACGCCTTCCATCACCCAGCGCTGGGTGAAGAGATAGGCGATGATCGCGGGGGCCATCGCCATCAGGTACGAAGCGAAGGACACGTTGTAGTTATTGCTGAACTGGGTCTGGAAGATGCTCTGCACGACGGGAAGCGTCTGCAGCGCCGCGTTGGAGGTGATCAGCGACGGCATCATGAAGTCGTTCCAGGAGGCGAGGAAGGCGAAGATGCCCACCGTGGCGCTCATCGGCGCCAGCAGGGGAAAGATCAGCTGCCAGAAGGTCTGCCAGGTGCTGGCCCCGTCGAGGCGGGCGCTCTCTTCGAGCTCGTTCGGAATCGAGCGCAGGAACGCGGTGAACAGCAGGATGCTGAAGCTCAGCTGGAACATGATGTGCAAAAAGGTGACGCCCACCGGGTTGTCGAGGCCGAGCAGCCCGGTCAGCTGAATCTGCGGCAGCGCGACGACCGGGAAGGGGATGAACATCGCCGCGAGCAGGTAGTAGAAGGAGTAGCGGAACAGCTTGCGGTCCCAGTTGCGGGAAATCGCATAGGAGGCGAATGCTCCGAGCACGACGGTTCCGATCACGGTGCCCGCCGTGATGAGCACCGAGACGGTGAAGGCGGCCGGAAAGTTCGTGAGGTTCCAGGCCGTGACGAAGCCCTCGACGCTGAACGGCGCCGGCAGCGAGAAGGCGTTGCCGTCGACCGCTTGCGCCTGGGTCTTGAAGGCCATCGAGACGGTCACGTAGAGCGGCACGACCACGGTGATGGCGCAGAGCAGCAGCACGATCGTGGTGGACCAGCCGGGCCGGTTGCCGCCGCTGCGCCGAGATCGCGCGGGCGGCCGGCTGGAAATTCCGGCCTCGCGCCGGCTGGTGGCTTCGATGCCCTCGGCAATGAGGGTGGGCTGGATGGACATCAGACGGCGTTCCTTCCACGAGAAATCCGGAGCTGGATCAGCGAGATGATCACGACGATCACGAAGAACATCGTGGCGTTGGCCATCTGATAGGCGTAGTCGCCTCCGGTGAAGCCGGTGACGATCGTCATCGGGATGCTGCGGGTGGCGGTACCGGGACCGCCGTTGGTGAGGCCGATGATCACGTCATAGGCGTTCAGGAAGTTCTTGAAACCGAGCAGCACGTTGATCACCACGTAGCCGACGACCAGCGGCAGGGTGATGCGCACCAGCTGCTGCCGTTTGGTGGCGCCGTCGAGGCTTGCCGCCTCGTAGACATCCCCGGGGATTGCCAGCAGGCCGGCGATGTAGATGAGCAGGGTGCCGGGAACCGCCTGCCACGCGGTCACGATCACGATCGCGACCCAGGCCAGGTCGGGGTTGGCGAGGATGCTCTCGCTCAGCAGCCCGATTCCGGTCGCCTGCCCGAACACCGGGAGCGAGTTGGAGAACAGAAAGTTGAAGACGAAGGCGATGATGATGCCCGACACCACCATGGGAATCACGAACACCGTGCGCAGCGCGGTCTTGAACTTGATCTGGGCCGTCAGCCCCACCGCCAGCAGGAACGCGACCACGTTGACGAGAACCACGGTGACGGAGGCGAAGCCGAAGGTGAAGAGGTAGCTCGAGAGGATTGCCGGGTCGGAGAACATGGCGATGTAGTTGGTGAGCCCGATCAGCTCCCACTCGCCGAAGCCGATGGAGTTGGTGAAGCTGAAGAAGATGCCGATGATGGCCGGCACCGTGATGGCGAGGGTGAAGAGCTCGAGGCTCGGGATCAGGAAGGCGTAGTAGATGCCCTCCACCCTGCTCTTCGCCTGCCGGGGCGTGGTCGCCGATGGCGGTGCCGCCTGGGTCGGCGCGGTCGGCGCAGTCGTCGTTGTCATTGCCCGTTCCTTTCGTGAGACATGTCGGCCCGGTTACCGGCGAAACGCGAGGCGCGCCCAGTCGGCATCGAGGGTCTTGAGGGTGCTTTCCACACCGCTGCCGAGAGCGAGGCCCTGCAGGTAGTTGTCGACCGGAATGGTCTGCGGGATCGCCTTCGACGCGCCCTGGTAGAAGTCGGCGGCGGCGTAGTACTCGCTCATGCCGATGATGCGCGGGTCGGTCACCGGTGCGGCATCCGTCGTGGTGCCGTAGCCGAGCTGGGCCGCGTTGTAGGCATCCATCACGTCCTGCTGGAACAGGAAGCTGAGAAACTCGCGGGCCGCTTCCTGGTGCTTCGAGGCCTCGGGGATCCATGCGGCGAGGTCGATGTTGACCCGCACTTCGAGGTCTTCCGGGTCGTCGGTCATCGGCAGGGGAAAGGTGCCGAGTTTGAGGTCGGGCGAGGTCTTTGCGATCTCCCCGAGGGCCCAGGGGCCTTGCAGGTACATGGCCGCTTCACCCTTCGCGAAGGCCAGGTTGCCGTCGCCGTATCCCTTGCTCGCGGCATCCGCATTCGCGTAATTGTCGATGAGCACCTTCATGCGGTCGACCGGCTCGGCCAGGGTCTTCTGGAAGGAGACCGGGGAATCGGGGCCAACCTCGGTGCCGAGTTCGTTCATCTGTTCGTAGAAGGCGGCCACGTCGATCTCGCCGCCGACGGTGTAGTCGAACCAGCCCTGCGCGACGGTCCACGGGTCCTTGAAAGTGCCGTAGAACGGGGTGATTCCCGCCGCCGTGAGCCGGTCGCAGACGGCGATGAGCTCGTCGTAGGTCTGGGGAACGTCGAGTCCCTGCTGCTCGAAGATTTCCTGGTTATAGATGACGGATGCCGCCATCACCGAATACGGCAGCACGCTCGTGCGCCCGGGGTAGGTCGCGTACTGCTCGACGAGTTGCTGCACCTCGGGCAGCACCCGGTCGGCCTCGGGCATGTCGGAGAGGTCGCTCAGGGCGCCCCGTTCCATGAAGCGGGCCATCTCCATGTTGTAGTTGAGCAGGCCGAGGTCGGGCGGATTGCCGCGCAGAAAACCGGCCTGCAGGTTCGACGACGAATCGAGGATGACTTCGACGTCATCCTGGCCGGCGTTGTATTCCGAGATGAGCGCGCGGAAGTACGGGATGGCCTCGGGCTTGCTGAGGTGAAAACGCACGGTCTCGGGGGCGTCGCCCGCTGAACAACTGGTCAGCGTGACGCCCACCAGTACGAGACCCAGGGCTGCAGCCAGCACCCGGGGCGTGCGGCGAATGGATCGGTGCACGTGATGTCCTTTCACAAAACCGTCATTGGTTTTGGCCCTGTTTCGATAACTTCGCTCGATGAGATCGGTCGCGAATCGGTCGCGATTCCGTCGCGATTTGAATTGAACATTAGATTTAGCTTTCAAATCAATGGGCCTGCGACCATAATGCAACAAGGGGATACAAGAGTCAAGGGGCACTTACCGATGATCAGCGAAACTGTTTCGGCGTCGCGAGCGAGCCTGCGGTCGATGCTCGACTTCGCCTGGGCGACCGGGGTGTTCGTCAGCACCGAGGCGATGGAGGCGACGGGCCTGACCCGGTCGACCGCCATTTCCGCGCTCGACGAACTCATCGACCTTGGCCTGTTGCGCGAATTGCCCAATGCCCGCGCGGTCGGCGGCGAGTACAGCAAGGGGCGCCCCTCACGGCGGTTCGAACTCGACGCCGACGCCGCCGTCGTCGTGGGCGTGGACGCAGGCCGGTCACACCTGACCACGATGGTGGCCGACCTTCGCGGCGAACCGCTCGCGCGGTGCACGGTGGAACTCGACGCCGGCCATGAGGATGCCGGGCAGCGGCGGGCTGCCGTGCAGCGAGCCATCGACGCGGCACTGACGGCGGCCGGTCGTTCTCGGCACGCCGTGCTCGCCGTGTGCGTCGGGGTGCCCGCGCCGGTGAATTCGGTCGGCATCTCACCGACCCAGCGCGACGGCTTCTGGCGCCGTATGAACCCCGACCTGCGCGGACTGCTCGAAGAGTGGGCGCCGATCGTGCGCGTCGAGAACGACGCGGCGCTCGCCGCCGTGGCCGAGGGAGCCGTCGGGGCGGCCGTCGGCCTGCGTGACTTCGTGGTGCTACTGGCCGGCCACCGGCTGGGTGCGGGCGTCGTCGTCGACGGGCATCTGCTGCGGGGCGTGCACGGCGGGGTGGGGGAGATGCGGGCGTTCGACTTCGTCTCCGGGGTCGGATCCGCGGCGGGAATCGGGCTGCTGCTCACCGACTGGGTCGCCCAGGCGGCGGCCGACGGTCAGATCCCGGCCGGCCACGTCTTGACGAGTGTGCCGAGTGATCGGATGACGGGCCGCCTGGTGCTGGATTTGGCCCGGTCCGGTGACGCCTGGGCGACCAGCCTGGTCGAACGCGCCGGGGGCGTGCTGGCCCGCATCACGGCCGTGTTCGGCAGCCTCTACGATCCGGAGCGGGTGATCGTGGCGGGGGCCATCGCCGACGGGCTGGCCGAGGTGCTCGACGTCGCGCGGGCGCTGTTGCCCGGCGAGGTGGACGTGCCGGCTCCCGAACTGTCGCTGTCGTCACTCGGCGGCACGTCGGTGGTGACGGGGGCCGTGTCCGCCGCCCTCGACGCCGCCCGCGCCGACGTGCTGCGGGTCGGCCTGGGCGAGTCGGCCGCGAGCCGCGCCGCGGTCTAGCGGCTCTGCGGCTCTGCGGTCCTGCGGCGGGCATCCGTCACCCCGGCCGTGTGCCCGTACCATTCGACGGTGTTGAGCACGTTTTCGGGCCGTTTTGGCCTGCTGCGCCTGTTTCGGGGCTGGACTCCGTCGAATGGTACGCGGCGTCGGGGGTAGTGGGCCTGGTGGTAGCGGATGCCGCGCCCGCGCCGCCGGCTCGGCCGCGGCATCCGTCACCGGTCCCGTACCATTCGACGGTGTTCGGCCCGATTTGGACCTATTTGCGGCCGGGAGCGTTGTTTTCGCGGGCGAACTCCGTCGAACGGTACAGAGCGGCGGCGGAGGGGTGGGGTCGGGTGCTGGGCGCCGGATGCGCGGCCGCGCCACTGTCAGTGGCAGCAAGTACCATAGATCCGTGGTTACCGCCCTGTATCGCCGTTACCGGCCAGAGACCTTTGCCGACCTGATCGGGCAGTCACAGGTGACTGAACCCCTGATGACAGCCTTACGTACCAACCGCGTGAACCATGCGTACCTCTTCAGTGGACCCCGCGGGTGTGGCAAGACGACGAGCGCGCGCATCCTCGCCCGCTGCCTGAACTGCGCCGAGGGCCCGACCGACACGCCGTGCGGCGTCTGCCCGAGCTGCATCGAGCTCGCGCGCGACGGCGGCGGATCCCTCGACGTGGTCGAGATCGACGCCGCGAGCCACAACGGCGTCGACGACGCCCGCGACATCCGCGAGCGGGCCATTTTCGCGCCCGCCCGCGACCGGTACAAGATCTTCATCCTCGACGAGGCCCACATGGTCACCCCGCAGGGCTTCAACGCGCTGTTGAAGATCGTCGAAGAGCCGCCGGAGCACGTCAAGTTCATCTTCGCGACGACCGAGCCCGAGAAGGTCATCGGCACGATCCGGTCGCGCACCCACCACTATCCGTTTAGGCTCGTGCCGCCCGGCCCGATGCTCGAGTACGTGCAGCAGATGTGCGACACCGAGAAAATGCAGGTCGCACCGGGAGTTCTGCCGCTCGTCGTGCGCGCCGGTGGCGGGTCGCCGCGCGACACGCTGTCGCTGCTCGACCAGCTGATGGCCGGCAGCGACGGCGCGTCGATCGAGTACGACCGCGCCGTGGCGCTGCTCGGCTACACGAGCGCGGCGCTGCTCGACGAAGCCGTCGACGCGATCGGCGCGCGGGATGCGGCATCCGCTTTCGACGCCGTCGACCGGGTGATCCAGACCGGGCAAGACCCGCGCCGCTTCGTCGAGGACCTGCTCGAACGCATGCGGGACCTGATCATTGTCGCCGCGACCAGTGCCGCTGGGGCCGCCGCCGTGCTGCGCGGGGTCGCCCCCGACGAGCTCGACCGCATGGCCACCCAGGCCGCGCAGTTCGGCCCGGCCGAGTTGTCCCGCACCGCCGACATTCTGAACGCCGCCCTGACCGAGATGAGCGGCGCGACCTCGCCGCGCCTGCACCTCGAGCTGATGATTGCGCGCGCGCTGATTCCGGCGACGGATGATTCCACTCGCGGCGCCCTTGCCCGCGTCGAACGCCTGGAACGGCGTGTCGGTGTTGCCGGAGACGTGGAACTGGCCGCTGCCGCTCCGGCCGCTGCCGCTCCGGCCGCTTTCGTTCCGCCGGCGGCCCCGATCGCGGCGAACC
This sequence comes from Cryobacterium melibiosiphilum, assembly GCF_003602235.1. GTDB lineage: Bacteria > Actinomycetota > Actinomycetes > Actinomycetales > Microbacteriaceae > Cryobacterium > Cryobacterium melibiosiphilum. The sequence continues at coordinate 17,596 of NZ_QZVS01000043.1, forward strand.
CGCGCATCGAACCGGCCCCGGCGGCCCCGGCGGCCCAGCCCGCGGCATCCGTCACCGCGCCCCGCGTGCACCCGGTTGGGCCGGTCTCGGTGCAGCAGCTGCGCGATGCCTGGCCCGAGGTGCTCGAGGTCGTGCGCGCGGCGAAGGTCAGCGCCTGGCTCGTCGTCTACAACGCGCGGGTGCTCGAACTGCGCGGCGGCGAAGTGCTCGTCTTGTCGTTCCCGAACGAGGCCGACCTGGCGAGCTTCAAGCAGCGCCCCGCGCCCGGGCAGGGCATCAGCGATTTTCTGCGGGCGGCGCTGCTCGAGGTGCTCGGCCTCTCCGTCAAGTTCGTCGCGCGCGCCGACGGCGGCCCTGGCGGATCCGGCGGCTCAGGTGGCCCTTCCTCGCCCAGCGGTTCCGGGCCGAGCGGGGCTGGGGCGGCCGCGCCGGTTGCCGTGGCCGATACTCCGGTGACGGATGCTGCACCCGCGCCCGCGCCCGGGTCGGGTCCGGTGCCGTGGGGCTCGCCGACGGCGGCCGCCCCGGGGCTCGCGCTCGCGGCGCCTGTTGCGGCGGAACCGGTGCTCGCGGCGCCTGTTGAGGTCGATGTTGAGGTCGACGCAGGGGTCGACGCAGGCAAGGGGGCAGAGCTTGGCGCTGCGCCCACGGTCGCAGCCGAGCCGGTCGACGTCGACTCCACTCTGGTCGCGGATGCCGGCTCCGCAGCGCCCGTCGATACCGACGTTTTCGCCGACAGCTCGGTCGCTCCCAATGCGGTTGTCGTTGCCGACAGCGCGGTTGACGTCGGTGTTGACCTCGACGCCAACGCTTCACACACGAGCGTCACGACGCCGGAGGTCATTTCAGGGCCAGAGTCGATCACGGCAGGCTCAGAGGTCACGGCAACCCCGGCGGTCACGGCAGCCCCGGAGGTCACGGCAGCCCCAGAGGTCACGGCAGCCCCAGATGTCACGACAGCCCCGGAGGTCACGGCAGCCCCGGAGATCACGGCAGGCTCAGAAGTCACGACAGTTTCAGAGGCCCCGGCAGTCCCAGGGGCCACGGCAGCCCCAGAGGTCGCGCCCGCCGCCTCGCGGGCAGAGGTTGTTCCCGCCGCCACCTCGACCGGGTGGGCGACCGTCGCCATCCCCGGATCCGCCGGCGGCGCTGCCCTGGCCCCGGTTTCCGACACCCCGGCACCGGCCGAGCCCGCCCGGGCCGCCGCGCCTGCCGAGGAACGCGCTGTCGCCGCGCCCG
>NZ_QZVS01000048.1 GCF_003602235.1 Cryobacterium melibiosiphilum
ATAATCAGGAAAGCCACCCCTCACGGGGTGGCTTTCCTGCGTTAAGGCCACCCGCACGGGTGGCCTTTTCTGGTTTAACTAGCTGTTGGACCGGGTGGTCACTCACCGTGTGGGAGCGTGCGGCTCGCTCCTCAGCTCAAACAATGGGTGGTCGGGGGATGTCCCGCATAAAGCGCGCGGGACATCCCCCGACCACCCATAACTCGACACCCCGCGAACCGCACGCACCCACACTCCACCCGCGGCGTGGGCGGCGCTGACGCGGTGAAACGGGCTGACGGGGAGCCCGTATACTAGAGGGACGACGTAATTGTTGGAACAACTTGATGGTCATGCTGAGGCGTGATCGTCACACGATGTTTCGGTGGCTATAGCAAGAGGGAAACGCCCGGTCACATTCCGAACCCGGAAGCTAAGACTCTTTGCGCCGATGGTACTGCAGGGGGGACCCTGTGGGAGAGTAGGACACCGCCGGACTCCACTTAGCAGAATCAGGATGGCCACCCCGCGAGGGGTGGCCATCCTGCGTTAACGATCAGTTGCCGCAACGGCAGATGTTCGATTGGAAGTAGGCTGGGTAGGTCCGTCTACGACTAGCGGACTAATTACAGGAGATACAGTGAGCCCTTCACGACCGCCCGCCGACGACGCACGCAACAACGGCAGAGACGACCGACGCTCCGGCGGCAACCAGAGCGGTCGCCCCCAGGGCGCGCGCGATGGCGCCACCGGCGCTCCCCGCTCCGGCGGTTATGAAGGCCGCTCGCAGCGCCCCCGCCAGGATGGCGACCATGCCCCGTATCGCGGAAATAACGACCGCCCACAGCAGGGCGAACGTCCTCCCTATAGAGGCAACACTGACCGTCCAAGTGGTGGCAGCGACCGCGCCCCGTATCGAGGCAACTCCGACCGCCCGTCTTCGGGTGGCGAGCGTCCTCCGTACCGCGGTAACTCCGACCGTCCGCAGCAGCGTGACGGCGATCGCCCCGCATATCGTGGCAACTCCGACCGTCCGAGCTCGGGTGGAGAGCGTCCTCCGTACCGCGGTAACTCCGACCGTCCGCAGCAGCGTGACGGCGATCGCCCCGCATATCGTGGCAACTCCGACCGCCCGAGCTCGGGTGGAGAGCGTCCTCCGTACCGCGGTAACTCCGACCGTCCGCAGCAGCGTGACGGCGATCGCCCCGCATATCGTGGCAACTCCGACCGCCCGTCTTCGGGTGGAGAGCGTCCTCCCTACCGCGGTAATTCTGACCGCCCGAGCTCGGGTGGAGAGCGTCCTCCGTACCGTGGCAACAGTGACCGTCCGCAGCAGCGCGATGGCGAGCGTCCCGCATATCGTGGCAACTCCGACCGCCCGAGCTCGGGTGGGGAGCGTCCTCCGTACCGTGGAAACTCCGACCGTCCGTCGTCGGGTGGGGAGCGTCCTCCGTACCGAGGCAATAGTGACCGTCCGCAGCAGCGCGATGGAGATCGCCCCGCGTACCGCGGCAATAGTGAGCGTCCGTCGTCGGGTGGGGAGCGTCCTCCGTATCGGGGTAACTCCGAGCGACCGTCTTCTGGTGGGGAACGCCCGCCGTACCGGGGCAACTCGGACCGGCCCGCGGCATCCGGTGACCGCAAGCCGTGGGCGAAAGACGGCGCGCGCCCCGAGCGCAGCAACGACCGCCCCCGTTCTGACAGCGGCGACAAGCCCTGGACCCAGCGCGGTGGCAACCCGAACCGTGCCGGAGCTCCGCGTGACGCCGGCAAAAAGCTCTGGACACGCGATGGCGCGCCCGCCCGCAACGACCGCGATGCCCGGGTCGTCGAAGAGGAGATGACCGAAGAGCAGCGGATGCAGCGCGAGCTACGCTCGGTGCGCCCGCGCCACGACGACCCGGAACTGCCCGACGATATCTCGGCCAACGACCTTGACCGCATCGCGCGCAACGAGCTCAAGACCCTGACCAAGGAGAACGCCGAGACCGTCGGTCGCCACCTGGCCATGGCAGCACGCGTCATCGACAGCGACCCGCAGCTGGCACACCAGCACGTGATGAGCGCCGCTCGCCGAGCCGGCCGCATCGGCGTCGTGCGCGAAAGCCTCGCCATCACCGCGTACGCGACCGGCGACTTTGCCCTCGCACTGCGTGAGCTGCGCACCTACCGTCGTATTTCCGGATCCAACGACCAGCTTGCGCTCATGGTCGACAGCGAACGAGGTGTCGGCCGCCCCGACCGCGCCCTCGAACTCGGTCGCTCCGTCGACCGCAGCACGCTGCCGGCCGGCGTGCAGGTCTCGCTCGCGATCGCGATGTCCGGCGCCCGCCTCGACCTCGATGAGACCGAGGCCGCGCTGACCGAGCTGGAAATTCCGCAGCTCGACCCGACCAAGGCTTTCAGCTACAGCGCCGAACTCTTCGCCGCCTACGCCGAGGTTCTCAGTGAACTCGGCCGCGACGACGAAGCCGAAAACTGGCTGCAGCGCGCCAAACGCGCCAACTCCGCGATCGACCCCGACAGCGACGGCGACGAAACCATCGAGATCCTCGAAATCGATGAGGACGAAGACGACGACGTGGCCTATGGCGCGAGCGACGCCGGTGACGACGACGACGACGACGATGATGATGATGAAGCGGATGCCGAAGACCTCGCCACCGCAGCCGCGGCGTCCGAGTCCGACGACACCGACGAGGCCCCCGAAGCTCCCGAAGCGGACGCCGCGCCCGATGCTGACGCTGCGCCGAAAGCGTAAGGTGACGACCCCGCTCGACGGCATCGATGTGCTGCTCGCCGATCTCGACGGGGTCGTCTACGCCGGCCCCGCCGCGATTCCGGGGGCTGTCGAGAGCCTGAACCGCGCGGCCGAAACCCTGCGGGTGGGCTACATCACCAACAACGCGTCGCGTACCGATCGTTCCGTCGCCGACCACCTGGTCTCCCTCGGGCTCACGGTGCAGCCGACGGATGTCGTCACCTCCCCCCAGGCGGCCGTGCGGCTTCTCGCCGCTGCGGCTCCGGCCGGTTCTCGGGTTCTCGTCGTCGGCGGCGACGGACTCGTCGACGAGGTCGAGAAGGCCGGGTTCATTGTGACCCGTTCGGCCGACGACCACCCGGCGGCCGTCGTGCAGGGCTTCTCGCCCGACGTGGGCTGGGTACACCTCGCCGAGGCGGCTTTCGCGCTCAATTCCTCCGCAGGCGACGACACGCCCGGCATCCCCTGGATCGCCACGAACACCGACTGGACCATTCCGGTGGCCCGGGGCATCGCGCCGGGCAATGGCACGCTCGTGTCGGCCGTGCACACCGCGGTCGGTCGGCTGCCGCAGGTCGCCGGCAAGCCCGAGGTACCGATCTTCACCGAGGCCGTGTCCCGATTCGGTGCCCAAACGCCGCTGTTCATTGGCGACCGCCTCGACACCGACATCCTGGGCGCCAACCGGGCCGGCATCCCCGCCGTGCTCGTGCTGACCGGTATCGACCGGGCCAAGCAGGCCCTCGTCGCGGATGCCTCCTCGCGTCCGGCGTTCCTGCTCGAGAACCTGAGCCAGCTGCACGAACCGTACCCGGTGACGACCTTCTCGAAGGACGCCGCCACGGCCACCGTGGCGGGCGCGAGTGTGCGCATCCGCGGCAACGACGTGGAGATCGTGAAGGAGGGTGACGGCGGCATCAACCTGCTGCGCGCCGCCTGCGCGATCATCTGGTCGAGCGGACGCCCGATCTATGGGCTCAACGTGCCGGAGCGGCTGTACGCAGCGCAGTAGTCCTCCGCTGTTGGGATTTCGACAGGCTCAATCCGGCGGCCTGCGCGCGAAACGCGCTCCGCAGGCCGGCCTGCGGGGTCTCGATACGCTCGTTCCTCGCTACTCGACCAGCGGATGGGGATCCCCGCTGGTTGAGCCGCGACGAAGGAACGGTCGAAACCGGGCGAGCCGACCTTCAGTCTGAGGGTCGGCTTGCGGGGTCTCGATACGCTCGTTCCTCGTTCCTCGCTACTCGACCAGCGGGTGGGAATCCCCGCTGGTCGAAATCGGGCGAGCCGACCTCGGTCCTCGCTACTCGACCAGCGAGGTTGGTCAATGCCCGCAGGGCTACCAGCGGGCGGGGTGTCGAGCGCGATAACCTAGATACGTGATTTCCGAACATTCTGACCATGACGCGCTGGCCGCGCGTCTCGCCGCCATCGATGCACAACCACTCGAAGACCGGGCGGCCGCTTTTTCCCAGCTCAGCGAGGAACTCCGCGCGCGGCTCGATGGCACCGGCGTGATCGACGACGTTGCCGCGGCCTCGACTTTCGCCACGACCACTGCTGGGGTGACGGCGTGAACGCCGAAGACCTGCGGCTCGACGCCGCGCTGACCGAACGCGGTCTGGTTCGCTCGCGCACCGTGGCCGCCCGGCTCATCGCCGACGGCCTCGTCACGGTCGACGGCAAGCCCGTCGTCAAGGCCAGCCACCGGGTCAGCGACGACGCCGTGCTCGAAGTCGCCGCCACCGACCACTACGTCAGCCGCGGCGCCCACAAACTCATCGCCGCCCTCGACGCGTTCGCCCTGCCGATCGCCGGCCGCACCGTGCTCGACGCCGGCGCCTCCACCGGCGGCTTCAGCCAGGTGCTGCTCGAACGTGACGCCGCGCAGGTCATCGCGATCGACGTCGGCCACGGCCAACTCGCCCCAAGCCTCATGGACGAACCACGACTGAAACTGGTCGAGGGTTTCAACATTCGCTACGCGACCCCCGAAACGGTGGCCGGGGCATCCGGTATCACCGAACGCCCCGACCTGATCGTGGGCGACCTGTCCTTCATCTCGCTCACAACCGTGCTGCCGGCCCTGGCCGCGACGGCCGTGCCCGGCGCCGACTTCGTGCTGCTGATCAAACCCCAGTTCGAGGTGGGCAAGGGCGGCATCCGTGAGGGCGTCGTGCACAACGCCGGCCTACGCTCCGACGCCATCGCCGGCGTGCTCTGGGCCGCCTGGGACTTAGGGCTCGGCACGAATGGCCTGGTCGCCTCGCCCATCGCCGGTGCCACCGGCAACCGCGAATACCTGTGCTGGCTCAGCACCGCCGGCACCAACCCCACCGAGTGGATGAAACGAATCGAAGTGCTGGTGGGCGCGTGACCGTGCCCGCCGCTGAACGGGGTAGGGCGCCGCGCTACATCCTCGTCGTCGCGCACACCGGCCGGGCCGATTCGCTCGTCGCCGCCGCGACCGTCGCCGAACAACTCATGGCGAGTGGCGCCGTGCCGGTCTTCACGAGCGACGAACGCGCCGACCTGCTCGCGGCCTCGCCGCAGCTGAACGGCAGCCTCGCCATCCTCGGCGACACCGTGCAGCCGCACGAACTCGAGCTTGTTGTTGTGCTCGGTGGCGACGGCACCATTCTGCGCGCCGCCGAAATGGTGCGTGGATGCTCCGCGCCCCTTCTCGGCATCAACCTCGGCCACGTCGGATTCCTGGCCGAAAGCGAACGTGACGACCTCGGCGAGGCCGTGCGTCGCGCCCTGCTGCGCGATTACGCCGTCGAGGAACGCCTCGCGCTCAGCGTGCGGGTCAAGGTCGGCACCGACGTCGTCTACGAGACCTGGGCCCTCAACGAGGTCACCGTCGAAAAGGCCAGCCGCGAGCGCATGATCGAGGTCGTCGTCGAGGTTGACGGGCTGCCGCTGAGCTCGTTCGGCTGTGACGGTGTCGTGATGTCCACGCCCACCGGATCCACCGCGTACTCCTTCAGCGCCGGTGGCCCGATTGTCTGGCCGGGCGTCGAGGCCCTGCTGCTGGTTCCTCTGAGCGCACACGCGCTGTTCGCGCGGCCGCTCGTGGTCGGGCCCGACTCGTCACTCGCGGTCGAAGTGCTCGGGCGCACCGGGGCATCCGCTGTCTTATGCGCCGATGGCCGGCGCACCCATGCCCTGCCGCCGCACGCCCGCGTGGTCGTGAAACGCTCGACCGTGCCGGTGCGGCTCGCCCGCCTGCACACCGGCCCCTTCACCAACCGTCTTGTCAACAAGTTCAACCTGCCCGTCACCGGATGGCGCGGCCCCGACGACCATGGGTAGGAGCACCGCATGATCGAGGAACTCTCCATTCGCGACCTCGGAGTGATCGCCGAGGCGACGCTGCCGCTCGGCCCCGGCTTCACCGCCGTGACCGGTGAGACCGGCGCCGGCAAGACCATGGTGGTCACCGCCCTCGGGCTGCTGCTCGGCGCACGCGCCGACGCCGGCACCGTGCGGCAGGGGCAGTCCCAGAGCTGGGTCGAGGGCCGCTGGGTCATCGAACCCAATGGGCTCGTCGCCGATCGGGTGCGTGACGCTGGGGGAGACCTCGACGGCCCCGAGCTCATTCTCGGCAGGTCCGTCAGCGCGGAGGGCCGTTCGCGCGCCGTCGTCGGCGGCCGCGGAGCCCCGGCAAGCGTGCTGGGCGACCTTGGCAGTGCCCTCGTCGTGGTGCACGGGCAGTCCGACCAGGTGCGGCTGCGTACCGCGATCGCCCAGCGCGACGCCCTCGACCGCTTCGCCGGGCCGAAACTGGCGACCGCGCTCGGCAAATTCAGCCACGCTTTTCACCGCTGGCAGGCCAACCAGCTCGAGTATGACCGGCTCGTCGCCGAACGCGACCTGCGCGCCCGCGAAGCCGACGAACTGCGCGCCGCGATCGCTGAAATCGAGGCCGTGGCGCCGCAACCCGGCGAAGAAGCCGAGCTCACCGGCCGCGCCGAACGCCTCGGCAACCTCGAAGAGCTGCGGGTCGGCGCCGAATCTGCCCGCCAGCTGATCAGCGCCGAGGACAACCCCGACGACGTGCCCGACGTCGTCGCCCTGCTCGAATCAGCCCGCCGCACCCTCGACCGCATCGCCGAACACGACGCCGAACTGGCCCCACTCGCCGAGGGCCTGGCCAACACCGGCTTTCTCGTCGCCGACATCGCGGCCCAGCTCTCCAGCTACCTCGCCGGCCTCGACGCCGACGGCGCCCGCGAACTCGAAATCGTTCAGGAACGCCGTGCCGACCTCACCGCGCTCGCCCGCAAATATGTCGGCGGCATCGACGAAGCCCTCGAATTTCTGGACACCGGCAGCGCCCGGCTGCTCGAACTCGACGGCGATTCCGAACGCATCGACGAACTCCGCAGCGAAGCGGATGCCGACCACGCCCTGGTCGACCAGCTCGCGACCGCGCTCACCGCGTTGCGCACGGCCGCGGCGAAGAAACTCGGCGCCGCCGTCACCGCCGAGCTCGCGGCCCTGGCGATGCCCGACGCGTCGCTCGTCGTGACGCTCGACACCAAACCCGAGTTCACGGCGAACGGCCGCGACCTCGTCACGATTCTGCTGCAGCCCCACGCCGGAGCCAGTCCTCGGCCCCTCGGCCGTGGTGCCTCCGGCGGCGAGCTCAGCCGGGTGATGCTCGCCATCGAGGTGGTCATCAACGCGACGGACCCCGTGCCCACTTTCGTCTTCGACGAGGTGGACGCCGGCATCGGGGGAGCGGCCGCGATCGAGATCGGCCGCCGGCTGGCCCGGCTGGCCGAAACGGCGCAGGTCATTGTCGTGACGCACCTCGCGCAGGTCGCCGCGTTCGCCACGAACCACCTGAGCGTCGTCAAGGACAGCGATGGCTCCGTCACGGCCAGCAGTGTGCGGCAGCTGCAGGGCGACGCGCGTGCGGCCGAGATGGCGCGCCTGCTGTCGGGGCTGCCCGACTCGAAGAGCGGGCTCGAGCACGCCCGGGAGCTGCTCGCGCTGGCCGGCACCGGCACCAGCCCGGCGGCCTCCGCGAGCCCGACGGCATCCGTTTCGGCGGCATCCGCAGAAGCAGGTGCTACGATCGAATCCCGTGGTGGAAAATATGAACGCGGACTCTTTTGATCTTCAATCAGGTGCTTCGGCGCCTTCGAACAAGCCTGACAACGGCACGGCGAAGACGGTCAAGCAGATCTTCGTCACCGGCGGTGTCGTCTCCTCGCTCGGCAAGGGCCTGACGGCCGCCAGCCTCGGCAACCTGCTCACGGCCCGCGGACTGCGCGTGGTGATGCAGAAGCTCGACCCGTACCTGAACGTCGACCCCGGAACGATGAACCCGTTCCAGCACGGCGAGGTCTTCGTCACCGACGACGGCGCCGAGACCGACCTCGACATCGGCCACTACGAGCGCTTCCTCGACATCAACCTCGGGCAGAGCGCCAACGTGACCACCGGCCAGATCTACTCCGAGGTCATCGCCCGGGAACGCCGCGGCGAGTACCTCGGCGACACCGTGCAGGTCATCCCGCACATCACCGATGAGATCAAGCGACGGATGCGCCTGCAGGCCGACGATGACCTGCGGCCCGACGTGATCATCACCGAGGTCGGTGGCACCGTCGGTGACATCGAGTCCCAGCCGTTCCTCGAGGCCGCACGCCAGGTGCGCCACGAACTTGGCCGCAACAACGTCTTCTTCGTGCACGTCTCGCTCGTGCCGTTCCTCGGTGCGGCCGGCGAGCAGAAGACCAAGCCCACCCAGCACTCCGTCGCCACGCTGCGCTCGATCGGCATCCAGCCCGACGCCCTCGTGCTGCGCAGTGACCGCCCGGTATCCGAGTCGAACAAGCGCAAAATTGCGCTCATGTGCGACGTCGAAGAAGAGGCTGTCGTCAACTGCATCGACGTCGCCTCGATCTACGAGATCCCGACCTTGCTGCACGATCAGGGGCTCGACAAATACATCATCAGTGCCCTCGGCCTCACCGCCTCGAACGTGGACTGGTCGGGCTGGGAAAACCTGCTCGAGGCCGTACACCACCCCAAGCACGAGGTCACCATCGGCCTGGTCGGTAAGTACATCGACCTGCCCGACGCCTACCTGTCGGTCACCGAGGCCCTGCGCGCCGGCGGCTTCGCCAACCAGACCAAGGTCAAGATCCAATGGATCGGCTCCGACGACTGCGAGACCCCGGAAGGCGCCGCCAAGTTGCTCAGCGAACTGGACGGCATCTGCGTGCCCGGCGGGTTCGGTATCCGTGGCATCGAAGGCAAGCTCGGCGCGCTCACCTTCGCCCGAGAGAACGGGATCCCGGTGCTCGGCCTGTGCCTCGGCCTGCAGTGCATGGTCATCGAGTACGCCCGCAACAAGGCGAACCTGCCGCTGGCGAGCTCGTCGGAGTTCGACCCCGACACCGACACCCCGGTCATCGCGACGATGGAAGAGCAGGTCGAGATCATCGCCGGCGGCGACCTCGGCGGCACCATGCGCCTCGGCCTCTACCCGGCCGACCTCGCTGCGGGCTCCATCGTGGCCGAGCTCTACGGGGCACCGGTTGCCAGCGAGCGTCACCGTCACCGCTACGAGGTCAACAACGCCTACCGCGACCAGATCGCCCTCGCCGGTCTCTCGTTCAGCGGTGTCTCGCCCGATCGCAAGCTCGTCGAATACGTCGAGCTTCCGCGCGACGTACACCCGTTCTACGTGGGCACCCAGAGCCACCCGGAGCTGCGGTCGCGCCCGAACCACGCGCATCCGCTGTTTCGCGGCCTGATCGCCGCCGCCCTCGACCGCCAGCAGGCCAGCCGCCTGTTCGAGGTCAAGGAAGACGTGGATGCCTGACACCTCCGCCACGGTGGCCCGGCCGCTCGCCGACGAACGTGTTGATGTGCCGATCAATCAGACCAGCATGGTCTTCGAGGGGTACATCTGGTCGGTGCGTCAGGACAACTTCGACTACAACGGGTCGTCGATCGTGCGTGAGTACATCGACCACCCCGGAGCCGTCGCGGTGCTCGCGCTCGACGACCAGGACCGCGTGCTGCTGATCAACCAGTACCGCCACCCCGTGCAGATGCGGGAGTGGGAGTTGCCCGCCGGACTGCTCGACATCGCCGGCGAGAGCGCGCTGCTCGGCGCGCAGCGTGAGCTGGCCGAAGAGGCCGACGTGCAGGCCACCGACTGGAACGTGCTGACCGAGTTCTACACGTCGCCGGGCGGCAGCAACGAGAGCCTGCGCGTCTACCTCGCGCGCGGGGTCTCCGCCTCAACCGAGGTGTTCGACCGCACCGAAGAGGAGGCCGACATCGAGATTCGCTGGGTGCCCCTCGACGAGGTCGTCGACGCGGTGCTCGCTCGCCGGGTGCAGAACCCGGGCCTGATCGTCGGCGTGCTCGCCGCGCAGGTCGCCCGGTCGCGGGGTTGGGCTTCTTTGTCGCCGGCGGATGCGCCGTGGCCGCGGCATCCGCTGAATCGTCACCTGCCCGACTCAGAGGCGTAAAGCGGTGCTGATCGAGGCGGCCGTGGATTCGTTCCTGCGGCACGTCTCGATCGAGCGCGGGCTCGCCCGCAACACCGTCGCCGCCTATCGGCGTGACCTCACGATCTACACCGACTGGCTCGAGACCGCGGCGATCGTCAGCCTCGACGCCGTCACGAGCGCGCACATCTCCGAGTTCGTGCGGTTTCTCGGCACCCGGGAGGAGGCGCCGTTGACGGCGGCGTCAATCGCGCGCATCCTCTCGACCGTGCGCGGCTTTCATCGTTTTCTGCTCGACGAGCAGGTGGTGGCAGCGGATGTCGCCCACGACACCAAACCGCCCAAACTCGCCCTGCGCCTGCCGAAGGCCATCTCGATCGACCAGGTCGCCGCGCTGCTCTCCGCGACCGACGGCGACGAGGTGCAGCAGCTGCGCGACAAGGCGCTACTCGAGCTGCTCTACGCGACCGGGGCCCGGGTCTCGGAGGTGGTCGACCTCAACGTCGACGACGTGCTCGAACAGGTGCTCGAGCAGCAGATGGTGCGCCTCACCGGCAAGGGCAACAAGCAGCGGCTGGTGCCGGTCGGCAGTTACGCCCGCGCGGCCGTGAGCGCCTACCTGGTGCGCGCCCGGCCTGTGTTCTCGGCCCGCGGCACCGCGACGCCGGCGCTGTTTCTCGGGGTGCGCGGCCACCGGGTCAGCCGGCAGAACGCCTGGCTGATCATTCGCGCCGCCGCCGAGCGTGCCGACCTCGGGGTGCCGGTGTCGCCGCACACCCTGCGGCACTCCTTCGCGACTCACCTGCTCGCCGGCGGCGCCGATGTGCGCGTCGTGCAGGAGCTGCTCGGCCATTCCTCGGTCGCCACGACGCAGATCTACACCCAGGTCACCGTCGACACCCTGCGCGACATGTACACGACCGCTCACCCCCGCGCCCGCTGACGCCGGCCGAGTGGGGCAGCGGATGTCGCCGCACCGGCGGTTCGCGGCGGCCGCCGGGCCTGGTTCGGCTAGAATCGACCGAGTGACAGGTGCAGGACGTATCGAAGGCGGGTCAGTGACGCGTAGGCAGAGTGACCGGATGGCTCTCCCCGGATTTGAAACGACCGTTGACGCGGCCGCCGAAACGGCAACAGCAAAACCGGTCGGTCCGACCGGGCGTCAGAAACACGAGTTTCCCGACCCGCGGCCCATCAAACGGCACGGTCCCGCGCGCATCATCTCGCTGTGCAACCAGAAGGGCGGCGTGGGCAAGACCACGACGACCATCAACCTCGGTGCCGCCCTCGCGAGCTACGGCCGCCGGGTGCTGGCGATCGACTTCGACCCGCAGGGCGCTCTCTCGGCCGGCCTCGGCGTGCCCACCCACGACGTCACCACGATCTACGACCTGCTGCTCAACGGCAAGGTCGACCCGAAAGACGCGATCCAGCAGACATCCGTCGCGGGCCTCGACGTGATTCCGGCCAACATCGACCTCTCCGCGGCGGAGGTGCACCTCGTCAACGAGGTCGCCCGCGAGCAGATCCTGGCCCGGGTGCTGCGCAAGGTCAGCGCCGACTACGACGTCATTCTCATCGACTGCCAGCCGTCGCTCGGCATCCTCACCGTGAACGCGCTCACCGCGAGCCACGGCGTGCTGATCCCACTCGAATGCGAGTTCTTCGCGCTGCGCGGCGTCGCCCTGCTCATCGAAACCATCGACAAGGTGCGCGACCGGCTGAACCCGGCCATCGAACTCGATGGAATCCTCGCGACCATGTACGACTCGCGCACCCTGCACTCGCGTGAGGTGCTCGAACGGGTTGTCGACGCGTTCGGCGACCGGGTGCTCGAAACCGTCGTCGGCCGCACCGTGAAGTTTCCCGACGCCAGTGTCGCTGGGGTACCCATCACCGAATTCGCCCCGGAACACGCGGCCGCCAAGGCCTACCTGTCGGTGGCGCGGGAACTGATCCAGCGTGGCGCTGTCGCCTGATCTGGTCGTAAAGACGGCACTGGTCGAGAAGCCGGCACTGGTCGAGAAGACGGCACTGGTCGAGAAGACGGCACTGCTCGAGAAGCCATCGTTCTCGGTCGCCCTCGGCGACCTCGAGGGCAACTTCGAGGGCCCGTTCGACCTGCTGCTGCAGCTCATCTCCCGGCATGAAATGGATATCACCGAGGTCTCGCTGAGCCGGGTCACCGACGAGTTCATCGGGTACCTGCGCGGCCTCGACGCCGCCGAAGAGCTCGACCAGGCCACCGAGTTTCTCGTGGTCGCGGCGACCCTGCTCGACCTCAAGGTCGCCGGTCTTCTGCCGGCCGGTGAACTCGTCGACGCCGAAGACGCCGCCCTGTTCGAGGCCCGCGACCTGCTCTTCGCCCGGCTGCTGCAGTACCGGGCGTTCAAAGAGGCCTCGCTCTGGTTCACCGAACACCTCGACCGCGAAACCCAGCGGCACACCCGCACGGTGCGGCTCGAAGAGAAGTACCGCCAGCACACCCCGGAGCTGGTCTGGACTCTCAGCCTCGATGACTTCGCCGCCCTCGCGACCCTGGCCGTGACGCCGCGCGAGCTGCCCACGGTCGGACTCGAGCACCTGCACGCCCCGCTCGTCAGCATCCGCGAGCAGGCCGCCTACGTCGTGGCCCGGCTGCAGGCCGAATCGTCGATCACGTTTCGCACGCTCATCGCAGACGCCGACCAGAAGGGCGTGGTCATCGCGCGTTTCCTGGCCGTGCTCGAGCTGTACCGGCACGGCGCCCTCGACTTCGACCAGCCCGAACCCCTCGGGGAACTCACCCTGCGCTGGATCGCCACGACCTGGTCCGATGCGAGCCTCGCCGCCCTCGGAGTCGACGATGACAGCTAGCCCGACCCTGACCGCTCAGACCTTGACAACGGATGCCGACGCCCTCGACCGCAAGCTCGAGGCGCTGCTCATGGTCGCCGACGAACCGCAGTCCCTGGCGCTGCTGGCGACGGCGGTGGCCTGCCCCCTCGCGGAGGTACGGGCATCCGTCGCCCGGCTCGTGGCCGACTTCGACGGCGTGACCCCGCCAAACGTGCGGCGTGGCTTCGAGCTGCGCGAGGTCGCCGGCGGCTGGCGCATCTACGTGCGCGCCGAGCACGACGACCTGCTGAGCGACTTCGTGCTCACCCAGAACCCGAGCAAGCTCTCTCAGGCCGCGCTCGAAACCCTCGCGGTGATCGCCTACAAACAGCCGATCAGCCGCGGATCGGTCGCGTCGATCCGGGCGGTCAACGTCGACTCCGTCGTGCGCACCCTGCTCGGCCGGGGCCTGATCACCGAGGCGTCGACCGACGCCGAAACCGGCGCGATCAACTACGCCACCACTGACTTGCTGCTCCGCCAGCTCGGAATCAACTCGCTCGACGAGTTGCCACTTCTCTCACCGTTACTCTCTGACGGTGCCAACGGATTCGAGGATCTGCGATGACACACGATACCCAACACAACACCCCCGATTTCGCGGGCAATCCCGACGCCGCCGCCGACGGGGTACGCCTGCAGAAGGTGCTCGCCGGGGCCGGCGTCGCCTCCCGCCGGGTCTCCGAAGACCTGATCACGAGCGGCCGCGTACGCGTGAACGGCAAGGTCGTCACCGAACTCGGCCGTCGCGTGCACCCCGAGAGCGACCAGGTCGCCGTCGACAACGTCGCCGTGCAGCTCGACACCACCCGCCGCTATCTGATGCTCAACAAGCCCGTCGGCGTGGTCTCGTCGATGCAGGACGAGAGCGGACGCCCCGACCTGCGCGAATTCACCGACCAGTTCGACGAGCGCCTCTTCAACGTCGGCCGCCTCGACGCGCAGACCAGCGGCCTGTTGATCCTCACCAACGACGGTGACCTCGCCCACGTGCTCGCTCACCCGTCCTTCGGCGTCTCGAAGACCTACATCGCCAAGGTCGAGGGCCGCGTCTCAGCGCAGACCGTGGGCAAGCTGCAGTCGGGCATCGAACTCGACGACGGCCCCATCCAGGCCGACAAGGCCCGCATCCTCGCGAGCCCTCCCGGCGACGGCTTCAGCATGGTCGAGCTGTCGCTGCACTCCGGTCGCAACCGCATCGTGCGACGGATGCTCGCCGCCGTCGGCCACCCCGTCGTCGATCTTGTGCGTCGCCAGTTCGGCCCGCTCAACCTCGGCACGCTGCGCCAGGGCGCGGTGCGGGAGCTCACCCGCGAAGAACTCGGCGCGCTGCTGACCGTGTCCCGGTCGGCTCCGACCCCGAACCGTGACGCGGCCCTCGCCAATGCGGCCGAAGAGGCGCACAACAACGACGACGACGTGCCGCAGGCCGAGCGCTAACCGGCGCGCAGCATCCGCTCACCCTGCATTCTGTAACACCTGAAGGAGTCGACCCGTGGTCGAAAGTCGCTTAACCGGGCCGGTTCGCATCGTCGGCGTCGGCCTGCTCGGCACCAGCATCGGCCTGGGCCTGCGCGCCCGGGGCATCACGGTGACCCTGGCCGACGCGTCGCCGACGAACCTGAGCCTCGCGATCGACTACGGCGCCGGGGTGGCAGGCGGCCCGGGGGACACCCCGCAGCTCATCGTCGTCTGCGTGCCGCCCGACGTGACCGCCGACATCGTCGCCCGCGAGCTCGCCGCCTACCCCGACGCCATCGTGACGGATGTCGCGAGCGTCAAGCTCGCGCCTCTCACGGCGCTGCGTGCGAGCGGCGCCGACGTGTCCCGCTACATCGGCTCGCATCCGCTCGCCGGCCGGGAGAAAGGCGGCCCGCTCTCGGGCCGGGCCGACCTGTTCATCGGCCGCCCCTGGGTCGTCGCCGCGCACGATGCCATCAGCTACCAGCAGGCCCGCGCGATCGACGACCTGATCCTCGACCTCGGGGCGATCCTCGTAGAGATGACCCCCGAAGAACACGACCGCGGGGTCGCGCTCGTCTCGCACGCGCCGCAGCTCATCTCGACGCTGATGGCCCACCGGTTGACGGATGCCGCCCACTCCTCCCTGAACCTCGCCGGCCAGGGCCTGCGCGACGTCACGCGCATCGCCGCGAGCGACCCTGACCTCTGGGTGCAGATCCTCGCCGCGAACGCGAGCCCCGTACGGGAGATCCTGCTGGCTTTCCGCGACGACCTCAACCGCGTCATCGACGCCCTCGACGACCCCGCCGCGCCCGGCGCGCAGCGCCGCATCGCCGAAGAACTCGCCGGCGGCAACGCCGGAGTCGCCCGGCTGCCCGGCAAACACGGCCAGGACCGCCGCTACGGCTCGATCATCGTGATGGTCGACGACCGCCCGGGTCAGGTCGCCCGGCTGCTCGCCGAAATCGGTGAACTCGGCGTCAACATGGAGGACCTGCGCCTCGAACACTCACCGGGGGCCCAAATCGGGCTCGCCGAAATCTTTGTCCTCCCCGAGGCCGTCTCGCGCCTCACCGAAGAGCTGGCCGCCCGCGGCTGGCGGATTGCTGGTTAGCCATGGGCCGTCACACCCTCCCCACCCTCGTCGCGATCGACGGGCCGGCCGGAAGCGGCAAGTCCAGCGTGAGTCGCGCCGCCGCCCGGCGCCTCGGCTTCGCCTATCTCGACACCGGTGCCGCCTACCGGGCCTTCGCCTGGCTCAACCTCGACAACGGCACCGATACGAGCGATACGGATGCCGTGCGCCGCCTGCTCCCGGAATTCGACTACTCGATCGGTACCGACCCCGACGAGTACTACGTGCGGGTGGGGCAGATCGACGTGACCGACGCCATCCGCTCACCCGAAGTCAGCGCCGCCGTCAGCGCGGTCGCCCGCATTCCCGCGGTGCGCAGCCAGCTGACCGACCTGTTCCAAAGCCTCGCGAGCAACGTGGATCGGCCGGGAGTGATCATCGAGGGTCGTGACATCACGACCGTCGTGGCACCCGAAGCGGAGGTGCGCATTCTGCTCACGGCGTCCGAGCAGGCTAGAATGGATAGACGCTCTGCGGAAATTACCACCCAGTCGGCCGAAACCGTGGCAGAACAGCTGCGATCGCGAGATCGCGCAGACTCCCAGGTTGTCGACTTTATGAGCGCCGCAGACGGTGTGATAACCGTCGATTCCACCCATCTTGACTTTGAACAGACCATTCAAGCGGTCATCGACGTCATCAACACACGCACGAAGCGGGCATTTGCATGAGTAACGAATACGACGACACGAGCACAGCGCTCGATACCGAGCTGGCGGAACGACTCGCCAACCTCGACGAGGAACTGGCCACGCGGCGTTCGACCGCGCTGCGCACCGGCCTCGACGAGTACGAACTCGACGACGAAGACCTCGACGTTCTGTCGAACGTCACCGACGACCCCGATGCGATCCAGTACCTGCCGGCGTTGCCGGTCATCGCAATCGTCGGTCGCCCCAACGTGGGCAAGTCCGCGCTCGTCAACCGCATCCTCGGCCGCCGTGAAGCGGTCGTCGAGGACACCCCCGGCGTCACGCGTGACCGCGTCACCTACAAGGGCGAGTGGGGCGAGCGTCACTTCAGCCTCGTCGACACCGGCGGTTGGGAGCCCGACGCCAAGGGCATCGACCGCTCCGTCGCGATGCAGGCCGAACTGGCCATCGAGCTCTCCGACCTCGTCATGTTCGTCGTCGACTCCAACGTGGGCCCGACGTCGACCGATGAGGCCGTCGTGCGCCTGCTGCGCAAGAGCGGCAAGCCCGTCTTCGTCATCGCCAACAAGGTCGACGATGTGCGCCAGGAGCCCGAAGCGGCGAGCCTGTGGGCGCTCGGCCTCGGCCAGCCCTGGCCCGTTTCCGCGCTGCACGGTCGCGGTGTCGCCGACCTGCTCGACGCGATCCTCGAAATCCTTCCCCACGTGTCGGCCGTTGCCAAGCAGGAGGTGGGCGGCCCGCGTCGCGTCGCCATCCTCGGCCGCCCGAACGTCGGCAAGTCCAGCCTGCTGAACAAGGTCGTCGGCGAGGAGCGCGTTGTTGTCAACGAGCTCGCCGGCACGACCCGCGACCCGGTCGACGAGCAGGTCGAGCTCGGCGGCAAGGTGTGGCGTTTCGTCGACACCGCCGGCATCCGTCGCCGAGTGCACCTCGCCCAGGGCGCCGACTTCTATGCCTCGCTGCGCACCAGTGCGGCCCTCGAAAAGGCCGAGGTCGCCGTGGTGCTGCTCGACGTGACCGAGGTCATCAGCGAGCAGGACATCCGCGTCATCGACCTGGTCATCGAGTCCGGCCGTGCGCTGGTTCTTGCCTTCAACAAGTGGGACCAGATTGACGACGACCGTCGTCGCTACCTCGAGCGTGAGATCGAGCAGGACCTGGCGCACGTGGCCTGGGCTCCGCGCGTGAACATTTCGGCTCTCACCGGTCGTCACATGGAAAAGCTTGTTCCGGCCCTCGAGCTCGCGCTCGAGTCGTGGGACACCCGCATCGCCACCGGCAAGTTCAACGCGTTCCTCGCCGAGCTCGCCGCGGCGCACCCGCACCCGGTGCGCAGTGGCAAGCAGCCCCGCATCCTCTTCGGAACCCAGGCGTCCAGCCGGCCGCCGACGTTCGTGGTCTTCACCACCGGGTTCCTCGACCCGGGTTACCGTCGTTACATCCAGCGTCGCCTGCGCGAGATCTACGGCTTCGAGGGAAGCCCGATCAATCTCAGTATGCGAGTCCGCGAGAAGCGCAAACGCTGATGACGGCGCTGCGCGGGCGTCGGCGGCTGAACCCGATCGTGGTTCCGCCGCGGAGCAAGCTCGACTCGATCCAGGTCGCCCGCGGTTTCGCAGCGCTCTGTGTCGTGCTGTTCCACGCCGAGCTCGTGCAGGGCAAGTACTTCGCCGTCGAGGTGCTGCCGGTCTTCTTCGACCGCGGCATGAGCGGCGTCGACCTGTTCTTTGTGATCAGCGGTTTTGTCATGGTGCTCACCACGCGTGGGCGCCATGAGAAACCGCGCGAGGTGGGCAAGTTCCTCTGGAACCGGTTCTTCCGCATCTATCCGACGTACTGGGCGTACGCGCTCGCGCTCGTTCCCGTGCTGATCGTGATGCCGAGTTTCATCAACTCGTCGCAGGGCGGGGGAGTGGATATCTTCTCCTCCTTTCTGCTGCTGCCCACCGAAACCTTCCCGATTCTGCTTGTGGCCTGGACCCTGACCCTGGAGGTCTGGTTCTACATCGTCTTCGGGCTGGTGCTGTTCCTGCCCGAACGCTGGCTCGTTCCGGTGCTCGGTGTCTGGTTCGCGCTGCTCGTGCTCGTGAACTGGGGCGGCCCGATTTCGGCCAACCCATACCTCGAACTGCCGACCAACGCGATGGCGATCGAGTTCATCTTCGGCGGTATCGCCGCGCTGCTGTTCCGCACGGTCAACCGTGTACTCGCGGTTGGGCTCGGTGTTGTCGGTGTTGCCGTCGTGGTGTTCCTCGGCACGGCATCGGATGCCGACCTCTACGCCGGTCCCGGACTGGAACGTCCGCTGACCCTGGGTCTGGGCTTTGCCCTCATCATGCTGGCCTTCACCGCGATCGAACACCGCGGCGGCATCGGTGTGTTGTCCAAGCTCACGATCTTCGGCGACATGTCGTACTCGGTGTACCTCTGCCACGTGCTCGTGCTGAACGTCATCGGTCGCGGCTGGGCCTACATCGTCGCGGAGCCATCCGCTAACCCGCTCGTGGCCTGGGGCTTCTGGATCGTCACGATCGGCGCCGTGCTGGTCGTCGGCTACCTCAGCTACCGCCTGATCGAACGCCCCGTGATGACGGTCTCGAAGACCTGGCGCGTCAAGGTCTTCCGCGAGAAGACCCGCATCCCCGCCACCGTCACGTAGCCCGAGGCCCGCCACCCGCTGGTCGAGCAGCGCGCATGCTCTTCGCGCGCGTGTCGAGACCCCGCACGCCGACCTCTCACCGCGCTACACACCGAAAAAGCCGCTGACTCTGTCTCCAGAGTCAGCGGCCTTCATCGTGCTCCGACGACCTAGTGCTCGTCGTAGTGGCCCTCGTGCAGGGCGTGCTTGTGGCCGTCGTGCAGGTAGTCGGTGTGGTCGTCGTGGGCGACGGCCTCGTGGCCGCAGGCCGCGCCGTGCTCGTGGTCGGCCGGAACGTGCTCGGCGTGCGACTCGTGCTCGTCGTAGTGGCCCTCGTGCAGGGCGTGGTGGTGTGTGCCGTGCACGTAGTCGGTGTGTCCGTCGTGGCTGACGGCCTGGTGGCCGCAGGTGTCGCCGTGCTCGTGCTCGGTGACGGAATGCTCGGCGTGAACGTCGATGAGGGTCATGTGGTGCTCCTTCAGTGCGTGTGTGCTGTTGTGGTCTCAGTGGAGTCGGGATCGGATATTTCAAGAACGTGGTTGATCGCGTCCTCCACCACGTGGGCGACATGCTGGTCGGCAATCGCGTAGGTGGCTTCCCGGCCCGACCGGGTCACAATCACGACCCCCGCGTTTCTCAGCACCTTGAGGTGCTGAGAGACGAGGGGTTGTGACTGTTCCGTTGCCAGTACCAGCTCGCTCACCGTTGCCGGTGCCCGACTGAGTACCCGCATGATCGTCAGGCGTGACGTGGAGGCCAGCGCTTTGAACAGCTCAGCCGCCTCGGTGACGCCGCGATCGATTCCCATGACTACAGACAACCAGGTCCATAAATATATAGCAATCTATTTATGCAATGAATAATGGTTCTCACAGCGCAGCGGGCCCCGACCTCACGGTCTAAAGTAGTGAGAATGGTTCTCATGAATGACTTTGATCGGATGCTTGCGGGGGTGGCGCCGGAGCATCCGTCGTCAGATTGCCCCGACACCGAGCCGGCCAGCGGAAATCGTGCCTGGTCGCCCTGGCCAGTGGTCGTGACGCTCGGGGTCGCCCTGCTCGGGGTGGCCAGCGTGCTCGCCGCCGTTCTTCTCACCGTGACTCCGCCGGACGTAGCCGTCGCGAGCGCCTCCGCTTCGGCGACGGATGCCCCGGCGCCCAACCCGACGCCCTCTCCCGTTCCGTCTCGCCGCGAGACGCCGATCTCGATCGCCGACCTCGCCGACCCGGAGTGGGTCGAGCGCATGGCGGAGAAGGCCGCGATTCCGCCGCGGGCCCTCGCCGCCTATGCCGGCGCGGCGCTGAGCGTGCAGCAGACGCATCCGCACTGTGGCCTGGGCTGGAACACGCTCGCCGCCATCGGGCACGTGGAAACCGAACACGGCAGCATCTTCGGCGGTTCCCTCTCGGTGGCCGGCGTCGCGACCCCGGCGATCGTCGGCGTCGAACTTTCCGGCAACGGGGTCGATGCGATCGCCGACACCGACGACGGTCGCTTCGACGGTGATCCGACCTGTGACCGGGCGGTCGGCCCGATGCAGTTCATCCCCTCGACCTGGGCGCAGTTCGCGCAGGACGGCAATGGCGACGGCATCACCGACATCCATCAGATCGACGATGCTGCGCTCACCGCCGCGCACTACCTCTGCGCGGCGGGGCGCAGCCTGCACCTGGATGAGAACTGGATCGCCGCCGTCGGCGCGTACAACTCGTCGACCGAGTACAACAACCGCGTGGCGGCCGCGGCGAGCCACTACGCCTCGCTCGTCTAAATGACATTGAGTGCTTGCACTGTGCGCGCGCGTTGGGGGGAGCGCAGTGCGTGAGTGCGTCGTGTAAGCGCACGGCAAAGACACGTAGCGTTAGGGCATGCCTCTTAATGCCACCCGCCACATTTCCCTCGCGATCCAGCGCAGCCCCCGCGACGTCTACGCCTTTGCGAGCAACCCCGAGAACCTGCCGCTGTGGGCCGCGGGCGTCAGTGAGTCGATCGCGATCATCGACGGAGTCTGGACCACCCAGTCCCCGATGGGCGCCGTGACGATCGAGTTCACCCCGCAGAACGATTTCGGCATCCTTGACCACTACGTCACCCTGCCGACGGGGGAGACCTTCGCCAATCCGCTGCGTGTCATCGCCAACGGCGAGGGCAGCGAGGTCATCTTCACGCTCTTCCGCCTGCCCGACGTCGACGACACCGCCTTCGAAGCGGATGCCGCCGCCATCGCCACCGACCTCGCCGCCCTGAAGGCCCATTTCGCGGAATAACCCGCGTCGTCTGCGATGGCTCCGGTCTGTCGTATCCGCTCGACCCGTCGAAATGCCCAGCTGAACCAGAGGCCGAGTTTCTTCATGGCTCGCGGAGCTGTTGACTTCGCCGCGTCGTGGGATGTGCTGTGCGGGCGAATGGCTGAGTAGTCGCATTCACCGTGCTCATCGATCGGCTCAGTCGTCGAAACGGATGGGTGATGCGAGGTGGAGTGCGGACTTGCTCAGGAGTCGGATCGGTGTTTGGTCCGGGTCGGCTTTCACTGGCGGGATGAGCCAATATTCGGGCCCGATTCCGTTGAAGGCGTCGGTGCGGGTGACGACCCAGCCGTCGTTGTGCAGTCGGAGGTGGCAGGGTTTGCAGAACAGGATGCCGTCGTCGATGTTCGTTTGCCCGTTGTTGCCGGCCCAGCCGTGGAGGTGGTGGGTTTCGGTCCAAGCGGGGGGTTTGGCGCAGTTGGGCATCATGCAGCCGCCGTCGCGGATGGCGAGGGCAGCGCGTTGAGTGTTGGTGAAGAGGCGTTGGGTTCGTCCGACGTCGAGGGGTTGTCCGCCGTTGCTGAAGAGGATGGGGGTGAATCCGCTTATGCAGATCAGTCGGGCGATGGTCGCTTCCGGTGCCGGGTTGATGGTGCCCTCTAGGAGCCCGTCGCTCAGTCCCCAGGTGACGCTCTCAGTGCTGGGCGACGATGCGCTCCCGGTGGCGCGGCTCCCTGGGATACCGAAACTTCCGGTTGCCGGGAGCGGCACAGTATCCGGAGCGTTGCTGCCGGCGGGTGGGTCGGCGCTGGAGCCGATACCCGACTCGGGATCCTCGTTCGCATCGGTGACCGTCGCGGCGCTGAGCGTGGCGCCGGGCTCCTCAGCGCCCGTCTGAGCTTGGTGTCTTCTGGTCGTGCCGTTGTTGCTGCCTTGGCTGACGCTGTCGCTGGCGTAGTCGCCACTGCTGGTGCCATCGCTGTCGCTGTCGCCAGTGATTTCGCCCCGGGGGTCCGTATCGGCGTCTGAAGTCCTGTCGTTCGGACACCTGATCTCGGAGCGATCCGGAGAAGGGGAACTTTCCGTGGCGGTGCCGGTGTGGTCCGTGGTGCTGGTTTCGTCGGTGGCGTCAGCAGTGGTCTCGGGTTCGGTGGGGAAGGTGAAGACGGCTTTGACGCTGGGCCCGACGGGTCCGAAGACCGTGCCGGGGTCGGCTTTGGCAGCGACGTGGAGCGCCTCGATCAGGGACTCCGCGGCGAT
>NZ_QZVS01000040.1 GCF_003602235.1 Cryobacterium melibiosiphilum
CTGGCCTGATTTTTAGCGCTCTTTTGGCAGGAAACCAGCCGCTAACTTGGCCGGATTTCACTGCCGAAACGGCCTACAAAGAGTTGATCACACACAGCCGGCCCATGGCAGCTGTGGGATGCTCGGGATAAGCTGTTTGGACCGTATCGCTCGCTGGTACGGGCCCCGACCCGGCTGGAGATTCGATGACGATTCAGACCCCCGTACGTTCCACCGACGCAGACACCTGGGACGTCATCGTGCTGGGGGCCGGCGCTGTTGGTGAGAACGTGGCAGACCGAACAGCGCAGGGTGGCCTGCGCACGGTGATCGTCGAGAGTTCCCTGATCGGCGGCGAGTGCTCCTACTGGGCGTGCATGCCGTCGAAAGCGCTGCTGCGCAGCGGCGCCGTCCTCGCCGCCGCCCGACGGGTTCTCGGAGCAGCCGAGGCTGTCACCTCGGTGGTCGACCCGCGAGCGACCCTGAAGCGCCGCGACACCATCGTCAACGGCTACTCCGACGCCGGCCAGGCGAACTGGCTCGAATCGGCGGGAATCGATCTGGTGCGCGGGCACGGCACCCTGACCGGCCCGCGCGAGGTCACTGTCACTGCCGCCGACGGCAGCGTGCGAGTGCTGACCGCCAGCCACGCCGTCGTTGTCAGCACCGGGTCAGCGGCCCTGTTGNTTGCCCGAGGTGCCGGGCCTGGCTGAGGTCACACCGTGGACCAGCCGTGAGGCGACCTCAGTAACGGAGATCCCGACGAGCTTGGCCATTATCGGCGGTGGAGTCGTTGCCGCCGAGATGGCCACCGCGTATACGGCTCTTGGCTCACACGTCACCCTCATCGCCCGCAGCGGGCTGCTCGGCGGCTCGGAGCCGTTCGCCGGCATAATGGTCGCGACCGCGCTGTGCGATTCCGGCGCGACCCTGCTCCTTGATGAGTCTCCCACGGCCGCCCACCGCACCGACACCGGCGACGTGGAGCTGACCCTCGCCAGCGGCGGCACCGTTCTGCCACACCGCGGACGACGCTGAGGACAGCGACCTCGGTGATTGCTCTGCTTTTGGTACTGTTGTGCCAGGTCCTTCGCGCAGTTTGGGAAGCCGTAGGACTGGCTAGTGCAATCCTTGGCAAAAAGCAACCCGTCGCCGTTGCGGCTAGTGGGCGTAGCGTGGTGCGCACGGCGGTATGGGCGTCGTTTCCTCAACAGAACGCAGGCTATGACTTTTCTCGTGCACATCAACGAGTACCGCTATGCAGTTGACGGCGCAGCTATTGCGGACGTTCAGGCTCGGATCCTCAAAGCGGTGCAGGCTGGGGGAGAGTTTGTCGACTTCTGTGTCGCCGGTGGCACGCCGGTGAAGGTTTTGGTCACCCCAGCGTCGGCCGTCCGGATTGAGCAACTCCCGCCAACTGCTGAGCCATTGGACGGCGACGATCAGCTGTCAGATTTTTCTTTCTTCCCTGACATGGACCTATTGCTCGCTTAAAGGCTGTTTCCCTACGTCGGCCACTCAAACCTTTTTGTCTACACTCCGGTCGGCTGTTTAGACCGGAGTCCGTTGGAATTATTTTTTACGGTCGTTGCCGACCATTACCCGGCTGCGTTCTTCCGCAGCAGGCGGGCCTTCCTGTGCAGGGTGATCGGGGTTACGTCGAGGGTCCGGTTGACGATGTTCGCAATGAACGTCGCTGCTTGCAGATGCGGATCTACAAGCTCTTCTTGAATCGTCACGCGGGGAAGCTCCAACAGTGCTCTGTCGATTTCGTCGGATGGAATGTCCGCGACGTCTTTGTTTTCGTCGGGCGCTGGCTCCGGACCTGCCGGAGTAAGCGGGTTCTCTGGCTCTTTCTCGTCATTTTCTTCATCGATAGCCAGGTCGCCCTCGTAGTCCATGAGGAGCAACGACGTGGCGTGGTAGGCGTCGTCTTCCTGTCCGATTTTCCCGACGAGGTCGGTGAGCCAGCCGAAGATTAGCGGTTCTTTGACCAGGATGTCCGAGCGCACGGCAATGAGAAATCCGAGAGCGGCCATGGGGTGGCGGAGTCGGAGGTTCTTTGCATCTCCGTATGACTCGGCGACGAGATTTGTCACGTTCTTCCCATATGAAGAGTCCATACGTTTAGTGGAGACCAGGATCTCCGGGCCGGTGACCCAGTCTGTCATGATCACGTCCACTTGTGAGAGGTAGTTCTTGCCTAAGATCGAAGGATTAGATGAGGTCACTTCACTGATCGAAGTTTTCTTGATTAATCGCTGTGTGAGGATCATCTTTTCCGCTTTTGGCAGGGCCTCCAGCAGCTTGGTGATCGGCACGGGAAGGATGCGTGGATGCCTAAGTCGCGGCCAGACTGCATCGGGTTCGAACCCAGCTCTGCGCAGTTCGTGTGCAAGCCATACGTCTAGTGCAAGGGCGCGCACGCTCGAACGCTCGGTCGCCTTCAGGTACAGGGGGACGCCAAGGAGGCGCTCTAGCGTGGCAATATCCGGCACATATTCTCGCGTGTCATCCATCAGGCGCCACGGGTTGGTGTGGAGACCAAATGGTGAGGCATCAACGATGATGCGGTCGAAGATCGCCCATGCTTTGTCCTTGGCTGTGGGCTCAGCCACGGTTACCTCTCGTTGTGCGTCGACGAGTCAGTTCGGCATGGCCGGAACGGACTTGTTCGATCTCCTCAACTGCCAGGTACGCGGCATCGAGTAAAAGGGCAGGTTCGACAGGCCGCACTGCCGCGATGAGTTGACTAGTTTGAAGCTTCCTGGCGTCCCTGTCTCGAATGGCGTGCAGGGCACCAGCGCGGGTTCTTATCAACTCGCGCCGGTCGAAGTTTTCATATAGGTCAATCGACTTCACAATTTCTTCGTGTTGGGTGATGAAACGGGTGGGGTCGAATTGACCGCTCACAACCAGGTTGGGCAGCGGCGGAGTGATCCAGTGGTGATTGCAGTTCCCCATCCGCACGGTGCAGTTCGGCGCTTTGGGACGTTGGGTGTTGTTCGCATGTCGTTCATAGCTCCAGCCGTCGGGTTCGTCGCCGCCCGCCCGGCATCGATTATGCGCTGGCCTGCGGGCGGGACATGAGCGAAATATATGGAGTATACATCTCGGGTGGGGTGCTGACTCGAACCTTTTCTTGGTGTTCTATTGGGTGGCGGGTGGCGGGTGGCCACGAGGGCTGTGGCCTATGTGGTGCCTCCAGCCTGGCTTGCGACCGAGTTGGCTGTCTGTGTGTAATCAACTCTTTGTAGGCCGTTTCGGCAGCGGAATCTGGCCAAGTTAGCGGCTGGTTTCCTGCCAAAACAGCGCTAAAAATCAGGCCAGCAGATTCCCCCTCCAAGACGTTGGATTCGGGGAATGCGCAGAGTTTGAGATCACCGGTGGCCGGGGCCTTCTTCGAAGAGCTGGAGACATCGGCCCGCCACCCCCAGATAGGTTCCTAAAGGCGTGTCTACTGCCAAGCGGTCGCGCCGGAAGGAACCAGGAAGCAGATGACGGTACCCATGTCCGTGCAGGAATATATCAGAACTCTTGACTCCCACGGAATCGCGGGCTGTGAAATCGCCCGCCGATTGGGAATCAGCCGCGACGCCGTGGCGAAATACACCGGGCAACAGAACTATTCACCGAAACCGCCGACGCCTGTCCCGAGGCCAGCCGGGTCAGCCTTGACCGGGTTTGAAGACACTATTGAGACGTGGCTGGGCGAGGACCAACGCCGGCCGCGCAAGCAACGCCACACTGCCAAGCGGTCTTTGATTGCTTAGTCAACGAAGAGCGCTACAACGGTAGTTACTCCCCGGTGCAACACTTCGTGAAGAAGTGGAACGCAGGGCACCGGCACGCCGGGGAGGGCGTCACTGAACTGGTCTGGCCGGCCGGGACCGCGCAGGTTGACTTCGGTCAGGCCGAGGCGATCATCGGTGGAATCCGGCAGGTCCTGCACATCTCCGTTGTGACGTTCCCGTTCTCGAATGCTTCGTTCAGGCCTACCGCGGCGAAACCGCCGAGTTCGTCTGTCACTGCCTGCGCACCGTGTTCGATCACATCGGCGCCGCGCCCCGACACCTGGTCTTCGCCAACGCCACCGGCATCGGACGACGCGTCGGCACCAAGGTCGTCGAGGCCAAACTGTTTGGCGCGTTCAAGCTGCATTACGGGTCGGAGTCTCGGTTTTGCAATCCGTACGCGGGTAATGAGAAAGGCAACGTGGAAAACGCCGTCGGGTTCCTCCGCCGCAACCTGATGGTTCCCGAGCCGGAAGCGGCCACCCTGCAGGGCCTGAACGACGTGTTGATGGCGCGGTGCATGGCGTTGGCTGAGGCTGTCCACTACCGTAAAGGCCTGCCCGTCAGCGAGCTCGTCGCCCAGGGCGTCGCCGCGTCGCTGGCACTGCCTGGTGTCGGGTTTGACCCGGTGCGTTATGAGTCCCGCACGGCTGACAAGAAGGGGCACGTCCTCATCGACGCGAACACCTACGCGGCCGGGTTGTCCTTCCACCGCCGCACCCTCACGGTCGGGTTGCGCCACGACGTGGTCGAGATCCTCGATGAGCGGATGGTGTAAAAATTATTGACTACCTGGGTGGTGAATAGACGATGCCCGGGTGCAAAACGCTGCAGGTGGTGTCCGGTCGGGTTTCGCACCTCAAGATTAGATCGTGTGTTGAAGGAGATGTCCCATGCGATCACGTTTGGTGCGGAGATAGGCGGAGTTGGCCGGATGCGCACCTGCTGTGAGTGGTACGCGTTCGAGGACGGTGATCCCGTGCTTGGTGAGCTGGCCGACTTTGTCGGGGTTGTTGGTGAGGAGGCGCACCGCCCGAAGTCGGAGGTCGTGGAGGATCGCAGCCGCGGCAGAATAATCACGGTCGTCTGCGGGTAGGCCGAGTGCGAGGTTCGCGTCGAGCGTGTCTAAGCCGGTTTCTTGCAGGCGGTAGGCCTTGAGTTTGTTGATAAGTCCGATGCCGCGGCCTTCGTGACCGCGCATGTAGATGACGACACCGCCGTACTGATTGATTATGTTGAGGGCAGAGTCGAGTTGTGGGCCGCATTCACATTTGTGAGATTGGAAGATCTCACCGGTCAGGCATTCGGAGTGCACACGAACGAAACAGCCGTCGGTTGGTGTGCCGGACACGATGGCGAGATG
The DNA here is from genome assembly GCF_003602235.1 of Cryobacterium melibiosiphilum. Taxonomy (GTDB): domain Bacteria; phylum Actinomycetota; class Actinomycetes; order Actinomycetales; family Microbacteriaceae; genus Cryobacterium; species Cryobacterium melibiosiphilum. Next base: position 5,137 of record NZ_QZVS01000040.1, read on the forward strand.
TTCGCTGCCAGTGACGAGGTCGTGGTAGGCGCGGAACTGGAAAGTGCCGTGCTCGGTAGGGATGGTCGTTTCAACTTCAAATGTGACGCCGGATATCGCGATCGGACGGACAGTGCAGGTATTGTCTCCTCCTTCCGAGAGTGTGGTGGTGGGTGGGCTGGAGGGGTTGGTGCTGAAACATGTTTCGGTCATGATTACAGTGATTCCAGGGGCACATCGGCATTCGCAAGCTTGGCGTGATCGACTTGGTTGCCACGCCGAATGATGCCTTGCACGGCTTCGTTGACGTCCCAGATATTCACGTTCATGCCGGCCACGACTTTTCCGCCCGTCACCCAGAAGGCGATGAATTCGCGGCCAGCCCGGTCGCCTCGATACACGACGTCGGCTCCCCGGGCCAAAGGTCCGAACCCCGAGTACTCCATACCGATATCGAATTGATCGGTATAGAAGTAGGGGATGTCGTCATAGGACATGTTCTGGCCGAGCATCGACCGTGCCGCAGCTTTCCCACCATTCAATGCATTGGCCCAGTGTTCGCTGCGCAGTTGCAACTTCGCCACCGGATGGTACGCGTTGGCAACATCACCCGCTGCATAGATTGCCGGGTCACTCGTGCGAAGGGATGCATCGACGGAGACGCCGTTATCGATTGTTAGTCCCGCTGAATCGGCCAGCTCAACGTTGGGCGTGGCACCAATGCCGACCAGGACGAGGTCCGCGGGAATGACCTCTCCGCTGGTGAGTCTCACAGCGGTAGTTCGCCCGTCGTGTCCGAGAATACTTTCAACGGACACTGAACGTCGCAGGATGACGCCGTTTTGTTCGTGGAGATCGGCGAACATCTGGCCGAGCTCATCGCCGAGCGCGTTCGCGAGTGGGATCGGACCGCGTTCGAGAATTGTTACGTCGTTTCCTAGGGTGCGTGCTGTCGCAGCCACCTCCATGCCAATCCAACCCGAGCCGATCAGGACGAGTCGCATATTCCCGCCCGCAAGCAAAGAACGCAGTTTTTTGGAGTCTTCTACGGTACGCAAGTAGTGCACCCCTTCGAGGTCTGCCCCGAGGATCGACAGGCGACGAGATGACGAGCCAGTGGTGAGCAGCACCTTGCGGTAGGAGAATGTATCGCCGGCGTCGGTGTGAATGAGCCGGCGGTTGGCATCAATGCGGGTGACAGAGGTGCCAAGGAGCAAATCGACATGATGCTCCGCGTACCATTCCTTGGGATCAACGTATATGGAGTCGTCGTCGCCGGATCCGTTAAGGTAGTCCTTCGAAAGTGGGGGTCGGATATAAGGCCGGTGTGCTTCGGCGCCGATTAGCTGGATCGGCCCGGTGAAGCCCTCTTCGCGCAGCGTCCTGGCGGCGGACGCACCAGCAAGCCCTGCTCCAACGATGATAAAACTCTGGGAATCCGGCATGTTTCCTCTTTGCTGGTGTGCTGGCTATCTTCGTAGCCCCACTGTAGGAGTCATCCATTTCTTTTGTCAAGATATTCTGTTTTAGAGTTAGGATCATCATTATGACCGGACAATCACACGCGGACGACATTTCTGCTATCGCGTCGCTCAGTGATCCGCTGCGGCGATCCTTGTTCGAATTTGTCTCTCACAGCGCGACACCCGTGGGCCGTGATGAGGCGGCCGAGGCGCTCGGTGTCCCGCGCGGGACGGTGGCATTTCATCTGGACAGACTTGCTCAAAGCGGGCTCTTGGAGACTGAATACCAGCGCCGTACGGGCCGAACCGGTCCTGGCGCTGGACGGCCTGCCAAGCTGTACCGACGTGTGGCCGACGAGATCGTTGTGTCTGTTCCAGCCCGACACTACGCTCTGGCCGCAGAATTGCTGATCTCCGCCATCGAGCGATCCGATCGCGCAGGAGAGCCTGCCCGCGAGTCGCTCAACCGGGTGTCTGTGGAGCACGGTCGCGCATTAGGCATAAACTCCGGCTCATTGGAAGCAGTGCTGCAGTCAACCGGATATGAGCCTCAAGACGATGGTGACGGCGGTCTGCTTCTTCACAACTGTCCATTTCACGAGCTGGCGAAGAAACACACCGAGAGTATCTGTGCGGCCAACTTAGCCCTACTAACAGGTGTTGCAGATGGTGCGGGCGAGCGCGAGCGCGAGGTCCAATTCGCGCCCCGAGATGGATACTGTTGCGTGCGTATCGCCCGAAATACCGAGTAAGCGAGACGCCCTGACCTTTCCTCAATCTGCACGGTCTCAATGCTGTTCGTGAACGTCATCACCTCAGGCCACGTGTTTTCTCATTGACACCGAGCTCCCGTTCGCGGCATCTCTTTTGTACTCAGAGGTGAATTTTTTTTGCTCGGAGTGAACTCTCGACCAGATTTGCCGTAATGAACGTTCTCTCTTGTGAGATGTCCTCTCGACGGGGTCAGAGGCACTGCTTGGGCAGTACAGCCCGGTGCGGCCTGTGAGCTGATGGTCATATCATCGAAAGGGGCCTCACGTAGCGCAAGACATTCGTTGACACCCGCATAACCGCGATAGTGGCAGGCGCGGTGGCCTCACACAATTTAAACCCTACCTTCGCATCATGAAAGGACATCATGCACGCCTCCGAAACACTCCGCACGAACTTGCAATCCGTTCTCGTCGACCTGATCGCGCTGCACTTGCAAGGCAAGCAGGCACACTGGAACATCGTCGGACCGAACTTTCGCGACCTGCACCTGCAACTGGACGAAATCGTCGATGACGTGCGTGAATTCTCTGATCAATTGGCCGAACGCTTACGCGCCCTCAACGCGCAGCCCGACGGACGCATCGAAACCGTCGCCGCGACCACGCACCTGCCGACCTTCCCCGCCGGCGAGGTTCTCACGACGGACGCGGTCAACCTCATCACGGAACGCTTAAACCTCACGGTGGAGAACATGCGGGTCGTGCACGATGACGTCGATGAGGAAGATCCCACCAGCGCCGATATTCTGCACCTTTTCATCGAGAAGCTGGAACAGTATGCGTGGATGGTGAGCGCTGAGAACCGACGGCCGCAATCCGCGGGCCGAAACTAACCCCACTCCCAGGCGGCGACGGTTTCGACGACGGTGGGGCGATCTGGGCAATTGGGGCGTAGGACGTCCCGAGGCCGTGCGCCTTTCCCGCCGTCCGTCCGTGGCGTCGGCGTCCTTCTTGCGGTTCTCGGATCGTCTGTCACGGCTATCCCTCAACGCTGAGTGTTGTGACGCTAGTCGGAAAACGCCCAGTACTTCACGGCTCTTGACAGTCATGCGCCACTACGGTCGAACGCTAGAGCGAACCTGTTCCCTCGTTAGAGCCTGAACTGAGCTGCCGTGGACTGTGCAGCGGGGCTACCGGTTAGCTTGGGTTCTAGAATAGGGCCGCTTGCGTTTGGGACGGTTATGGTCTGTCAGCTTCATGCATGAGATCCGGCACCACGACAACGGGACATCGGGCGTGTGGCACCACATGCTGGCCCACCGATCCAAGAAGTACACCGGCTAACCCGCCATGTCCTCGCGATCCGACCACCAACATCGCCGCATCTTCCGCGGCGAGCAGGAGTGCCTCTGCCGGATGCCCCTCAACTGCCTCACTGGTAATCATCACATCATGCCCACGTGACGCGTTTTCGGCCAGTTGGGCGACCTCGCGGGATGTTGCCGTTGACAACTCACGGGCCGTGTCCTCCAACGGATTCATTCCCAATGTCCCGATCCCGTCGGCACCATAGATTTGCGATTCCTGCCAGGTCATGACCACGTGAATGGGCACACCGCGCAGTTGCGCCTCACTGACCGCCCAATCCAAAGCAGCTCCCGACCCAGATACCCCATCAACTCCCACCACGATCCGTCCAAGACTGCGGTGAACTGTGGTGAGCCTAATCTGCGCCGCGTCCAGATCATTCGAGCCCGCCGTCCCGGAATAGTTATTGCCCCTATCGTCCATGAGCTCCTCCTTGCGATTCGCTTGCGTCATGACCTAGATACGACGGGTGCGTGATCATCGGTTCAGGATATCGGCGAGGACAAGGGCTGAGCGAATTTTGAGCTTTTGTGAGGGTCAACAAGACCTGGCGATGGGCGGTGGACAGATTTCGTCTATGCTCATTGGGGTTTGTCCCGGCACATAATTTTTTCGTGAGGGTCCCAGCCACCCGGGTACGCCTTCACTCCGATATCTGGAAAGAGCGAGCCATTCGGTTGACGCGTTAATCCGACTCGAAAGGTCCACGGACTTAGCTGTGGCGAAGCGAGCGATGTTGGATCGAACGCAGATAAACAGGACCACAATCGTGCCCCTGTGAGTTCTGTACTTCTTCGTGCCAGCATTGAATACGATCTCGCCTCGATCCTTTAGATTCGGTTGAACGAGATGAAGGACGACGATGATGACGTCGTATTCCACTTCAAGATTGTCGCGAGGCCCAACTCGACCGCGATCGGGCTTGCAAATGGGTGTGGCGTCGTAGCCCGGACAACTGACGGCGGGTTTGGAAATGGTTTTACCAACGACCATGAGCGCTGTCGACGATTAGTGGTGATTCTTACGAAAGTGGCTGTCAAGTTTCGCGTAAATGGGTTTTCAGGAAGAGGGACGTTCGCGCGAAGGCATCTGCGGTCTCGTCTGCGGCGTGGCGTGGAAGGTCCGGGTCAAGCGCGAAGCCGTGGCGGACTTCGGGGTAAACAACCACCGAAGATTGCGTGGTGGTGTGGGTCAGGATTTCGCGCATCTGTTGGAGGTCACGGGCGGGGGTACCGGTGTCTTTGCCTGCATATATTCCCAGCCAAGGTGCCTTGAGCACGCCTGTGGCATCGATGCCGCTGAGGATGCCAGGCCAGCGTGGTGAAGTTAAGCTGGCACCGTAGCAGGTGACTGCGGCGTCGATGTGCAGTGTTGCTGCCGCCCACAATGCGAGGGTGCCTCCCATGGAGAAACCTATTACCGCTACTTTCTGTGCTCCTTGGGCGCGGATCCAGGCCAGGGCGCTCTCGATGTCGAATGTGAGCCCCTCCGTGGTTAATGTGTCGTGGTAGCGGCGGGCTTGTGTGAATTTCCCGTCGGTGACGACGGGGTCTGCGATGCGGTGGTAGAGGTGCGGCGCGGCCGTGATACAGCCGCAGTCGGCCAAGCGCACGACGAGAGCGGTGACTGGTGCGGAGAGGCCCCAGACCTCGTGGAGCACAATTACTCCAGCCCGGGCTATGCCCGCCGGTACGGAAACTGTCAGGGGGGACACCGCCAGTCCCGGCAGTTTTTATCGCGTGCGAATTATCGGAGTGGGCCGGGACCGGTTGCACGGTTTCTCCGTTCGTTCAGGGCTTCCGGTGGCAGCGGCGTCACCGGGGATGTCAGCGCTTGGCCTGCGTGAACCGGTGGGCTGGAACGAGGAAGCTTCGTCACTGACTAGATTACCGACGGCTGCAGGATGAAAGCACTGCGGTGGCCGGCAAACGAGATCTCGCCCGCCCAGTGTTGTGGAGCCTAGTGTCGGGCGCAGAAAACATACGTTTCTGATACCGGCAGCATATGCGGTTCAATGGGAGCATGGCAAGTTTTCGTGTGTGCACGATCGGGCATTCGACTCATCCGATTGTTGAGTTCGTGGGAATGTTGAAGGCAAATGGTGTCAAACGGCTCGTCGACGTGCGGACTGTTCCGGGGTCTCGTCACAACCCGCAATTTGGGGAACACGAACTTGTCGCAAGCATGCCGGAGGTAGGTATCGATTATCAACGACTCCCCGGGCTGGGCGGGTTACGGCACACTCCGGCGGCAGAGGTATCTATCAACGGGGCGTGGCGTAATAAGAGCTTTCGCAACTATGCCGATTACATGCAAACGCCCGAGTTCGTGGTCGGTATTGACGAATTGATGGCGTTGGCGAAGAAGCAGACGGTAGCGATCATGTGTGCCGAAGCCGTTCCGTGGCGTTGTCATCGATCACTGATCGGCGATGCGTTGCTGGCTCGCGGCCTGCAGGTTGATGACATTATGAGCCTGACCACGACCACGCCACACACCATGACCAGTTTTGCGAAGGTCGAGGGTGACCGCGTCTGGTACCCGCCGGAAAATTGATCAAGGAGGGTACGAATCCGGGTTGGGCACGGTGGTGCACCGATTACGCTGAAGGCATTCGGCAACATTGTGGTGGTGGAAGGCATATTCATGGCAGTGAAATTCTTTGTTGGCGCTCACGTGCGCTGGAACTCTGAGGCCGGTTATGTGCAGGGTATTATCACGAAGATTCATATGCGAGACGTGGAGTACAAAGGTCATATTCGCCGCTGTAGCCCTGATGATCCGCAGTATGAGATCACGAGCGACATGACCGACCATGTGGTGATGCATAAGGGCGAGGCACTGACGAACATCTAGCCATTGCGGCGATCAATAAATGTTTTCGGCAAAGGCGCGCGCCCTGCGCGACTGCGGGCAGATTACTGACGGCCACGGATCGGATGGTGACGTTCTCGGATTGGCGGGTTCGCCGCAGTTTGTCTTGAGATTATGGTTATGGGCGGCCTGGTTTGTATGTTGAAACGGACGACGCGTCAGCTAACCAGTAACGCCAAGGAAAGTTCGTCGCATCGCCGCCGGGCCCGCTGACGCCAACTCGGGGGCCGGTTCGGTGGGGTAGGACTATTTCCTCGTCAGGAACGAGAAATTTCCACTGTCCGCCGAAAAGATTGTCACCGTCGTTTGCCAGGGTAGCGGCGAAGCTTTGGGCAACGCAGCCAGGGCCCCGCGCCAAACCGCTTTCTCGGAGAGGAACTTTTCGAGGTTTGCTTTCTCGCCTCCTTCGGGCGATGTCGGTTCCTGCCAGCACGTCTCCTGCCCTGATGAGACAACCGTATGGTTGGCCTGAGTGCCCGGTAACAAGGTTCAGCGCGTGGTGCATCCCATAAGTGAAGTAGCAGTAAAGGTGTCCGGCAGGGCCGAACATTGTCTTATTCCGATTCGTCTTACCCCGATAGGTGTGCGCCCCCGGGTCGCGTTCACCCGCATATGCCTCGACCTCGGTAATTTGAATGGCCACCGTGCCAACATCATCGGTGCGTTGAAGGATGCAGCCGAGAATTTCCGGTGCGACATCGAGCACCTCGCGCGCAAAAAACCCGCGGTCCGCTAGATGAAATCCAGTCAGCAAGGTCATCTAGTCAGCGTATCCACTGCCCGCGGCAACGCTTGAAGGAGACGTCGAGTGCATCGCGGGAGCTGATCTGCTCGAAACGTCGCGCGGAATATATTTCGAATGCGTACCGCAAGTTAAATCGCGGCGCGAGATGATGACGTCGGTTGTGGAATGGGCGTAGATGTGCGCCGCATTGGCTCACGTAAGGCGGCATTTTCACCGAAAAACGATCGTTGGCAAGCAACATTGTCCGCTGATCGTGGTTCACCGGTATGCTCAATAGTCCGTTCCAGAATCAGCTGGAAGGCGCGATCGAATTGGAAACGTTGCGCCTGGACGAGCTCGTCGATGTCAGTGTTGCCCCCACCGTTGTGCCGCGTGGTGCATCTGTCGCCGCCGTCCGCCGTGCAGCGTGCTGCTGCTCAATCCGGTCACATGTGCATCCTGGTCGGCGAGCTCGATGCCCCTGCCGCTCACTTCGTGCGATCCGCGCTGGCGCTAGCGGGGGTGACCCCCGTCTATGAGGTCCTTGCCCAGATGCGCGCGACGAGCCAGCAGTTCGTCGTGGTGGTCAACGACGACGGCGCGTTCCGTGGGATCGTGACCCTGTCCGACGTACTCCCGCGACTGCTGCCGCGCACCGAAGGGCGGATGCGTTAGCGGTCAGCTAATCAGGTGTGCGTCGCCGTGGTCGAGTCTCATCCGGACAGCACCTCGATCTGGTTCGGTTCCAGCATTTAGAAGCGCACACCGAAGAACATGGTCATGACCTCGGGTGTGTGCTGTAGTGCTCTGTCAGATGTCGCTGGCAGTTTCAAACATCGAGACTTGGGGAGCGCTGGCTAGTAGCGAGCCCAGTTCGGTCGCGCCCGCGCCCGCGCGCCACTCACGATAGGCCGCGTCGGCTTCGGCCGACGCCCACCGTTCCAGCAAAATCATGTGGGCGGGATCTTCACAATCAAGCAACACGTCAACACCCAGACACCCCTCAAATGCTCGGGTCCCGGTCAGGATGTCTCGCAGCATGGCTGGCGCACCGAGAACGGCTTCCGGCTTCAGGCGAAGGTCAAGGAGAACAGTCAAGGCCATGAAAACTCCAATTCATATAAGAGTGAAAAATCGGGTGTCGTGCTGAGAAATTGAGGATCTGGTAGCCCTCGACCACGAGAGAACGGATATTTGCTTCGCTCTTGTACTCTGTCAGCAACGGCCGCCGAACTCGACAGCGTCGGTGAGCCCGTGGGCGCGTAGCGGGTGATCGGGTGCGTTTTGGGCGGGCTAGTTCCGGGCGGGCTCGTCGTTCGTGTCCGCGAGGAGCAAATCTATTTGCAGGTCCTGGGCTCGCGTGTACGTGCGGAGGGCTTGTGTTGCAACGAGGGTCAATCGCCCGAGCAGAACCAAGAGCACTATGCCCAGGATAGATGCCGCGATCGTCCCGCTCATTGCTACGACGCCGTATAAGCTATATGAGTTCATTTTTTAACGCTAGCGGATGACCGCCTTCAAAATTTTCGGGTCTGATCAGCACTATTCGTGCTTGGAGTCGCTGTCCACACTCCGGGCGTTAACGAGGGATGCCCCAATTACTTGAGATTGCAAACGGGTATCAGCGAAATTATTGCGATAATCGTCGGCGCACTGGACGCTTTGAGCACGGAGCGGGCGATCAGTGTGCCACTGAGCTTCCTCTCGCCGGGGAACGTCTTCCGGGAGGTGGAGGACGATTGCAAAAAAGACGCAGGCAAGACTTGCGACACTGACCGCACAACAGCGCAGGGGATCCTCACCGGCACACGAGGAATACGGCAATAGACCTTGTCGCACAGGCTCGTGCCCGATTAGGGCTCTGCGCAGCGCTGTATTTGCCGGCAACGGCATGCCGCCAGGGACGGGGGTATGTTGGGTGTGGATGCAAGCGGCATCGGAGCTGGTTGAGGTACCGCCGGTTTGGGCCGCTCATCTCGAAGGAGATTCAATGTCGAATCAGGGTCATGAACCGTGTGCAACGGGAGATCTCGAGGTCCGTAGTCTGTCTGATCATGAATGGCGTGTTGGTGATCGCCGTTGCCACGAAAGGTCGGCCGAGAAGGTGCTGGGCTACATCGAGAAACGTGGTTCTGCTTTTGAAGTTATGAACATAGAGGCACCGCGCCGACATGTCATGTTCGCTCATTTCGAGTCAGCGGTCGCGTCGTTTGCGTCAGTTTTCTCGACTTAGATTTTCCACGGCGTCGACGCCACCTCGCCGATTCACTCAGCTTCGGAGTGTGGCAGCAACATGTCGACACTGCGGCGCCCAGATGAAGCCGGAGCGGCCTCAGCCCAACTTATTTCTTGGCACTACGCAGCAGCCGTATCAGAGCGCTCTGGCCGATGGATTCTGAGATAGGTCCATTATTACTTGTCATAATCACTATTATCGGTCATATCGCATGGGATTAGGGGTGGTGTAACAGGTGGTATTTGGCCTGGCGAAAAACTAGGCTCGTTACATGTCATCCACCACTCCCGGACTGCGGGCATACGAGGTCTCCATTCGGTCGGACATCGCTGAATTGGTTGGTCAACTGCGTGAGCTCCTAGGTGCCCAGCTCGTGGCCTACCTGGGGTCGGTGAGCGAGACCCGGGCCGTACGGCAGTGGGCTGAGGGCACTCGGAAGCCACCGGCCGAGGCGATTCGCCGTATGAGGCTCGCTTATCAGGTCGCCGGTATGCTCACTGAGCGAGACCACCCGCGGGTGGTGCAGGCATGGTTTCAGGGTATGAATCCTCAGCTTGAAGACATAGCGCCGGCGCGGCTCATCCGTGAGGGCAACCCGGATGAAGTTGGTCCCCGTGTGCTTGCCGCTGCGCGTGCATTTGGTGCTGCGGGATAGAAAGACCGGTCTTGGCCATCGCGCCAAAAAGCTCGCGCCAATGAAAAAACGACGTGATGAGTGTAATATTGGTGTAATCAAAGTATTTATACGGGTGCTTTGACTCACCAGCGAGGGAAGGGTTACTTTGGCGATCACAACGCACGTCACGACCGCTCACACGCGAATGATCAAGCTCGATATTCGGGAAATTACGCGGCGATTGAATGGTTCCTTAGGCGGGACTCTTGTTGCTTCGCTCGCTGGGAGTAAAGATGCCAAGCTCCCCTACCGGTGGGCGAAGGCTGATGGGCCGGCCCCGAAGAACGAGGCGATGCGACGTCTGCAGTTCGCTTACGAGCAGTGGACGATGTTGGCGGAGGCTGAAGGTGAGCATGTTGCTCGCGCGTGGTTCATTGGAGCGAACCCGTGGCTGAGCTATGACACTCCGGTCACTGCTATTCGTGAAGACCGGTTCAAGGACGCTGCGACAGCGGCTCGGGCCGTCATGGACGATTCTTTCTCCGGTTGATGCATATTTGTGCCCGCTCGGGGTTGGAACTTGTCAATGATCCGATGCCCGGAAACTACCGCATTGCTCGTACGTCGTTTGGGCCTCTGGCCCCGGTATACCGCGACCTAGAGTCCGGCACGGCGGGGTGGAGTCGTTTCGATACCGTCGGGCTGTGTGTGATCAACTCTTTGTAGGCCGTTTCGGCAGTGAAATCCGGCCAAGTTAGCGGCTGGTTTCCTGCCAAAAGAGCGCTAAAAATCAGGCCAG
>NZ_QZVS01000021.1 GCF_003602235.1 Cryobacterium melibiosiphilum
CGAGTCGGCTGCGTCGCGGTGTGGGCGTTGGGTTAGCGTGGGGTTATGACGCGCGTGTGGCTGACGGAATGGGAATGGGCGTGCTGTGGCGATGCTTTTGCCATCGGCGATGAGGTCGACTTCGGTATCGAGACGCGAACGCCGCATGCTGCTCTCGCTGACATGCTCGGACCGGAACTATTCGCCGCGGTGGAAGCGATGGAGTCGCACCATGAGGAAGAGTTCACCGATCGTGTGCGCGGCCGGGTAGTCGCGGTATACGAGGTCACGCGAGACGTCATCAAGCGTTGGTCATTACGTCGTCCCAGCCACGGCGCGCCGCCGGAATCGATCAAAGCGGCGGACGGCGACGAGTGGGCGGAGGTTGGCCGCGAGTTCGGCAATGGAGCGTTCCTCGCCCGTTCCCCCCCTCGATACATGATTGAGATCGAGCCAGTTACGAATTCAGCGAGGTTAACCTCGGCTCAGGGAGTTCGGCTGCGCATCGATGACGACGACGAACCGCTTCCTCGCGTCGAAGGGACCGCTGTTCCACCGCCCGAGCAACGCCGACGCTCGCCGGAAGGCTGGCTCGTCGATGTCGAGGAGCACGCGTAGAGTGTCCGCTCGCGGAACGCGGAGCGGGCACGACAAGAAATCACGCGGGCTCTAGGAATCTCCGCTTCACGTGATTCGGCGACGTGCCATCTTGTAGCCTCAAGGCATGAAGCCTCGTCGCGCTCTCGCTCTCGCCGGATTCGCAACTGTGTGCGCAGTGGTCTTGAGCGGGTGCTCCGTAGACACGCTAATTTGGGGGAACGACGGTGCTCAAGTTATCCAAACTACCGAGAACCTCATCAAAGACCTCGCTTCTGGCGGAACATCNTTCTGGCGGGACATCTGATCTCGTTTGCGAAGACGCCGAAGCCGACCTCGGTACGGCAAAAGATTGGGAAGGCCGCTCTGCAGGCGAGCCGGAACGGTTCTTTGCCGACTACTGGGATGAACAAGCACCACTCGATCCGCAGTGGAACATCAACCTGGAGGGTCTTCCCGAGGGGGCGACTCCGGGTGACAAGCATCCCGGCTACGTCTTTTACCGCGAAACCGACGATGGTCTCTGCGTGATCGATGTCGCATGGTCGACACTCATCGGCTGACGCAGCCGAATTTTCCGCCACCCCTGTGGTTATTGAAGAAGAGTGGCGGTGCTCTATTGCCGCAGAATAGCGGCATCACCGCCCGGGAGCGGAACGGTCTGCGGGACGGTCGCTAGGCATCCGTCGACGCTTTTTCGTGTGCGTTAGATGTCGCTCCTAGAGTCGCGCCGCTTGGCACTTCAGAGCGTCAACATCTGAGTTCAGTTCCAGTGTTTGTCAGCGCGCGGTATTAGCCCGATCGAAGCGAGTGGCGCGATGGCGAGGAGGGCGAAGGTCAGCGGATACCCGATGATGGTGATGAGAGCGCCGATTGCGGGGCCAACTGCTGATGCTGCGATGAATTGGCCGGTGTTCTGAACGCCTAACGCTCGACCGGACCAGGAGGGCCCGGCGGCCTCGGCAACCGACGTGAAGGCCAGTCCGTTGTCGGCCACGCTGACTGTGGTGGCGATGACCAGCATGATTGCCGCGGCAGCATCCCACTGCAAGCCGCCCGCTGCGGCGAGCAGCAGCATGGCTGCTACCCCGCTGAAGGCAACCCAGCGCAGCACTCCCACTCGAGAATCTAGACGATCGCTGATCGAGCCCACGACGATTCGTCCGATTGCGCCCACAAACTGTGACAGCGCGATAACGCCGCCGGCTGCTGCTGTGTTCCACTGCAGGGCGCTGATGAGCCAGACCAGTCCGAAAGTTGAGAGGGTGAATTGGGGCACCACTAGAAGAATGGAGACGAGGTGAATGCGCAACAAGAATGAGCTCTGCGAGTAGGGAGCGATTGATCTCGCGGTAGTGAGCGCGGTGCCGGCTGGTTTGGGCGGGTTCGTGATGCCGATCGCGCACGCGGCGGCGAGGATGGCGGCTGCCAGTCCAGCAAGCAGCAACGGCGCCCCGATACCGAAGGTAGCCGCGAGCGGTGGCACGATCACGGCGGCTAGAGCGACGCCCAGCGGCTGGGACATTTGGCGGATGCCCATTGCCAGGCCGCGTCGTGGGCGTGGGAACCAGCCCACCACGATCCGGCCACTTGCGGCGTTAGTGCTGGCAGATGCTGCACCTCCCAGCATCAACAGGATGCCCAGGCCGACGAGGCCCTGCACGGGCGCCGCTGCCAGGGCGAACAATGCCGTCAGCGCAAGTCCTCCGGCGATGACCCAGCGTTCCCCGAAGCGATCAGCGAGGGCGCCCCACACGACAAGGGTTAGAACCATGCCAAGAGTTGGTGCGGCGGCGAGGAGGCCTGCCTGAGCCAGCGGAACTCCCCACTGCAGGTGTAAGAGAGGAATGAGGAAGGCAGGGGTGCTGACCAGGAAGGTCCCGGATGTCTGTGCTGCAACTCCGAGAACGAGCATCCGCCAGGCTACTGCGGGTACATGCTCTATTTCGGCGACGTTCGTGATGGTCATGTTGCTGCTCCCCCTGAACCGTATTAGTATACGCTGATGGTATACCAAGGAGTTCTGATGGATACATCTAGCGGATCCAATGCTTATGCGGCTCTGCGAGCGGCAATTTTGTCGCTGGATCTTGTCCCGGGAGAGAAGCTGAGCGAACGGGGTCTCGAGTCGATGCTTGAAGCGTCACGGACTCCCATTCGTGCCGCCCTGATGAGGCTGGAGAATGAGGGGCTCACTCAGCGGGCTGGTCGTGGCTGGCAGGTCACCCCGATAGACCTTGCCGAGGTTCGTGCGGTCATGGAATACCGGGAAGTGGTCGAAGCGGCCGCTATCGCGCTGGTGATCGAGCGTGCCGGTGATGATGAACTGGCCGCCCTGCGGTCCCTTATTCGGTCGTCCCCGGAAGAAGATAATGAAGAAACTGGGCTTCGAGATGGCGGAGACTTCCACGTGGCACTCTCGCGGTTGTCCCGCAACAAATTTTTCGCTGATGCGATGAGCGGGGCGCTCACCCGACTCAGCCGTACACGCTGGCTCGAGGTTCGCACAGCCGAATCTCGCGCACACGCCCGCACGGAACATTTGGAGATCATCGCAGCCGTCAGATCAAGAGATGCAGAAAGGGCAGCGGCTCTTGTTATATCCCACAGCCGAGGAACCCGCGACCGGTTGCTGAACCATTTGTCCGAGGAGCGTCGCCGACTCCGCGGACGGGGATATTCAATCATCGAATCCTCCACGAGCCCTCCGCCACTCATCACACTCTGACCGATCCGCAACGACCTCCGTGCTCGACGCCTACGGAGTTATCCAAAAAGGTTCACTCCCGCACGGGGAACCCCCTGCGGGAACGGGCCCGCGGAAACTTGGTTCGCCGCCGTCTGAGCAAACTTGTTGCGTGTACTCTGCCCGCAGGAACATCCGGCCTGCGTCTCACGGGACAAGAATTCGCGGCTCTGGCCGTCATCCACCCCAAAGGTTTTAAGATGTGTAGGTTTCGACACAAGGCTGGAGCTACGAGGGTGTGGCTTCCCTCGTCCCCAACGAGGGCGTGGCGATGGAATCTGTGATGTCAACCGAGTGCGTTGGGGGTAGCGAGATGGCCGCTGGGTCGATCTGTGTAACGGTTGAGTTGATCATCGTTGCTCCGATTGTGCCGCCGCAACGATTGCGCGCGGATTATCGCGAGCATATATTTGCGTGTCACCGTGGAGCGAGAGCGCGGCTTTGAGGTCTGCTCGCGCGCGTTGGTATCGCGTTCGAGCTGTGGAGGCGCTGATGCCCAAGATCTTGCCGGCTTCGGCGATGGAAAAGCCCTCCCAGTGGATAAGCCGGACGAGCTCAGCTTGGTCGGGTGCGAGACGGGCTATGGCATCTCGGACCTCGGCGTCTTCATCGATAGACCGGACCTCTGCGGGCGTGGTTCGGAGAGTTTCGCGAAGTCGTTCGGCAAGATTCGACTGTCGCCGTTCTGTACGCGCGGCGTTAGCAACGACGTGGCGGGCGATCCCGAAGAGCCACATTCTCGCTTGTTCCGGACCTGCCGGCAACGTGTTTGCTCGCCGCCACCCGATGGTCATCAGATCTGCAAGGGCATCGGCGGCATCGTCTCGGTTGAGTCGACGTTCGAGGTATCGCAGTAGATCGGGGGTGTTATGAGACAGAGCCTCAGTGAGGCGGAGGGCCAAATCCGTTCGGTTCCGCATCACCAGTCTGCACCGGGGCAGTTGCCCTCCCCGTCGTAGCGAAGATTGGAGTCGGATCCATCAATGCCCTGCCGGGCCAGCTCGCTGTTGAGCGTGTTGGTCAAGATGCGATTGACGGCGGAATCATACTCGGAGTCGGCGTTGTAGTGGACAGTTCCGTACCCTGCGGCCTCCGTGGCCCCATAGTCGTTCATCCACGTGGATTCTTCAGTCCGAAGTTGAGCGATGGTTTCATCGATCGTTTCCTGGGTGAGAAGGGCATCAATGCTCGCGGCCCGGTAAAAGTCCCGGACTGCACGGACTGCTTCAGGATCGCTTCCGTTGACGTTGCCGATACGGAGTTCACACTCTGCTCCGCTCGGCAACGTGTAGGTGGCGACGGCGTCCGGGGACTCGGCCCAAGGCGACCACAGTTGAATTGTCGCGGCCGTTGCGGCAGCGGCGCCACCCACCAATGAGAACGTGATCAGCGCTGTTAGGGCGGGTCGGGTCCACCGTTTTCTGTGCCCGCTGCTGCCTGGTGATGGCATGGATGCGAGGCGTAAACGGTTGAGTTCATCGATCACGTCGTCTGTCATGAGCGTCGTGCTCGGGCTCGACCGATCAAGAAGGCCATCGAGTTGATCTTCGTCGGGCAAGTGGTTCATGGTGCTCCTCAGTTTTAGGGCTACACCATAGACATGTCCGGGAGACGCCTTAACGTCTGCCAGGTAGAGATTCAGGCGACAAAACGTCTTGGCACCGAATTTCTGGCGCTGACCCACTGAATCGCACGAAGGACCGATAAGTATCCGCACTCATCGGCTGCACCGCCGCCGAACAAAACCGTCGTCGTATCCCACAGTCGACGGCTCAAGCTGGACTCCCAAGGCAAACAGCGCAGGAAGACGCGTGCGCCCGGGCCTTCACCGGGTAACGGCGATCGCACCGAACCTTGATCGATGAAATAAGACGTGGGTGTTTTCAGCCCGACACGAACGATGCCGAGTTTTCCATCTGTGGCGTCCCATAAGCCGGAGGCGAGTTCAACCGGTCGTTGCAACGATTGGTTTTTCTGGTTCTGACAGTAGTCGCTGCATCGCTTGGGCGGGGGTGATGCCACCGAGTGTTTTGCGGGGTCGCTCGTTGAGTTCGGTGGCCACTTCCAGGAGCCGCTCGGGTGAATGGACGGAGAGGTCGGTGCCCTTGGGGAAATACTGGCGCAGCAGCCCGTTGGTGTTCTCGTTACTGCCGCGTTGCCACGGAGAATGCGGATCACAGAAGTAGATAGCCATGTTCGTAGCCAGGGTGATCTGTCGGTGCTGGGCCAGCTCCGTTCCCTGATCCCAGGTCAAGGTCTTAGCCTCGATCCACCGGTCGAGTTGAGGTTGTAGCGGCGCGTTAAACCGAGAATGCCTATCGGATCAGGAAAAATAGAACTTACTTAGGGTTCAATTTGA
>NZ_QZVS01000047.1 GCF_003602235.1 Cryobacterium melibiosiphilum
CCTGACGCCGCCGACGAACAGATACCAAATCCTGACGCGCTAAACCCCATTGTCACCGGGGAAGACGCCCACATCGTCACCCCGGGAGACGTTCAACACATGGGAGCATGCGTGGACTCAGGACCTAATCGAAGTGCTCACGACCCTTGCTCGCCTCGTAGAACTGGAGCCCGACCAGGAGTCGCTCCTGGCAGAAGTACTGAGCTCCCAATTGCTGACTGCGGCTGAACTCAGCGCTGCTAGCACCGTTTGGCCTACATCAGATAGTGACCGCAAACCAAGGAACGAGGTCATTGCTCTCTTCTAAAGTTCTCCCGGTGCCGCGAATCGCTCAGCAGCTTCGTTGCGCTGCGGAAGCCCCGACCCGGTGCACTCCCCTGTGTTCCCCCAATACATAGACGGCGCTCTTCGTCCAGGCAAGTACCAAGTTGGGTTCTGCGGCCAGTGTGGCTGGCCTGTTGTCGAGCTCCGCGGCGGTCGGGCTGAATGGCCTGTGCCGGCGGCCACGGGAAAGTGCCCACAGCCGGTCGATAGGGAATCGGAGTGCCTTCGTCATATGGCCACGAGGCCAGCCCACCGACGGCCAGTCATATTGAATATTGGCTTCCAAGGGAGCCGGGGGTGGTGCCGGGAAGGCACCACAGTCCGATTTCACATGTCAGCGACGATGACCCCGGACGTGGCGCGGCCCGTCGCACTTGGTGCGTCAACAGCCGCTCGCCGGTGACCCCTCTCGAACATCTGGTAGTCAAAATGGCGAGTAGTCCGAGTTGGTACGGGTAGTCCACGTTGTTGGTACTGCCGTTCCACGGAGTTGGTACGGCGGCCATCTTGATTTGATCCCTTTGACAGGACGGCAGCACGACTGGTGTTGCCGATTCCTGACGGAGGGGGCATTGATGGCGAGCTACAAAGCCATAGCAGCGTTGGTATTCGAGGGCCGCAGCTACGACGAGATCACGGGCCTGGTGGGATGTTCCCGCCGCGAAATCTCGATGGTGAAGAAGACCATCACGGCGAAGAACTTGACCGCCGCGACGACCGCGGCGATGAGTGACGAGCAGTGGGCCGAGCTCTTCCCCGACAAGCGTCGCAGCGTATCGGAAGCCTTCATCCAGCCTGACTTCGCGGGAACGCTGAAGTCGATGAAGATCAATAAGCACTTCACGCTGCAGCAGGGCTGGCGAATGTATGTGGGTCTGGACTCGGCACTGCCGGGACGAAAGTACGGGTATTCGCGGTACTGCGAGCTGTTCACCGAGTTCGTCAACACCCATGACGTCGTGGCGACTCTGCACCACGATCCGGGCCGAGCACTACTCGTGGACTGGGCCGGCGACACGCTCCCTGTTGCAGACATGGTCACCGGGGAGATCCGCAAGGGCTACCTGTTCGTCGCGGTCCTACCGTTTTCCGGGCTGATCTTCTGCTCTGCCTACGCCGACATGAAGCAAGACTCCTGGAACAACGCCCACGTCCAGGCCTTCGAGTTCCTCGGCGGTTCAACCCAGATCATCGTCCCCGATAACGCCGCCACCGCCACCCACCGAACGGTGAAAGGCGATAGTGCTCGCGTCGTTCAGGCCCGATACCAAGAGCTCGCCGACCACTATTCCACCGCCGTCGTGCCAGCCCGCGTCCGCCGCCCCCGCGACAAAGCCGCCGCAGAATCAGCGGTCAACACCATCAACAAGCGCGTGATCGGCTACCTCGCCGAAGAAATATGGACAACCTTTACCGAGCTCAACGCTGCGATCGAGGAACGCATGGTGGAGATCAACGAGCAGATGCGCCGCGCCGACGGCACCACCCGGTCCGAACGATTCCGTGCCGACGAGGCCGAGCTGCTCCAGCCGTTGCCGGCGCACCGATTCGATACGGTCTCGTGGAAACAACTGAAGGTGGGGCGAAATTACCATGTCACTGCCGATTACCAGCACTACTCGGTGCCTTACAAGCTGGCGGGGCAGATGTTGCGAGTGCGTCTGACCGGCGGCAACGTCACCATCTTTGACGGCGACACGCTCATCTGCGAACACCCCCGCAAATCCGGACGCAAGGGCCAGTACTCCACCGTTGCTGAGCATGCTCCGGAACGCCACCACGACCTCGAAGGGTTGTGGACACGGGAGTGGTTCGAGCATCGCGCCAAGAGCTTCGGGCCGGCGACCGTGACGGTGATCAAGATGATCCTGGACCGTTCCGTCATCGAGGCTCAGGCTTACCTCGACTGCCAAAATATCCTGATGACCCTCGGCAAGAGCAACAAGCAGCGACTCGAATCGGCGTGCCAGCAGATCGTCAACCAGCGCGGTTACCCGACCTACACGACGCTGAAACGCATCATGGCGACCATCACCGGCGATAAGAAGCAAAGCCACCCGTTGGTGCCGGCGGCCACGAATACGAAGAGCCCGCCCGGGCCGGCCGACGCGCCCAGCGTCATGGTCCGCGGCGCCGACTACTACAAGGACCGCTGATGATCGGCAGCGTATTCACCAGCGTCGACCACGACAAATTTAAGGCTCTGCGCATCACGCACCTCGCGGCGCGGTTCGAGGAACTGATCAAGGACGAAGCCAACGATGCTGCCGCGCCCGAGGAGCTGTTCCTCACGGCCGTCGATGAGGCGTTGGAGCTTCGTCGCTCGATTCGGATCGAGAAACTGATCCGTCAAGCCAAGTTCCCGATCCCGGAGGCATCGGTGGCTGAGCTGAACTACCCGCCGGGACGCAACATCACTCCGGTGCGGATGAAACGCTACGCCGCCCACGATTGGAAGGCCGACCCGAGAAATCTACTCATCATCTCGCCCACCGGCGGCGGTAAAACCTATCTGGCCTGCGCGATCGGCATCGCTGCTTGCCACAGCGAGCACAGCGTTCACTACACCCGGATGGATGATCTGGCCCGCCAGCTGGTCATCGCTCGAGGCGACGCGATCGGGCACCAGAACATGCTCAACAAGCTCAGCGACGTTGATTTACTCATAATCGACGACTTCTTAACGGTGGGCATCGACCCCAATGCTGCCAGCGATCTCTTCTCGATCCTGGCCAACCGTGATCATCGGCTGCCGACGATCATCGTCAGCCAATCCGGGCCGGCCTACTGGGTCGAGGCCCTACCCGACCGGATCGCAGCCGACTCCACCGTTAACCGGCTCGCCAGCCAAGCCCGCACGCTCAACCTCGGCGAGGTCGACATGCGACGCCTGCGCAGCGACGAAGCAAAGACCGCCAAGGACTATTGGGAGTAACGCCCCGAATGTCGTCGAGGCGGTCTGGCCGGGCTGGCTCCAACGCCAGCCCGGCCAGTTCCACCTCCCCGGAACAGCAGTACCAACAACGTGGACCATCAGTACCAAAAGCGACTACTCGCCAGTCAAAACACATGCCCATGGGTGGCCATCGACTATTGGCCATATACGTGCTCCGACGTGGCCGTGTATGGGCCGATTCTCGTGGCCGCTGACAGTCGGGCTGAATGGCCTGCTGCAGAATTCGTCCGAGTCGGCGGCCTCGACCAATTCCAAAGTGTCGACTTAAGTGGGAGCGACCGAGTGCGGGCTTAGGTCTCGGTTCCGGGAATTGCGTTGATCCGCGTTCGGACGCTCGTGCGAATGTCTCCTGTTCGAACACCAATATCGCCGAGGTGCTGACGCATCTGCTGAAAAATGGGGGCCTTCCCCTTGTCATCTGCAATAGTCAGAACTGCTGCGAACTCCACACCGGCGGTGGGTAATTGCTCTTCCGCTCGGGTGAGGTACTCAACTAGCAGTTTCCAGTTGGATCGTTCACCTCGGCCGCGCATGCGCGCTTCAAAGCATTTCACAACCTGCCACTTGTGGGCTTCCTGGAGAAGCGCGCGCTCCGCCTTGGGCTGTTTAGAAGAACGAGGTTGGTTTGTCGCATGGAGGGTGTTTTCATAACCTCCGTCAGCTTTCTGTTGCATCAACTTTGCGTCGATGTTGACCCTGATCCGTTCGTCTCCGTGTTCGTACGCCAATACCGGCCGGGCAACAAGAGTGAGCCGCGCATAGCCACGACATTTGCCGTCGATACTCAGGGCTTCGGGCCAGGTAAATTTCAGTGTGTGCTGCTCGCCCGGAAGGACGATGCTGTTGACGACTATGGCGATTTCAGTGTCTGGCCTTTGCAGCATCTGTTCGGCCGTGACCGGCATACCGAATCCGACTAGGTCTTTGGCGGATGGAAAGATCACGGGCTGGCTCATGGTTTTCGGAAGGACGCTGTAATGAACGAGAAGCGCGATGAGTACCTCGCGGGGAACGTTTCCGTCAATAAGCGAATCAAGATCCGCGAGCTGTCGTGCAACAAGCGGTGCTGCGTAGCTGGTGCCCGCCCCGCTTATCTCCTGTCCGGCGGCGTCGATGGAGACGAGTCCGTTCCCATAGACCTCGTCAACGGTGCCTGAGCCACCAACATGTGCGAAATCTGGTTTGGTAGCACCACTAAGACCGGGTCCGCGACGGCTATACCGCGCGAGCGCGTATGGCACCTGATTTTTCAATCTGGGCGGATTCAGTGCGCTCACCGAGACGTTGAATAGGCTTTCAGCGGGTTCGCTGATCGTGCCCACAGTGTCCGCGACGAGGGTCGCCATTACCTGGTTGGGGGCAGCGGGCCACTCGGGACGTTGTTCGGAAAAGTCCAGGTTGCCTGCTGAGATCACGAAAATTACGTCATTGTCCCGGGCTATTTGGTCAAGCCTGCGCGCAGCGAAGCCATACCGATAGCTATCGCCTGGAGCGGCGAAATTCATGCTGAAGTTGAAGACTCTCACGCTGAGGCGCGCCCGGTACTCCCGAACCGCGGACTCTACTTCGTCCATAAAGTCAGACACGCCGTTTGGGTAATACTTCTCAAAGGGCACGCCAGTATTTCCGGGGTCAGCCGGCAGAACATCTACATCGATGATTCCGCATCCTGACGGTAGATCGGACAGGTAGCTCGGGTTTAAGTCGCCCGCGGCGACAAGAAGGCCGGAGATGAATGTCCCGTGCTCAGCATCGCGATCGGAGTCAGATATCTGACCCCAGCGGTCCTCTACCCAGGCCTCGACGGCGTCGGACACCCCACCGTCAATCACGCCCACTCGCGCGACGTCACCGGTTCCGCGCGTTGGGAGCGAGGTCGTGGCCAGCTCGTTCGTTGGGGTACTTGCTGTCGCGTCTCGTTGAGGAAGTGGTGGCAGTGTGATGTCGCGCACCAAAGTGCACCCTTCGAGTGCTCGAAGGACTTCCTGGTGCCGATCAACATTGTCCGAGGGGATCCCTGCTGGGGCCAGGTGTGATCCGATGGGTGCGCCCAGCAGCCCCAGTTCAAGCCGAGAGGGGACGTCTGACTCCAGTACGCGTAGCGCAACGAAAGGGTTATTGCCGCGTCCCAATATCGGTCTGGCCCTTGCGTCCACGGCGAGCGTGGCTAAACGATCCTGAAGCGCTCGGACCGCATGTTGCTCAGCCTGAGCGAGTGATGGATCATTTTCCGCGGTGACGATTGGAAAGAAGTCAATTAGGTAGGCGCCACCAGTACCGGCCCGGCTAATCCACGCGGCCCCTTCTGCCGCGCTGAAGGACCGCTTCTCAACAGAACCCCACAATGTGATTGAGCTGATCGCCGACACTTCGCAACGCGGGCGTTTCGGATTCGGCTGGACCTCACCCGTCTTCTTGTTGAGCTTTGTCGGCACATCCAGAGGTGTTGCAGCGATGCGATCAATGACCCAGGCTAGCGACACGGAGGTCACCGCGTAGATCGGCTCACCGATCCTCGCGGTCGCCACATGAGGCGTCCATCTGGCCTGAAATATGCTGCGCTGAGGCCGATGCGACTTTGCTATAGCCCGCGGGCCCATCGCCACTTTTAAGTGGGCAGCGCCGCCGTTCTGAGCTGTCCACTCGTCGGAAGCAATAAGTGCAGCAATTGAGCGCAGCGACGCCACCAGTTTGTCTCGGTGCCGACGGAAGCCTTCGTTGTCTCCCTCAAAGAAATCGTCGCCAGCCTTGCCGGGCTGGTTCTTTTCTCTAGGCCCTTGAAGATGCTCTGGGTTGGTGACAACCTGCACTGGTTCATTCGGCATCGGCCGTGTCTCCTTCAACTGTGTCGCTCATACGCCGACTGATGGTTTTGGTGCTGACGCCGAGAACGTGTGCAAGCTCGGAGTAGGAGAACCTGATGTCCTGATTCGTCGCCAATACCCTGGTCAGAGTGTTCTCGTTTGCGAGGTCAAAAACGCGTCGCCTGTCCGTGTGGACTGATGTGGAGGCTGCAAGCTGCGAGATTGTCTCAAACGGTGCTCTCGATTCGCCGTCTGAGAGGATCAACCGTTTCCGGTACTTTGCGCACAGGGTCACCAGTTCGGAGCCGGAAAAACCCTCTGATACCCAAGCAAGTAGCTTCGATTCGGCAATAGATTCGTGATTTTTCGCTGACAGAGCGCCCTTGGCTATATCGAATCGTTCGTCCGGTCCCGGCAACGGTATTGCGAGTTGAACTTCGAATCGACGCCAAACGGCGGGATCTAGAAGTGCCTGGTGATTTGTTAGCCCGATGATGACGCCGCGACCTTCTCGTGCATCAATGTTCTGCAGGAGAGTGTTGACGACGCGTTTGATTTCACCGACCTCGTTGGGGTCGTCACGAAGCTTCGCTATCGCGTCGAACTCATCCAGAACGAGCACACACTCGTAGCGATTCGCAAATGCGAATAGAGCGCCCAGGTTACGAGCCGTTGTGCCCAGCAGTGAACTGATCAACCCGTCGAGCCTTGCGACCACTGCGGGCAGGCCTAGCTCGTGGGCCAACCACAATGCCAAGGTTGTCTTCCCTGTTCCGGGAGGCCCGTAGATCAGACAAGTGAGTGATGGGTTTAACCCGGCTTCGATGAGCCGTCCATGATTCTTCCACTCAAGCAATAATCCGGCCAGTGTGTCGGTGACTCCCGGAGCCAATACCGGGAATGCCGCGAGGTTGTTCTCCGGAAAGACGATCGTCGCCAGTGGTGCTGATGACTCACGGTCGACCGGCACGGCGACACCGGGCAACATTCGTTCAGTGGCTGTCGCAAAGCCGGTGGAAAAGCTCTTCGTTAGGTGGCTGGGAGCCAGATTCTTGGACTGGGACGTGGCACTCAATAGCCGCTCGATCGCACTCGCGTCCTTATCGTCAGCTTTCCGCAGAGCAGCTGCGAGCCGTTCCGCTTGGTGGCGCACCGCGTCGTCGCCTTGAGCCAAGGCGACACGTACGAGCGATTTAACGATTGCAATCTGTTCCATATGGACATACTAGCCACTCCTGCGGACATTTATGCCCGTAACATGGACACCGCGGGCTAACGGTTTGGACACTTGAGGCTTTGCGAGAGACATAGAAGCCTGTTGCTCACGTTGAGCCCGAACCCACGACGCGCCGGGTCGAGCCCTATGGCCCACACCAGCAGGCGTGCATTGCCGGCTCGAGGACTGGGAATCCCTGACGCCCACTCCCCCAGCCGCTCGAGCTAGATCATGCTGACCAGGTCGCGCGACGGGCATCGCCAGCAGGGAGCGGCGGCGGCGCCGGCGAGTAGCATCGGGACGAGGCAGTGCTCGCAGTTAGGTGGCGCGCCCAGGTCATCCGTGTTCATGACGGCACAGTATCCCGCCTACAGCGGGTTCCGCGCCTGTCATTTTTCCAAGTCAGCTGCACAACGACCGCTGTGTTTTCGGAGGTTGTGCAGCCGAGTGTAACGACTGACTTTTCCGTACTCCTCTGCACGAGTGTCGCTTCTGTTCGTACTCGCCTGCACAAGCAGGAGGCAGAGGGGGTGGACGCCGAATCGGCCCGGGGGTGGTCCGCATGTGATTGCCGTCGTTGCGCCGAGACGGTCCGACGAACCCAGAGGTCAACTGTGCGACAAGGTCTCGTCGGACAGTTGCCGAACCGGGTGTGCAGGCGAGTACGAACATTGGTGCAGACGGCTTCGAAAAATGACAGCTCTCCGAGACGAGAGGCCCATTTCGTGCTTTCGTTATCGTTATCGTTATCGTTATCGTTATCGTTATCGTTATCGTTATCGTTATCGTTATTTTACTTACGTATTGCGTATTGCGTAATTAGTGATACGATATCGGTATGAGCATTCCTGAGATCACCGACGTGCGCACCTGCGGTTTCCCCGGCTGCGAGGAGCCTGTGGACGCCACGGCCGGTGTCGGCCGGCCCGCTGGCTACTGCGCCAACCCCGCTCACAACCGCGCCGCTGCGTGGCGGGCCCGCCGCGCCGAGTCCGGCCGGGTCGAGCGCACCGTCGAGGACGACAAACTCCCCGTTGATGCGGCACGGCAGCGGGCGAGCGTGCTGCGGTCCCAGGTCGCCGGGATGGTCGAGCACCTGCAGCAGCAGCTGGTGGTCCTTGTCGACGAGCTCCGCACCGTCGCGGACCCGGACGCAGCCGAAGCACAGATCGAGGCCATCACCTCCGACGCAGCCGAGCAAGTCGCCACGGCGGCCGCCCGCGCCAACCGCGCCGAGACCGCCACCCGCAAGGCCGAGGCCGAGCGCGCCGAAGCCGACGCGGCAGCCGAGGAATCAGCTGCCCTGGTCGACGAGCTCCGCACGACCCTGGCCGCGCTCGAGCAGCGTGCCGCCACCCTCGAGGGCGACCTGGTCACTGCGGGCGAGGACAATGCACGGGCGACCGCCGAGATCACCGCCCTCACAGACCAGGTAGCCGCTCTGAGCATCGAGAACGCGGCCACGAACGCACAGCTCACCGAGACCCGGGAGCTCGTCACGGCGGCCACTACGGCCAAGGACGAGGCCCTGGCGGCCGCGCGCGAGGCGGTCGCGCAGGCCGCCGCCGCGTCCAGCCGTTTGGAGCGGGCCGAGACGGATGCTGCGAGCACCCGGGACCTGCTCGATCAGGCCCGCACGGAGCGCGAGAGCGCCCGGGCGGAAGCGCTCGTGCTCACCGGGCGCCTGGCCACAGTCAGCAGTGAACGAGACAGTGCCACGGCCGAGGCCGGCAGGGAGCGTTCCTACGCCGAGCAGCGCGTCACCGACGTGCGGGCCGCCCTCGAGCAGCAACTCACCCAGCTGCGCTCCGACCTCGACCAAGCACGCACCAGTGAACGCGAACAGCGCACCCGCGCCGATCGCGCCGAAGCACAGGCACCACGCCCCACGCAGAAGTAGAACGCCCGCCCTCTCCCTGTCTCGGCCAGAGGCGTACTGGGCGTGTTCCTGTCCGCCGGCGGCGCCGTCCCTCACGTCGAGCTACGGGTGGGGAGACCGCCCTAGCTCAGTGGTCGTCCAGCGGGGAGCGGCGAGCTATCACCCTGGTATCTCTCCCCTGCGTTGTGTGAGAGTTCACGACGTTCTACCTCTGCCAAGATGGCTCGCTCCACGAAGTCTGACCAGCTCTTATCGCCTTCGATGTGGCCCGTCGCCCGGTACGTTGCACGGGCCCGATCACGTGTGGCTACTGACAGATAGGTGGTCATCCGCGCAGTCGTGTCGACCACAACGGTTGCCGACTTCTTGGCTGGTGTGCGCGAGGGCTTTGCAGCGGGAGAGGCAACGGTTTTCGGCTGCTCACTGGTTTCCGGTTTTGGTTCAGGGCGATTTCGGGCCTGGAGCCGGCTCAGGTCATGAGCCCCGGCGCGTGGCGTTAGGCCGCCGATCTGTCGGTTGGGGGTTTCGTCGCTCATGCGAGGGCCTCCTCGTTCTCTGCTGCCGTAATCCTGGCCACGACTTCTTGGGTGATTGCCTGCAGGTCGTCAGCGACCGATGATGCTGTGCGTGGTGCAAATGTTTGTGCCTGCGCGTCACCCCGCCGGATCTCGTACCACTTCGGCCCCTTGCGGACTTGTGCGTCGAGTTCGTGCACCAGAAGACCCCGTTCTCGGGTGGCCTGGGCGGTCGCTTCGCTGTGGCGAACCGTGGCAGTGAAGACGACGTTGTTGTCGGCGTTGAAGAGTTCTGCGATGTGTTCGCGTGCTTCGCGCTGGACGACGTGGGCAGAGGTCCCGACGTCTACGAGGACCACGCCGAGGAGGTCGAGGGTGGGGTTCACTCCGAGGACCGCGTCGAGTCGCGCTGCGACGGCACCAAGTCCTTTGCGGCTTGATTTATCACTTTTGACGGGGACGAGTGCCCATCGCGCGGCCGCAACGGCCGCTGTCTGGAGCGTTTCATCGCCTGGTGGGCAGTCGATGAGGATCATGTCGTAGTCGCCCGCAATGGGCTCCAGCAGATGAGCGACGGCTAGCTTGGCCCCATCGGGGTCCTTGTTCGCTTTGGCAGCGAGACCCGCCGTGGCCTGGTCGAGGGCCGGACCTCCAGCGAATACGTCAAGGTTCGGTCGAACTTCGCGAATGGGGGCCGCTCCCCCTCCGAACATGAGTGCCTGAGCCAGTGCGCGGCCGGTGTCGTCCCGGTCGTCGTCCGTGTATCCGAGATCCTCGGCCAGGTTGCCCTGGGGGTCGAGGTCCACCAGGAGTACGCGGTAGCCGTTGTTAGCGAGCATGCCGCCGATGTTGGCGGTGAGTGTGGTCTTGAGGACGCCACCCTTGCCGTTGATGACGGCGATGACCCGTTCCAACGCGGTGCGATTGAGTGCCGGAGGCATACGTTCTCATTTCTCTTGTCGTCATTAGTGATATTACAGCTAATGCTGTCATTAATGGCATAGGCAGCATTGCTGCTTTTACTGTTTTTACTGTTTTTACAAGTATCAACTGTATTAGCGCTATTATCTACAATGCCAGTATTACTGACAATAGCAGCATTACAAGCAATGACAGCGGACAGTCCACCTATCCCCAGCCTTGCGGCGTGCTTGGGGCGGTGAGTACAGGCGCCTCGGCGTCGCTCTACGCTGCGGAGGCTCACGCCCGTAGCCGCGCCCGGTGGGGGAGTGTGAGGGGGACACCCCTCACCGGCTGGCCCGCCCGGGGCCAGCCGGTGCTTGCGGCTAGATGTTGCGAAGCATGCTCACCACGGTGGGGAACGGGGACAGGCTCTCCACGAGGGCATCGACGGTCCCTGCGTCGGGCTTCTGGGCGAGAGACTCCTGGATCCGGGCGAGCTGAGCGTCGGTGAGGCCGACGGTTTCACCGTCAGGGGTAACTCTGACGGCGACGGCGGTGCCGAAGATGACGGTGGGGCGGCCGAGCAGGTGGGCGAGCACGGTCGCGGGCAGGTTCAGGGTTGACCCGTTGATGAGTCCTTCATCATCGACGAACAGGTCGATATCGTCTTGCAGGCCGACGACATCGAACATCCCGCAGCCGATGGCGGCGGCGATGTCTGCCCCGATACTGGCCGCGTTCAGGGCGTGAGTGGTGATGGTGTCGGTCGGGTTGATCGTGACGCTGCGGATGGTGGTGGTCATGGTGTTCCCTCTCCAAGGATGGTGAGGTGCGCGGGGTCCCGTGCTCTCGTGGGCAGTGGTTGTGTAGTCGTCCACCGTTTTTCTGCCCTTGGTGGCAAGAGAAATCGATTGAGAGCGGGAGTGCCGTAGTGCACGCAATCTGGTGCGGAATAAGGGAGCTGGCGACCGCGTGCCAGATTGTGGGTGACGTAGGCACGAAGCGAACTACGATGACCGGCCACCAAGGGAAGAAAAGTTCTGTCAGGTCAGCCGGCGCAGCCGGTCCGCGTGGATCCGGCCTCCGTGCCGGCTCCACCCGGGGGGAGTGTGAGGGGGCACCGTCCCCCTCACGGCCGAGCCCGCGAGGGTTGTGCCGGCGGTCAGGGCGTGGCGGTTGAGCTGGCGGTTACGTCGTCCTGGTCGCCTTCCCAGAAGTGGCCTAGTCCGGCGTCGATCATGCTGCGGATCATCGCGACCGCGTCGATGCCGCGTGCAGCTCGATCGGGAAAAGACAGTGTGATGGTGATGCTCTGGGTAGGGGCAGCGTGGTCGACGTCGCCGTGCTGCTCGTCGGTGGCGTACTGGTACGTCCACGCGATGGCGACGGCGCCAGTCGGTCCGCTGTCTGCAGCGGTGACCGTGGCGCGGTGCTCGTCCTGGCCGGGGTGGGGTGTTCTCCTGCAGCTCCACTGGATCCCGAGCACGTCGACGGTCGCGGTGCCGCACGTCGCCCCGGTGGGGCTGAGGTCGGCGTCGGGGGCGTCTTGGTCGACCTGGTGTGCGTCGAGGGTGTCGGGGCGCTGGTAGGTGATGATCATGGTCGGTTTTCCATTGGTCCTGCTGCGGGGGCCGTGCTCGAGGCGGGGTGCCGGGTTGCGCGGGCGTGACCTGGTGGGGGAGTGTGAGGGGGTCGCCCCTCACGGCCGGCCCTGGGTGGGCCGGCCGCTGCGGCGTGTTTACTCAGGCCGCATGAGCTGCTGAATCTCGGCATACGGGGCGGTGTCGGTCCACGTGTAGCCGGTGGTGACGCTGACCGTTTTGAGGTTGGCGCGCACCACTTCGCGCCACTGGCCGCGGATCTTCACTCGGTCGCCCTTTTTGACGGTGGCGCGGTCGTAGCCGGTGGCCGTGCCGCTTTCGACCTGGGCGGCGCGGACTGCTTCCCAGTAGGCGATCTGGTCGCGCTTTTCGTCGATGTGCGGGGCGAGGCGGGTTGCGCGGGCCTGGATCTGCTCGGCGGTGGCGTCGATGTACCCGTGGGTGTCGTCGTAGCACTGCGCGGTTATGCGGCGTTCGAGCTTGCGGATTGCAGCGCCCAACGTTTCGATGCGGTTGGCCACGGTGACCGGGTTGTAACGGGCGTCTGTGGTGTGGGTGGCCGCGTCGGCGCGGGCCTGGGCGGTGGTGGCCTCTGCGCTGGCTTCGACTGACTTGCGCATGGCAGTGTCTGCTTTGGCGATCGCGTTGCGGTGTCGGCCTTCGGAGTGGTGGCCAACCTTGATCGGCTCGCCTCCCTCGGGCAGCCGGTCGAGCGCTGCGCGGGCATTGTTCCAGGCGGCCTCTTCCGCGCCGGTCTTGCGCTCGGCTTTCGCGGCCAGGGCGTCGACACGGTCGGCCTGACGCTCGATCTTTCCGGCCTCGACGTCGGCGGTTGTGCGGTGGCTGCTGTCGATTTCGGTTGTGACCTCGAACCCGGCGGCTTCAAGTGCCGACGTGGTGCGGGTGATGGTGTGCAGCTTGGGCAGGCGGTCGCGGGACTGCGGGACAAACCATGCGCTGATGCTGCGCCCCCAGCGCCATCCGGCGGACTTGAGAACTTCGGCGGTTCCGTCTCCTCTGCAGGTACCGTCGATCATGGTCCCGGCCTCGTGGGTGTGGGTGATGGTGAGCATTAGCGGGTACCTCTCGGGGTTGCGTAGTCGTTGACGCGGGAGCCGTGCGGGGTCCTGACGATGACGAACCGGCTGCGGGGGTTGGGGTATGTCTGGCTGTTCCAATAGGTCGACATGTCGGCGCTGCTGAGCAGGTTCTCGGCCCCGAGCACTCCGGGAGTCAGGGGCGGAATCTGAGTTGTGAGCATGAGTTTTTCCCTCGGTCTAGGCGAAGCTGTCGGCGTAGCGGCTTGCGGTGCAGGTTTCGCCCGGCTGAGTGTCTGCGGCACCTTCGGACCGGCAACCACTGCAGGCGCACCCGCTGGCGTAGCGCTCCCGGGGATAGGTGTTCTCGTAATCGAAATCTGACTCAGCCATGGGTTCTCTCCTCGTGAACAACTGTTTTTTTGCCCTATCTGGCAAGAGAAATCGATAGCGACCGGGAGTGCCGCAGTGCACGGATTCTCGGGCGAAATAAGCCCGCAGGGCGCGTCCGAGAATTCGGGTAACGAAGGCACGAAAGGGAGCTACGGTGAAACGCCAGAAAGGACAAAAAGGCCCAGTGGACAGTGCCGCACAGCGGCTCCAATTGCTCTTGACGGCATGGCCGTCTTGATTTCAGAGTGATATCACTGTGATATGCCGATGTGGGGGAGCGCGAGGGGAAGCGCCCCTCGCCGGCCAGCCGTGAGGCTGACCGGCTGTCCGCCTAAAGTGCGGCGACATCCTCAGCGTTGGCGACGAGCTGCGCCCCGTATTCGCGGATCAGGCGGTGGCAGCCTGCGCTGGCCGGTGACGTGATCGGGCCAGGAACGGCGCCCACAGGCCGGTTGATTGAGAAGGCGTGCGCAGCGATGTTCAGGGCACCTGAGCGCCAGCCGGCTTCCGTTATTACAGTCGCCCGGGCGGCGGCGGCGATCAACCGGTTACGCATCAGGAACCGGTACTTGGTGGGGCTCTGGCCGAAGCCGATTTCGGTTGCCACCACACCCGCTTCCGCGATCCTTGACAGGAGTTCGTGGTGGCCGCTGGGGTAGTAGCGGTCGAGTCCTCCGGCGAGGTAGGCGACCGTGCGGCCGCCGCTGGCCAGCGCGGCCCGGTGAGCTACGGCGTCGATCCCATAGGCGGCTCCGCTGACGATGCTGTGACCACGGCTGACGAGCCCGGCGGTTATTTCCATCGTGGCGTGTTCCCCGTAGCCGGTTGCAGCTCTCGCGCCCACTACAGCCGAGCTGAGGGTGTCGGCCAGGATCTCGGTGTTTCCTCGTGCCCAGAGCGCGTACGGGGCAGCTGCGCCGAGGTCATTGAATCCGGCGGGCCAGTGCGGGTGCTCGGGGGTGATGAGTTCCGCTCCCGATGTGGTGGCGGCATCGAACGCTGTGGCGATACTCGCGGCTGTGGAGCGGGGCAGCGCGCGCGCTCGTAGGGTCGTGAGGTCGATCCCTGCCGCATCGCCGGTCCCGTGCAGGATCACGTCGAGCGCTTCTTCTGCGCCCAGCACTGCGATGAGTTCGCCGGTGTCGCTGTCGCCGGGTTCACTGATGACGGTCCAGATTCCGCGCGCGGCCGCGTCGGGGCTGTACTGCTGGATGGTGGGGACCTGGTTGCTGATGCTGCCTAGCGTGCTCATGGGCTCTCTCCCTCGTGGACAACTGTTTTTTTGCCTGTCTGGCAAGAGAAATCGATAGCGACCGGGAGTGCCGAAGTGCGCTGTTCGGCGGGCGAGATAAGGGAGCTTGCGACCGCGCCCGGCGAACTGGGTACGTAGGTGCGGAGGGAGCTACGGTGAAACGCCAGAAAGGCCAAAAAAGATATCAGGGCAGTGCCGCGCAGCGGCTCCGAACTGCTGTCGACGGCAGCGCCGTCATGGTTTCAGAGTGATATCACTTTGATATCTCCCCGGCCGCGCAGCGGCTCAAAATAGGGGGATGGGCACAGCGGCCGCGCCGCTGTGCGGTCACGGCCCGTCAGGGACGTGTGCCTGGTGGCAGGCTCCGGTCTCCGTGCCGGGGCCGGGGACGGAAAGACCCGGCGCGGCAGTGGGGGACTGCCGCGCCGGGTCTTGGCTGAGGCTACTCCGTGGTCTTCGCGGCTTCTTCGGCTGCCTTGGTTGCAGCCGTCTCAGCAACGGCGTCGATCACGATTAGCTCAACGTCGCTGAGACCGTAGCCCCATGCGGCCAGCTGCACGAAGTAGCGGGCGCTGTGCGCGTTCGGGTAGCGCCACGTTTCCTTGCTGGTGCTGTCCTCGATACCGGCCAGCACGATTGCGAGGCCGACATGCTGCACCTTGGTGGGGGTCTTTTCCATCAACGCGGAGAGCTTGTCGACATCCCAGTAATTCGCCCGCTTCATCCCAAGCAGCGTGTGCGCCAGCACGTTTCCGTTCTGGATGGCTTTGCCGACCATGCTGTGGTGCACGGTCAGGCCCACGGTAATGGCCTGTGCGGCATCCTTCGGGAGCGTCTTACGGCTCAGGAACTCTGCCAGCCATTCGCGGCGCACGACCTCAGCGCTGGCCCAAGCCTTGTTGTTGGCGATCAGGGTCTTACGTTCGGCCTTCTGCTCGTCGGTCATCGGCCCGCTGGTGGCTCCGCTGCCGCTGGACTTGCGGAATCCGGCAGCCTTGGGGTCTTTCAGGTAGTAACGCACGGTGGCGGTGTCACTGCTGCTGTACGCGTACACGTAGGCGGCGCGGCCCTCGCTCGCGGCGATGTTCTCGGCGGTGACTGACTCG
Source organism: Cryobacterium melibiosiphilum (assembly GCF_003602235.1). Taxonomy (GTDB): domain Bacteria; phylum Actinomycetota; class Actinomycetes; order Actinomycetales; family Microbacteriaceae; genus Cryobacterium; species Cryobacterium melibiosiphilum. Next base: position 15,987 of record NZ_QZVS01000047.1, read on the forward strand.
CCGTCTGCGGTGGTCAGGTAGCTGATGCTCGTGTAGTCGGTTTCGTAGGATCCCCGGTCGCGGTCCAGCACCTCGAAGCCGCGCCCGATCAGGTCGGCGGTCGCGTCGGCCTTCATCGTCGCTACGCGCTTGTCGTCGCGTGCGCGCTGCGCTGCGTGGGCGAACTGCTCGGGGCTGGTGGTGGCAATGTCGATGAGCACGGACACGGTTTCAACGTCGCCCTCGAATTCGATCAAGGCGGCAGCCTGGTCAAGAGTGAGCGAGTGACTGACGATGGCGGATGCCGCGACGGCGTTCTCTGCGACAGCGATTCCGGCCTTGACTGTGGCGGGCTTGCTGCCCAGTCGCTTAGCGATCACGGCAGGGGTCAGGCCCTCAAAAGCCAACTGCTGGAACGCGGCAACCCGGTCGGCGTCGGTGACGGCCTCACGGTGATCGTTCTCGGCCATCTGCTGCACGATGCGCTCGACGGTAGTCTCATCAGCCGATACAACATAAGCCGGGATCGTAGCCAAACCGGCCTCCCGTGCCGCGAGGGTGCGGCGCTGCCCGGCTCGCACGATGAGGTTGCCCTGATCATCGCGGCGGGCGAGGATCGGCGTCAGGACGCCGTTTGCTTTGATGCTGGCCACGAACTCGCGGCCCAGCTGCGTTTCCGTGCGCACGTTGGCTTCTACAACGATCAGGTTCGGGTCAATGTGCTCGATGGTGCCGACATTTACGGTGGTAGTAGTCATTGGGTTCTCTCTCCATCAACTGATTTTTTGCCTGTCTGGCAAGAGAAATCGATTGAGAGCGGGAGTGCCGTAATGCACGGCTGGTCGGGGGAAATAAGGGAGCGTGCGACCGCGCCCGACCAGGTGAGCACGGAGGCACGGAAGCGAACTACGATGACCGGCCAGACAGATAAAAAATTGTCAGAAAACAGCCCGCGTAGAGGTTCCGGTCCCCAACGGAACCTCGCGGAGAGGTTTTGTGCGGGACAAGTAGGGCTGAAGAGTTAACCTCTTGTTCCAGGTCATCGTCCGATTCAGCGGCCTGATGGCGCGAACGTTTCTGGATAGTTGCCGAGCCATCCCCAGTGTTTGGCAGGCCAGCTCACCACGACTGCGCGACCGACGACGCTACTAATCGGGACGAAACCGCCCCCCGGCGAGCCGTTGAGGAAGTGGAAGGCCGAATCAGCCGAGTTGTATCGGTTGTCACCCATGACCCACAGTTTTCCATCAGGCACCGTGACGGTAAACGGACTCTTGGTCGCCTGGGATTGACCGTCAGGAATCTGAATGTATGGCTCGACGATGGCCGCATCGTTGATGGTTAACTGCCCGGCTGCGGTGCAACAGACCACGGTGTCCCCGGGAAGGCCGATGACTCGTTTGACGAGGTGATTATCGCTGTCGCCGGCGCTCAGCCCCACAACAGTGAGTGCAGCATCCAGCGCACTGAAAAGATTCTGCGGCGCGGGTTGCTGCGGTGGAAGCCAGTTCCCCGGGTCGGTGAAGACAACGACGTCGCCGTGCTCAATGGGGATCAGGTTGGGAACGAGTTCATTCACAATGATTCGATCGTTGACCAAGAGCGTGTTCTCCATCGACGGAGACGGAATGTAGAACGAACGCACGACGAAAGTCTTGAGAAGGGCTGAGATCAAGATCGCTATAACCACGATGACGACGAGGTCCCGCACAAACTTTATTGCAGGAGACCCGACCCCGGTCCGCCGCCGAGCAGAACGTGTGGCGGTGTCGGCTGGCATCATTCCTTGATCCTAGGGCAGTCATTCAAACTGATAATGACCGGCCGATCCGAGCAAGTCCTCGAAACAATTCGCTCAGTTTCCCGGTATCTATAAGAAGTCTTGGGTATTCACGTCTACAACAAGTTATTCGACGAGTTGTGCCCGTATTGGTACCCCCAGTTAGAAGAACAGCAAACGCTACGTCTTCCTACGGCCTCAGTGCCTGCAATACGTTATGGGAAAGCCCAAGGGGGGGCTCCGTAACGGAGGGTCGAAAATGTACATTAAGTCACGCCTTTTTCGCAAGTTTGCAATCGGGGCTGCACTTGCTTCGCTTACTGTAATTGCTGCACCGGCAGCCGCACAAGCGGCACCAGCTCAAGTACTTGTCGCTTCTTGCTCTGCCTCAATGGAAGTCTGTCGCGATACTCACTCCAACGTGACCGCTACCTCCATCACGCTCAGGACGCAGTCTTCAAACGTACCGTCTGGAACCGCGTACTACACCGTCAACAAAGGTGTCTACGGAGCCAACATCTGCAGCGGCAATATGGGATACAACGCGACGAGGAGTTGTAACCTCGGCGGATACACCGGGCAAGTTACGTTCACGTTTTACAAAGGTCAGAATACGCTGGTAACAATCTCGTTCTAGCGGAACACATGCGAACAAGAGGGCCAGAGTCCCATCGAGGGGATTCTGGCCCTCCTTAAGTCATAGTCAATGATGTCCCAGCCTGATGCGAGCAGTGCTTGGTGGCAACAGCATTCCGCGCCAGTGGTGCTGGCACGAAAGGGTGGTCCTATGTGTACACACACGACAGACTCCCGCACACTTGAGGATATGCACGTACCCGCGGAAGCGAACTGCAATAGCTGGCCAGAGCGTGATCTTGCGGGCCGACGTCGATATGCGGGCTGGGATGTTGATGAGTTTGCGGCGGATGGTGCCGCTGCGCGCTTTGCCCAAATCCGCGCCGGCCAATGAGCCAACGGCGCGGGAGAGGTTGAACGAAATTGCGGCCAGCACGAGCCAGGCCGCGTTGGCCGTGAAGACCCCGGAAGGCAGGTGTGCCAGCGCGCTGGCCTTCAGATCGGCGTTGACCTGCTCGATGATTACCTATGGGTTTGATCGGCCGTGACTGTATCCAGGTCGCTGATGGTGAAGAACACGTGAAGGCGGGTGCGTGTCAAAAAGGGTCAGCTACCCTTCGCCGGCTTTCTGGTTCAGGTACAGACGCTGAAACGCTCCGCCTCCCGATAGAGGTCGAATGCAGGCTAGGCGGCGTCACCGAGGTATTGCCAGCGGTTGTCGGGGTCGAGCAGGCCCAGGTCCACGAGCTCGCGGGCGGAGCGGTGATCGCCGCGTTGGGTGCTCGAGCGCGGGTAGCGGGGCCAGACCCGTTCACCAGGAGCATTTGTATCCCGAAACAGCGGCCGGCTCGACACGTGCACTCCCTTAGGACGACGCCTGGGACCAGCGCACATAGTGGTGACTTCAGCTTGCCACCACGCCCACACGTCCCGTTCCGCCTGATACCGGCGTGCTCGACCCACGAGAAGACCAGCAACCCCCACGATGTGCGCGGCCTTGTCGCGGAAGTCCTGTTTCGCTCGAGCCCACCCATTGGTGTGTTTGACGATCAGGCGGTGAGTGCGGAGGCGGCTCAGAATCGTGGCGGTATGCCGGGTACTCACGCCCAGCAACCTCGCGGCCGTATCGATCGTGAGGGCGGGGTGTTGAGCCAGGAGAGCGTAGGTCTTGCCGGCGAGGTGTCCGAGACCGGGGCGGGTGAAGAGGTCGTGGCGACCGTCGGTGAGCTCGCGTTCCAGCGTAGTCACCAACGACGTTCGCAGATTGAAAAGTTCAGAGGGGGGGCGGGGGTTATCTAAGGGTTGTGACGCAACCGTACGAGGGGCTGTGGAAAACTTCGGGATTAGCCCCCATTCGGCAGCGTTGCCGCCCTCGGCCAGGGCGACTCGGACGAGGAACCCGTCCGCCGCGAGAGCCGTCAGCGCCCGCCGGGCGGTGTCGCGGCTCAGGCCCACCATCAGGGCCAGATCCCGGATAGAGGCCGCGACGGTGCGTTTCCCGGTCTGCAAGCTCAGGTAAGCCACCGCAGTCAGGATGCTGCGTTGGGATACGGCAGCTTCGCTCTGGCCCCACCGGCCGGGAGAGACCCGGAACCGGGTCAGGAGGTCATCAACGGTATCGACAATGACGCCCAGATCAGTGAAGTCAGACGGTGCCTGCGACGTCGTCAGGGGCGCTTGCAGCGCCGAATACTGCTGGGCCTTGGCCCACTGCCGTTCCAGACGCGCTCGGGCCTCTGCCGGGCTGCGCGGTTTGCGGGTGCCGCGGCTGGTGTTCTTACTCCGGTAATGTTCCATCCCCGGCGCCGTAAGGGATTCTTTTTCGACCTCAGCCAGGGTCCATCCGGCCGAAGCGGCCGCGAGCAGGCACATGAATCCCGTCCAGCTCGCGTTGCTGCCGCCGTTGACTGTGGCCATATGGCCCTGGCCCCACGTGCTGAGGGGGCGAGGAGCGCTGTACCGGATGTCGATGGGGCCGGACGGTTTCGTATCGGCCGGACGAGGCGCCGGCCGTGCCACGTCGAGGACACCCGTCAGGGCCGTCAGGTCGCTGCTCGTAGCCGACGGGGCGAGCAGCCCCGCCAGTTGGCCGCGGAGGACCGTCGAACTGCTGCCATCACGGTGCGGGGCCAACGGCGGCCGTGCCCCACCCTCCCGAGGGTTGCAGAGCATCCCGTGGTCCAAGGTCGCGTAGTTGGCATGCGCAGCACCGGCCAGAGCGGCCACCGTGCCAGCAGAAGCGCCCCCCCGCAGAGCAACCCAGATATGACGGCCCCCCGTTCCCGAGGACTGGCAAACCACATGAGCGATCCCGAGCCCATCAAGAACCCCCGACAGAGCATCACAATCGTCCACGGCGCGGTCCATCAGATCAGGAGAGACAACGCCGGCTTCCTTGCCATCAAAGTCAAAACACAGCAGACGGAAAATACCGGACTCATCAGCCATCCGCACCAGCCACGGCGTCGTAGGGGCAGTCGGGCCGACCCGGTAAATGAGGGGGTAACTGTTCTCGTCCAAACGACCGTACGCATCACGCTTCATCACCCGCACCTGGTCGCGCGGACTCAGTCGGCGCGTCAAATCCCAGGCCGTCAACCGGTCGGAAGACACGCCCAACGGAGTTTCAATCACGGAAACGGCGTCAAAACGGTATATATCGGTTACTATGAGGTCATCCCTTCGTTTTGGCGTGGGGGTACAGCAAAGGCTCCGGTTCATCCGGATCTTTTGATTAGCTCAGACCTCGTGCCGGCAAGCGAAGAGGGTTTGAGCTACGAAACTTGGAGAAGCCCGTCGCGCAAGCGGCGGGCTCTTTCGTTTAACTGGCCGTGTTGATGGGCAGCTCCTCGTCGTTGGAGTGGGGAGGCAACGGCGCGTACTCGGGCATACCGAGCTCGCGGGCGAGAATTGCGGCGATGTAATCGCCATAAGTCATGCCTAGCTCTTCAGCGTTGTGCCGAATAGCGTCACCAACTGGACGCGCAGGCTTGGTCATGAACGCGTCGCGATCACCCTTGCTCGGTCGTCCTCGGTTTATCCGTGCCATGTTTCCAGTAAAGCGCATCCTTTCGTTAAAGGAAACGACATCCGCTCCGGCGTGTCGGAAGTTACTCATCGTGACCGCGCTGGTTGCTGGTTTCGCGGAGTCTTTGGCGCAGCTGCGTCTTGTGGATGATCCAACGAATTCCGACGTGGTAGGCGGGTATCTCACCCGTTTGCAGCCATCGATAGATTGTTGGCTTGGTTTTGTCGAAGAGGGCCATCAGATCGCGATAGCTCAGTTCGTCACCGTAGGTGGCGAGCACATCCACCTCGGCTGGTTCGCTGGGCGGGTCTTGATTGCTGGTGGAATCGAGCCACGCACGAATTTCAGCTTTGAAGATGATCCACGAGCCGACGACCTGGTGTGCTGGGATGATCCCGCTTTGAAGCCGGGCAAACACAGCAGGTTTTCCGACGTGGAGGATTTTTGCCACGTCGGCGGTGGTCAAGGTTTCTGGGTAGGCATCCCAGTAGTCATCGTCCGTCAATGGCGGTGCCTCGTCATATGAAATTCCGTTCAAGTAAGCAGCAAAGCGGTCGATGGGCCAAGTGACGCTGGTGTTGGGGGTATCACCGGCGGCGTACCAACCCGCTACGGCATTATCCCAAAATGCCGACCGCGCTTTGGGGACCTTCCAGCGCTCGGCGTGATCGTATGCATGCTGGCGCTTCGCGGCGCACACGAACGCTCCGAATCGGCCTGCGCTGGCCTCCGGGCGGCTGATCGTCATGCCAACGGTCATGTGTACTGCCTCTGGCAAGTGTCGACCGCACATAGCTCGAGGCCGAACAGGGGGTCAGCTCACGATACGGAATAAATAACACGCTAAGGGTTTCCGGCCCTGCTAAATGGTCTCTGTTTCACGAAACGGGATAAATATCACGGTAAGAG
>NZ_QZVS01000010.1 GCF_003602235.1 Cryobacterium melibiosiphilum
GCCACCAGCCCGCCGCCGATACGGCATAGTAGAAAACATCGATAGTGGTCCTGTTTTCAAACGGCACTATTGGCCCTGTTTTGGGTCGGCGTCAACACACATGGAAGAGTGTGTGAATATTCGCACTCCTGGGGGCCGGTGTTGTTGACCTTCGGGGCCAGCCAGCCACTGGTCGCTGGTGCGAGTAACTTTTTGCAGTGCCACCGGATTTTTCTGATGGGGATCACCTAGGTTTCGAGGTCACGTTGACGCGATCATGCGCGGTATTCTGCACGGTTGAATATTCGCTCTCCTGGGGGCCGGTGTTATTGACCTTCGGGGCCACTGATCAAAGTGCTGAGTAGCGTTCTCGGGGGCCACCGAATATTTCCGTTTGGGGCCATCTGCTTAGCTCCTTCCGCTGCGTGTATTGGCACGCAGCGGAAGGAGTAATTAGCAATGGTACGAAGGATCAAGGCGAAGCGGGTGCTCGAACTCCGCGCCGAGGGCATGACGGGGCGCGCGATCGCACTCGCGGAGGGCATGTCGCGCAAGAGTGTGCTGGCGGTGTTCGACGCCGCTGAAAAGGCCGGCATCGGCCGCGACGGCCACGTGGGCCGCAGCGATGCTGAGGTGTATGCGTTGCTGTTCCCGGGGCGCGGCGAGCATGAAAGTGTCTTTGTGCAGCCCGACTGGGACGGGGTGCACAAGGAGCTCGCCAAGGTCGGGGTGACGCTGAAACTGCTCCACGGCGAATACATCGACGGGTGCGCTGCGAAGAAGCAGCCCTCGATGGGCTACGACCGATTTTGTAAGGCCTATGCCGCGCATACTCTGATCGCAGGAGCGGCGTCCCGGGTGGGCCATAAGGCTGGGCAGACCATCGAAGTCGACTGGTCGGGCCCGACGATGCAGCTGATCGACCCGGTGACGGGAGAGACGTCCCGGGTGTATTTGTTCGTGGCGTGTCTGCCGTTTTCGAGGTACGCGTTCGTCGAGCCGACTCTGGATATGCGCCAAGACACCTGGCTGCTGGCCAACGTGGCGATGTTTGAGTGGTTCGGCGGGACGGCTCCCCGGATCGTGCCCGACAACCTCAAGACCGGGGTGATCAAGCACCCTCGCGAGGGCGAGATCGTGTTGAACGATGCCTACCGGGAGCTGGCCGCGCATTACTCAGCAGCGGTGCTCCCCGGCAGAATTCGCCGCCCGAAAGACAAAGCGAGCGTCGAGAATACGGTNTTCCCACGTGGCCACCTGGGTGATCGCTGGCCTGCGCAATCAACAGTTCGGAACCCTTCCCGAATTGCGGGTCGCGATCCGGGAACGCATGGACGCTTATAACCGGGAACCATTCCAGAAACGCGCTGGCTCTCGGCTGAGCGTGTTCCAGACGGAGGAGAAGGCACTGCTGCGGCCCCTGCCGTCAGTTCCCTACGAGATCAGCAAATGGGTCATGGGGCGCCGGGTTCAAAAGAACGGGCATGTGGTCTGGGAGAAGAACTTCTACTCCGCCCCTTACGCGCATATCGGGCAGGGTGTCGATCTGCGTATCACCACCCAAGTTCTGGAGATCTATCGCAACCACGAGCGCCTCACCAGCCACCTCTTGCTCCCGGAGCATGTCATCAACGAATACCGGACGAACGATGCTGACCAGCCTCAGGGCGAGAAGTATCGGGAGTGGGATGCTGTCAGGATCCGGGCTTGGGCGACGCGTGTCGGTCCGAACATGGTGACCGTCGTCAACCGGATCTTCGAGGCGGTGCCGGTGGAGGAGCAAGGCTTCGATGCCGCTCTGGCAGCGCTGCGGCTGAGCCGCCGCTTCTCCAGTGAGCGAGTGGAAAAGGCGTGCCAGATCGCCCTCGAAGGTCGTATTCGCTCTCCCCGGTATGCGCACTTGCGGCCGATCCTAGAGACCGGGCAGGACAAAGCAAGCGCCCGCAGAATCCCGCGTTTCGAACCCACAGAACCTGAGACTGGTGGCTATGTTCGCGGCGCCGATTACTACGCCGGAGGCACCCGATGAGCCGGATCGATATCGAGACCAAACGCAAGCTCCGCGAGATGGGCGTGACCACCCTGCTGGACGCGTTCGACGCCCAGGACGACACCCTGACCCTCGGTTTGGCGTTTGAGGAGAAGATCAAACTTGCCGTCGATGACGCCCATGCCTCCTTCACCCAAACCAAGGTCGAGGGGCTGATCCGGCGGGCGAACCTTCGGTATCCCAACGCTGACCTGCGGCGGCTGGACCTGGTCGAGGAACGCGGGCTTGACCGGTCGGTGATCGCTGGACTGGGCACGTGTTCATTCATCGACCGGCAGCAGAACGTCGTGTTCCAAGGGTTCACCGGGTCGGGGAAGTCGTATTTGGGGTGCGCGTTAGCGAAGGCAGCGTGTCTGCATCGGGTGCGGGTGTCGGCGGCCATGACAAGCTGCCCATAGGCGGCCACGAAACTGCCCACTGACGGCCAGGAAAACTGCCCGTTGGTGGCCATGAGATCTGCCCACTTC
>NZ_QZVS01000045.1 GCF_003602235.1 Cryobacterium melibiosiphilum
GCGAGCACGTAAAGACGTTCGTCAGCATCCTCGTTGGCGTCATGATCATCGGCGCAGCAACGGCATTGGTCGGATTCATCTCCGGCTCCTAGCCACCCCTATCTATCGCGCGAAGGAGCAACGCATGACGAACACCGAACAGAGAAGCCCGCTCTCACGACCGGGCTTCATCGCCGCCGCCATCGTTGTTGGGATCATCGTCCTCGCCGCGATCATCGTCCTCGTGACGTCTCTCACCCGCGGCTCGGACGATAACGCTGCGCAGCCGACAGAAGACCCATCAACGTCGTCGACGCCCAGCGCGGAGGCTTCCGACGAAAGCGTGTGCGGACTCGACGGGTTCGAGGACATGAACACCCTGACTCAGGCGCCCGAAAACGAATGGGAGCTTGTCGGAACTGTTGCGGCTCCGACTGAGCCGGAGGGGGCTGGCCCCGCTGAAATCACCGATGGGCTCCGCACCTGTTACGCGCACACCGCTGAAGGCGCTCTCTTTCTGGCAGTGAATTTTGCGGCGATGGGTACGGATGCTTCCCTGCGCGATCGGCTCCCGCAGCTGGTCGCACCCGGGCCCGGAAGAGACGCCCTCATTGCACTCGGCTCAGATTCATCGGGCTCAACGCTTCGCGCGCAAGTGGCGGGCTACTCGATCGGCAGCTACTCGGCGAAAGAGACGACCGTCGATCTGGCTGTCAATTTCTCGAGTGGCGAACTCGTGAGCTTGCCACTCAAACTCGTCTGGGCGGAGGGCGATTGGAAAATACAGATGACCGACGCTGGAGTGCTCCCCCTCTCTCCAGCGCCCATCGACAACCTCGGCGGCTACACCCCGTGGTCGGGAGCGTGAATCACCGTGATTCACACGGCTACTAAGGAACGCTGTGCTCCGGTCGATCTCTTCTGCGTGGGCGGTGACGCGATCGGCAACGTCGTCGCGAATGCGTCCAACGATGCGGTTCAGGAGTTAGCCAACAGCGTTCTGGAAGGTTTCGGGAAGGCTCTGGCAAGCATTGGGACGATGTGGGTCGCGGTGCCGACTCCGGTCCTCACCGCTGGAGACGGCACGACCCGTCTCCCTACGAATAATCCCGGTTCAGAAGAGTTCGCGACGATTCTTGGATACGTAACGTTCATCGGTCTCACCCTCGCGGTTCTGTCGATTATCGCTCTCGGCGCGATGATCGCTCTTCGGAGCCGACGCGGTGAGGGGTTTCGTCATGTGGGCACCCTCGGGGTGATCTTTATAGCGATCTTGCTCATCTCCGGTGCGTCCGCGCTTGTGGGTGGGCTCTTGGGTGCGGTTGCGCCTGAGGGGTCGTCGACGACAGTCGGGTTCTTGCAGAACTCGCTCTGGTACTACGTAGGCGGCCTCGCGGTCCTCTCCGTGATCATCGGCGGGATTCGAATGGCGTGGGAGCAGCGTGCACAGCCGGGAAAGGACCTGCTTCAGTCGCTCATTACTCTCATCGTGGTGTCGGGAACGGGGCTTGCAATCATCACTCTCGCGACCACTGCCGCGGATGCGTTCTCGATTTGGATTCTCAACGGAGCTACGGACTGTGATGTGTCCGCGGCCGGGGAGTCCAATTGCTTTGGGACCAATGTTGCGGCGATGGTCGCCATTACAGCCAGCTCGCCGATCGGGCTGATCGGGGTTCTCATCCTGGGATCGATAGCTCTCCTGATGACCTATGTACAGGTTGCACTCATGGTCGTGCGTGGCGGGTTGCTGGTGATTCTGGCGGGTGTGTTGCCGCTGACGGCAAGCTTCACGAACACTCAAATGGGCAAGCAGTGGTTTGGGAAGGTGATCGGTTGGACGATTGCTTTCATCCTCTACAAGCCCGCAGCGGCACTGATCTATGCCGCTGCGTTCAGCCTTACCGGCACGGATGCTTTCAAGGATGACGGCGGAGGTATTTGGACGATTCTCACTGGCCTTGCGCTGATGCTCATGGCCCTCATCGCCTTGCCCGCTCTACTCAAGTTCGTCGCTCCCATGACGGGTGCTGTCGCGGGCGGTGGCACCGCGGGCATGGCGATGGCTGGCGCAGCGGGCGCAATCGGCGGCGACCTCGCTAGCGGAGCAATCAAACGCATGAGTAGCTCTTCGTCAACGCCCACAGGCGGAGGTGGCGGCAGCAGCGATGCTCCGACCGGTTCAGGCACGTCCGGCGGCGGCAAGCCATCAGCTCCCACCTCGACACCCTCTGGCGCTGGCGCTGGGGGCAGAGTTGCCGCTGGTGCAGGAGCCGGGGCAGCCGGCGGTGGCGCGGCAGCCGGCGGTGGCGCGGCAGCTGGGGGAGCGGCAGGTGGGGCTGCAGCGGCGGCCGGGCCCGCTGCACCCCTTGTGATGGGCGCGCAGATGGCGGGCGCCGGCGCCAAGGGCGCGGCAGTGGCTGCAAAAAGCGCCGTGCAGTCGGCGGCCGATGATTCAACCGGACCTAGCGGTTCCTAAGCAGGAGGTTCTCGATGACAACGCACAGCGCACCGCGCAGCTACGGCAACTGGACAAAACCAAAGACCGCTGGCCTTCTGGGCTTGGGGTCAATCGGCACGGCGATTCTGTTCGTTGGGGCCGGTTTCAGCGTCATCGTGACGATGGCCTCAAACATTCTCAACGGCGTCGTCACAGCGCTCATATTCGGCGCTTTTCTGCTGACGGTCGCCGTCACAGACAAGCACGGTCAAAGCCTGCTCATGCGGGCCACCACCCGGGTCGGGTGGATGGTAACCACACGCACAGGGACGCATATCTACCGGTCAGGGCCGCTCGGCCGGGCCGAGTGGGGCACAGCGCAACTCCCAGGACTGGCCGCAGGCTCAAAACTTTCAGAGTGGCACGATAGCTACAACCGCCCATTTGCCTTGTTACAGATCCCGACGACGTCGGACTACACCGTCGTCATCGAGACCGAACCCGACGGCGCAGCGCTCGTCGACCGCGAACAGGTCGACGTGTGGGTTGCCGAGTGGGGCATGTGGCTCGCCAGCCTCGGCGATGAACCCGGCATCGAGGCCGTGTCTGTGACGATTGAAACCGCTCCCGACACAGGCACGCGGCTCCGCCGCGAAGTGAACAGCCGCATCGACCCAGAAGCCCCAGAATTTGCACAGAACATCCTCCACGACCTGGTGAAGCAATACCCCGCCGGCTCCGCGACCATCAAAGCTTTCGTGGCGATCACCTTCAACGCCGCTGCCCGCGTCGGAGGCAAGAAGCGCACCCCCGATGAAATGGGCCGCGAGCTGGCCTCACGCCTGCCCGGCCTCACGCAAAGCCTGTCCTCAACGGGGGCGGGGGCAACGCGCCCCCTGAGTGCCCAGGAGCTCTGTGAAGTCATCCGCGTCGCCTACGACCCGGCTGCAGCTCGTCTCATCGATGACGCCAACGCAGCCGGTGAGGTGCCAGAACTCTACTGGCCTGAGGTCGGCCCCACCGCCCATCAAGCGAACTGGGACACCTACCGGCACGATTCGGCCCTGTCGGTGACATGGATGATGAGCGGCGCCCCACGCGGCAACGTCCCCTCAAGCATTCTGGCTCGCCTGTTAGCCCCGCACCGAGACGTCGCCAGGAAGCGTGTCACACTGCTCTACCGGCCAATTGATGCGGCCAAGGCCGCGGCGATCGTCGAGGCAGACGTGCGTGCGTCAACGTTCAATGTGCAGTCCTCGAACAAGCCCACAGCACGGAGCATGACCGCAACCCGCGCCGCCCTCGCCACGGCGCAGGAGGAAGCCTCTGGCGCTGGCCTGGTCAATTTTGGGATGCTCGTCACCGCCACGGTGATCGATGCCGCCCATGAGGCCGATGCGAAGGCCGCGATCGATAATCTCTCTGCGACGGCACGGCTGCGGCTGCGCATCGTGCACGGTTCTCAGGATTCCGCGTTCGCGGCCGCACTGCCACTCGGCCTGGTCCTGCCCAAGCATGTGCGAATTCCATCTGAGGTTAGGGAGCAGCTGTAATGCCCGCCATCGATTCCACCCGGCGCAAGGTGTCGAAGCCGCGCGAGCTGGCCAAGCCGAAGCAGACGAAGGCCGAGGAGAAGAAGCCCCAGGTCCGTCGTCCCGGTCCTCGCGGATGGTTGGGCCGCGGTCGCGGTGAGGCCAGCGTCATCCAGCCGGCAGATGAGTGGCGCGGAACGACCGTGCAGGTGTGCGGCATGCACCCCTTCTCTGTTGGAACAGGAACCCCGATGGTCGGCGTACCCATCGGCCTCCAACTCTTCACCGGGGCGACCGTCTGCGCGGACCCAATATCCTGGTTCCAGGATGCCGGCCTGATATCGAACCCCTCAGTGTTCGTGCTCAGCTTGCCGGGCCTGGGCAAGTCAACGCTCATCCGACGAATGGCGGCCGGCGGCGCCGGATTCGGCAACCTGCCACTGGTGCTCGGCGATCTGAAACCCGACTACGTCGACATGATCCGTGCCCTCGGCGGGCAAGTCATCACCCTTGGCCGTGGCCGCGGGCACCTCAACATCCTCGATCCCGGCGAAGCAACCGCAGCCGCCGAACGGCTACGCCTCGCCGGCAAAGAGAAGGAACGGCAAATGGTGCTCGCCGACGCTCACGGACGCCGACAAACGATGGTGTCGGCCCTCCTCACAATCCTCCGCAAAGACCCACCCTCCGCTCGCGAAGAATCCATCATCGACCGCGCCCTCACCGTGCTCGACGAACGCAACGAGGGCATCCCGGTACTCGGCGACTTACTGCGCGTGATTCAGGAAGCACCCGCGGAAGTGCGCGCGGTGGCCCTGGACCGTGGCGACCTTGAACGGTACAAGAAGATCACGGAGGAGCTGGAAGCCTCACTCATTAGCCTCACCTCGGGTGGGCGTTTGGGTGAGACTTTCGCCCATCCCACCGACGTTCCCATGATGAGGGATCGCCCTGTTGTCTATGACGTGTCCTCGATCGATGATTCCGACACCGATATGCAGGCCGCGATTCTGCTCGCTTGCTGGTCGGCCGGGTTTGGCACCGTGAACATCGCCAACGCCCTCGCTGACGCTGGCCTCGAGCCCCGCCGCCACTACCTGGTGGTGCTCGATGAGCTCTGGCGGGCGCTTCGTGCAGGAGCGGGCATGGTCGACCGGGTCGACGCCCTCACCCGGCTCAACCGTCAACGCGGTGTGGGCCTCGCGATGATTTCGCACACGATGAGCGACCTTCTCTCCCTGCCGAACGAGTCCGACCGGATGAAAGCCCGCGGATTCGTCGAACGCTCCGGCATGGTCATCGCCGGCGGTCTACCCGGCGCGGAAATGCCCATGCTCACCAGCGCGGTTCCGCTCTCTCGGGCAGAACAGGAACTGCTCACGTCCTGGCAGGCTCCGGGTTCGTGGGATACCGGGTTGGGGCGCGAATCCGACCCTCCCGGCCGAGGCAAATTCCTCATCAAGGTCGGCGGCCACCCGGGCATCCCCGTCAAGGTCGAACTAATTGAATCGGAGCGCGCGATCAACGACACCAACAAACTCTGGCATCCAGTTTCATCGTTCCCCGAACCCGACGAGTCGAACCCAATTATTGGACGGAGCAACGCCGACGACGACGGGCATGAGGTCGACGGCGACGCCGAAGGTACTGCAACCGAAGCGGACAGTGCAGCATGAGTGCATCGAACAGGCGAAACCAAAATGGTCTTGACGGGCAAACGATCATGCTGATCGTTTGCCTCACGCTCGCGGGCGTGGCTTTGGGCGCTGTCTGGGCGGCCGTGACATGGGGTTCACACATAGACAGGGTCAACCCCGATCTGACCGGTGACCCGTTCGGCCTGTTTTTCGGCGTTCTGCAAGGCTCCGTCGCCTGGCCAGCATCTGGGACATGGATTCTCGCCGCCACGCTCATCCTGGCCCTCGTCCTCGGACTCGCCGTCGCCGTAGCGGTGTCCCGGGCGCGGCGGCGCCGAAGCAACGTCGATGGAGCAGCAACCTATATGGGCAAGGGGCGCGATCTTCGCGCTCTGTCGGTTACGGGCGCGAAGGCGACCGCGCACCGCCTTGGCGTCACCGACTGGCTCGGCGTCCCTATCGGTATCACCGTTGCCGGACGGCAGAAGCTCTACGGATCTCCCGAAGATATGCACGTCGACATCTGGGGGCCCCGTACCGGAAAATCCACCAGCCGTGCAATCCCAGCGATCCTGTCCGCCCCAGGCGCAGTCCTCACCACGTCGAACAAACGAGACGTTCTGGACGCCACGCGTGATGTGCGAGCTGCAGCCGGCGGCCGCATCTGGGCGTTCGACCCGCAACGCATCGCGCTGGAAGAACCAACGTGGTGGTGGAACCCACTGAGCTATGTCACCGACGACGTCAAGGCCGCGAAACTGGCCGAGCACTTCGCTACCGGCTCTCGCGCTGGCGACTCTCGCGCCGACCCATATTTCGACAACGCCGGCCAAGACCTCCTGGCCGGCTTCCTCCTCGCCGCCGCCGTCGCTGGTCTCCCCATCACCAAGGTATTCACCTGGACCACAACACCCGGCGATGAAGCTCCCGTCGATATCCTGCGCGCTCACGGATACGACCAGATGGCCGACGCCGTCGACGGCCAAGTCAACGGCGAACCGCGACGCCGCGACAGCGTCTACGGAACAGCCGCGCAAATGGCGTCATGCCTGAAAGTCCGCGCCATCGGGCAGTGGGTGACACCCCTAAGCGGCAACCTGGCGGGGGATTCCCGGCCGCAGTTTGACCCACACACGTTCGTGCGCAGCCGCGACACCCTCTACAGCCTCTCCAAAGAAGGCAAAGGAACCGCCGGACCCCTCGTCACCGCCCTCACCGCAGCCACCGTCGAAGCGGCAGAAGAGCTCGCCACAACCCAGCCCGGCGGACGCCTCGCCGTCCCGTTACTCGGTGTTTTGGACGAAGCAGCAAACGTGTGCCGCTGGCACGGCCTCCCCGACCTGTACTCCCACTACGGCTCACGAGGAATCGTCCTCATGACCATCCTGCAGTCCTGGTCACAGGGCGTCGAAGTATGGGGCAGAGACGGAATGCGCAAACTCTGGTCAGCCTCCAACATCGCCGTCTACGGCGGCGGCGTCAAAGAACCAGAATTCCTCAACGAACTCTCCCAAATGGTCGGCGACTACGACAAACACACCACCTCCACCAGTATCGGCCGAGGAAACCGGTCAACATCCCACCAAGTACAGCGCGAACGCACCGTAGACGTCGCCGACCTCGGAGCCCTGCCCCGCGGACGAGCCGTCGTATTCGCCTCCGGCGCACCCGCAACCCTGATCGAAACAGTGCCCTGGATGCGCAGCCCACAAGCTGACGCTGTGCGCGCGTCCATCGCCGCACACGACCCGTCAAGACGTACGGCGCAGGACGACGACCACGCAGTACCGGTCACACCTGCCGACGGCACGCGAGCTTTGTTGAACGCAGCTCCACGACAGGAGGAGGACCTGTGACCGAGTTTGATGCACTGCGTGACGACGACGACGAAACAGAAGTTTCAGAGGAGACCGCACCGCAGCTGTTCTACGGTTCATCGGACGAGTTCATGCGTGATCGACTCCGGCACATGTACTCTCGCCGCGTCGGCCCCGGAAACGCGAGCTTTCGATGGGCGGCGAACTGGTGGAACTACCCCGAAGCTCTCGCCCGTGTAGACGCCCTCTGGCGCGCATGGGAACACCTCAGACTCGACGGCGCCACCGGATCAAGCACCTGGTGGATCGAACACGCCGACCACCACATGCCAATCCTCCTCAGCACAGAAGGACCATTCACAAAATCAGAAGACACCAACAAACCCGGCGAACCACTGCCCTACACGCCACCACCAGAAGGACTCTTCCCCGACATGCGTGCTGGCTCCAACTGAAACAGTCAACATGGAGATGCTGAGCGGCCGCACCTTTGCGGATGAGAATCGGGAGATGTCGCCTCTCGCCGAGGTCTAGCTGGGTACTGGTTGTATGTTTGTCGGGCTGGACGGTCATGCCTTTGGTCCCCATGAGCTCAGAACACCTGCGGTCGCTTAGGTGTGTGCACCCGCACCTTCCACCTCGATATTAATAAAGATTAAGAGGCGCGTTACGTTAGAGGAAAGCCAAACCCGTTCACACCGACCTTTGGTGTCATGCCACCCGTGTTGGTCGGCCGCGCGAACGGCATCAAATCGGCCTATACATGAAGCTGCAAAAGGCCCAAATGTAGGCCTCGTCGCAGGGCGTCAATTCTCGTGGTGACACCCAGTTTTCGATAGAGATTGGCAAGATGCCGTTTAACAGTGCCTGTTGCTATTGAGAGAGCGTCTGCGATCTCTGCATTGGATTTACCCTCCGCCATTTGCTCGAGCACGTCCAGCTCCCGGATTGACAGCACGGCCGGGCCGCGGGATAGGCGCACCTGCGATTGATGATTGATAGGAATGCGCGCCCGCCGCGCGTTTGGAACTCGACGGATATATTCCAGTAATCCGACTAGGGATTCCGACTTTGAAAGATGCCCCCAAACGCCGAACGCGAAGGCTTGCTGGAGGCAGTCCTCGGATGGCGTTGCAGCCAGCAAGACGACGCGAGTGGACGGTGAATACTGATGGACCGCACTGACGATCAAATCAAGCGGAGGTCCTGAATCCACCGGCTCGATAAGGAGCACCTGGGGTTGATGAACCCGGGAAAGTAGTACAGCCTCATTACCGCCTTCGCCTATGGCACGAATGCTGATGCCGTGCTGCGGGGGAGCGCAAGCGGCGGCGAGTGCTTCAGCGAACATTCGACTCTGATCCACGAGGACGGCACTCACCACAACCCTCTTGGCGTCGAACACATCTGTGGGTTGGGCCTTCATAATTTGTCATCGCCGTCCGGCGTACCATGTTCTGATACGGCGGTTGTTGCATTCGGTGACAGCCACTTACTGAATGTCGGGTTCGCCCTGAGAATCCAAGTGATCTTTGCGGCGGCAGCCGCAAAGATCACGGCGCTATTGACCAGAACATAAATCCACGGAGATAGAAGCGTGTCATTGGGCGGCTGTAACAAGGCGGCCTGGACGGCGATGAGGACCGCATTGACTGTGGGGATGAACGCAAATAGAGTACGAAAAAAGCTTGACTTTGTCCGGTTGGCCATAACCAGAACCTCTGATCCGTGCGGCTCGGAGTGCCGATTTATGTCATCCGTTGACATATGTCCCCCCTGTGAAATAGATCTATCCATTTAAAACGAGCCGTGCGTGTCTTCGATGCACGCGTCTGCTGAGCGCAATCCAGAGTCACGATCTGAACTCTCTTTGAATTCAATCTAGGAAAGTTACAAATGTCTCGATACGGGCACGGGATACATATTTGATGGAGCAAATGGGCCATTCCTTCATGACGGTATTGTTCGCCGTCCCTGCAACCGAGACGCTCCTTACCCGCAGGTTGCTGAATGTATCGACTCCTAAGTATCGAACACTTGTTCTATTTCTGCAACTGATGTGCGTGTTCGGTGACGCCACTGTCGGTTCGATTCGTCGAATTCTGAGTGTTTTACGGGCATGGCGTATTCGCGAATCCTGGTGGGGCACCACAAATAGACCGTTCCAGAGTTGTCCGAACCTCCGCCTTGGGCCGCGGTTTGCTCCACCGAGCGAGACCGCGGTGTTCAGGCCGGCTCAGGTGCACGGTCCAGCCTGTTTGAGCTTGTTCACAGCCGACCGCAACGCACGCCTGTACTGTTGGGGCAACACAATGAGTCGTAGGCGATTCGCGATCCTGGACATGTGCTTATCCAATGTGGTCAAAAGCCACTTCAGAACGATCGTGCTCCGTGGATAAATATTCTCACCGGGATCAACGAGTTACCAAAGAACCTACAGTCAATGCCGCAGGGGGTACTTATGTCAGTCCGAACCATAATAAGTTTGAGAATCAAAAACTGCCCGTTTTCTGGTCGGTCAATTTACGCGATGGCCGCAGTCCCATTGTTAGCGTTAGTACTTACTGGCTGCGCCACTGGGGGTGCTGACGCAGGTCCGGAAGCTACTACTTTTCCAGAACAGTCGGCTTCCTCGACGCCCAAGACGACTGTCACCCCCGCCGAAATTGACTGCAACAGCCTGCTTCTACCCGCAGCCTATGAAGACTTCGCATCCAGGGGGATGAGCGAGATTGAGTTCGGCACTTGGAACGACAACATGCAGTTCATGGTCGACAGCGACGGAATTGCCTGCGCATGGGGTTCGCCGAATAGCGGCGAAGTCGCCGTTTTCGCCGCACTCAAAATGACAGCCGAGCAGTGGGAAGCCAAGAAAACCGACCTTATTGCGATCGGTGCCTCCGAAGACAAAACTCCGATCGTCGGATATGTGCTGGAACCCGAAGTGGACATAAACGTCTCACGAGGGGGGTTTGCCTTCCGCGGCGGAGAGGTTTACTACGTCAGCAGCGACCACTTGGCCGAATGGATCCCGCCGCTCACGGAGTAAGGCATTCAGCGGTGAGTTCGATGGGCGCCGGACGCTAGGGCGTCGACGGACAACCTGTTCGGTCGGGTCGCCGCCCTGTGGGAGTGAGCACGGCCTCGGTGAAGAACGCCTGGGTCTCAGATTCACGACCGGCAGAAACTGCTGAAGAACTGACCTGAAAGCCGCCGCCCGACGGACACAAAGACCAGCTGGCCCCGTAGAGGTGAAATCGGCCTAGCCACGGAGTGCCAACGGACTGATGTTGACGCCGACCGAAAATAGGGCCGGTACTGCCACTTGGGTTCTAGTGATTGTTGCAATACCCACTACTTCTCGGAGTTGCAACGACCATGACTACGACACCAGTTGATCTACCACTGAAGCATCCGTATCGAGCAGCGGAGAAGGCTTTGTTCTTGGCCACTTTCGACCGCCTCGAGAGCGTTGGGGAAGCTGCCCGAGAGCTGGGCTTGCACCCGTTGGTGGGTTACCAATGGATGGTTGAGGCTGGCGTCAATCCTCGGCGACGTGCTGCGTTTGACCGGCTTCGCGCCTCAGGAACGTCCCGTAGGGACGCCGCACGGCACGTCGGCGTGCACATCCGAACCGCCATTGACTGGGACAACGGGATGCGCAGGTCTAATGGGCTCCACCTCGACCAAGATGGCCGCATCATGGGTTACAGCAAGGATGTGACCACACTCAATAGCCGGCGCACGCGCCTGGCAACCATCGACCAACAGCTCGATCCGCGCTACCTGTCGCTGACCGAGAGAGAACACATACGCGATCTCAAGGCCACGGGGGCATCGATCAGATTTATTGCCGGAGCCCTCCAACGATCACCATCAACGATCAGCCGGGAACTACGCCGGAACTGCTCGAACCCGGGCACCTACGAGCCCTACGCGGCACATCGCACCGCCGCCAGCCGGCGGCCCAGACCCAAGGGCTCGAAGCTGAAGTACCGGGAGCCGCTGCGCGACTTCGTGATGGAGAAACTGCGCGTTCGCTGGTTACCGAAGCAGATCTGCCACGCTTTGGTCAAGGAACACCAACGGGCTCCTACGGCAGTACTTCCCGAAAAGCACCGACCTCTCGGCCTATGGGTTGGCAGACCTCGAGCAGGTTGCCCAAGAGCTCAACGCGCGGCCGCGCAAAACCCTCAGCTGGGATACTACTGCGGAGCGGTTTCGTGATCTACTAATCAATACTTGACCACCCGCGCTCTTCCAACGACCACTTGAAACCGCCCGGCACTATTGGCCCTATTCTCGGTCGACGTTAACAACTGACCCGGGTTGAACGCGCAAACCAGTGCGGTTGATGACAACCGCACTGGTTTGAGAGTTACTGTAACCGGAAACAACTGCCCCAGACACTGTGCAGACAATGGCGAGACAGGCTGTAAACGCCTTAAGCAGTCCCGCCCGACCGATGGCTACACTGGCACGTTATGCAAGAAGTTCCTGAAGGCCGCCGTATGTGTTGACGCCGAGAATTCCGTCGATCGGGCCCGAATACCCGCCGTAGCTAGCCATGCTTTGGAGGGCCATATACGTATTGGCTCCGGGGACTCCATCCATAGGACCGGTGTATCCCGAACCGTACAAGAAAGTCTGCAAACCCTTCCAGCTATTGGTTCCCATCATGCCATCAGCTGGTCCCCGATACCCCCCCAGACGAGCAATTCGCTGAAGCGCGGCATACGTATTTGTTCCGGGGGCTCCATCAATCGGCCCGGTGTAGCCAAAGTTGCTCAAAATGGTTTGTACCCCCTTCCAGGAGTTTGTCCCCATGGCGCCGTCGATGGAACCGCTGTAACCGCCCTTCATCGCGAAGCGCTGGACGGCTGCCCACGAGTTAGTTCCCATCGCTCCATCGACAGGACCGCGGTATCCGTAGCCGGCAAGCACCTGTTGCACGCCTTTCCAGGTGTTCGCACCGGGAACGCCGTCGATGCCTCCCGTGTAGCCCCCCGCTTTGGCGATGCGCTGGAGAATGATGCCTTCGTTGTTGTCCGGCGCCCCTGCACTGGTGTTGTTAAGGTAGTTCTGGAGCCCGATAAACGTATTCGAACCCGGAACACCATCGATAGGGCCGCTGTAATCACCTTCCCTTGCTAGGAGCTGCAAGCCCTTGTAGGTGTTGGAACCCGGAACGCCATCGATAGGCCCTGAATAGTAGTCAGAATCGCTCAGAACCGTCTGAACACCCAGCCACGTATTGACACCAGGGATTCCATCGACTGCGCCAGCGTATCCACCGCGTTTGGCGAGGTTCTGAAGAATCTTGCCCTGATCGGCCGTAAGCGACACGGTTCCGGTTCCAGGACTAGTCCCGGTCCCCGGGATGGCGTTGGATGGAGGGGAAGTTTCGCCGTTTGGCGGCGGAGTCAGGCCGGCAAACGCGCTGATTTTTGCGACGTTGAGATCAATTTCGATTCCGTTCTGGTTTCCCGTCCAAGAATACTGATGAATTGCCCATTCCGAGAAAGCTGAGATGTTCACACTTCCGGGAACTCCATCGGGTGCGGCGATCCAAAGCTTCGCGTTTAAGGCGCGAACCTCCGTCCAGGAACTCTGCGAGAGATCGGCACGGTTGATGTACATAAACGGTACATACCCGAGCTTGCTCTTCACCGCTCGCATGAACGTTGCGGCTTCCGCATCGGTCCAGAGCCTGCCTGAGTTGATTGCTTCGTTATCCAGAGCAAGAAGATCACCGCTGCGATAATCGTAGAGGTTGCCCAAGAAAAACGCGGCGTCCGCTGCCGGTGAATTTGAACCTACCATCCAATAGTGGCCAACGAGGAGACCAGCCGCGCGTGCGCGTCCAACTTCTGCCGTGTAGTGAGGTGCAACGTAGGTTGGTACGACGTTGGAACCTCCTGCTTTGACGATCGCGTACTGATATCCAGCATTTTTGAGTGCCTGGAAGTCTAGGTTCCGCTGCGACGTTGCAACATCAACGCCATAGACACCTTGGATGCCCTGAGGAGGGGGCGCGCTCCCGGTGTCAGGTTCATTCAACCAAGCCTCAAGGCCCTGATATGTGTAGTCACCTGGATAACCATCGACGGGGCCACCGTATCCCCCAAGTTGAGCCAACTTCTGTACACCCTTCCAGGTATTTGTGCCAGGAAATCCATCCACGGGCCCCGTGTAAAAGCCCTGAGCCGTGATGACCGTTTGCACACCCTTCCACGAGTTCGTCCCCATGGCGCCATCAATGGGACCGGTATAGTTGCCGCGTTGAGCAACCTTCTGAAGGATCGTTCCCTGCGCAACACTGACCTGAATTCCGCCCGAGCCACCCCCCGGAGCACCGTCCCCGCCCGATGCTCCTCCGAGCACCGCGCGGATCAGAGGCGCTGGATCCGTAACCCCCCACGGGCCAAAAGCCGCCAGCTGATCGGGGCCCCTCGTTGTATGAAGGTGTGGGCCTGACCAAGCCGTCCCTGCCACGGCTTGGGTCGAAGCGGCCTGTGCAATGATTTGCCCCTGTTCCACGTATTCCCCGGCGGTGACGCGGATCCCGGCAAGATGGCAATAGGCCGAAAAATCGCCAGGCGCAGATTCGATGGAGACGGTATTCCCCACGACCGAAGAACGCCGTACCAGACTCACATATCCGGCCCGCAGAGCAGGAATGTCCTGCCCGCCGCTGGCAGCAATATCGAGGCCCCGATGCCCGAGCTCGCCATAGTAAGGACCCATCTGCGCGAACCGATTACCCCAGCGGGATTCGGCATAAAATGATGCAACGTTTGTTGGAACAGTCATTGGAGTCTCTTTCGTCTTCGTCTTCTACGGCCTTGTGGTCGTTAGA
Organism: Cryobacterium melibiosiphilum; assembly: GCF_003602235.1. Classification (GTDB taxonomy): domain Bacteria; phylum Actinomycetota; class Actinomycetes; order Actinomycetales; family Microbacteriaceae; genus Cryobacterium; species Cryobacterium melibiosiphilum. The sequence continues at coordinate 14,265 of NZ_QZVS01000045.1, forward strand.
AACGACGATATGAAGAAGCCGATCTGCCCCGAATCGCCTAGGAGCACCATCTCCCTTGTGTCTTTAGGCACATACATGTCCCAGAAAAAATGGTGCTGATTGCGTTGGGCGGCCTAGAGCCGACGAGCCTGCCGCGTGAGAAAGCAGTTCTGGGATTCGGAGGTGCTGCTCATCTCCGAAGCCCAGCTATGTGTGCTTGTAGAGCCGTACTCGCGCGAGTGGGGCCTTAACCTCCGTGCGAGGAGACTGGCTTTTTTCATGAGCTAGGTGCTTGCGGACGAAGTTGCAAGCCGTGTCTCGCCCAAGACCCTCGTCGCGGGCCGGGGGTGCTTGCCCAAGCACGCTTTCAGCTGAGCTCCATCTACATTTCAAGGGGCTGGTCAGTACTGTTCTTCCTGAGCCATGTGGAATAGCGACAGACAATTTTCGCGCACGTCGCGCAAAAGTAGCGCGTTCGCCTTCTGCATGGTGCATGGTGCAGCGCGAGTTTGTTAATATCGTGGCGCTCAAGCGAGCCTGAAGCTTCTAGCTCGCCTTCTGATGCCGAAGCCCGCATGGTTATGATTTGCTCCGTAGCGGTGCTGACAACGAAGCCCGGGCTACGGGTAGCAAATATGTACTTGAGTAGCTTTCGAATTTCTCAAAGCCGCTCCGCCACGTAGTCCTCGTCCCAAGGGGCCTGTAATGCATCCTCAGGTTGAGCGATGTCAGGCTGAGCTAGACCAGCACGAGAGAAAGAAATCCTGCCCCGGTTTCGTCGCTCCTGAGCGTTGTCAACGGGAGAGCCCGCCGCGGTCCCGCTGTTGCACGCTGCTCTTTCCACTGCGGCGTGGTTTGGCGGCTTTGCCCGACTGGGAGATGACTGCCTCCCTGGGGTGCTTGGCATTTTCACCGTCTGCGAGGATTCGCGCGTTGATCGTCTTCTGATCTGCCTTGCCTTCAAGGCTCGCGGCGAATCGCTCGCGGCGCTCTGAGCTGTCGTACTCCAGTTCCCCCGCACCGCGCTCGACGCGCGCTACGTCTGCGGCTTCGACACCCTGCTTACTGTGCTCGTCACCGGCGCTGAGGTCAGTACCGGCGAGCCCATCGAGGTCGTCGATGTTCCAGTCACGGTCGGTCGCTTCCCGATTCTCACGCTCGTGACGTTCGGCGTTGGCGAAGAGGAGCTGACTCGCGGTGAGCTCTTCACCAGCTCGTTGCCGTTCGGTTGCGGCATCAGCACGGTCGCGCTCTGCGTCCCGCAGTGCCGCAGCAACTGCAGCTGGGTCCGCTCCGGGGGAGTCGATGTCGATGCCGTAGCGTTCCTGCACCTCGTGTGTGATGGTGTCGTCGGCGTCACGAGCAACGTCATCGAAGTCGCGCCAGACGGTGGCAGTCTCGTGCACACCGGCAATGTCTTCGGGGGTGGCCTGGTTCCACCACTCAGGTTGCGCGACAGGTGCGAGGCTGGCTCGGGCGGCTCCACGCTCAGCCTCAAAGCGTGCTTCCAGCTCGCGCGCCTCATGACTTGCGCCAGCTTCACGCTGTCGCGCCAGCTGCTCGCGCAGCCGGGCGATGCGTTCTCCGAACTGCGACGCGATGGTCAGTGCAATACGCAGCGAATCGTCAAACGTCTCGCCCACACCGTCAGTTTCTTCAGCCATGATCTTCCGTTCGTCTAGTCTCTGCCCAACCCGTCACGCTCGCGCGGCGCGGCCGGGGTCTTGCGTTTGGTGGGTTGCAGCTTGTTCGGTACCGGCGAACCGGCTCCCGGTGCGGCGAGCCCGTCGGTCGCCTGTCGCATCACGACCGGAACGTCAGCTGTCTGTGTCCGTGAGTCCGGCTGTACGGTCTTGCCCGGCACCGCTGGCAGGCGATCGGTGACCGCGGCGAACTGGTTGCGCAGCATAGCCGTGACGTGCTCGGCCCGGCGGGCGTCACCGGCCGCGCTGTGCATGTCAAGAATCGCCACCGACACACGTCCCAATTGCCGGAGCATGATTGCCTCGGCCATCGTGCCCTGACCACCGCTGGCTGCCTGCATGAGAATCATGGCGGCGTTCGACGCTGACCCCAGCTGGGCGGGTTTTGGCCGGGACTGGTACGCCCGAAGATGCGCCGAGCGAGCCAACTCCCTGGATGTCTGCGCGAGCGGTCCTGGTGTCGCCTCGACGCGCTGCGACCACGCGGCGAAAGCGCCGGCCGTCTCACGGGCAACATGTGCCCACGTGGCCCTGTCCGTCACGGGAACGTCACGGAGCTGCTTACGAAGCTGCCCGATCTCGTCGCTGTACTGCTTCCACATCTCCGGAGACGGCGTGCTATCCTCCCGGCCCGGTGCAACAGGTCGATACTCCCACGGATTCTTAGCCGTCGCCCGCCACTCATCCACAGCCCCCTGAGCCGTCTGCGGGCTATCTGGCCATCCCTCCCGAAGCCTCGGCAACGTGAGGTCACGGGCCAACCGACCACCTCCATACCAAATCGGCTTCTCCCCACCCGACGGCCGCACCGCCACGGAGTAACCGGCAACCACGTCGTCACGCCCGGCCGCGTAGCGCGGCCGGATGAGCACACCACCACGGCGCAGTCGGCGAACGAATTCGCCCTCGTCAACCGATGCGGTTGCCGCGGCCCGAACCGTGCGCTCCATCTTGTGAGCGTCAACCTCAGCGGCGCTCGAACGCACGGCACGCTCGCGTTCGGCAGGCTTAACGCCGCGCTCTCCAAGCCCCAGGCCACGGCTCTCCAACTGCTCGAGTCCATAGTCGCGCTCGAGGTCGCGGCACACGTCTTGGGCACGCGTGAAGTCATTGTGTGTCGTTGCTTTGGTCCCATCCTCACGCACCAACGACACCGCCAGGTGAATGTGATCATTACCGTTCGTGGACAATCCGTGGCGCACCGCAACCCACCGGCACGCAGCTTTTCCACTGCTCTCGATAAACCCCATCCGATCCGCGAAGTCCTGCGCAATCGCACCCCACTTCTCATCCGAGAGCTGTCCCTCTTCGACGCGCAACGACAGCGAGCAATGCCACACATCCCCGGCAACACGTTTACTTGTCACCGCGCCCGTCACGGGATCGGAATCCTTCACCATTCGCAATACCTCAACGTCGAATGCACGACGTGGAGCGTCCAGGCTTCGCGCGATCGCCAGCGCTGTGTTCGTGTCCAACACGCTGTAACCGTGCTGCGCCATGATCGCAGAGTCACCAGCGACAAGGTGCTGTTCCTCATGCTCGTTGTGCCGCCCGTCCCCGGCCAGGTACACCATCAGACCGCCCATCTGGCCGCCTCGCCGAATGTTGGGCATCATGACTCGGCCAGCCTGTCAATGACATCCTCAACCTTGACCGCGAGCGCCCGATACTCAGCCACCACGGCCGCAGCCGTGTCAGGGAACTGGCCCTCCGTATTGGCGAACTTCGCCAACTGGTTCACGTTGTTCGACACGTTCGCCATCAACCGGGTCACGACGAACAACTCCGCAATCGCACCCTTACGATCCGTCGTCGTCTCAATATTCGCGTTCATCGCCGATTCAAACAACAACCGCGGCACCGTCACATCAGCGACCACCGCGCGAGCACGCAGCTGAGCATCTTCCTCAGCCGTGACGTACACCCGGTAACTCTTCTCCCGCCCACCATCAACATTGGCCCGGCGCTGACGACCAAACAAGCGACGCTCGTTCTTCTCCGTCACCGTGTTCGCCTCCTCCTGGCCCAGCGCAGCGACCCCGGAAATCGGGGGACATACGACCAGTATGCCAATTCCGGCGCGCGGCGTCCAGAATTTGAAGCCATTTACCACCGGTAAATGTATAGCTTGCTCCAAATCAGCACCGCCGCTATGGCACGTTTCCGCTCGTGATGCTTCGGCGAAAGAAGGCTGAGGCGCACTCGGCCGCGGCGTGTGCCACGCCTGTAGCCTGAGGCGCATGAGCGATGCGAATGTGAAACCAGAAGATGCAGCCGCCCGTGCGCGGGCAATCATTGAAGCCAACGTGGACGCCCGCGTAGAAGCGGTACGCGTGCTCGCCGATGCCGGCAACGAGTACGACAACGCAGACCAGCAACTGAAGTTGGCGACCCTTGCTCACGAACACGCGTGGACTGCCGCCCTGGCCTCCGGATGGAGCGAAAAGGACCTCCGCGCTACAGGGGTCAAAGCTCCCGGTCAGTCCGCGCCGAAGGTACGCAAACGACGCACCATTGCCCCGGTCACGACTCCAAACACTGAGGTGTAGCCTCCGGCCCCATACCTGTAACGAACAAGCCCCGTCGAGCACAGCTCGACGGGGCTTGTTCGTGCAACTCCGTTGCCTTTTCGGCTGTAAATCGTACGCATCATTCCTCTCTTGGCAAGGGCTTTCGCGGCATATCCTCAGTCGCTGCGCTCCCTCCGGTATTCCACGGTCCCTGGCCAATTCACCCCTGACGCTGTAAATCGGCGTGCGCCAAAAGGCAATGGGGTTATAGAGAGGACCACACCATGATTGAACCGCTCACCGTATACACGCTGCCGAACTGCATGCAATGCACGATGACCACCCGAGCCCTCGACGCCGCCGGCCTGCCGTACACCGTCATCGACCTCACAACGAATGCGCATGCCACCGACCTGATGAAACAGTTCGGCTACACCTCAGCACCCGTGGTCATCGCCCGCGTCGTGTCCTGGTCAGGCTTCCGGCCCGACTTGATCGCGAAGATAGCCGCCCTGCGCGACCACCCCTCCCTCGCCGACGAGTAGGCGCCTCGAGATGGAATTCAGCACCCTGCAGACGACCCTGCCCGTCAGCGACCTGGAATACGCGGCGCGCGCACGAAAGAGTGCCGAACGCCTCGACGACCTTCGCGCCCACGGCCGCCACGGCTACACCCTCGCCAGCACACTCCCCGTCACCGGAACCAACTACGTGACCATCATCGACACGTTCACAAAGGACCAAACCAAATGATCAAAGCGGCCTACACCTCACCAGCATCACCCCTGATGACACCTGATCAAACCAGCGATGCCCTGGGTATCTCACTCGAGGAGCTCAGCACCATGAGACACGGCAACACCGGACCCAAATACCACGGAATCGGCTGGGACCTCCTCCGCTACAACACCGCAGACGTCATGCGCTGGCAAAAATCACAGGCCGTGACATAAGGCTCCATTCGCGCCATTCATCGGCATCTGAAATCTCGGGGCTCAAACATTCTGGCCTCATCTACCTTGACAAATTCCGCTGGAGCGAGCGTATTTTCTCGAGAACCGACCGTCGGCGGTGAGGTGAGTGCGCGCCGGATAAGCACCGTTATCGGGTCTGGATCTTGCAGAACTCTTGTGCCGTTTTCAGGTCCGTGTCACGCTCGGCAATACCAATCTCGGCGATGATGCTGATCGGCTCGTTCAGCCCTGCGTCGGTGGCGCGCATCCAGTAGGCCCAGCATGTCCCTGTGCCGTTGGTTGGGTGCCCGTGCTTGGAGATGAAGCGAATACCGAGGGGCTGGGTACCGTCGAAAAGCGTCACCGTATCTCTGAGCCACCCCGCGATCAAAGTAGTAATGGCCCGGTCATCACTTGTCACATGCGCGACGGTGAGACCTCCCGAAACACCGAGGTCATTCAGTTCAGTGTCGAGCGCGGCGGACAGCGCCGCGAGGGTCCTCGTCGAGGTGATGTCCACCCACCACCCAGGCGGATACGTCAGGCGGTAGAGAACCCGGCCATCGCGCCACACCCGCGGCAGCCATCGGGCCCGCATCGTTCCGGCCTGATCCCAGTCGGCAACGACCATGGACCAATACTGATCCAGCGGAATGCCCATCGCGTCCGCGTCTTTCTGCAGAGCGCGGCGGGAACCATTAATTTCCGTGCGGTAAGGAGCAAGAAGCTCCATAAAAGACGTCAGCCGGTCGTCCGTGGAGTACAGCGTCCGCCCGTGTGTTTTGTCAACTTGAACCCGGCCATTTGATCGCTAATTAACCGGCCACTTCGGCACCGATTCCGGCCATTTGATCACGGTGCCTGCCGCGGTCGGG
>NZ_QZVS01000064.1 GCF_003602235.1 Cryobacterium melibiosiphilum
GGGTGGTCACGTTGGGGGTGACCTGGGTGCCGCCGGCGATGCTGTCTTCGCCGTCGGTGGTGGGTGCGGTTCCGGTTGTGCCGGTTCCGGTGGTCGGGGCAGTCGTCGTTTCGGTGGAGGTGGTGTCGCCGAGGATGCTGATGGGGTTGCCCTGGACGGTGACCGGCGCGGTCGCGTCGGGGGTGACCTGGGTGCCGCCGAGGATGCTGTCTTCGCCGNAGGATGCTGTCTTCGCCGTCGGTGGTTGTCGTGGTTCCGGTTGTGCCGGTTCCGGTGGTCGGGGCGGTCGGAGTCGTTCCCGTGGAAGTGGTGTCGCCGAGGATGCTGATGGCGTTGCCCTGGACGGTGACCGGCGCGATCACGTCGGGGGCGACCTGGGTGCCGCCGGCGATGCTGTCGTCACCGTCGGTCGTGGCGGCCGGAGCAGGTGCTGCGGCCGGAGCCGGAGCCGGAGCGGCCGCAGGAGTGCTCTGTGAGTCACCGACGACCGAGATGGCGTTGCCGGTGGCGGTGACCGGGGCATCCGCTGCCACGACGGCCTGAGTGCCGGACGCGACGGCGTCAGCGCCCGATGTCGTCGGAGCGGCGACCGGTTGCGCCGCCGGCGCAGTAGCCGGGGCTGCAGTGGCTGGTGCCGCAGAGTTGCTCGAGGAGTCCCCGAGCACGCTGATCGCGTTTCCACTGAGGTCGATCGGGGCGACGACGTCGCTGACGATCTGGCTGCCCGAGACGATTCCGTCTGAGCCCGAGGTGACGGGGGCGTCGGCGGCGTTGGCCGCGCCCATACCGAGAAGGGACAGGCCCCCGACGATGAGGGCGCAATAAATGCCCTTGGATACGAATGAATTCATGATGGTTCTGCTCCTATAACGAATGATGGTGTGCTCCCCGAGCGGGGAGACTGTGGTCTGCGTTGCCGGAAAACGGCAGGGCAGACCCATCAGTCGGGAGTGGAACCGAGGTCGAAGGCGGGCGCCGACGGCAGTGCCGCGACGCCGAAGCTGGACAGAATGCTGGAGGCCAGAACGGCCGCGCGTGGCCCGGTGGGCGAATCGCCCACGGCGGGGGCTGATCCCGACGCGCTGTGCGAGCTGGCACCGGTCGGGGTGGTCGTGAGCACGATCGGGTCGATCGGTGAGGGTGTCGGCGGGCCGGTCGGAAGGCCGACGGGGGCGCGCTGCGTGGCGCTGGGGGCGACGACGGATGCCCCCGCCAGCCCGGTCGCGTCGGCTATGGTCGCGCGAACGGCCGGCTCTGCGCCCGAGTCGGGGGTGAAAAGCGAGCTCGTGCCCGCACTCGCCGGGGTGTCCGTGGGCGCGGTGACCGCCACGGCTGCGGTCACGAGGGGGGTGATCCCGTCGGTGACGGGATCCAGCACGAGTGCCGCAACGGCCGCAGCGTGCGGAAGAACCGGCTCAACCACGGGTACCGCGAGGGCTGTGACGGCCGCGACGGGTGCCACGATCGGGTCGATGACCGCGGTGAGAGGCTCGACGACCGCGGCCAGGGGCTGCGCGGCCGGGGTGACGAATGCGGCCACCGGCGCGATGACCGGGGCCGCGGGAGCCACGGCTGCAGCGACGACGGGCGCAACCGGTTCGACGAGCGGCGCGGCAACGGCGACAACGGGTGCGGCTATCGGGGCCGCAGCGGGAACGGCGGCGGCCTCGACGGGTGCGATCACCGGCTGCACGATCTCGGACACGCTCGCGGCGACCGGAATCGTGTCCAGTCCCAGCGGGTCGGCCTCGGCGGTCGACGGCGATACCGCCCCCACTACCAGGCAGACGGCGGTCCAGGCCACGGCGACGGATGCCCCGATGAGGGCCAGGCGCAGGGCAGCGGGCGTCGAGGAGACAGCGAGGCGATCCATGCGACACCCCCTTGAGCGGGTCAGTTGATCGTGAGTGGGTCAGTTGGTGTCCTCAGATAAACACGCCACAGACATGCTGTCTACCCCCATCCGGTTATTGGCAGGAATCCTCAGGTTGGGCCCACGGGGGTCGATCTGGGCCCGATGGACTTTGGGCACCCTATTTACCTGCTAGGGTTTACAAGTTGTCACGGACGAACTAGCCGCCGACAATTGCGCGCTCGTAGCTCAACGGATAGAGCATCTGACTACGGATCAGAAGGTTGGGGGTTCGAATCCCTTCGGGCGCACAACAGAATCCCCCTCGGCTTTGGCCGAGGGGGATTTTTTGTCCCCAGCGGACAAGTGCTCCGGTGTGGCCCGACGCGGGGTCGTCTCAGAAGCCGAGGCTGGCAGACAATCGATAGCCAATACCCCGCACGGTCTCGATGCCGTTCATCTCGGCGCCGGAGTGCGGGCCGGCTCCACTGCCCGGTAGATGCGTCATCTTTCGCCTCAGGTTCGCGATGTGCACCTCCATCGAGCGTTTATCGGAGGCGAGCACGATGTTCGACGTCATGACCGTGTCCGTGCGCAACAGCATCACGAGTTCGCGCTTGGTGCACACTCGACCGCGAGCGCGGAAGAGGGCCGCCAGAAGCTCGAATTCGCTGCGCGTGAGCGCCAGTGCGATGCCACCGACCTGGGCCAGGCGATCGTGGGGATTCAGACGGAGAAGTCCGTATTCGATCCATTCCTCGGGCGGCGCTGCCAGACGCATCACAGCACTGCTCGTGTCCGGCGTGACAGCGACGGGCCCGGCCGACGTCTCGGCCGCGCGTCGCAGGACAGACTCGATACGGGCGCGAACCTCGCGCGTTCGAAAGGGCTTGGAAATGTAGTCGTCGGCGCCGGCAGTCAGCCCGAGGACGACGTCAGTCTCGTCGCTGCGCGCCGAGATCATGATGATCCGGGTCGAGCTGATCGCTCGAATACGCCGCAGGGTCTCGAAGCCGTCCATGCCCGGCATCGTGACATCCAGAGTCGTGATCATTGGCTCAACCTGGGCAATGATGCCGAGTCCATCGAACCCATTCGCGGCGACTCTCACCGTGAACCCGGCTTCACGCAACAGCGATTCGAGCAGCTCCCGCACATCGGGATCATCTTCGATGACCACGGCAATGCGCTCAAGCGCACTCGGACTTTCGATCATTAGTTCCCCCCGAACCGCGGTATCGTGCCGCGGTCACATTCTACGGTCGCGGCCACCGGTCAGGGCCGGGGACGCACAGGGAGGGTCAGCCGAAAGAGACTTGCCGATGCCTCATCGGCGATGAAAATGAGATCACCGCCGTGACGGCGGGCGATATCCCGACTGATGCTGAGGCCGAGCCCCAAACCCGAGGCAACCCCGGTCTGCGCTGCCGGGCTTCGAAAGTGAAGGTCGAAGATCTGCGCCCGGTCGGCCTCTCGCACCCCGGTCCCGGTGTCCGCGACTGCGAGAGCGACGAAATCGCCCACGACGGATGCCGCGATCGTCACGGTCCCGCCGACCCGATTGTATTTCGTGGCGTTTGTGAGGAGGTTGTCGATAACCTGTCGTACCCGGTGCGGGTCGGCCACCGCCAGCACTGGGGGGCCCTCCGTGAGCCAAACGGTGATCGCCCGGACGTCGGCGGCTGCCCGATTCGAGGCGATCGCATCCATGACCATCTGCCGAAGGTCGAATTCGGCCGGCACCAGCGGGAGAAGGGCGCTGGAGGTGCTGCGCGCTTCGAGCAGATCAGACAGGATCGACTCCATCCGTTCGCCGCCGCGCAGTATCACCGTCGATCGCCGCACGACCGTTGCCGGCTGGTCGTTGTCTCTGAGCACGAGTTCCGCGTTGCCGATGATGGCCGTGAGCGGAGTGCGCAGCTCATGGGTGACCATGGAGATCAGGTCGTCGCGGGCCCGCATGGCGCTCAGCTCGCGGGTCACGTTACGCAGCAAGAGGACGGTTCCGCGGTCGCGGGTATCGGCTGCGTCCATCGTGCGCGAGGTTGCCGAAAATGCCACGGGAGTGTCTGCGGAGCTGCCGGCCCAGCCCAGCACGCCGTCGAAGGCCTCGCCGTTGCGCGATCTCACGAACGGGCTGTCTGCCCGGGGGAAGGGAGTGACGCCATCCGTCTGCAAGAAGCCCGGCATCGGCGTGGAAGGGGTTGCCGTCGCGTCGAGGGTGGGCCAGTTAGCCTGGCTCACCCGATTGGTCAGCGTCACCGAGCCCTGCCGGTCGAAGGCAATCACGCCGAAGTCGACCGCGTTGATGATTTCGGACAGCAGGGTGCTGCTCTGCTCGGCCTTCTGCAGTGCCGCCCGGGTGAGGGCCGACTGCGCGGCGAGCGTGGCCCGGTCGCGGCGGATGCGACGCCCGGACGCCCAGGCGGCGGTCATGAGGATGGCGACCAGCAGCGGATAGGTGACGGTGCGTGTCGTGCCAGCCGCATCTAGGGTGGCGAATCCCGCATACGTAGCTGCGGGCGTCAGCGCTGCCACGAGCAGGCCCCCGCCGAGGGCTGCCCGCAGGCCGAACGAAAATGCCAGCCACAGCAGGGGCAGGAGGACCAGCTGGCCGTCACCGAGGGGGCCCAAGCCCTCGGAGGTAACCATCAGGCGGATACCCACGATATCCGCGAGGGGAATCACGACGGCGAAGCGGAGCAGCCGCGTCGTGCGTCGGACCCTGAGCAGCGCCAGAGTGACCAGGGCGACGATGCACAGGCCGGACAGATACAGACCGACGTTCAATTCGCTCGCATGCAGGGCCAAAACAGTGCAACCGGTGACCACGAGCGGAACAGCGACGATGAGCTGAAATTCCAAGAGTCGCGTGCCTGGCACTGTGCTCATGGTTCCCATCTCGCCAGCTTAGGTTCTCGACACATGGGCCCCCCTAATCGGGTGACGATACAAAAAAATGCGCAAACGCTGCGTCAAATCGGTGCTTTTTTACCGTGGCCGCGGCCGGATGGGTGCCAGTCTGAAAGAACCCCAACGTTGGGGTGTGCGGGCAGTAACGGAACCACTTCATCAGCCTGCGAGGTCAGATAGAGGGACTCACATCATGAAACAGAAGACTATGGGTGCCCGCCGTCGTGCCCCCAACGCCGGCACGCTCGCTGTGTCTTATGACGCGGCTCCGGCACGCACCGTCAGCGGCTGGAACAGCCCCGGCATCCGCCAGCCGCAGGGCACCGCGGTCGACTCTGCCAGCAACTTCTACGTGCTCATGGAGAGCAAGATCACGGTGTACTCGCCGGCCAGCCCCGAGCCGATTCGCACCATCGAGGGTGACCTGACCGGCATCGACAACCCGTTCGGCTTCGCGCTCGACGCCGACGATTATCTGTACGTGCCCAACAGCGCACGGGACGCCGTGCTCGTGTTCGCGCCGGAGGCCGACGGCAATGTCGCGCCGCAGCGGCTGCTGGTCGGCCCCGGCACCGGCCTGAACGGACCAGAAGCCGTCGCCGTCAGCCCGGATGGCGTGCTCTATGTGGCCAACTATGAAGCGAAGTCGATCACCGTATATGCCCCGGGTGCCAGCGGCGATGAGGCGCCGATTCGCACGATCACGGGCTCCGAAACGGGAATCTATTACATTCGCGGCATGGCGGTCGGCGCAGACGGCAGTCTGTATGCGATCAACAACCGGTCCTCAGAAATCCTCGTCTTCGGTCCGGACGCGACGCGCAATATCGCGCCGACCATCACGGACGGCAAGGCCCAGGGGCTGACGAATCTGTCGGGCATCGCGGTCGACGCCAACGGCTACATCCTGGTGACCGACTGTGCCAGCTTCTCGGTCTTGATCTTCGCCTCGCTCGGTGAGGAATCGCCCGAGCCCGTGACCCGCATCAGCGGGGCCGCGAGCCACCTGGACTACCCGACCGGCGTCGCCGTCGACGGCGACCACAACGTCTACGTGGCGAACTGGGGCAACTGGTCGATCACCGTCTATACCGCGCACCCTGCGGTCGACGAATCGTCGGCCTTCCCGACGACGGGTGCCCTGGCGGCACCCCGGCATCGGCCGCGGCACCGCCCGCTGTGAGCCGCGGCCGCCGGTAGACTCGGCGGCATGTCGACGCCGCGGTTTCTGTTCGCCGATCAGCTCGGACCGCACTTCGACGACGGCGGCGCCATCGTGCTCGTCGAGGCGACGGCGGTGCTGGGGCGGCGCACCTACCACCGGGCCAAGGCCCATCTGATTCTGAGCGCGCTGCGCCATCGGGCGCGTGAGCTCGGCGACCGGGTCGAGTTTCTGCGTGCCGAGCACTATCGGGATGTGCTCCGCGGCCGAGACCTCGAGGTGATCAACCCCACCTCGTGGGGATCACGCGCCCTGGTCGCCGAGCTGGGGGCTACCGTGCTGCCCAGTCGCGGCTTCGTCACGAGCGAGCAGGATTTCGCGCAGTGGGCCGCCGGGCGGCCGACATCGCGGCTGCTGATGGAGGACTTCTACCGCACCGTGCGCACATCGACCGGGGTGCTGATGCGCGGCTCCGAACCGGAGGGCGCGCGCTTCAACTTCGACCACGACAACCGGCAGCCGCCGCCGAAGGGCGCGGTCAGCCTGGGGCTTCCGGATGTCTGGGCTCCCGTCGAGGACGAGATCGACGCCGAGGTGCGCCGCGACCTGGACCGGCTCGTGGCCGAGGGGCGGGTGCACCTCATCGGAGCCGACGGACCACGCCGGTTCGCCGCCACCCGGGCGGAAGCCCTTGCGGCGCTCGACGATTTCATCGAGACCCGGCTGGCCGACTTCGGCCCGTTCGAGGACGCATCGCTGACCGGCGACAGCGAGATGGCCCATTCCCGGCTGAGCGTTCCGCTTAACCTGGGCCTGCTGCATCCGCAGGAGGTGATCGACGCGGTCGTGGCCGCCTACTACGGCGGTGGAGCTCACCGCGGCGGGGCACCGCTCGCAAGCGTCGAGGCGGTCGTGCGGCAGATCATGGGATGGCGGGACTGGGTCTGGCACCTGTACTGGCACCTCGGCGAAGACTACGTCGCCGAGAGTAATTTCCTGGCCGCGAACGAGCCGCTGCCGGCGGCGTTTCTGGAGTTGGACGGGGCGTCCGTCAAGGCCCGGTGTCTGAGCCATGTGCTCGACGAGGTCAACCGCACGGGCTGGGCCCATCACATTCAGCGGCTGATGATTCTCGGCAACTGGTCGCTGCAACGGGGCTACCAGCCGGCCGCGCTCAGCGACTGGTTCATCAATGCCTTCGTCGACGGCACGCCGTGGGTCATGCCAGCCAACGTGGTGGGCATGTCCCAGCACGCCGACGGCGGCATCGTCGCTACGAAGCCCTACGCCTCCGGCGGCGCCTACATCTCGAAGATGACGGACTTCTGCGGCGCCTGCCGGTTCAACCCGAAGGTGCGGCTCGGGCCGGATGCCTGCCCCTTCACCGCCGGATACTGGGCTTTCCTCGACCGGGTCGAGCCCCGCATCCGCGGGAATCACCGCATGAGCCAACCGCTCGCAGGGCTGCGCCGGCTGGCCGATCGCGACGCGGTCGTCGAGCAGGAGCGGCACCGCACGATCTGGTAGCGCCCGTCTCCGGGGAGTGGGACCTAGTCGGCTGCCGGGTCGGTGAACGCCGAGCTCGGCAGGTCGCGCTCGCCGCTGATGATGGCCGCCACGATGCGGCGAGCAACGACCGCAGGGTCGAGCCCCGGGGCCAGTTTCGGCGCGGCGCCTTCGAGGGCTCGCGACACGAGGCCGGTCTCGGTGTGCCCGGGACGCGCGTCGAGAACGCGGATGCCCGCCCGGCGCAGCTCGCGGCCGGTCGCCTTGCCCCACGCGGCAAGGGCGGCCTTCGACGCGGAGTACGCCGCCATATTCGCCGTGGGAACCTCGCTGACGACGCCGCTCAGGGTGAGCACGAAGGGCTCCCGGCCGGCAGCGGCCGAGGCGGTCAGCGGCGCGATCGCGGCGCGCAGCAGCCGCATCGGGGCGAGGACGTTCACCGCGAAGAGGGCGTCGAGGGTGCCGTCGCTGATCTCAGTCGCCGCACCGAAGGCGACGACCCCGGAGGCGTTGACGATGCCGTCGAGCGCCCCGTGGGCCTCGAGGGCCTGCCTGATCAAGGCGTCGGCCGCCGCCGGGTCAGTCAGATCGGCCGCGACGATCGTCGCGGCCAGCCCGAGCGCCTCGAGTCGGCCGCGGTCGCGGCCAGTGAGCACCAGATCCGCACCCTCGGCGGCCAGGAGCCGGGCGATCTCACCCCCGAGCACTCCGGAGGCACCACAGACAAGAATTGTTGAGCCGGTCAGCGAGGTCATGACTCACGGTAGCGCGGACCGTGGCACGCGTGCAGCCCCCGCGCGGCGCGGTCGCGTGGGGCGGCTAGTCGCAGTCGACCCCGGCCGCGCTCCCACCGAGACGCAGGCGGTCGCAGAGCGCCGTGAGTTGCACAAGTTCCGCTGTGCTCAGGGAATCACCGATCCGATCGGTGATCGTGCCCATGTGATCGACGGCGACCCGACGGAACAGGGCGTAACCGGCATCCGTCAGTTCAACGATGGCACCGCGGCCGTCGAGCGGGTCGGTCACCTTGTCCACGTATCCGCGGGAGACCAGCCGGTCGACCAGGCGGCTCACGCTCGGCTGGGTCAACAGCACGTGCTGGTTCAGTTCCCTCAGACGGATGCGCCGATCCGGCTGCCGAGACAGGTTGAACATCACGTCGTACTCGTTAAACGATATGTCGCGGGACGGAAATTCCGCGACCAGGCTGCGCATGATCGCGACCTGGGCGCGAAAGAGCGATTCCCAGGCAGCCACAGCCACGGCTCTATCGGTCACCAGACTCCTCACGTCGCTCTCCAGAATAGAGAGTGTCGGCCGTGGGGGCCGAATCGGCGGGGAGGGTGGGAGGCAATTCGTGGTTCACGGACAACTCGCAGGAGAAAATCGTGCTGAGGAGTGGCATCCGTTATGCGTTCGTTATATATTTTAGGTGCGTCAACCGTTTGCTGTGGCGGACGACGTGAAATGTGATTGCAGGACACTCTTGGTGCAAGGGAAGAGGGTCGGTCGTAGCCCCCTACGACCGGCCCTCGAGTGCGTTAAGGCCGCGTTGCACAGGGGGAGCCGCACCTGATCTGCCGAGGCTAGAAGCGGTCTGAGCTCGCGGTCGGTGCGTGCTGGATCGACACGTCGGCGTGGCGGTCGAAGCGGTAACCCACGCCGCGCACGGTGCGCACGATGTCTTCGTAGCGGCCGAGCTTGGCGCGCAGGCGACGCACGTGCACGTCGATGGTGCGCTCGTTCGGTGCTTCGTCCTCGTCGGCGGCATTCCAGAGCGCCGAGATGATCTCGGCGCGCTCAATGGTGCGGCCCTCACGCAGCACGAGGTACTGCAGCAGCTCGAACTCCTTGTAGGTCAGCGCCGCCGTCTCGTTGTCGAGCACCACGCGCTTGCGGGACAGGTCGACGACGACTCCGCTGCGTTCGCTGGCCGGCTCCTCAGCCTCGGTGCGGTGGGCGGCCAGTGCGGCCGGGTCCTGCAGGGCGAGGCGCACGACGTCGACGTCGCGTCCGCCTGCGCCCTGGGGGGCCAGCGCGACCGCGGCGTAGGTCTCGGCGGTCGGTGCCAGTTCAGCGGCGAGGGCCTTGAGCGCCTCGACGATGCGGTTCAGGTTGGTGCCGGCGGCCGCGGCCTTGGCCTCGTCGATGCCGACGTAGAGCACGAAGCCGCGGGCCTCGGTGCCGCTCGGCACAGCGCGGATGCGGGGCGCCGGGGCGACGGGCGGCTCGGCGAGGGTCAGGGGGGTGAAGGCGGGGCGGCTGGAGTGGATGTGGGCGAGTGACATGGGAAGAATCCTTTGACTGGATGCTGCACGGAACCCGTCCGCGGCGCGGGTGCGGGTTCGAAACTGTGGCCCCTCGGTACGACTGACGGCATTGCGTCAGGCGAGAGGAAAGCCGGAATGCGAACGCTTCAACGAGAAGCTTTCGGGGAACTCGACCGCGGCGCTATCGGTGCGGGGCGGGAGTTCGGCGAGGTGCGTACGTTAGCGGCACATTCGGCAACAGACAGCGCTGAAGATGCCGGGCATCATCATGCCGGCAGTCCCGGGAGCCTCGAGGGAGGTCAGGGGGTTTGCTCGCGTTGTCATAAATGTGAGTAAAGCGGAGTGTGACGGCATGTGTCAATTTGGTGACGCCGAGTGGCGGAATGAGTCACGCAACACGTTCACGAGGGCCGAGCTGATTCGGCGGATCCGCCTTGAATCAGTGGTTCATCACAGAAGATTTTCTAGAATTGCACTTTATCAAAGATAATTGAACTTCAGGCCTGCGGGCCTGTCACGGCCCGCAGGTCCTGCATGTGACGCTGGTGGTCGGGCTCGATCTCAGACCAGGCCGTAGAGGCGGTCGCCGGCATCGCCGAGTCCGGGCACGATGTAGCCGAGCTCGTTGAGGCGTTCATCGACCGCGCCGAGCACGATCGTGACCTCGCGACCTTCCAGCGCCTTCTCCACGGCGGCGAGCCCCTCGGGGGCGGCCAGGATGCAGATCGCGGTGACGTCGACGGCGCCGCGGGCGAACAGAAAGTTGATCGCCGCGATCAGCGAACCGCCGGTGGCGAGCATCGGGTCGAGAACGAAACACTGCCGATCCGACAGGTCGTCGGGCAGGCGCTCGGCGTAGGTCGTGGGCTCGAGGGTCTCCTCGTTGCGCTGCATGCCCAGAAAGCCCACTTCGGCGGTCGGCAGCATCTTCACCATGCCTTCCAGCATCCCGAGTCCCGCACGCAGGATCGGCACGACGAGCGGCTTGGGGTCGCTGATGCGCACCCCCTGGGCCGGGGAGACCGGGGTCTGCACGGTCACGGGCTCAACCCGCACACCGCGCGTTCCCTCATAGGCGAGCAACGTCATGAGCTCTTCGACAAGGGAGCGGAACAGCGGCGACGGCGTGTTCTGGTCTCGCAATACCGTGAGCTTGTGCGTGATGAGCGGATGGTCGGCAACATGAACTCGCATAGGCTCAATTCTATCAGCGGGCCCTGGGTCTCTCAGTGGGCCTGGGGGCGCAGCGAGGTAGGACATGGTCGAGAACCGCACAGAACAGCACGCCGCGTGGATGCGACTGGCCCTGGTCGAAGCGCGCGCCGCGCTGGCAACCGGTGACGTTCCCGTCGGCGCCGTGATCCTCGACGCGAGCGGCGCGGTCATCGGCCGCGGACACAACGAGCGTGAGCTGCACCAGGACCCCACGCTGCACGCGGAGGTCGTCGCGATCCGCGCGGCAGCCGCCGCGACGGGGGACTGGCACCTCACCGGCTGCACCCTCGTCGTGACTCTCGAACCCTGTGTCATGTGTGCGGGGGCGATTCTCGCCGCTCGCCTTCCCGTGGTCGTCTTCGGCGCCTGGGACGAGAAGGCCGGGGCGGTCGGCTCCGTCTACGACGTGCTGCGCGATCGGCGCCTGAATCACCGGGTTGAGGTGATCGCCGGCATCAACGCCGACGAGGGGGCCCGCCTGCTGCTGGACTTCTTCGAAGACCCCGCCCGCCGCGGCTGAGATGCCCGCACAACCAGAAGACCCGTCACAAGCCAGATAAAGCCTGAAAAATCTGGAAAAACTACACTGGTTGAATGACTTCTTCTACAACCGTGACCCTGCCCACCATCGCATTCCTCGGAGCCGGCTCCATGGCGCGGGCCGTTCTGGCCGGATTGCTGAAGCCGGGCGTCGAGGTGACCGGCGGCATCCGCACCACCAATCGCAGCAGTGAACGTGCCGCCGAACTGGCCGACACCGTGGGGGTGACGGCGTTCGCGACCGAGACGGATGCCGACGCCAACCTCACGGCCATCAGCGGTGCCGAGATCGTGGTCGTCGCCGTCAAGCCCTACATGGTGCCCGACCTGCTCGCCGAGATCGCCGACTACCTCGCGCCCGGAACCCTCGTCATCAGCGTCTGCGCCGGCGTGACCGTCGCGACGTTCGAATCGCTGCTGCCGGCATCCGTGCACGTGATTCGCTCGATGCCCAACACGCCCGCCGTCGTCGGTATGGCCGTGACCGGCCTGAGCGCCGGCTCGCGTTCGACTGTTGAGGACCTCGCCCTCGCCCAGGCCCTGTTCGGCACGGTCGGCGACGTGCTCGTCGTTCCCGAGGAGAAGCTCGACGCCCTCAGTACGATCTCCGGTTCCGGTCCGGCCTACGTGTTCTTCTTGATCGAGCAGTTCACCGCGACCGCGATCGACAAGGGCTTTACGCCCGAAGAGGCCGCCGTGATGGTCAACGGCACCTTCCTCGGCGCGAGCGCGCTGCTCGCGGTCTCCGACAAGACCCCCACCCAGCTGCGCCGCCAGGTCACGAGCCCCGGCGGCACCACCGAGCAGGCCGTGGGCGAGCTGCAGAAGGTCGATTTCAAGGCGATCTTCGACACCGCGACGGATGCCGCCCTCGCCCGAGCGCGCGAACTCGCCAAGTCCTAGCTCGTCCCGCCCGCGCATAGTGAGGTGCGGAGATCGTGCCTTCGCGAGCGACACGAAGGTGCGAAGTCCGCACCTTACGCGGGCTTTCCGGCTGGCGGAGGGTTAGAGGCCCTCGGCGATCGAGGCGGTGGCGAGCAGCCACGCGGCGCGGGTGCGCGGAGCGAGCGCGTCGACGTTCAGCGGCCCGCCACTGACCAGTGACGCATCGAACGGAACGTCGAGCACCGACCGGGTCAGCTGGGCGAAGTGATCGTGCAGGCGCCGCGACAGCTGCGGGTCCGCGGTCTTCGACGGTGAGGCCAGAATCGTCACAGCCTGGGCGACCTTGTCGGCGTGGCCCTTCGCGCGCAGCCCGTCGATGAGGGCGGCGGCGCCGAAGCCGGTGTCCTCTCGAATCGTCGACACGATCACCAGCTGGTCGGCGGTCTCGACTGCGGCCTCCCAGTTTGAGGCGCGCATATTGTTGCCGGTGTCGATGACGAGCACCCGGTAGAAGCGGCTGAGCGTGGAGTGCAGCCGGCCGAACGCGGCCGCGTCGATGCTCGCGGCGCCGGCCGGGTCGAGGTCGGAGGCGAGGGCGTCGAACTGGGCGTCGCCTTGGGCGCGCACATAGTCATCGAGGTCTCCGACCCGGGCCTCGCCGTCGCCGAAGCGTTCGAGGTCGCGCAGCAGGTCGACGGCGGTGTTGGTGTGCGCCGCGGCCTGGGCGCGCACGCCGAGGGTGCCCATGGTCTCGTTGTTGTCCCACGCGAGCGTGAATCCGCCGCGGTAGGTGCCGAACGTCGCCGCGATCAGCAGCGTCGCCGTGGTCTTGTGCGCGCCGCCCTTGGGGTTCAACACCACGATCGTGCGCGGCCCGTTCAGCGTGCGCTGCACGCTGGAAATGGCATCCCGCTGTGCGAGTTCGGCGCCGCCGGGTGCGAACGTCACGAGGCCGCCGGTGATGCGTCCCACGGCGCCCTGCCAGCCCTGCTGGGCCGGCCCGGTTGCCGCCGGTGGCCGGGAGCCGAGAAAATCGGCCAGGTTGGGTGCGGTCTCGCCCGTTTCGTAGGCCTCGAGCGGTGCCGGGATCGTTTGCACAGCGGATGCCGTCGCCACGGCCTGCGCCGGGGTCGGTACAGGCGCAGGCGGTACGGGCGCTGGCGGCACCGTGAATGACGGTACGGGCGCGCCGAGGGCCGCTGCCGCCGGGGCGGGAGCAGCAAGCACGGACAGGAACGGCGGATCCGGCACCCCAGTGGCGGGCCTGCTCGGGGCCGAGGCCGGTGCCGGTGCCGGCTCCGCTGCGGCGGTGCGTGAATGCTGCGCGGGTTCTTCCACTGCGTCGTCCACAGTTTCTTCTCTGGCGGCTGCAGCTGCGGCCGCCTCCCGGGCCGCGCGGCGGCTCATCGGCGGTGCAGTTGCGGTCGTGGCAGTGGCGGCAGAGGCCGGAGCGACCGTTCGGGTGCCGGCGCCGTCGGCCTCCACCAAGCCATCGACGTGCACCAGCAGGGGCCATTCGCCGTCATCGTCGACGATGAGCACGTGCAGGGAACGTCCGGCCTGTTCGGCCGAGGCGACGACCCGGGTGATGATCTCTTCCCGCAGCCGCGCGTCATCCGTCGCCGTGATCGCCTGGCTGACGCCGTCAACGGTCAGCTCTGCGGTGGCATCGCTGCGCACCAGCGCCCTGATGTGCGGCGGGGCGATCGGGTGGGGTGTGGGCAAATCCTGGGGCATCGTGGATAACTTTCTGGGTGGTGCCGGTGGTCGACGGCCCGGGGGCTTAGGTTCCGAGGGCGGCGAACTTTTCAATATCGCCCTCGGTGCCCGAGACGATGATGAGGTCATGGTTCGAGACCACCGTTTCGGCGGTCGCGTAGGTGAATGGTTTGCCGGGGCTCTTCACTCCGACGACCGTGACACGGTGTTTGCTGCGCACGCCGGAGTCGATGAGGTTGAGGCCGCGGATCGGCTTCGGCGGATACATCTTGACCAGGGCGAAGTCGTCGTCGAACTCGATGAAGTCGAGCATGCGGCCCGAGACGAGGTGGGCGACCCGTTCGCCGGCCTCGGCCTCCGGGTAGATGACGTGGTTGGCGCCGATGCGCTCGAGGATCTTGCCGTGGGAGGTGGAGATGGCCTTCGCCCAGATTTGGGGAATGTTCAGGTCGACGAGGTTCGCGACGATGAGCACGCTCGCCTCGACCGAAGCGCCCGTGGCGCAGACGGCGATCGAGAAGTCTTCGGCTCCGATTTGGCGCAGCGCGTCGATGTTGCGGGCGTCCGCCTGCACGGCGTGGGTCACCCGTTCGGACCATTTCTGAACGAGCAGCTCACTGGTGTCCACGACGAGCACTTCGCGGCCCAGCCGGTCGAGCTGGCCGGCGGTCGCGGCACCGAACCGGCCCAGGCCGATGACCAGCACCGGCGCATCATGTTTGATCAGGTCAGCCAACGATGGGCCTTTCTTCGGGACGTTTGAACAGTTGTCGGCTCTCGCTTGCGGCGAGGGCCGCAGCCAGTGTCACTGTACCAACCCGGCCCATGAACATCGTTGCCGCGAGCACATAGACCCCCTCGGGCGGCAGATCAGCGGTCAGGCCGGTGGAGAGTCCACAGGTGGCGAAGGCCGAGATCACGTCAAAGAGCACCTGGTCCAGGGGAGCCTTGGTGATGTGCAGGATGAGAATCGTGGACACCGCGACGGTCGTGGCGCCCCACAGTACGACACTCACCGCCAGGCGCAGCATGTCGCTCGGAATGCGGCGACCGAAGGCCTCCATTTCCTGCTTGCCGCGGGCCTCGGCGACGGCGGCGAGAAACAGGATCGCGAGGGTGGTGACCTTGATGCCGCCGGCAGTGGATGCCGAGCCGCCGCCGATGAACATCAGCATGCCGCTCAGGAGCAGGCTGGAGCCGTTCAGATCGCTGACGAGAATCGTGGAAAAGCCGCCCGACCGGGTCATGACCGACATGAACATGGACTGGAAAATCGTGTCGCCGGCGTTCAGGGAGCCGAAGGTCTTCGGGTTGTCGAACTCGAGCAATATGTACAGGAGGGTGCCGAAAACCAGCAGGGCGATCGTCGTGACGAGGGTGAGCTTGACGTGCAGCGACCACCGTCGGGGGCCGCGAAACGCCCGGGCGAAGGCATAGATCACGGGAAAGCCGAGGCTGCCGAGGAACACGCCCAGCATCAGTGCGGAGAGAAACCAATAGTCGCTCGCGAACTGGTCCAGGCCCTCCACGTTGGGGCTGAAACCGGTATTCGTGAAGGCCATCGCCGAGTAATAGAAGCTGTGCCACAGGGCTTCGCCGACCTCGACACCGTCAATGAGCATCCGGGGAAAGAGCAGCGCGGCAACGACGACCTCGATGACGAGGGCGCTGATGGCGACCGTGACGAGCAGGCTGCCGACCTCACCGAGCCGTACGGCCTGGCCCTCGTTGACCGGCCCCGCGTGGATGCGCGACGGGTTCGAATCGCTCGCGGCCATCAGTTTGGCGCGCAGGCCGAGGCGGCGGGAGATGACCAATCCCATCAGTGAGGCCAGCGTCAGCACGCCGATGCCGCCGATATTGACGCCGACATAAACCAGGACGTTGCCAAAACCTGACCAGTGGGTGGCCATGTCGACCGTGGCGAGTCCGGTGACGCAGATGACCGATACTGCGGTGAACAGGGCGTCGTGGAGAGGCGTGATGGTGCGGTCAGCGGATGCGATCGGCAGCGAGAACAACACAGTGAAGACGAGGATCAGGGCAGTGAAGACGAGGATCGCGAAGCGGGACGGGGACGAGCGCACCAGGTGGTCGACGGCGTCGCGGATGCGGCCGTACCAGGTGGTGGACTTTCGTCCGAACCGCCCCGGTGTGATGGTCGAATGCACTGGGAACCCCCCGTTTGACCTGCGAGCGTTGACAACTTGTCATGGTACTACCCATCGGGAATGACTACCCTTATGAAATGGCAGACATCTTCGACGTGGTGGCGGACTCGACCCGGCGGGACATCCTGCGAATTCTCCTCGAACGGTACAACGTGTCGAACGAGTCCCGCGGCGAGTCTCGTGGC
The DNA here is from genome assembly GCF_003602235.1 of Cryobacterium melibiosiphilum. Taxonomy (GTDB): domain Bacteria; phylum Actinomycetota; class Actinomycetes; order Actinomycetales; family Microbacteriaceae; genus Cryobacterium; species Cryobacterium melibiosiphilum. Next base: position 16,419 of record NZ_QZVS01000064.1, read on the forward strand.
GAGCTGAGCGTGTCCGACATCGTCACACGGCTGGGCCTGAGCCAACCGACCGTGTCCAAGCACCTCAAGGTGCTGCGTGAAGCGACCCTCGTCGTGGTGCGCGAAGAGGGCCAGCACCGGTTTTACCACCTGAACTACGCCCCGCTCGAACAGATCGAAGACTGGCTGATTCCTTTTCTCAGCGTGGATTTCGATGCCACCCCCGACCTCACGACCGAGGAGGTCGAGGCGGGCCTCCGCGACGAGCAGCGTGCCTTCGCGTCCGCGATCGGCAAGGCCTTCGCCGACACGTCGTTCCAGATGTCCCACGCGGTCAAAGACGCGACCACCAAGAAGTGGCGCAAAAACCCGTAGACCCCGAACCTCGCCAGCACCTAGAGTTGCCTGCACGCCCAGCGGTAACTCCAGCATCTCCAACCCCACCCGAGGGAGTCGGTAATGACCCAGGAACTGTCCGAAGTGCGTTTTCTCACGGTGGCCGAGGTCGCCGACATGATGCGCGTCTCGAGGATGACCGTCTACCGCATGGTGCACTCGGGCGAACTCCCCGCCATCCGTTTCGGCCGCTCGTTCCGGGTGCCGGAAACGGCCGTTACCGAGGCCCTGAATCGCCCGGTCGCTGACACTGCGTAGGACGCACTGTTTTTTGCGGCTAGAATGGGGTTTTCGTGTCTGTCGCGGGTCCCGCGGCGCATCCAATCTTTGTGAGGTCCGTGTGGGTTCTGTAATCAAGAAGCGACGCAAGCGTATGGCGAAGAAGAAGCACCGCAAGCTTCTTCGTAAGACTCGTCACCAGCGTCGCAACAAGAAGTAGGTAGCGCTGCACTGCAGTTCTATTCAGAAGTATCTCCGGTCGACCTCGGTCGTCTCGGGGCGTGAGCGCTGGGCCTTCGTGGCCCGGCGCACTCTGCTTTAAGGGGTGCCCCGCCCCGACCTCTAGGCTGGTCGGATGAGTACCGTACACCTGACCCTGATCGGCAAGCCCGGCTGTCACCTTTGCGACGACGCCCGCGACATGGTCGGCACCGTCGTCGCGAAACTCGCCGACGATCCGGCCGCGCCGGTCATCACGATCGAGGAAAAGTCGATTCTCGAGGATGCCGCGCTGCACGAGCTCTACGTCGAGGACATCCCGGTGCTCTTGCTCAACGGCAAGGTGCACAACTACTGGCGCATCGACCCGCTGCGCCTGCGCACGGCCCTGCTGGAGGCACAATCATGACCATCCGTCACATCGTCTGCTGGAAACTCAGCGCCGTCACCCCGCGCAAGAAGGCGGCTGATGCCGCCGAGATCACCTCCGGCCTCGAAGCGCTCGTCGGTGTCGTTCCCGAGATTCTTGCGCTGACGGTCGGGCCGGATGTTGCCGGTGACGAAAACTGGGACGTCGCCCTGATCGCCGACTTCGACGACCTCGAGGCGCTCGCTCGCTACCAGAAGCACCCCGAGCACAAGAAGGTCGGCGCGTTCATTCGCACCGTCGTCTCCGACCGCCTCGCGGTCGACCTGCAGGTCGCCTGACCGATCGCGCGGGTTCGAGGGTCGTCTCGCGAGGTTTCGACTGGGGCGCGCCAAAAGCGCGCGCGCCCCGCTCAACCAGCGAGGTGGTTTCGACCGGCGGGGGTGTGCGGGTCCGAGGGCGGCCCCGGGCCTGCCGGTTAGGGCTCGAGGCGGGTCGGGCCGCGGAACAGGTAGGTGACCTCACGAATGGATGCCTGGTGCAGCATCAGCATCAGCACCCGAGCCAGGCCCATGCCGAAACCGCCGTGCGAGGGCACGCCGTAGCGGAAGAAGTCGAGGTAGCCCTCGATCTCCTTCGGGTCGAGGCCCTTCTCCACTGCCTGCGCTTCGAGCACCTCGATGCGGTGTTCGCGCTGTGCGCCGGTGGAGATCTCGGTGCCGTTGAAGATGAGGTCGTAGCTCTTGGTGATCGACTCGTCGCCCTCGTGACGCATGTGATAAAACGGGCGGATGCTCGAGGCGTAGTCGGTGAGGAACACGAATTCGTGCCCGAACTTCTCGAGCACGTAGGCGGCGATCTGGCGCTCGCCCTCCGGGTCCATGTCGTCGTCGTCGCGGGGAACCTCGTAGCCGCGGCTTTTCACGATCTCCTTGGCCTCGGCCAGGGGGATGCGCGGGAAGGGCTGGGTCGGAACGGTGACCTCGACGTCGAACAGGGCGAGCACCTCCTCGCCGTGCTTCGCCTTGACGGCGGTGAAGCCGGCGACCATCAGGTCTTCGTGCAGCTGCATGACGTCGTCGTGGCTGTCGATCCAGCTGATCTCCGCGTCGACGCTCGTGAACTCGGTCGCGTGGCGGCTCGTGAACGAGGGGTCGGCGCGGAATGCCGGGCCCACCTCGAAGATCTTGCCGAAGCCGGCGGACTGCGCCATCTGCTTGAAGAACTGCGGGCTCTGCGCGAGGTAGGCCTTGGTGTCGAAGTAGCCGACCTCGAACAGCTCGGCGCGGCTCTCGCTCGCGCTGGCCATCAGCTTCGGGGTGTGCAGCTCGATGAAGTCGTGCTCGATCCAGTACGTGCGCAGTGCGTGCTCGAACGTGGTCTGGATGCGGAAGATAAGGTTCTGCTTCGGGTTGCGCAGGTCGAGGAAGCGCCAGTCCATGCGCTTGTCGAGGCTCGAGTCGGCCGCGATCGGCGTCTCGGGAATCGCCGCGGACACCACGGTGAGGGTGGCGAGCTTGATCTCGATGCCGCCGAGCTTGACGCGCTCGTCGTGCTTGAGCTGGCCGGTGACGGTCACAAAGGTGCCCTGGGCCAGGCCGGAGATGCTGGTGGCCGGCTCATCGGCGACGACGGCGCCATCGGCATCCGTCGTGCGTGGGTTCACCAGCTGCACGGCGCCGGATTCGTCGCGCAGAACGACGAATTGCACCTTCTTCTGGTCGCGCACAGTGTCGACCCATCCGGACACCGTTACGGGGCCGTCGTCGAGAGCGGACAGGTTCTTGATCAATACGCGCGAAGTCACACGTTCCAGTGTAGAGGTGCGTGCCCGCGAGGCTCGGCAGCGCGGGCATACGGTCAATTCAAGGGGACGACTTCCGTAGAATTGAATGGTGGTAGCCAGTCAGGTACATCTTGTTCGTCACGGTGAGGTTTTCAACCCCGAAGGCGTTCTCTATGGACGGCTGCCGGAGTTCAGGCTTTCCGACCTCGGGGTGCAGATGGCGCAGGCCGCCGCCGCCGAGCTCGTCGAACGCGGCCGCCCCGTCGTGAGCGTCATCGCCTCGCCGCTGCAGCGTGCCCGCGAGTCCGCCGAACCGATCGCCGCCGCGTTCAACCTCGACACCACGATCGACGAACGCATCATCGAACCCACGAACCGCTTCGAGGGCAAGCGCATGCGCGGCGAGGACGGCGCCCTGCGCGACCCGAAAAACTGGCCGCTGCTGATCAACCCGCTGCGGCCGAGCTGGGGTGAACCGTTCCGGTCGATTTCGAAGCGGATGCTCGCCGCCATCGACGATGCCTGGCAGTCCGTGCCGGAGGGCGACGTGGTTCTCGTCAGTCACCAGCTGCCGATCTGGATGGTGCACCGAACCCTCGCCCAGGAACGTCTCTTCCACGATCCGCGCCAACGCCGCTGCGCACTGTCGAGCATCACCACCCTGTCCTGGCGCGGCAACCGCTTCGCCGAAACAGCGTATTCGAGCCCGGCCGCGGGGCTGCAGGGCGACGCGATCGACGTGGGAGCGGTATGAGCCGCGCCGGCCTGGTTTCCCGCGCTGTTGTCGGCCTGGCGGCGGCTGCTCTGCTGCTCACCGGCTGCACCTCCGACCCGCTCGCCGACCAATACCGGGCGGGCGACAGCAAGGGCTACATCGCCGGCGACGGCAGCATCACCGAGATCGCCAGTGCCGACCGGGGCGACCCTGTCGAGTTCGCGGGCCTGACCGAGACGGGCGAGCCCGTGGCATCCGCTGACTATCTGGGCGAGGTCACCGTGGTGAACTTCTGGTACGCCAGCTGCGCCCCGTGCCGGGCCGAGGCCGACGACCTGCAGAGCCTGAACGCCCAGTTCGAGGGGAAGGGGGCGAGCTTTCTCGGCGTCAACGTGCGCGACCAGGCCGCGAACGCCCTCGCCTTCAGCGAGACCTACGGGGTCACCTATCCGTCGGTGCTCGACGTCGATGATGGCGGCATGCAGCTCGCCTTCAGCGGCAGCATCCCGCCGAACGCCGTGCCGACCACGCTCGTGCTCGACGCCGAGGGCCGGGTGGCCGCGCGTATCCTCGGCGCCATCGCTGAGGCGTCGATCCTGGAGACGCTGATCACCGACACGATCGCCGAGGGCTCGCCCGTGGAGGACAACTAGGCGTGGACAACCCCTTCGGCGAGATCGTCTTCAGCGGCGAGCTTTATTTCGCGATTCCGATCGCCGTGCTCGCCGGGCTGGTCTCGTTCGCCTCGCCGTGCATCCTGCCGCTCGTTCCGGGCTACCTCGCATACATCGGCGGGTTCACGGATGGCAGCATGGCCGCGTCGAAGCGCGATCGCCGCGGCCGCAACCGGCTGCTCGCCGGGGTCGGCCTGTTCGTCCTCGGATTCACCGTCATCTTCGTGCTGACCGGGTTCATCTTTGGTGCGGCCGGTTTCTGGCTCAACCAGTACCGTGACCTGATCACGCGCATCGCCGGCGTCGTCGTGATTCTGCTCGGCCTGGTCTTCGTGGGGCAGTTCGGGGCCATGCAGCGCACGATCAAGACCTCGTGGCGTCCGAAGATGGGCCTGGCCGGGGCGCCGCTGCTCGGCGCCGTCTTCGCCGTCGGCTGGACCCCCTGCACCGGCCCGACGCTGACCGCGATCAACTCGCTCAGCCTCAGCAGCGGGTCACCCTGGCAGGGCGGCCTGCTTGCCCTGTTCTACTCGCTCGGCCTCGGCATCCCCTTTCTGCTCATCGCCCTCGGTTTCAACTGGGCGACGGGCACCGTACGCTTTCTCAAACGCCACATTCGAGCGATCAACCTGTTCGGCGGCGTTCTGCTCATCGTCATCGGAGTGCTCATGGTGAGCGGCATCTGGAGCGTCTGGCTCCTCGACCTGCAAGGGGTGATTGGCAGCTTTGTCCCGGCCATCTGACCATTTTGATTCCCGACCGCCCGAGGCTTCGGCCGGCATCGTGCAGCCCAAGCTTGGCGTCGTGGGCTGGCTGCGCTTTCTGTGGCGCCAGCTGACGAGCATGCGCACCGCGCTGTTCCTGCTGCTGCTGCTGGCCATCGCGGCGGTGCCCGGCTCGCTCGTGCCGCAGCGGTCTTCCGACCCGAACGGCGTCACCCAGTACTTCGCCGACAACCCCGACCTCGCGCCGGTGCTCGACAACATCCAGGCCTTCGACGTCTACTCCTCGGCCTGGTTCTCGGCGATCTACCTGCTGCTGTTCGTGTCGCTGATCGGCTGTGTGATTCCGCGCACCAAGCACCACTTCATCGCCCTGCGCGCGACGCCCCCGGCGACCCCGGCCCGACTGGCCCGGCTCGCCGGGTTCACCACCCGCACCGCGCCCGCCGGAACGGATGCCGGCGCCGCCATCGCCTCGGCCCGCACCCTGCTGAAATCCAGCGGCTACCGCGTCGCCCTCTACGACAAGGCCGGCAGCGTCTCGGTCTCGGCCGAGCGCGGCTACCTGCGCGAAACCGGCAACCTTGTCTTCCATTTCGCCCTCGTCGGCATCCTCGTCGTCGTCGGCTTCGGCGGCGGCTACGGCTTCGCCGGCCAGCGCGTGCTCGTGGAGGGGCAGACCTTCGTCAACACGCTGCTGGCCTACGACTCGTTCAACCCGGGCCGGTTCTTCGACGATTCCACCCTCGACCCGTACACGCTCACCCTCGACGATTTCGCGGTGCAGTACGAGGCCGAGAACCTCAATGCCATCGGCCAGCCCGTCGACTTCACCGCCGGCGTCACCGTGACGCCCCGCGGCGAAGACCCCGAGCCCGGCGAGGTCAAGGTCAACGGGCCGCTGCGCACCGGCGGCACCGACATCTTCCTGCTCGGCAACGGCTACGCCCCCTCGATCACGGTCACCTCACCCGACGGCTCCGACGTCTTCAGCGACTCGGTGCCGTTCCTGCCGCAGGACGCCAACCTCACCTCGCTCGGTGTCGTGAAGGTGCCCGACGGCCTCGCCGAGCAGGTCGGAATGATCGGGTTCTTCTACCCGACCCAGGAGACGGCCACCTCGGGGGCGTTCTTCTCCTCGTACCCCGACCTGATCTACCCGATGCTCACGCTGAACGTTTACACCGGTGACCTCGGCCTCGACGAGGGGGTGCCGACATCCGTCTACTCGCTCAACATCGACGACATGACGCAGCTGACCGGCGGCAAGACCGGGGTCGAGACGATCGAACTGCGCCCGGGTCAGACCCTGGACCTGCCGAACGACCTCGGAACGGTGACGTTCAATAACGCCGACCCGACGGCCGCGGCCGACGACCTGTCGAACTCGGTGCCGCGGTTCGCGTCGTTCGACATTCACCACGACCCGACCCAGCTCTGGGTGCTGAGCTTCGCCGTGCTGATCCTGGCGGGGCTGCTCACCGGACTGTTCGTGCCCCGCCGCCGCGTCTGGGTGAAGGCAGTTCCGCAGTCCGACGGCACGCTCAGCCTCGAATACGCGGGCCTCGCCCGCGGTGAGGATCCCGCCCTCGAAGCGGCCGTGGCCGCTGTGGCCGATCGCCACCTGGCATCACTCCCCAGCACCCCGCTCCCCAAGTCTGGGGCCGCCGCAGCCGGGGCGGATGCTGTCAAACCCGCTGTTCCCGCCGTTTCGACCCCCGAACAGACTTAGGCTTATCCCGTGAATCTCAACGACCTCTCCATCATGAGCCTGTACTCGGCGATGGCCGTGTACGCGCTGGCGTTCATCGCCTTCGCGATCGACCTGGCCAAGCGGTCGGCGGCCGTCGACGCCGCAGCCGTGCAGACGGCCGACACGCACGGGCAGGGGGCGGCATCCGTCGCCGCGTCTGCCTCGTCGTCCGCGGGCGGCTCGGGCGCCTCGACGTTGACCATGAACCGGCTGAGCGCGCGCATCAACAACGACGCGACCACGCCGTACTCGCACTCGGCGAGCCTGCGCGTGGGCATGTCGCTCACCGTGCTGGCCTGGGCGCTGCACCTCTTCGCGACCGTGACGCGCGGCATCGTCGCCGACCGGGTGCCGTGGGCCAACATGTACGAGTTTGCGATGACCGGCACGCTGCTGATCGTCGCCGTCTACCTGGTCGTGCTGATCCGCGTGGACCTGCGGTTCCTCGGCACCTTCGTCACCGGGCTCGTTCTCGTGCTGCTCGGCGTCGCCGCCGTCAGCTTCTATGTGGAGGTCGCCCCGCTGCCGCCGGCGCTGCAGTCGGCCTGGCTGGTGATCCACGTCTTCGTGGCGTCACTCGGCACTGGGTTCTTCGCGCTCGGCTTTGCCCTCTCGTTCGTGCAGCTGCTTCAGTTTCGGCGCGAGAGCCTGCTCGCCGACACCCGGCCGGTGCGGCTGCGCTTCCTGGCGACCCTGCCGTCCGCGGCGACCCTCGAGAACCTCGCCTACAGGGTCAACATCATCGGGTTCATCCTGTGGACTTTCACCCTCATGGCCGGCTCCGTCTGGGCCGAACAGGCCTGGGGTCGCTACTGGGGCTGGGACACCAAAGAGGTCTGGACCTTCATCATCTGGGTCATCTACGCCGGCTATATCCACGCCCGCGCGACCCGCGGCTGGCGCGGCTCGCGCTCCGCGTGGCTCTCGCTCATCGGCTTCGCGGCGGTGCTGTTCAACTTCGGCATCGTCAACGTGTTCTTCAAAGGCCTGCACGCCTACTCCGGCCTGTAGGCGTTGCCGGCAGGGTGCATCCGTCAGCTGCGCCCGGTCGCGAGAGCTGCCGGCCGGGGCTTCCGCGGGATGGCGTAGCACGGCGCAGCGGCGCAGGTACCGCGTGATGGCTGCTGACTTCGTCTTTCGGAGGGCGGCGAGCATGATGCGCGGCAGTAACGCCACTGCGCCGTAGGCGCGCCTACCGCGCAGTGGCGCAGCTACCGCGTGGCGCTGGAGATTCCGGGATTGTGGCTTGCGTCGGGTGGCTGTGGTGCTGCGCAGCGGCGTAGCTACCGCGTGGCGCGCGCCGTGGCGCTGCCGGGCGCGGCGCGCGGCGGGGTGGCGGGGCCGCGCTGCGGTCTAGAGCAGGGCGTAGCAGCGCTCGAGGCGGGCGAGCCACCAGTCGCGGCGCTCGGCGGATGCCGCGTGCAGTTCGAGCAGGTCGGCGTCGGGGCTGACGCGGCGAACCTCGATGGCACCGTCGACCGGCAGCAGCGGGTTGTGCGTCACATCGGCGGCGAGCAGCGACGCGGTGCCGAGGCCGCAGTCGTAGGGCAGCTCGGGAATCGCGGCCGCGAGGTGGGCTCCCATCGACAGGCCGATCGAGGTGTCCAGTGCGCTCGAGACGACCACGGGCAGGCCGGTCTGGGCGATGATCGCGAGGGCCGCGCGGATGCCGCCGAGGGGCTGTGCCTTCAGCACCAGGATGTCGGCGGCACCGGCGCGCGCGACGAGCAGCGGGTCATCCGCTTTACGCACGCTCTCATCGGCGGCGATCGGAACGTCCATGTAGGCGCTGCGGCCGCGCAGCTCGATGAGCTCATCGACGCTCATGCAGGGCTGTTCCACGTATTCGAGGTCGAACTCGGCGAGGGCGTGAAGTGCGTGCTCGGCCTCGTCCATGTTCCAGAGGCCGTTGGCGTCCACGCGGATGCGACCTTCCGGGCCCAGCACGCTGCGCACCATGCGCACGCGGGCGACGTCGTCGGCGAGGGTCTGGTCGGCGCTGGCCACCTTGACCTTGGCGGTGCGGCAACCGGGGAACCGGGCGAGGATATCGGGCACGAGGGCGGCCTCCACGGCCGGCACGGTCGCGTTCACCGCGAGGCTCGTGCGCAGCAGCGCGGGGGTCTGGTTCCAGCCGAAGTCGATCGCGGCACGCAGCCAGGCGACGGCTTCGTCGTCGTCGTATTCGACGAACGGCGAGAATTCGGTCCAGCCGGCCGGGCCGGGAAGCAACAGTGCTTCACGGTGGTCGATACCGCGGAAGCGGGTGACGAGTGGGAGGGAGACGACGTGTGCGGAACCGAGCAGGTCCGAGAGCGACGGCATCATCAGTGAGGTCAGCATGATCCCAGTCTGCCAGAGAGCCCGGCGGCCCCCGGCGTCCAGAGGTCCCGACTCCGTGCGGCCTGTGATCTGCGGGCTGCGGGCTGCGGGCTGCTAGAGCATCTCCCGCTTGAAGGCGGCGGCGGCGGCCGCGTCGTCGGCGTCGCTGGTCTCACCGTTGGGCTTGACGTTGACCATGGCCACCGGAATGCCGGGAGCGATCAGCAGATAGGCATCCTCGTAGCGACCCTCACCGCTGTTGACCTTGATCCAGTACGGCACCCCCGCAGCGATGGCGGCGCCGATTTCGTCCTGAATCGAGGTGATGCTGCGACCGCCGAGCGAATACGGTTTTCCGCCGTAGACAATATCGATTCTGTTCACGAGTCGTCCCTGCTCGAGGAAGCGGATGAATGATTGTTGCCGTTCCCGCGCGGCTCCGGCACGACCTGCAGGCCGCCGGACGAATTCGCGGTGACCATCAACGCCTCGATCCATTCCCGGTTGAGGCTGGGCTGACGGCTGCCGAAATATTTGTAGGCGATCGGGATGCTCGGGTGCAGCCAGATGGTGCTGCGGCCGTCGCCGGATTGGGGGTCGTCGCGCCAGGTGAAATAGAACGATTCACCCCGGCGCAGTTTCGCCCCGATGACTACTTGGATATGGGCCAGGATTCGATCGTCGAAGTCTGCGGTCATGGTCGAGTCATAGGTCAGTTTTCCCATATCCACCACTCCAATGTTTCGGTTGGTGTGACACTAACCTGAAACGGCGCGAGTGTCGGTGAAAAATGGGGCAACAATCTGATAGCGACTCAGTTTTGCGGGGCCTGCTAATCCCGGAGGTAATGCTCAAGGCGCGGCACCTGTAAGAGGGCGAGTGCACGCTTCTCGATTTGGCGCACCCGCTCCCGGGTGACCCCTTCGATGTGGGCGATCTGGTCCAGGGTGCGTGGCTCATCGCCGTCGAGTCCGAAGCGCGCCCGCAGAATCGAACGTTCGCGCACCGGCAGGGCATTCAGGAAGAAGCGGATGTCGGCGGCGCGCAGCGCGAGCGTCGCGTACTCGTCGGGCTGGGGCAGGTCATCGTCGATGATGAGTTCGGCCATGTCGCCGACACCGTCACCGACCGGGGTGTGCAGGGAGATTGGTTCGTTGTCGTACTGCAGCAGCCGCAGCACGTCGCGAACGGGGATCTGGGCCGCGTCGGAGAGCTCGCGGGCGGTGGGTTCCCGGTCGAGGGTGCTGGTGAGGTCCCGGCGGATGCGCTTGATCTTGTTGAGCTTCTCGGCCGTGTGTACCGGAATGCGGATCATGCGCGACTTGTCGGCCATGCCGCGGTGGATGGCCTGGCGGATCCACCAGGTGGCGTAGGTGGAGAACTTGTAGCCCGTCATGAAGTCGTACTTCTCGACGGCGCGCACGAGGCCCATGTTGCCGTCCTGCACGAGATCCATGATGGGTACCCCGCGACCCGAATAGTGCTTGGCGATACTGACGACGAGGCGGAGGTTCGCCTCGATGAAATGGTTCTTGGCCCGGCGGCCGTCGTGCATGAGCCAGCTCAGCTCGCGTTGCTCGGCCGGCTCGCACTGTTCGGCGGGCTCTGCCCCCTGGCGCAGCAGGCGAGCTTCGGCGAGCAGCCCGACCTCGATACGTCGGGCCAGGTCGACCTCCTCCTCGGCGTTGAGCAGGGGCCCCTTGCCGATGCGGCGCAGGTAGTCACCGAAGGCATCCGTCGACGCCCGGCTGTACCGGGCGGCCGGCGCGACGCTCGCCGCGGCACCGGGCCCGCGGGCCGGAGTGCGGGTGGACGCGGATGTGGCGGGTCGACGCCCAGGCGTCGCAGTCGAGGCGTCGATGCCCTCGCTGTCGGCCGCCTCGCGCGGGCTCGCACTGGTCGAGGCCTGGCTCGTACGGGTCATGCGAGCACCGGCCGGGGGTCGAGGCTCGCCGCAGCGCGGTCGAACGACGAGAAGTAGGTGCGTTCCCGAAGTCGCACGAGGCTGGTGACCTCGTAGGCATCACCCACCCGCTGGATGAAGCCGAGCACGCGGGAGGCATCGTCGTCGGGCCGGAGCGCGTCGACAACCCGCCATTCGGTGGGGGAGAGCTTGGTCAGCCCCAGGTTGCCTCGGGTGCCGGGATCGGTGCCCGGGGTGCCCCTGTCGCCGGCCGTCGATCGCGGACTGACGGCCTGTGGACTTCTTGCACGGAGGGTACGATCCCCCTCGTCACGTGTGTTCATGACTACCTCCCGTCGGTATGCAATTCCCAAGTAGACATCCGGCGGCTGCCCCCCTTCAAGGGGTTGACTTGCTGCAATTAACCCGGTAAATCAGTTTGTATTGCGCTCGAATGCCGCGCTCCAGCCGCTCAACTAGGCTGGGAGCATGACGGCTCCGGTACCTGACCACGCGCACAGCGTCTCCGACACAAACAGCGTCTCCGAGATCTTCGACCCGACTCAGTGGCAGAGCGTCGCCGGTTTCGAGGCCCTGACCGACGTGACGTACCACCACGACACGAGCGCCCGCATCGCCCGCATCGCGTTCAACCGGCCCGAAGTACGCAACGCCTTCCGCCCGCACACCGTGGACGAGCTCTACGCCGCCCTCGAAAGCGCCCGCACCAACCCGCGTATCGGCGTGGTGCTGCTCACCGGCAATGGCCCCAGCGCCAAGGACGGCGGCTGGGCCTTCTGCTCGGGCGGCGACCAGCGCATCCGCGGCCGCGACGGTTATCAGTACGACCCGACCGCCCCGGTCAGCGCCTCGCTGCCGACGCCGGCGGCGACCGGCCGGCTGCACATTTTGGAGGTGCAGCGGCTCATCCGTTTCATGCCCAAGGTCGTCATCGCGGTGATTCCGGGCTGGGCAGCCGGCGGCGGTCACTCCCTGCACGTGGTCTGCGACCTCAGCATCGCCAGCGCCGAACACGGTAAATTCAAGCAGACGGATGCCGATGTCGGCTCCTTCGACGCCGGTTACGGCAGCGCGTACTTCGCCCGGCAGGTGGGCCAGAAAGCCGCCCGCGAGGTGTTCTTCCTCGCCCGTGAGTACTCGGCGCAGCGCGCCCTCGAGATGGGCGCCATCAACGCCGTCGTGCCGCACGCCCAGCTCGAAGTCGAGGCGCTCAACTGGGCACGGGAGATCCTGACCAAGTCCCCGACTGCCATCCGTATGCTGAAATTCGCCTTCAATGCGGTCGATGACGGCCTCGTCGGCCAGCAGGTGTTCGCCGGTGAGGCCACCCGCCTCGCCTACGGCACCGACGAGGCGGTCGAGGGCCGTGACGCGTTCCTCGAGAAGCGCGAACCGGACTGGGCGCCGTATCCCTGGCAGTTCTAGCGTGACTTGGGACCGGAGGTGAAAGCGCTGCGGCCGGTCTCGGCCGAGCGCCCGGTCGACCTGCTCGCGGAGGTTCGCCAGGCGCTTACGGCCAGTGGCGACGCGATCCTGCCGGTTCCGGGTCTGCCGGTTCCGGGTCTGGCAGGGCCGGATGCGGTGCCCCGCGTCGCGGGGACGCTCGTGCCGAAACCTGTCGCGGTCGTGATCGAGACCTCCGGGTCGACGGGTGTACCCAAGCGGGTCATGCTCAGCCGGGATGCGTTGCTGAGCAGCGCCGCGGCATCCGTCGTCGCCCTCGGCGGACCCGGGCAATGGCTGTTGGCCCTGCCCGGCCACTACGTCGCCGGCGTGCAGGTGCTGGTGCGGTCGATCGCGGCGGACACGACGCCGGTACTGCTGCCGCCCGGGCACTTCGACCCGCTCGTGTTCGCGGAGTTCGCCGAACGGCTTGTCGAGCCGTTGCGCTACACCTCGCTCGTGCCCGTGCAGCTCGCCCGGCTGCTCGACGCCGCCGACGACCCGAGGGTCGCGGCCGTGCTGCGCCGTTTCACGGCGATTCTCGTCGGTGGCCAGGCGATCGCACCCGAGCTGCTGGCGCGGGCCGAAGAATTGCACGTGCGCGTCGTGCGCACCTACGGCTCGTCGGAGACAGCCGGCGGGTGCGTGTACAACGGCGTGCCGATCGGCAACACCGCCGTGCGGGTCGTCGACGGCCAGCTTGAAATCTCGGGATCCGTGCTCGGCGAGGGCTACCTGGGGGACGCGGATCGCACGGCCGATCGTTTCATCGTGGAGCACGGGGTGCGCTGGTACCGCACCGGAGACCTCGGTGAGATCGACGAGCACGGCTTGGTGCGGGTGCTGGGGCGCGCCGACAACGTGATCATCTCGGGCGGCGAGAAGGTCTCGCTCGACGCCGTGGAACGGGTCGTGCGGGGGCTTCCCGGCTTCGCGGAGGCCGTTGTGGTCGCCGCCGACGACGCGCAGTGGGGGCAGGTGCCGGTGGTGGTCAGGGCTGTGCGCGCGGCTGGCGGTGGTGCGGTCGTCGGTGGCGCGGAAACCGGCGACGGCGACCTGGCCGGGGTGGCGGCGGCGGTGGCATCCGCTCTCGGACGCGCCGCGCGACCCGCGCGCGTAATCGCGGTACCGGTCATTGCACTGCTGGCCTCGGGCAAGCCCGATCGCCACGCCCTGCGGATGCTCGCGGCGGCCCCGACCGACCGCTAGCGGCCCGGGTGTCCCCGGCCTCAGCCGGTGTTGCGGTCGCGGCCGGTACGCTGGAGGGCGTGGCACAGGGAGCGCGGCCGAACAGGCCCCAACAACAGACGACATCCGGTTCGACCAAAAAGACACAGGCCAAGACGCACGGCGCCTCGGGAAATCCGGCCAAGCGCAACGGTCCGGCCCGGCGCGGACCGGCCGCGGTGAAACCCGCGACCGCGTCCGACTGGGTATCCGGCGCCCGACTGCGCACGCTGCCGCTCGCGATCGCGCCCGTCTTTCTCGGCACCGGCGCGGCAATCGTCGCGACCGGAGCGGGCGAATTCCACTGGGTGCGGGCGCTGCTCGCCCTCGCGGTCGCCGTCTGCCTGCAAATCGGCGTGAACTACGCGAACGACTACTCCGACGGCATCCGTGGCACCGACAACAACCGGGTCGGCCCGGCGCGGCTGACCGGCAGCGGTGCCGCTGCCCCGCGCACGGTTCTGATCGTGGCGCTGTCGTTCTTCGGAGCGGCGGCGATCGCCGGGCTGCTGCTCGTCATCGCCACCCAGCAGTGGTGGTTGCTGCTCGTGGGCGTGCTCGCGATCGCGGCCGCCTGGCTGTACACGGGTGGCAAACGACCCTACGGCTACCTCGGACTCGGTGAGCTGTTCGTCTTCGTCTTCTTCGGACTCGTCGCCACCCTTGGCACCACCTACGTGCAGGCCGGCACAGTGAACCTCGAAAGCTGGCTGAGTGCCATCAGCATCGGCTTCATCGCCTGCGCCGTGCTGATGGTCAACAACCTGCGCGACATCGTGCCCGACAGGGCCTCCGGCAAGCGCACGCTTGCCGTGCTGATCGGCGGCACCGCCGGCCGCGCGGTGTTCTGCGTGTTCCTGCTGGCGCCGTTCCTCACCGTCGGGTTCTTCTCGCTCTTCTACCCGCTGGCCTTCTTCACGTTCTTCGTGCTGCTGCTCGCCCTGCCGGCCTGCCTCATCACCGTGACCGGCCGCACTGCGGGGGAGCTGATCCTCGCCCTCAAGCTCACGAGCTTCGCGGGGCTGGGCTACGGCGTGCTGCTCGGGCTGGCCTTCGCCCTCTGACCCGGCCCGCGGCATCCGTCGCCTGATCTGGCGAGACGGGATTACGCCTGGGGCGGGGTGGGGCCGTCGCGGTGCGTGACCTGCTCGGCCGGTTTGGCGGCCTCGGTGCGCTCGGCCGCTTCGACGCGCCGGATGGCGGCGTCTTCGGTCTCGGCGTCGACGTTGACCAGCGGCTTGTCGCGGTGGCGCGCCGCGTAGAGGTCGCGGGCGAGGCCCTCGCGGGGGCGGCGCAGCAACAGGTAGGACACGCACAGCCCGATGATGGCGGCGAGCAGCGCGGCGAGCCACGGTTCGACTCTGAGGGCGAGCAGAACTGCGAGCGGAATCACGAACAACAGCACTCGGAGCACCGAGTAATACACCCACACGGGAACAGTCTTCATGGCTCTAGTTTAAGCCGCCCGACTGGGCACCTGCCGGTCACCGAACGGACACCCCAGCTTCACCCGGGGCTGGCGGCGCCGTTCTAGAATGCGTTCCGCAGATGGGGGTCAGCACTCGCTCACCTGACTCACGGCTCAGCGGCCTACAATTGCGACATGCCCCGCCTGTTGTTTGGTCTTGGATTGATCGTGATCATCCTCACCGTCTATGCCCTGGTCGACTGCGCCCTTTTTGATCGCTCGCGGATTCGCGGGCTGCCGCGATGGGTGTGGATCTTCGTGATCATCCTGGTGCCGGTCATCGGCCCGCTGCTCTGGCTGTTCGTCGGCCGCGGCCGCAAGCGCGCCCCCGTCGGACGGATGCCCCGCGCGAGTGCTCCCGACGATGACCCGGAGTTTCTGCGGGGCCTGGACCGCGAGAAGAAGGAACGTGAGCGCATCCGCCTGCTCGAGGAGCAGCTGGCCAAACTCGATGACCCCGAGGCCGGCCCCGGCACGCCGAGTCAGCCGAACAAGCCCGGTCAGCCCGGAACAGCCGGATCGGCCGACGCGAGCGGCGTCGACCCGAAGAAGTCCGACCCCGGTGAGGGCGACCTCCCCGGCCGGCGGGATGCCTGAAACGCTGCCCGATACACGACTGCCCGACGAACAACCGCGCAGAGACCCGGGCTCAAGCGGTAGCCCGGCGACGGACTTCAGCCTTGCCCTGCTGAGTGCTTTCGTGCGACTCGGCGTGCGCGACGTGGTCTTGAGCCCGGGCGCCCGTTCTCAGGCGCTCGCCCTGGTCGCCGCCGAGCTCGAGCGTCTCTCATGCCTCCGATTGCATGTACGCCTCGACGAGCGCAGCGCCGGGTTCCTGGCGCTCGGCCTCTCGAGTGAAACAGGCCAGCCCGCACTCGTTTTGATGACGAGCGGCACGGCCGTCGCGAACCTGCATCCGGCGGTGCTCGAAGCGCACCATTCGGGCGTTCCCCTGATCGTGCTGAGCGCCGACCGCCCGGCCGAGCTGCGCGGCATCCGCTCAAACCAGACGACCGTGCAACCGGG
Organism: Cryobacterium melibiosiphilum; assembly: GCF_003602235.1. Lineage (GTDB taxonomy): Bacteria > Actinomycetota > Actinomycetes > Actinomycetales > Microbacteriaceae > Cryobacterium > Cryobacterium melibiosiphilum. Next base: position 32,659 of record NZ_QZVS01000064.1, read on the forward strand.
CATGTTCGGGACGGCCCCCCGGCTCTCCGAGGATGTTCCGGCCCCTGAGGGAGACCCGCAGGAGGCCACCACTGCTGCCGATCTGGCGCAGCGAGCGACGGATGCCGCGCTCGGCATATACACGCGGGATCCCGGCCCCGTGCACCTCAACCTGGCTTTTCGCGAACCGCTGTCCGCAGCCATCGAGTTGGACGCTGACCATATCTCGGCTGCTGACGGGCCCACCGTGCCCGCGGTTGTCGCACGCGAACCGGCCACCGAGATCGATCCGCAGGTCGGAACGGTCGTCATCGCCGGGACGGGCTCCGGCCCGGAGGCCGAGGAATTCGCCCGCGCGGGCGACTGGCCTCTTCTGGCCGAGGTCGTCAGCGGCGCCCGGTTCGGACCGAACCTCGTCGTCGCCTACCGAGAGCTGCTGGCTGAGGCTTCCTTCGGCGGCGCGGTCACCCGCGCGATCGTCTTCGGCCATCCGACCCTGAGCCGGGAGATTCCGGCCCTGCTGCACCGGGACGGTGTCGAGGTCATCGTCGTCGCCCCGTTCGGCGCCGAAAAGTACAATCCCGGACACCGCGTGCACCGGTTTGTGTCCGCCGTCGTGGCGTCGCCGGCATCCGTGGCCGCTGCCGTCACGAGCGACGCCCGCCGCTGGCGCGGACGCTGGGTGATCACCAGCCGGGAGCTGCTCGCGAGCGACTCCGCGGCCACCGCACCCGCGATCGACGCCCGTGGCATCACCCGCTCCGAACTCGCCTTTCTGCGCGCGCCGATCACGCGCGCCATGCTCGCGGATGCGGTCTGGGCGGCGTCCTGGCCGCACGACCGGCTGGTCTTCGGGGCGTCACGCCTCATCCGCGAGGCCGACCGTCGGGTGCCGGGGAAAAAGATCTCGGTGCACTCCAACCGCGGCCTAGCCGGCATTGACGGCACCGTCGCGACTGCGTTCGGCATCGCCGCGGCCAGTCAGGGCGGGGCAGAGCCGCGTTCGGCCGGCACCACCCGGGTGCTGCTCGGCGACCTGACGCTGCTGCACGACGTGGGCTCGCTGCTGCTGACGCCGGGGGAGCCGCTCCCGCGCCTGCAGGTGATCGTGGGGGTCGACGGCGGTGGCAGCATCTTCGACGGCCTCGAGGTTGCCGCCACCGCTCCGACCGACGCGCTCGACCGGGTGTTGTTCACGCCCCGCCGCGTCGACCTCCGGAGCCTCGCGGCCGCGTACGGCTGGGACTATGCCCGCGCCGAGACCCGTACCGAGTTGGAGCATGCGCTCACCGGGGCTCCGACCGCGCCGATGATCCTCGAGGTTCCGCTCGCCCGGTAACGTTTTCGGGGAGAACGACCACGTCGTCGTTCGGTATCTCAGATCTCACCCTCGCAGACCGAGTGACCTGCAGGGCTGAGTTATGCACAGGGCCGAGTTGTCCACAGCTCGTGCGAGACCAGCCGCGGACGCGATTGATCCGGGTAGCGTCGCGATACCACGGGCCAGGTCGGCTCGGGTACTGCGAACGGAGCCGTGCCTATGTCCATCACCTCGTCGCTTGATCCGCTCCCCACCGATCACCTCGCAGCCCCGCCGGCAGAACCGAGACCGGGCCGCTGCGGAACAGCTCGGGCCGCGCTGCTGTTGGGGGGTGCCGCGGTTCTGACGTGCTGGGTGCCCCTGCTCGGCTTCCTGCTCGGCCAGGTGGGGGCTGCCCTGGCGATTGTCTCCGTGACCAAACCGGGGCGTCAGCGCCCGGCGATCATCGGTCTCGCCCTCGCGAGCCTGGGGATGGTCGTGAACGTGGTCGTCACGAGCGTCGTCGCGGCCGCGCTGATCGCCGCCGGATCACAGCTGGCAGGCGCCCGGAGCGCGCTCGACACCGAGAACGGCGCCTCAGCCGCACCCGGAGCCGGGAGTGTAGGGGGCAGCACCGTGACGCAGGGGGTCGAGACCCCGTGCTTCAGCTTCAACGGCCCCGCGTCATACATCAACAACCAGTCCGCCGAGGACGCAGCCGAGTGTCTCACCAGCCTGCAGTTGTGGGGCGAGCGTGACGAACAGGGACAGATTCAGAACACCGGGTTCGGGTCCGTTCTCGGCAGCGTCGAAGTGAACTCGATCCTCGTGGAGTCCAGCGACGAAGCAGCCCCCGACAGGACGATTGACAGCATCGTCGACGCGCTCAACGTCGAGCACATTCCCACCCTCGGCACGGTTTCCAGCCTGAAGGAAAGCGTCACCCTCGACGGGATGCCGGCCAACATCACGAGGGTGATCAGCTCGGTGGAGACAACGAAGACCAAGGTCATGATCACCAGTTACGCGCCCGAGCCGTACCAGACCGACGCCGGCCCGGTGCAGCTGTTCCTGATCTATCTCGTGATTCCCGAAGACAACGGCGAGGAGATCCTCGCGACCGTGCTCGACAGCTGGCGCTGGCACTAGGGCCACGCAGGCACGCAGATCGGGTTGACGCTGCACGGGGGGCGGCACACAATCTGTGCATGAATAGCGAAGATGAAACACAGGCGGTGGCCAAGGTCATCGCCCGACTCCGAAAGAAATTTCCGCAGGTATCGCCGGAGACGGTCGAGCAGATTGTGCGCCAGGAACACCGGGCGTTAGACGGACGCCCGGTGCGGGATTTCATCGCCGTGCTTGTCGAGCACGAAGCGCGGCAGCGCCTGCGTGCGATGTCGGTGCCGGTTCAGGCGGCGGTGCCGGGCTCGGTTCCGCGCGCAGCCAACGGCATTTAGCGGGCGGCGGCATCCGCCAGACGCAGTTCGCGGTGGCCGAGGGGGGCAAAGTGCGCGTCGACCTCGGCCTCGGAGACCTCGGCGAGGGTGGCGGGGCTCCACCGCGGCGTGTGGTCCTTGTCGATGACCTGGGCCCGGATGCCCTCCCGAAAATCGGGACGGTCGAGGCTGTGCAGCGAGACGCGAAACTCCTGCTCGAGCACCGATTCGAGGTCGGGCAGCGCGCGCGCCCGGCGCAGTGCGGCGAGCGTCACCTTGACCGCGGTCGGTGAATTGAAGCGGATGCTCGCCGCCGCCTCGTGCGCGCCGGCCTCGGTGCTCGAATCGAGGCGCTGAAGAATCTCCTCGACGGTGTCGGCGGCGTAGCAGGAGTTGATCCAGTGCCGGTGCTGCAGCAGGGGCGGCGCGGGCGCCGGAACGGTGACCGCGGCCAGCACCTGCTGCAGATTGTCGGTGGCCAGGCGCTGAACCAGCTCGACGATCCGGTCGCTCGGCAGAAAACGGTCAGCCAGGCCGAGGGTAATGGCGTCGGAGCCGGTCATCGCGTTCGAGGTCAGGGCGAGATGGGTTCCCAGCTCGCCCGGCGCCCGGGAGAAGAGGTACGTACCGCCGACATCGGGCACAAAGCCGATGGCCGCTTCGGGCATGCCGATCTTCGAGCGTTCGGTGACCAGCCGCACCGAGGCGTGCGCGGAGATGCCCACGCCACCGCCGAAGACCACGCCGTCCATGAGCGTCACGACGGGTGTGGGATAGCGGGCGATGAGCGCGTTGACGGGGTATTCGGCGGCCCAAAATAACTCGGTGGCGTGTCCGCCGGCGGCGGCGTCCCGGGCGATCGCCACGATGTCGCCGCCCGCGCAGAGTCCACGCTCACCGCTGCCGGTGATCAGGACGACGTGCACCGTGTCATCCGTCGCCCAGTCGGTGAGGTGATCGCCGATGATGCGCACCATCTCTTCGGTGAGGGCGTTCATCGCGCGGGGGCGATTGAGCTGCAGATGGCCGAGATGGCCGATGCGGCGCACGATCACGGATACGGTCTCGTCGTGTGTCATGCGGACCCGCTTTCCGTGGCACCGCCGTTGGTGACCCACTGCGCTCGCCGGGGCGAGTCGTCTGCCTCACGATACACACCCGCACCGGCAATTCTGCTCGGCGGCCGCAACGTTGCGGGTCTGTGTCCCCGAACTGGCAAACCGACCCGAAGACCCCCAGAATTCTTGATCTGGCCGAACAGATGACACCATCAAGCTAAGGGGACCTTTGCGAAGTGGCGAGCTTCCCGCCTGTCCTGCCCTGCAGAACCCTTCGCTAGGAACCATCATGACCCAACGCCTGACCCGCTCGAGCCGCGCCGCCCGCCCGAACCTCGGCGTCTCCGACCAGTTGCTTCAGGACCTGCAACAGCTCGCGCGCACCCCCTCACTGTTGGTGGCCTGCAACTATGGCGGCACCCTGTCGTACCACGGCGCCTCCGACGTGCCCTCGAAGCTGCTGCCCGAATCGGCGACCGCGCTGCGCGCCCTTGCCGCCCTGCCGAACACCCACACCGCCGTCATGAGCGGTCGCACCCTGCGCGACCTCGCGGCGGATTCCCGCCTGCCGCGCGAGGTGCACCTCGTCGGCTCGAACGGCGCCGAGTTCGACTCCGAGTTCTTCGGCACCGGGTCAACGGATGCCGCCCCCCGCGCCGACGACTCCGGTGCGGCCCTCGACCGCCTGCGCAACCGCCTCGGCGTGAGCGCCGCCTTCTTCGCCGGTGATGCGTCGAGCGACGAATTCGCCATGAGCACCCTGCACGGCCCCGACATGGGCGTGCGCATCGGCGACGGCGATACGAAGGCCGCGCACCGCATCACCGGCCCCGAGACCCTCGCCTCCCTCCTCGCCCTGCTGTTCGAGCTGCGCAAGGACTGGCTGTTCGGCCAGGACGTCGTGGCCATCGAACGTCATTCGATGCTCGGCGACGGCACCTCGACCGCCCTCGTGACGCCGGAGGCCCGCATTTGCTGGATGACGCATCCGCAGCCCGATTCGGGCTCACTGTTTGCGAGCATCCTCGGCAGTGAAGAGGCCGGCCACTTCAGCATCGACCCGGTGAAGAAGAGCCGCGTGCTCGGCCAGCGCTACGTCGACAACACCATGATCGTCGAGACCCGCTGGGCCGATGTCACGGTCACCGACTACCTCGAGCCCTCCCCGCTGGGCATCACCAACCTCGTGCGGGTGCTCACCGGCACCGGCAGCGCGAAGATCATCTTCGCGCCACGGCCCGACTACGCCGCCGCCTATTTCAACATGCACGCGGATGCCACGGGCGTGCACATCACCGGATCCCGTGACCCGATCACCCTCACCGCCCCCGGCGTGGAGTTCACCGTCACCTCCGACGGCCGCAACGAGACCGCGACCGCCGTCGTCGACCTGTCGCAGGGCCCGGTCGTGCTGAACCTGCGCTGCGGAGACACCGACGCCTACGTGCCCGACTGCGCGGCCGAACCCGCCCGCCGGGCCGTGATCGCCGCGAAGAGCCGCTCCTGGGTCAGCCAACTCGACCTGCCCGGCGTGAAGCCGTCGCTCGTGGGACGTTCGGCGCTCGTGCTGCGCGCGCTCTGCTACGAACCGACCGGCGCCGTGCTCGCGGCGTCGACGACGTCGCTGCCCGAGGGCATTGGCGGCACCCGCAACTGGGATTACCGCTACTGCTGGCTGCGCGACGGCTCGATGACGGTCAAGGCGCTCGTCGACCTCGGCTCGACGGTGGAGGCCGAAGGGTTTCTGCACTGGCTCGACGGCATTCTTCAGGTGTCCCCGGGGGCCGAGTGGCTGCATCCGCTCTATTCGATCACCGGTTCGTCGCTCGGTGCCGAGGCCAGCCTGGAGTCGCTGCCCGGTTACGCCGGCTCGCGCCCGGTGCGCATCGGAAACGCCGCGGACAACCAGGTGCAGCTCGACGTGTTCGGCCCGATCGCCGAACTGATCGACACCCTCAGCGCCCGCAACGGCGAGGTCACCGAGTTTCAGTGGGGACTGCTCAGCCAGATGGTCAACGCCGTCGCGAGCCGCTGGCAGGAACCCGACCACGGCATCTGGGAAGCCCGCCGCAGCCCGCGCCACCACACCTATACGAAGACCATGTGCTGGGTCACCGTCGATCGCGCCCTGCGTGTCGCCGCCCGCCACGGCCGCACCGTCGAACCCGAATGGGAGCTGCTCGCCCTCACTATTCGCGAAGACGTGCTGGTCAACGGCTGGGACGACGACGTGAAGTCGTACACCGTGGCCTACGACAGCCCCGACCTCGACGCCGCCGTGCTGCACATCGGGCTTAGCGGCCTGCTCGACGTGAGCGACCCCCGGTTCGCGCAGACGGTCAGCGCCGTCGAGCGTGAACTGCGCGTGGGCCCGACCGTGTTCCGCTACCGCTACGACGACGGCCTGCCCGGGCTCGAGGGCGGCTTCCATATCTGCACGACCTGGCTGATCGAGTCCTACCTCGCGACCGGCCGGTTCGACGAGGCCGAGGCCCTGTTCAACCAGCTGATCATCCTGACCGGTCCGACCGGACTGCTCTCGGAGGAGTTCGACCCGGCGACCGAGACGCACCTGGGCAACCATCCGCAGGCGTACTCGCACCTCGGCTTCATCCGCTGCGCGCAGCTGCTCGACGCTCACCGCAAGGCGTTCGTGGCCGTCGCTTAGCTGAGCCGCTGGTCGGCCTGGCCGGCTAAATCGCGCACAAAACACCTTCGTTCTGAGAATGAAGGTGTTTTTTGCGTATCTCAGCCCTCAACTCGGCGGCAGCGCAGGCGTGATTCGACCGGCCGGAGCGGGATCTGCACTAGATGTAGTTGCAGATGCATGTATAGCCACTACATGTTGTGTTTGAGGGCGTCTGAAGGGGCGTATGGTGGGGCGCAGCAACCCGACCGAGTTGCAGCGACACAAAGGATCTGCTCCGCATGCCCAGCCTCACTACAGTCCAGGACTCTGCCCACATTTCAGCTGCGAGCCGGGCAGCGGATGCCCGCGGGGCCCGGCCCGGCGCATCCGTCGACGTCAGCACGACGGTCGGTGAGTACCTGGACCGGTCGGACTGGCGGGTCAACGCGAACGCGAACCAGGGCTTCTCCCTCGGCGGGCTGATTCTCAACACGGCCGGCAAGGTCATCGCCAACTACTGGCTCAGTAACGTCTACAGCGCTGAGATCGGTGCGGCGCACCGGACCGGGGACCTGCACATCCACGACCTCGACATGCTGGCCGGGTACTGCGCAGGCTGGTCGCTGCGGGTGCTGCTCGAGGAGGGGCTGAACGGCGTGCCCGGCACCGTCGAGTCGACGCCGCCGAAACACTTTGGTTCGGCCGTCGGCCAGATCGTGAATTTTCTCGGCACCCTGCAGAACGAGTGGGCCGGCGCGCAGGCGTTCAGCTCGTTCGATACCTACATGGCGCCGTTCGTGCGCGTCGACGATCTCGACTATGCGGCCGTGCGCCAGAGCGTGCAGGAACTCATCTACAACCTCAATGTTCCCTCCCGTTGGGGAACCCAGACCCCGTTCACAAACCTCACCTTCGACTGGGTCTGTCCGGAGGATCTGCGTGAGCAGGTTCCGGTCATCAATGGTGTGCCCCAGGACTTTCGATATGGCGACCTGGCGGTGGAGATGGCGATGATCAACCGCGCGTACATCGAGGTGATGACGGGCGGCGATGCCCGCGGCCGCGTGTTCACCTTTCCGATTCCGACCTACAACATCACTGAGGACTTCGACTGGGAGTCCGCCAACGCGGAGCGACTCTTCGAGATGACCGCCCGCTACGGCACGCCCTACTTTCAAAACTTCATCAACTCCGAGCTCAAGCCGAACCAGATTCGCTCGATGTGCTGCCGGCTGCAGCTCGACCTGCGCGAACTGCAGAAGCGCGGCAACGGGCTCTTCGGCTCTGCTGAGCAGACGGGGTCCCTCGGCGTGGTCACCGTCAACTGCGCCCGCCTCGGCTTCGTGCACCACGGCGATGAAGCGGGCCTGCTCGATGCCCTCGACGAGCTCCTCGAGCTCGCCCGGGATTCCCTCGAACTCAAGCGCACGGTCATTGACGGGCTTATCGTCGACGGGCTCTTTCCGTACACCAAGCGCTACCTCGGCGCCGGACTGCGCAACCATTTCTCAACCATCGGCGTGAACGGCATCAACGAGATGATCCGCAACCTCAGTGGTGACGAGCACGACATCACCACGCCCACGGGGCACGCCATCGCGGTTCGCCTGCTCGACCACGTGCGCGCTCGCATGATCGAATTCCAGGAGACCACGGGTCACATGTACAACCTCGAAGCGACCCCGGCCGAGGGCACCACGTATCGTTTCGCCAAGGAAGACCGCGCACGCTTCCCCACCATTCTCCAGGCCGGAACCGAATCGAACCCGTACTACACGAACTCCTCGCAGCTGCCGGTCGGGTTCACTGACGACCCCTTCGAGGCGCTCGACCGCCAGGACGAACTGCAGACCAAATACACCGGCGGTACCGTGCTGCACCTGTATATGTCCGAGAAGCTGTCCTCGGCCGCGGCCTGCCGCGAGCTCGTGAAGCGGGCGCTGTCGACCCACCGACTGCCCTACATCACGGTCACACCGACGTTCTCGATCTGCCCCGACCACGGCTATCTGGCCGGTGAACACCCGACGTGCACCAGCTGTGGCGGCGCGTGCGAGGTCTGGACCCGGGTGATGGGATATTTCCGCCCGGTCAGCTCGTTCAACATCGGCAAGAAGGGCGAGCACCGGGAGCGCACCCACTTCACGGAAGTCGCGCTGGCCCGATGACCGCCGTCACGGCGGTGCCGCCGAGCAGGGATCCGATCAGTGCGGCTCCGCAGGGGGCCGGGCCGGCGACATCCAGGGTGCGAATGACCGGGCCGGCTTGCGGGCTGACCGCGATGACGGATGCCGACGGGCTGCAGATCGCGGGGCTCGTCGCCCTCTCAACCTGCGACTGGCCCGGCAAACTCGTGGCCACGGTGTTTCTGCAGGGCTGCCCGTTGGCCTGCACCTACTGCCACAATCCGGGCCTGCTCGACCCGTTCACCCCGGGCACCGTGACCTGGCAACAGGTGCGTGACCTGCTCGCCCGGCGCCACGGCCTGCTCGACGGCGTGGTCTTCTCGGGCGGCGAACCAACCCGGCAGGCCGGCCTCGCCGCGGCGATGCGCGAGGTGGCCGCACTCGGCTACGGGGTGGGCCTGCACACGGCCGGCGTCTACCCGAAACGGTTCGCCGAGGTGCTGGGGCTCTGCGACTGGATCGGCCTCGACATCAAGGCGCCGGAGCCGCTCTATGGCGCCGTGACCGGGGTTGCGGCCGCGGCGGCGAAGGCGTTCGCCAGCCTGCGGATGGCGCTCGCGGCATCCGTCGACCTGCAGGTGCGCACCACGGTCGACCCGTTGGTGCTGACCCCCGCCGACGTCGCCGACCTGATGCGCACTCTGGCGCAGCTCGGGGTGCGCGACCACGTGCTGCAGACGGTGCGCACCGAGGGCACAACCGCGGAGTTCACGGCGCGGCTCGAGGCGTTTCGTGCCCTCTCCGGGACGAACTGAGGTGGATGCCCGGCCTGCGTGGTACCGTGCCGACATGAAGCAGAGAGAGTTGTTTCTTCAGGCGGATGCCGCGTTGCGCTCCGTCATCGACCGCCTCACTCCCGAGCAACTCGAGCTGCCGGCCCCGGCCGAGTGGACCCGGGTCGCGAACCCCCTGCTGCGCGACATCGTCGCCGATCACATGCGCGACGAAGCGTGGGTGCCGGCCGTGCTGGCAGGGCGCACGATCGAAGAGGTCGGGAAGGATTTTCCCACCAACCTGCTCGGCGACGAGGCCCCGAGCGACGACCCGCTCGGCGACTACCTGATTCACAAGTATGACCGGCTGAACGACATAGCCACCGCCGCGGTGCGCGAAGACCTCGACCCGGAGCGCATGGTTCATCTCAGCTACGGGGACTACCCGCTGCGCGAATACCTGCAGCACGTGAGCTGCTATCGGGCCTTTGCGTCCTGGTCGATCGCCCGGTTGGTCGGCCTCGACTTTGAGATGTCGACCGAATTGGTGGACCTGCTGTGGGAGCAGATCGTGCCCGAGATCGACGGCTGGCGCGCGATGGGCGTCTTCGGGCCGCCGGTTGAGGTTCCGGCCGGCGCCGATCGCGAGACCCAGCTGCTGGGCCTGACTGGTTTCTGGACCCCGAGCCGCGCCACCGACTGACCCGCGGGTTTACGGGGCCAGCTGTGACACCTCGTCAGCGAGGGGGCGCATGTGGCCCCTTGAGGGGGTCATCGCCCACTCGTGGGAGATGTGGTCGGGAAATACCCGGCGCATCCTGCGCTGTTTAAGTGCACGATGTTACGGTTAATGGGTGACCGTTGAGCAACTGAAGAGCGAGGGCTGGCATGCCGCCCTCGCGTCGAGCACGCGCCGACGTGTTCTTGAACTGCTCGTAACGTCCGGCAAGGCCCTCGATGCCGTGGCCGTCGCCGAGGCGATCTCGCTGCACGTGACCACGGCTCGCTTTCACCTGGAACAGCTCGAGGCCGTCGGACTCGTGCAGCGCGCGGTCTTGCGTGTGCCCGGCCAGCGTGGGCGCCCGCGCGTGCTGTTCAGCATCCCCGAGGCCCGGCCCGGCGGCGTGGCCGGGGCAGCGACCGGCACACCGCAGGTCGACATGCAGGAGCAGCTCAGCCGTGCCCTGATCAGCGTGCTGGGCGAAGACGCCGACGGTGGCCGGTCCCGGGCGATTCGCGCCGGTGAAAACTGGTCGACGGCCCTGCCGGAGCGGGTCAGGGCCGAATCTGGTGCCGGCATGGTCGAGAGGGGAGAGCCACGGCCGCCCACTCCAGAGCCGAGTTCGACGGAGCAAACCGCGCCGGCGGGAGTCGGCGCCGTGCGTCGCACCCGCACCGCGGGAGCGGGCCCATACCTGACCGTGCTCGGCGACCTCGGATTCGCCCCCGAACTGCAGGGGGAGCGGGTCGTGGCGCTGCACGAGTGCCCGTTTCGGGCGGAGGCCCGCGCGAACCCCGGCGTGGTCTGCTCGGTGCACCTCGGCCTGATGCGCGGGGTCGCGCGCTCCCTCGGGCAGAACGAAGACGAGGTGGCCCTGCACCCGTTCGTGACGCCGACGCTGTGCCTGGTGGACCTTCCCGAAACGGGTGGGGCGGCATCCGCTATTAAATAGTAATTCAGTCCTCTAAAATGGATGCGGACCCCGACCCGCGAAGGAACCGCACGCCATGAAGCACAGCACCGCACAAAAGCTCTGGCACCGCACCACCGGCATGCTCGTTCCGGTCTGGTTGTTGCTCGGGCTGGTCGCCGCCGCGCTCGCCCAGGCCGCAGCGTTCGGGCCCTGGCTGATGGTGCACCTGTTGCTGCTCGGGGGAGTCAGCACCGCGATCCTGGTCTGGAGCCAGTACTTCGCCGACAGCCTGCTGAAGAACACCGCACCCGGCGGCCGGGCCAGCCTCGGCGTGCGGCTCGCCGTGCACACGGTCGGCGCGGCCACCGTGATGACCGGCATCGTCTACGGCTGGTGGATCGTCACCTTGATCGGGGGAATCCTGGTCGGTGGCACCGCCCTGCTGCACGCCGCCCTGCTGATCGGCCAGCTGCGGGGCGCACTGCCGGCCCGGTTCTCGCGGCTCGTGCGCTACTACGTCGCCTCGGCCAGCGCGCTCATCGTCGGCGTCACGCTCGGCGTGATGATGGCGCACCCCGAGAGCTCGATCATCAACACCGCCGGGGAGTACTACGAGCGCCTCTACATCGGCCACCTCGCGCTCAACCTGCTGGGCTGGATCGGCCTCACGGTGATCGGCACGGTCGCCCTGCTCTGGCCCACCGTGTTGCGCTCGCCGGTCGTGCAGACGACCGCCGCGGCCGCCCGCAGCACCCTGCCGATTCTGGTCGGCGGCCTCACCGTCATCACCGTCGGCTCGCTCCTCGACTCTCGTTACCTCGCCGCGGCCGGCGTGCTGATCTACCTCGTCGGCCTCGTGCGCGTGCTCACGGAACTTGTCGGCCACGCCCGCCGCCTGCCGGTGATCAGCTACTCGGGCTGGAGCCTCGGTGCCGCCGTGGTCTGGTTCGCCCTCTGCACGGCAGCGTTCGGCATGGCCGTCGCGGTCGCTGACAGCTGGGCGGATGCCGCCGCGAGCGTCGAAGCGCTCGTTCCCTATTTCGCTGTCGGCTTCGCGGGGCAGATCGTGATCGGGGCGCTCAGCTACCTGATCGGGGCCGTGCTGCCCGGCGGGCCGCTCGCCAAGGCCGGCATCTTTGCCGAGCTCGACCGGGCCGGCCTGTTTCGCGTCGCCGTCGTGAACGGCGGCCTGCTGCTGACCCTGCTGCCGCTTCCCGTGACCGCCGTCACGCTCCTGATGGCTCTCGTGCTCCTCACCCTCGCGTCATTTCTCGTCTTCATGGTGCGCGCCCTGCGCGAGAGCCGCCGCCTGATCGCCGCTCTGGTGGCGGCTCGGCCCCCGGCGGGAAGGCGCCCCGGACTGCTGCCGGCCGGGCTGCCGGTCACCGGCAATCCGGCACCGGTGGCCGGAACGCCGGCCCTGGGCTTGTCGTCGGCACCATCCACGATCCCCACCCGGCCGGCCGGGCGCGTGGCGGCGGCGCGTGTGACGGCATCCGCCGCCGCGCCCTCAGCGGGGGCAACCCCACCGGCCGCGCCCG
>NZ_QZVS01000074.1 GCF_003602235.1 Cryobacterium melibiosiphilum
CCTCCACAACGACGGCTGGACCATCACCCGCACCACCACCCCCGACGGAACCAACCACGAATACTGGCTCATCCCACCCACACAAGCAGACCCCAACCAGACACCGATCCGGCTGCAGAGCAAAACCGCGCTCCACCTCGAATCACCCTTCCACCTCGACAGCTGAGTCGGCCAGTCCGTATCTCCCCTTTTCCCTTCCCCCCTCTCCCTCCAACCCACCCGAGGCGCACGCCGGCGCCGCCGCCGGCGCCGGTGCCGTCGTCATCGGCGTCGGATCGAGCTCGTCCGACGAGCTCGTCCGATCGAGCTCGTCGGATCGAGCTCGTCGAGATCTCAGTCAGCGGACAATAGCTCGGGCTTCAGGCGATGCGGCCGAGGTCGGAGGGGATTCCCGAGGCAGCCATCTGCTTCCAGAGTTGAACCGCGAGGGAGAATGTCAGCAGCTGGGCCGGGTCACGCGGATCGGTGCCGAGCAACTCCTCGATCCGGTCAAGCCGATTGGCGAGGCTGTGCCGATGAATGTTCAACACTCTCGCCGCCGGGCCAGGATGGCAGCCCTCATCAAAGTAGGCGATCAGGGTCTCCAACAGCCGGGAATCTTCGATGGCATCCCGCTCAATGAGCGGGCGCAGCAGCCCCACCACGAACGACGTCGTAGTGTCGGAGCTGAGGAGCGGGGCGAGCATGGCATGTATCCCGAGGTTTTCGATCCGTTGGATGCTGTTACTCGGCCCGGCCGCATCGCCGGCGTCGATGGCTCGTTGCCCGGCAGCAACGACAGCTTCGCGCATGGCAACGCGCAGGTTCAGGGCATCCGCTTTGACCCGGCTGACGCCGATCTGGATACCCGACCAGCCCCGCCCTGTACACGCATCGAGCAATCGTTGAGCCTGGTCACTGCCGGATTCCTCGATGAGGCAGTAGATGTGCTGGTCGAGCGCCCCGACAACCGGTGTTCCCGCGGTTTCAAGGGCGTCTTCGGCGAGCGCGCAGACCTGGCCGGCGCGCAGATCGGCGGCCACGGTCAGGCACAGCACGCGGTAGCCCTCCACCGCGAGAAATCCGAGGTTCTGCAGCTGGTTACGAACCTCCGACAGGCTGAGGCTGCCATCCTCCGTACCGCGCAGCAGGGGCTCCACCCGAGAGCGCCGTGAGCTGCGAAAAGTCTGCTGGCGACCGAGTTCGAGCAGCATCGCGAGCTGGCACTGCCGAAACGCGTGTCCGTGTTCGGGGGTGTGCGGCCCCGGACTGCGAAAGACCAGGAACGCCTCCGGGTTGCGGCCCAGGCATACGGTGCCGACGACGACGGTACTGCCGTCCGCCTGCGTCTCCTCAGCCCAGTCCCGGTCACTGAGCAGCCTCTTGGCCGTGGCATAGAGCGCACCGGCGTTGCCGACGATTCCCGAAAACGGATGCCGCTGGCCGACGCTCTCACCGAAGTAGGTGAAGGCGACCGCTTCCACGTCGGCAACCCGGCGCAGCGCCAGGCGCAGAGCCCCACTGATGCCTCCGCCCGCCAGCAGCGAGCGCACGAGCTGTTCCTGCAGGTCGAGCGCATCGTCTACCCGGGTGTCGGCGAGCGTGGGTGCGGTGCGGGGGGACGACAGTCGAGAGGGTGGGACCGTCGCGGGCGAATCCGGTGCAGGAGAAACCATAACCGAACACTAGGGGCATCGTGTTTCGGATGCATGTCTGGTGACCTGTTTTACGCGACCAGCCCCCGCGTCTGCCCACGAAGACGGGCATGATGCGGGGGCTGAGAGGCCAGCCGCACCGGGGCGACAGCCCGGAGAAGCTGGCCGACTAAGCGCGGGCGTCGGGGTGGAAGGCGCTCGGGTGGTGCTCGGGCGCNGCGGGCGTCGGGGTGGAAGGCGCTCGGGTGGTGCTCGGGCGCGGCTATCCCGACCGGGTGAGCAACCGCGGGGGGAGCATCCGCTGCCTGCGTCGTCGGGCTGGAACCCCCACCGCCCGAGCCATTCGAGCCGGAGCCCGGCCCGCCGCGGCGACGGCGGATGAGCTTCACGAGCGGCGGCACCAGCAGGAACAGCGCGATCACCGTGTAGATGACGACCGGCACCGGCTCGCTGACGAGGGCGGCCGGGTCGCCGCTGCTGATCTGCAGCGCGCGGCGCAGCTGGCGTTCCATCTCCGGGCCGAGGATGGCGCCGACGATGATCGGCAGTACGGGGAACCCGAAGCGGCGGGCCATGTAGCCGAGCGCCCCGATCAGCAGCAGGATCAGAATATTGAAAGTCTGCATGCCCGCCGCGTAGGCGCCGAGGGTGGCGAAGAACAGGATGCCGCCGTAGAGGTAGGGTCGCGGGATGCGCAGCAGCTTCGCCCAGAGCGGAGCGAGCGGCAGGTTCAGCGCGAGCAGCAGCGTATTGCCGATGAAGAGGCTCGCGATCAGGGTCCAGACCAGCAGCGGTTCGGTCTCGAACAGCAGCGGTCCGGGGGCGAGTCCGTACTGGTTGAAGGCGGCGATCATGACCGCGGCGGTCGCCGTGGTTGGCAGCCCGAGCGTCAGCAGCGGCACCAGCGTGCCGGCAGCGGATGCGTTATTGGCCGCCTCGGGGCCGGCCACGCCCTCGATGGCGCCGTGGCCGAATTCTTCGGGGTGCTTGGAGAGTTTCTTCTCGGTGGCGTAGGAGAGGAAGGTGGGGATCTCCGCCCCGCCGGCCGGAATGGCGCCGAACGGGAACCCGATGACGGTGCCGCGCAGCCAGGGCTTCCAGCTGCGCTTCCAGTCCTCCTTGGCCATCCACGGCACACCGACCGGAATCGTGGCGGGTTTGCCGTGGCGCAGGTGGGCGGCGATCCAGAGGGCCTCGCCGACGGCGAACAGGGCCACCGCGATGACCACCACGTCGATTCCGCCGCTGAGCAGTGGCTGACCGAAGGTGAGCCGCGGCTGACCGGTGGTGACGTCCATGCCGACCAGCCCGATCGCCAGGCCGATGAACAGCGACGACAGGCCGCGGATGCGACTGGACCCGAGCACGGTGCTGACCGCCACGAACGCGAACACCATCATGGCGAAGTAGGAGGGAGCGCCGAGGCTGATGGCGATCGCCACGATGAACGGGGCGACGAAGACGATCCCGGCGGTGGCGAGGGTACCGGCGACGAACGAGCCGATTGCCGCCGTGGCGAGCGCCTGGGCGCCCCGCCCAGCCTTGGCCATCTTGTTGCCCTCGAGCGCGGTGACGACCGAGGAGGACTCCCCCGGGGTGTTGAGCAGGATGGAGGTGGTCGAGCCGCCATACATGCCGCCGTAGTAGATGCCCGCGAACATGATGAGCGAGCCGGTGACGTCGAGCGCGTAGGTCAGCGGCAGCAGGAGGGCGACCGTCATGGCCGGTCCGATGCCGGGCAGCACGCCCACGGCGGTGCCGAGCAGCACCCCGATGAGGGCGAAGAGCAGGTTTTGCAGGGTCAGCGCGTTCGCAAACCCGTCCATCAAAAGGGAGAGGTTGTCCATCAGAGGATTCCTGTCAACAAGCCGGCCGGCAGCGGAATGCCGAGCCCGAGTACAAAGCCGTAGAAGGTGCCGACGGCGAGCAGGGCCCCGATCACGAGGGCCCAGAGGTAGCGCTTCGAGCCGAGCAGCAGGCTCGAGGCGTAGAACAGCAGGGCACTGGCGACGACGTAGCCGAGAAAGTCCATCGTGAGGGCGTAGGTGGCTATCACACCGGCCAGGCCGAACACGGTCGGCCAGTGGGCGCCCTGCGACAGGTCGATGTCTTCGCCGTCTTCAGCGTCGGCGGCGCCTCCGCGCATCACGTCAATGGTGAGCGCGATCGCGCAGAGGCCGAGGCCGACCGCGATGATGTACGGCACGACCTGCGGGCCCATCACCCCGGCGTTGATGCTCAATTTCTTGATGTGCGCGGCGTCCCAGGCGACGATGAGGGCGAGCACGGCGAGCACGGCGGCGACGCCGAGCTCGGCCTTGCCGCGCAGCACCGCGGGCACCCGGCTCACCGTTGGAGTTGCCGACTGGGCCGCTCCCCCGTTGGGGGCGCCCGCGGTGCGGTCGCTCATACCAGGCCCAGGCTTTCGAGAACCGTGGCTACACGCTCGTCCTGCTCAGTGAGGAAGGTCGCGAACTCGTCACCGGTGACGAAGGCGTCGGTCCAGCCGTTGGACTCGAGCACGTCGGCCCATTCGTCGCTGTCGTGCATCTCGGTCACGGCGGTCACGAGACGGGCGGTCTGTTCGTCGGTGAGGCCGGGGGCGGCGAGCAGTCCACGCCAGTTGGTGAAGACCAGATCGACGCCCTCTTCGGTCAGGGTCGGAGCGTCGAGCACCGGAACGCGCTCTTCGCTGGTGACCGCGAGCACGCGCAGGTCGCCGGCCTTGACCTGCTCGAGGAACTCGCCGTAGCCCGACGCCGCGAACTGCAGCTTGCCGCCGAGGATCGCGGGAAGCAGCTCGCCGCCACCGTCGTAGGTGATGAAGTTGACGGCGCTCGGGTCGATGCCCACGGCATCCGCCAGCTGCATCGGCAGCAGGTGGTCGGGGCCGCCGGGCGAGGAGCCGCCGCCGACGGCGAAGCTGGCCGGGTCGACCTTCCACGCGGTGATCATGTCGTCGAGGGTCTGGTAGGGCGAGTCGGCGGGTACGAAGATCGCACCGGCCTCTTCGATCAGGCGGGCGATCGGGGTCGCGTCGGCGACCTTGGCGTCGCCCTCGTTCGTGTATGCGGCACCGACGACGCCGAGGCCCATCATGAGCAGGAAGTCGGCGTTGCCGGTCTCGGTGAGGGTGCGGGCCAGGCCCACGGTTCCGCCGGCGCCGGCGAGGTTGGTGACCTCGGTGCCGGTGGCGACGCCGATATCGTCCATGACCTTGACGGCGGCACGGCCGGTGACGTCATAACCGCTGCCCGGCGCGTTGGGCACCATCACCTGGAGGTTTTCGATCGGGCCGGCGTTGGTGGCGGCCACGTTGGCGGTGCCGGTGACCCCGCAGGCGCTGAGCGCGACGACCAGGGTCGTGGCGATGAATGCGGTGCCGAGCAGGCGCCGCGTCGCTGTGTGAATGCGCATTGCAATCCTCTTTGATTGTCGGTGGTGTGTGTCGGTGGTGTGTGTCGGTGGTGCTGCTGCAAACCAGGGACAGCGTCAACGCTGCCCTCCCTCAGTGTGCGCACTGGGCCGTTCGGGTCACAACTTGTGGTTGCAACGGATGTTGTGGAGCTTGTGGTTGCAACTCCCGCGCGGCCAAGTGGTTTCTTTTTGTCGGTGGAATGAGCGACTATTCTCTTGGCCATTGTTGTCTCTTGGCCACCGGTGTCTGAGAGGAGGATCCGTGCCGACCACGTCACCCGTGCCTGCGCGTCGCAGCCCGACCGGGCGCTCCCGGCTCAGCCTCACCCGCCAGCTGCTCATCTTCCAGCTCACCCTGATCGCCCTGGTGCTGGTCGCCGTCACCGCCATTTCACTCGAGCAGTCCCGATCCGGCTTCGTCGACCAGGCAGAGCGACGCATGCTCGCCGTCGCCGAATACACCGCCGCGAACCCGCTGCTGCGCAGCCTGCTCTCCGCCGACGACGCGCTGCCCCAGCAGCTGACCGCACCGGTCGAGTCGTTGCGCACGACGACCGGGGTCGATCAACTGATCGTGACGGATGCCGGGGGCCGCGTCATCGCCTCGCCCGCCGACCCGAGGCTGCTCGGCACGACACTGATGCCGGGCGGCGACAGGTCCGAGGGAGCCTGGGGCGGGGAAACCACCCTCGGCACGGCGCCACACGACGCGCCGCACGTGCTCGGCCAGGTACCCGTCATCTCCAACGCCGGCGGCCAGGTCGCAACGGTCATCGCGGCGCGTGAGATTCCCGAGCTGACCGGGCTGCTCGCCGCGGCCGCTCCCAACCTGCTGACCTACCTCGGGGTCGCCGCGGTGCTCGGCATCGCCGGGTCGTTGTTGCTCGCCGCCCGGGTGAAACGCCAGACCCTCGGCCTCGAACCCGACCAGATCGCTCGATTGGTGGAGCACCGGGAGGCGATGATCCACGGCATCCGCGAGGGCATCGTTTCCGTCGCTGCCGACGGCACCATCACGCTCATCAACGACAGCGCCCGGCGCCTGCTGGGCTTGCCCGGCACGGTCGAGGGCTCCCGCATCGACGAGGTCGGCCTTGAGGCCGCCGCGGTGCAGGCGCTGCGCAGCCACGGCATCGACGACCACGATTCCGCGCTCGTCAACGGCGGCGTGCTGCTCGTGCTCAACCAGACCACGATCTACCCGCCGCGCGGGCATCCCGAGGTCGTGACCACGCTTCGGGACCGGACTGAGCTCGTCACCCTGCAGCACGACCTCGGCAGCAGTCGTCAGGCCACCGACACCCTGCGCGCGCAGACGCACGAGTTCGCGAACCGGCTGCACACGATTTCGATGCTGATGCAGCTCGGCGACACCGAAGCCGCGGTCGAGTACATCGATGCGGTCACCCGGGATCGCACCGAGCTCGACAGCACCATCCTGACCCGGGTGCAGGAACCCGCCGTCGCCGCGCTGCTCATCGCGAAGACCTCACTGGCCCGGGAGCGCGGAGCAGACCTGACCCTCACCGCCGGTTCAGCCTTGCCGCGCGTCGACGCTGAACTCTCGACCGATCTCGTGACGGTGCTCGGCAACCTCATCGACAACGCACTCGACGCGGTCGGCGACGTTGTCGGCGGCGCCGACGTGCGCCTCGTCGAGGTTGACCTGCGCGAGGTCGACCTGCCCGAGGCCGACCGGCCCGAGGCCGACCGGCCCGAGGTCGACCGGCATAGAGCGCACCAGCCTGCCCTGCCGCCGGCCGACATCGACCGTCTCGCCGGGAAATCGACCGTCGCGGGGTCGGCCGTGCGGGTCACGGTGCGCGACACGGGTCCCGGCATCCATACCGACCTGCTCGAGCGGGTGTTCGACGTGGGGGTGACGTCGAAAGCGCCCTCTCCGAGCGGATCGGACCACGGTTATGGCCTGGCCATCGTGCGGCTCGTCGCGACCCGCCGCGGAGGCCAGATCACCTACCAACACGATCACGGCGCAGTCTTCGAGGCCGTGTTACCCAGCCGCGCGGCGCTCACCGGCGCCGGTCCGGCCCTCGAAACCGATCCGATTGCGGGGGCGTTCGTGACCGCGAATCCATGGGCCACGACGCCAGCGGATGCCGACGACGGCGCGCCGGAGACAGGCCCACCCCCGTCCGGAAACGCCCGTTCCGGGCACGCACCGTCCCAGACGGCGAGCGCGGGCCCGATACGCGCAGGGACAGCGGATTCCGGTTCGGCCCCGGGGAGCGGGCGGGAACATCCGTCGCCCGATGAGGAGGCCCATCGTGTGTGAGGTTCTGATCGTCGACGACGATTTCATGGTGGCGCGGGCGCACGAGCGGATCGTGGGCCAACTCGAAGGATTTCGCGTGGTGGGCGTGGCCCACACCGGCACCGAAGCGCTGGCGGCGATCACGCGGTTGCACCCGCAGCTCGTGCTGCTCGACATGTACCTGCCCGACATGACCGGGCTCGACGTGATTCGACAGGCCCGGGCGGGCACCCACACGCTCGACTTTCTCGTGCTGAGCGCCGCCCGGGAACCCGAGATGGTTGCCGCGGCGCTGCAAGGCGGAATCGTGAGCTATCTGTTGAAGCCGTTCAAGATCACCGAGTTGCAGGCGCGGCTGGCGGCCTACGCCGAGCGTCGGCGCCTGCTCGCCCAGCCCGGTGACGTCAGCCAGGACGACCTCGATCTGCTGCTGGGATCCACGCCGACGGGGGTGATCCAGACCGCGCCGGCCTTGCCGAAGGGCCTCAGCAAGGAAACCGGGGTGCTCGTGGAGCGGGCGCTGCGCAGCGCGGCTCCCGACCTCGCCGCGTCGGAGTGTGGTGAGGCCCTCGGACTCTCACGGGTCGTCGCACGTAAATACCTGGAGCGTCTCGTCGAGATCGGCGACGCCGTCGTCACCCTGCGCTACGGCCAGACCGGCCGTCCGCAGCGCCGTTATGCCTGGGCCCACCCGCCCCAATAGGCGCGCTGAGTTGCGAGCAGCGACTTGAGAAAAGGGGTTTGAACGAAGCTACACGAGGGAAGTTATCCACACCCTGACATTGCCTCTGAGCCGGCGGGCGTGCGAGAAGGTACCCTGAACGGGAGGGACGGTCGCCCAGGACGCAGGTCAATCCGGGCGCCGAGCGCGCAGGCACCGAAGGGGGATCGATGTCACAAATCGGTGGGGACGACTTCTTTGCACGGTACGCGGGGCGAACCGACTGGCCGCACAACGCGCGCGACCTGGCCGATTCCACGCTCTGTCCAGCCTGCCAGGCGCCACTCACCGGTCCGGTGTGCACGCAGTGTTCCCTCGACCTGCGCCATCCGGCCGCCGCGGAACTGCTGACCGCTTCGACGGATGCCGCAGCCGCCTTCGAACACCGCGTCGCCCTGATTGGCCAGATCCGCTACGAGACGGCGCAGGCAACCGCCCACGCGACCGCCCAAGCCCAAGCCCAAGCCCAAGCCCAAGCCCAAGTGCAGGCCTACGCCCAGGTCCAGGAGACGCTGCACGTCCACGCTCCCGTGGCCGATGGGGAACCGCCGGCCGTCGACACGCCGACCAGCGCACAGCTTGACCCCGCGAAGCTCGACCCCGCGAACCTAGACCCCGCGAACACGGCGATTCCGCCGATCACGGCTATCCCACCACGCCCACCCGTCCCCGCGCGCCGTGCCGCCGCCGACGCCCCTACCCCACCGGCGCGCGCCACACGCTCGAGCGTGCAGGTGCTGCTCCTCATCGTCGGCGTCGTCCTCGTCTCCGTCGCGGCGATCTTCTTCCTCACTGTGGCGTTCTACTTCGCCGGCCTGGGAGTGCGCTCCCTCGTCATCGGAGCCGTGACGGCAGCCATCGTCGCGACCGCCGCCGTGGTACGCCGCAAGGGGCTCGTCGCCACCGCCGAAGGCATCGGCGCCCTCGGCGTCGTACTCGTGCTCCTGGATGCCTGGGCGCTGCGCGCAAACGATCTCGGCGGCCTCGCATCCGCCGACGGCCTGCTCTACTGGGGAATCGCCCTGTCACTCTGCGCGGGGCTGTTCCTCGGCTGGCATGCGCTGTCCCGGCTGCGCGTGGCCAGCGTTGCGGGATTTCTCGCTGTGCCACCGGGCCTCGGCCTGCTCGCCGCCGGCCTCGCCGCCGACCTCGATCCGCTGCCCCGCGTCTATCTCGCCTGCCTGGTCGCGGCGCTCGGCACGCTCGTGCACCGGGCGACACTCCCTCGCGCCAACGGTTGGTGGCCGGTCGTCGACCGGGTTCCCGAGCGTCTCAGCCTGCTCGTCATGACGGCGGCGGCGCTGGCGGGGGCATCCGTCACCGCGCTGTTCGCCGCGCCCGGCACAACCCTGGCCCCGATCTGGTACCTGGGCGGCGTCGCCGCCGTGAGCCTGCTGCACCTCGCCGCGGTCGGCCGGCTTCAGCTGACGGATGCCGTCTATCGCGGCTTCGCCCACGGTTACGCCGCGCTCGCCGCCGCCGCGCTCGTCGCGATCGCGCCGCACGTCGCCGTGCGCGCCGAGAGCCTGCCGATGCTGCTCACCGTGCCGGTGCTGGTGGCCGGTTCCCTCGCGCTCGGCCTCGAATTCTCCCGCCCGCGCCTTGGCGCGCTGCTGCGTCCCGTGGCGGGCTCCGCCGCCATCACGGCCGCCCTGCTGGCAGCCCCGCTCGGGGTCGCCACGGTCGGGGTCGCCGCCTGGCCGCTCGGGACCGCGCTCGTCACGGCGGTCACCGGTGGCGGCAGCCCGGTCTCGGATCCCACGGACGACAACCTCTGGGCGTTGGGTGCCCTCGTCGCGCTCGGTGCGCTGACCACCCTCGCGTGGTGGCGCGGCGGTCGACTGCCCACCCGGCGCGCCCTGCTACTCGGGTTCGGGCTGGGCGTCGCGGTGCTCGCGATCGCCTTCCTCGGCGCACTCGGGCTGGTGCTCGCAGGCTATCTGGGGGTTGCCGTGGTCACCCTCGGCGTTCTCTTGCGCACGGCTCTCGTGCGCGCGGCTCTGCGCACGGCCGGGCCCCTCGACCCGGCATTTCCCGGCTGGGTGCGCCCGCAGCTGCTCGTGCTGCTGGCCGTCACGACCGGGCTCGGTTTCCAGATCGGCTGGGCGAGCTCGGCGACCTGGTGGATCGGCACGACCACGGCCACCCTGCTGGCCTTCGGCTCGCGTCTGTTGGTGCGACGCGACTCCGGAGCCGGGGCACGGGCGGGGCTGCTCGTCGTCGCGATCGTGCTCACCCTGGTCGCCGCGGGCACAGCGCCGTGGGCCCTCACCCTCGGCTCGAACCCGAGCGCCGACGACGGGCTCGCGAACGTTCTCGGCGGGCTCACGCTCGCCACCGCCCTGCTGCAGCTGTGGATCGCCCTGCCGACTCGACCGGCTGTCACCGGGAAAACCGCGGATCCCGCGATTGCCGAACCGCCACTATCGCTGGCCACACGCATCACGGGCGGCCTCGACACCGTGGAACGCCGCTGGGCGTTCCGCACCCTCCTGCTGCCCACCGTCCTGGTCTTCGCGGTGCCCGTGGTCGGCAATTCCGCGGCGCTGCTGCAGCCGCAGCCGGCCGCTTTCCTCGCCCACAGCACACTTCTCCTGGCCGCGCTCCTGTTCTGGACCGTGCTCCCGGCCAACCGCTCCTCCCTCGGTTTCGAGCGCATCGTCGCGGCGGTGGGCCTCACCCCGGTGCTCGCGCTGCTGCTCGACGCCATTCTCCAGTCAGTGGATGCCCCCGCCGCGGTGGTCGTGCTGGCCCTCCCCGCCGCAGCGCTGCTGGTGGCGGCCCTGGCCCTGCTGCACGCACGCGGCACGCCTGACCGGGACCGCGCCGGCCTCGAAGTCGGCGCGGCGATCGCGCTGATTCCGTCCGTGCTCGCGGCGGTCGTGACGGGGCATCCGCTCGCCTGGCTGGCCGTGTTGGTGGCCGCCCTCGTCGCGCTCGTGGTGGCGGTCGCCCCCGACGGCCTGTTCGGCTCCATCTCACCGCGGGGACACCTGGGCTGGGTGGCCCTGCTGCTCGGCGTCGGCGGCCTCTGGATGGGCCTGGCACGGGCCGGCACCGAGGCCCTCGAGCCCTACGTGCTGCCGGTCGCGGCGGCGCTGCTCGGGCTCGCGGCGCTCATCCGTCGCTTTGGGCGCGTTGATCGAGCGCAGGCGGCGAGCCCGGTAGCGGCGGTGCTTCTGCTCGCCGGGCTACTGGTGGCCATCGTGCCGCTCGCCCTGATCGCCGGCACGGGCTCCGTCATACGGCCGATCGTGGTGGGCGTGATCTCGGCCGTCCTGCTGCTGGCGGGCTCCGCGTTCGCCTGGACAGGACGGCACCAGCCCTACCTCGCCGCCGCCGGGATCGCCGGGTCCCTCGGCGTGCTGCTGGTGTCGTCGCAGCGACTGCGCGGGCTGCTGCTCACCGAGGCCGTTCCCGACGCCCGGCTGGAGGCCTGGCTGCTGCCGGCCTGCGCTCTGGTGGTCACGGCCGCCGTGCTCCTGCGGCGCCAAGTGGATGCCCCGAGCCGCCACGTTCGGCTGGCCGCCGCGAGCGCGCTCACCGTGATCGTGCTGCTTCTGGCCACGGCCGCGATCACCGTGAGTCTGGGCACCTTCTCGGCCGTCGGCACCGGCACGGCGCTGCAGTTCGAGTGGGTGAACTTCGACTCGGCGCTGAGCACGGCGCGGGCCCTGGTGCTCGTGCTCGTCCTGGCCGCGGTGCACGCGCTGGCGCTGAACCGCCTGCCCCTCGTCGCCTGGGTCGCGCTGGCCCTCGGCGCCCTGGCGGGGTTCGCCGCGTGGGCGGCTGGAGCGCTTGACCCGATCGAGGTCGTCACCGTGCCGCTCGCCCTGGCCATCATCGCCGGGCAGGTCCGCACGATCATGCCGGGTGCCGAGACCCGCGGGCCCAACATGAGCGGCGACACCCGGCGGGCGGCACCGCGAACCTGGCTCCTCGCCGGACTCGGCGTGGCGCTGCTGCCGAGCGCCCTCCTCAGCGCCGAGGGCACCGTGCTGCGGCCGATCCTCGTGCTCGTGGTCGCCGGCACGCTCGCCCTCGCCGGGTCGATCGTGTCACCGTCGTCTGCCGTGGCCGCGCCGCGCCAGGGCCGGCTGGGTCGACTGGGTCGACTGGCGGGCGATGCCGCCCTCGCCTCGCCGGTGGTAACCCTCGCCCTCCTGGCCGTGCTGCTCACGGTCGGCGCACGCGTCATTCCTTTGCTGCTGTCGCCATCGGGCGCCACCGGGCAGCTCGAAGCGTGGCTGATTCCGGCGGTGCTGATCGCGGTGCTCAGCTCGATCGCCCTGATCCGGGCGGCACGCCGCGACGCGACGCACACGCGTGCAGCGGGCGCCGACGCGGCCGACCGGGACTCGGCCAGCGGGGATTCAGCCAGCGGGGACCCAGCCAGTTACGACTCGGGACCGGCGGATGCCGCATCCGTCGTCGGCAGAATCCGTCGGGGCTACGCGATCCTCGGCGGGACCGCGGTGCTGACCGTGCTCGCCGAGGTACCGGCGCTGGCCTTCGACCCGCTCGCCGCGGCCCGCGTCGTCATACTTGTGCTGGTCTTCGCGGTCGCGCACGTCGCCGTGCTGGCGGTTGTTCGCACCCGGCGCGGCCGCCGGCTCGGCTGGACGATCCTCACCGCCGCCGCGATCATGGCGCTCGCCGGCCTGGCGCGGTCGCTGCCCGATCCGTTCGAACTCGTCACCGTGACACTGGGCCTCGCCGTCGTGCTCGGGCAGCTCCTGGCCGGGGCGTCCCTGCGCGGCACGGCCCGCGCGGCGGCTCCGACCTCCGGGCCGGCGCCAGATTGCTCGACCACGACCACGACCACGACCTCAACCGCGCCGGGCGCGCTGACCTCCCGGTCGCGGGCCTGGATTCTCGCGGGCCTGGGCTTGTCGCTGCTGCCGAGCGCCCTCCTCGGCGGCGACGGCAGCCTCGTGCGGCCGATCCTCGTTCTCGTGGCCGCGGGCACCCTCGCCCTCACCGTCTCGGCCCTGTCCACCTCGGCGGTCATGCGCCGGTTCGGCCGGGGCGCACTCGTCGCGCCCGCGGTCGGCGTGGCGCTCATCGGCGTGCTGTTCGCGGCGTTCGGCCGCATCGCGCCGCTCCTCGGCACTCCGCTGGGCGCACCGGCGCTGGTCGAAGCCTGGCTGCTGCCAGCGGTACTCATCGCCGTTCTCAGCTCCGCCGCCCTGATCCACACGGGGCGCCTCGACGCCACCCGGGCACCGGCAGCCACCGCCCCCGACACGACGGATGCGGCATCCGTCGTTGTCAGCAGTGGTCTGCCCACCATGAGCCTCGGCAGAATCGGCCTGGGTTATGGGGCCCTGATCGCGACCGCGGTGTTCGTTCTCGCCGCCGAGGTGCCGGCACTGGCCTCGGAATCCTTGGCTGCCGCCCGGGTCACGGCCGTCGTGCTCGCCTTCGCGGCCGCCCACGTGGCCGTCTTCCAGCTTGAGCGCACCGGGGCCGGCCTCCGGCTCAGCTGGTTCTTCGTGGGCGCCGCCGCGCTCATGATCATGGCCGGGCAGGCTCGCTCCACGCCCGAGGCGATCGAACTGCTGACCGTTCCGCTCGCACTGGCGCTGCTGACAACGGGCACGCTCTACCTCGGGCGGGTTCCCGCGGCCGGAAGCTGGCCGTGGCTCGCCCCCGGAATCCTGGTGCTGTTGGTGCCGTCGCTGGTGTTGGACGTGACCGACGGCACTCTGTGGCGCATCGTGCTGCTCGGTGTACTCGCCACTGCCGTGGTGGTCGTGGGCGTGACCCGCCGGCTGCAGGCGCCGTTCGTGATCGGGTCGGTCGTGCTGCTCATCCACGCCACCGCCCAGCTCTGGCCGTGGATAGCGCTCGCCTACGGCGCCGTCGCATGGTGGCTGTGGCTCGGCATCGGCGGTGTGCTGCTGATCGTGCTCGCGGCGCGCTACGAGAAGCGCATTCAGAACCTCAAGGCGGTGGCGCTCAGCATCTCTGCCCTGCGCTGACCCGCCCTCACCGGCCGACGCACTGCGCCAGGGTGTCGCGCGCGACTATCGACGCCGCCATGCAATGTCACCACCAGGCACAGTCCCTGCCAGGCACAGTCCCTGCCAGGCAGAGTTTCTCGGCAACTGCATCCGGCCGAGCTCGCGCACCCCCGCGCAGCGCGGCGCCCGCGAGGCCCGCCGCGTGATGCGCGGGACCTGCGCCGCTACGCGGGAGGTGCGCCACCCGCGCAGCGGCGCAGCACCCGCGTAACTCCCCCGCCGGCTTGCACCAGCTCAAAAAGGCGACTCGAGCGCGGGAGCTACGCCGCAGCGCGGGGATTACGCCGCAGCGCGGCAACTGCGCCACGCAGCCGTTGCGCGACCTGCACCACGCGGGGCACAGCCGCTTACCGGCCGGCTAGCGTTCGACGAGGATGCCGTCTTCGTCGCAGAAGATGGTGTGGCCGGGAATGAAGCGCACTCCGCCGAATTCGACCTCGTCGTCGGTGGTGCCGGAGCCGGTCTTCGTGCTCTTGCGAGGGTTGCTGCCGAGGGCTTTCACGCCGAGCGGCATGGTGCTGATCGCCACGCGGTCACGGATGGCGCCGTTGATGACCACGCCGGCCCATCCGTTGGCGACGGCGAGGTCGGCGATCATGTCGCCCATGAGCGCGCTGTTCAGCGAGCCGCCACCGTCGATGACGAGCACGGCGCCGGCGCCGGGGGTGGAGAGCAGCGCCTTCAGGCGCGCGTTGTCTTCGAAGCAGGTGACGGTGCGGATCGGTCCGCTGAAGCGGGCCTGGCCGCCGAGCGACTGGAACTGCAGGCTGACGGAGGCGAGGTCGTCTCCGCGTTCGTCATAGAGATCGGCGGTCATGATCGTCATGTGGTGCTCCTCGAAATGGGTCTGCGGGCGATGCGTGGTCGAACGGGTGGGTCTGCTGCCCAGACTAGCGAATCGGGCCACGCGCGCAGAAGCCGGGCACAATGGGAGGCATGCAGCCGGAACAGACGCAGCGAAAGCGAGTGATCGTGCGCGGCCAGGTGCAGGGCGTCGGGTTTCGGTACTATGCGCAGGCCGAGGCCGAGAAGATCGGGGTCAGCGGGTTCGTTCAGAACCACGCCGACGGCAGCGTGGAGGCGCAGGTGGAGGGTGCCGCGGCATCCGTCGCCCGAATGCTCGACTGGCTGGCGACCGGCCCGCCCTGGGCGGTCGTCGATTCCGTGGCGGTGACGGATGCCCCGCTCGAATTCGACACGCAGTTTCGGGTTCGCGGCGGCGACTGACCGTCCCTCCGGAGCGACGACGGGTCCGCAGCGAGGGCAGGTCCGCAGCGAGGGCAGGTCCGCAGCCACGACAGGCCCGTGCCGCGGGCACCCAGTGTGAGCCGGGTGCCTGCGGCACGGGTTGATTCTGTCAGCACTGTCGGTACAGGGCGCTATTCCTTGACGGGGATCGACTGCGCCTTGAGGGCGTCGATCGTCGACGTCTGGCCGCTCGTGAGCGCCTCAAGCAGGGTGCCCTGACCGGTGACTGCGGCCTTGAAACCGTCAGACACGTCGTTGTAGGTCTGCGTCATGGTCGGTCCCCAGACGAAGTCCGGCGAGACGGTGCTCGAGGCTTCCGCGAAGACGTCGTAGATGGGCTGGCCACCGTAGAATTCCACGCCCTCCTTGAGTACGGGCAGGTTCAGGCCCTCCTTGGCCGCCGGGTACAGGTTGGCGGACTCGTTGAGCATGGTGAGCGACTCGTCGGACGTGTTCAGCCACAGCGCGAACTGGGCGGCCTCATAGGGGTGCTCTGAGCCGGTGAAGACGGCGGTGGACGAGCCGCCCCAGTTTCCGCTGGAGTCATCGCCGGCTTCCCACTGCGGGCTCGGCGCGACCGACCACTTGCCGGCCGTGTCGGGCGCACCGCTGGCGATCGAGTTGGCACCCCAGGCCGCGGAATCCCAGGTCCACGCCGCTCCGGTGTTGTAGGCGTTGTCCCACTCGGTGGTCCACGGCGGGTTGGTCGAGACGAGGTCGCGGTCGATCAGGTCCTGCCAGTAATCGGCCACCTTCACGGACGCGTCGCTCGTGAGGTCGACGGTCCAGTCGGTGCCGTCGTTCTCGAACCAGCTGCCCCCGGCTTGCCAGACAAGCCCGGCAAACTGGTTGATATCGCTCTGCGAGAAGTTCGTGATGTAGGCACCGGTCGCGCGAACCTGTTCGGCGGCTACCGCGTATTCCTCCCAGGTGGTGGGCACGGCGATGTTGTTCGCGGCGAAGAGGTCCGAGCGGTAGAACATCGCCATTGGGCCCGAGTCCTGCGGGATGGCATAGACGGCATCGTCTTCGCCAAAGTTGACCTGGCCCCAGGTCCAGTCCACGAAGTCGCTCTGTGCATCGAGCACTCCGTCGCAGGCGGCGAGGTTGGTCAGGCCGTTCTGCACCCGGAAATTGGGCAGGGCGTCGTACTCGATCTGGCCGAGGTCGGGCGCGTTGCCGGCCTTGAGCTGGTTGAAGAAGTTCTGGTAGGTGCCACCGTTGCCGTTCGGCCCGGTCTGCACGGCGACCTGGATGTCGGGGTTGGCCTCGTTCCAGACATCGACGACGTCTTCGATGCCGGGGATCCAGGACGTGAACGTGAGGTCGACCTGACCGGTCGACGGTTCACAGGCGGCCGCGTCGGCGTCGCCGCTGGCGGAGGAACCGCCGGTCGAGCAACCGACAAGGGCGACGGTCGATGCGGTGAGCAGGGCAACGACGACCGCTCGTTTCGTACGGGACATGGTGATCCTTTTCTCGGGAGGGTGATGTGAGGCACGATGTTGTGCCTCATGTGGTGCAGGGACTGGTGCAGGGATGGGTCGGACGGGGTGGAGTGGTGGGCTCATTTGACGCTTCCGGCACCGAGGCCGTTGCGCCAGAAGCGCTGCAGCAGCAGGAAGGTGATGATGAGCGGGATGATCGACAGCAGCGCGCCGATGAGCACGTAGCCGCGCAGCTCGGGAATCTGGTTGACCTGGGAGTTCCAGGCGTACAGGCCGAGGGTGACGGGAAAGAACGTCTCGTCGCGCAGCATGACGAGCGGCAGGAAGAAGTTGTTCCAGATCGCCACGAACTGAAAGAGGAACACCGTCACCAGCGCGGGGGTCATCAGCCGCACCGATACGGTGAAGAAGGTGCGCACCTCACCGGCGCCGTCGAGGCGGGCCGCCTCGATCAGCTCGTCGGGCACGCTCGCCGCCGCGTAGATCCGGGCGAGGTAGACGCCGAACGGGCTGACCAGACTCGGCAGGAAGACCGACCAGAACGTGTTGGTGAGGTTGATCTGGCTGAAGATCAGAAACAGCGGCAGGGCAAGGGCCGTGGCGGGAACGAGCACCCCGCCGAGCACGACGTTGAACAGCGTTTCCCGGCCGGGAAAACGGTACTTGGCGAGCGCATAGCCGCACATCGCGGCGAGGATCGTGGCGATCAGGGCGCCGCCGCCGGCGTAGGCGACGCTGTTGAGCATCCACCGCAGGTAGACGCCGTCGCGGTAGGTGACCAGGTTGGTCACGTTCTCGATCAGGTTGAAATCAGCGAACCAGAGTGGGTTGGTGCTTGTGAACTGGGTGCTGCTCTTGGTGCCGGCGACGAAGAGCCACCAGATCGGCACCAGGAAGTAGAGCGTGAAGACGGCCATGACCGTCATGGCGCTCACCCGGGAGAGTACGCTCTCGCGCGGCCCGCGGGCTCGGGGCTGACCCTGCTGCGGGCGACGGATGCGACCGCTCGGCGGCTGCGCGGCGGGCGCGGTATCGACGACCGCTGTGTCCCGGGGCGGGGTGGGGGCGACGCGGCTCATTTCTCGTCCTTTCGCTGGGTGAACTTCAGGAACGCGAACGAGAGGATGAACGTGGCAAGGGCCAGCACCACGGAGAATGCGGCCGCCAGGTTGAAGTTCGGGATCGAGGAAGTCGAGTACACGGTGAGGTTCGGGGTGAAGGTGCTCGTGACGGCACTGCTGAAGCTGCGGAACACCTGCGGTTCGGCGAGCAGCTGCAGGGTTCCGATGATGGAGAAGATCGCGGTGAGGGTGATCGCCGGCAGGATGAGGGGGATCTTGATCGACCAGGCGATGCGCAGCTGCCCGGCACCGTCGAGGCGCGCGGCCTCGTAGAGTTCGGCGGGAATGGCGAGCAGCGAGGAGTAGATGATGAGCATGTTGTAGCCCACGAAGACCCAGGTCACCACGTTGGCGATGGCCCACAGCACGAGGTCGGCCGACAGAAAGTTGATGTTGCTCGTGACCGCGCTGAACGGTGACAGGCTCGGCGAGTAGAGAAAGCCCCACATGATGGCCGCGATGACGCCCGGCACCGCGTACGGCACGAAGAACGCGAGGCGAAAGAAGCGCTTGCCGCGCAGCAACGGAGAATCCAGCAGCAGCGCGAAGATCAGGGCGAGGCCGAGCATGATCGGCACCTGCACCGCGCCGAAGGTCAGCACCCGAGCGATGGATTCCCAGAACGGCCCGTTCTGGAACACCAGCACGTACTGTGTCAGCCCGCCGAACACCTCGCGGGCCTCACCGAAGGTGCCCTCCCGTTCGATGACGAGCAGCGACTGATAGATCGCGTATCCGATCGGCACCAGGTAGAACAGCGTGAACAAGATGCCGAAGGGCACCACGAAGATGATGATAGCGAGCGGATGCTGCACCCGGGTGCGCGCCCCCTTGCGCTTCTTCGCGGGCCGCGGCGGAGCATCCGCTCGGGGCGTGGGGGCCAGATCGACGGAAGCGCTCATGCGGGTGGGTCCTCTCTGATGACGCGCACGGCTCCGGCCGGAACGCTGATGGTGGGGCTGGCCGGGCTGCCGGTGACGAGCTCGAAGCCGCGGGCGGGCACGGAGACCGGTTGGTCGCCGTGGTTGATCACGAAGAGGTAGCTCGGTCCGACGCTTCCGCCCGGCGCGCGGCGACGCACGACCTCGAGGCTGCCGTCGCTTTCCGGGCCGATCGCCACCAGGTCGGCGCCGGCAGCGACGGTGCGCAGGGTGTCGCGCAGGGCCTCGGGGGCGAGGGCGGTCGCCAGGT
Organism: Cryobacterium melibiosiphilum; assembly: GCF_003602235.1. Taxonomy (GTDB): domain Bacteria; phylum Actinomycetota; class Actinomycetes; order Actinomycetales; family Microbacteriaceae; genus Cryobacterium; species Cryobacterium melibiosiphilum. The sequence continues at coordinate 19,079 of NZ_QZVS01000074.1, forward strand.
ACCAGGCGGCGCCGGCACCGTGCTCATTGCGGGTGATGGCGGGCACGCCCGGCAGCGGGCCATCCGTGTACCGGGCCAGCACGCCAGCACTGGTGGTGCGCAGCCGTTCGGTCCAGAGGGTCGCACCGGCACCGGAGTCGAGGGTGACGCTCTCGCCGGGCAGCAACGGGGCGAATTCTTCGACCGTGATGCCGAGCAGGTCGCGAAACGCCCCCGGATACCCGCCGAGCCGCACCCGGTCGTCGTCGTCGACGATGCCGCTGAAGAAGGTGACGACGGCATGGCCGCCGGCGGCGACGTAGTCGGCGAGGTGCGCCGCTTGCCGATCGGATACCAGGTACAGGTTCGGAGCGATCACGAGCCGGTAGCCGCGGAGATCGGAGTCGGGCGAGACGATGTCGACGGTGTGGCCCAGCTGGTGCAGGGCGGTGTAGGCGGCGTGCACCTGCTCGAGGTAGTGCACCTCGTGGGAGGGCCGGGACTCTCCGTCGCCCGACCACCAGGCCGGCCAGCTGAAGATCAGCGCGACGTCGGCTTCGACGACCGTGCCGACGATCTCGTCGAGCCGGTTCAGCGTGGCACCCAGGTCGACGACCTCGCGCCAGAGGGCGGTGTCGGTTCCGGCGTGCGGCAGCAGGGCGGAGTGGAACTTCTCCGACCCCTGCACGGATGCCCGCCACTGGAAGAAGCACACCGCTTCTGCCCCGCGCGCCACATGGGCGAGGGAGTTGCGGGCCATCTCGCCGGGGGCCTTGGCGAGGTTGTGCGGCTGCCAGTTGACGGCGCCGGTGGACTGTTCCATCAGCAGCCAGGGGGCTCCGCCGGCGAGCCCGCGGGTCAGGTCGGCCGAGAAGGCCAGCTCGGTGGTCGGGTCGGCCAGGCGGTGGTCGAGGTAGTGGTCGTTGGCCACGATGTCCATCTCGGGCGCCCAGCTCCAGTAATCCAGGTTCTGGATGTGCGCGGTGACCATGAAATTGGTCGTCACCGGCACCGTGCTGTGGCGGCGGATGAGGTCGCGTTCGCCGCGGTAGTAGTCGAGCAGTTCGTCAGAGCTGAAGCGGTGGAAGTCGAGCACCTGGCCCGGGTTGCGGCTGGACAGGGTGCGCAGCGGTGGCAGGATTTCGGCCCAGTCGCTGTAGGCCTGGCTCCAGAAGAAGGTGCCCCACGCTGCATTGAGGGCGGAGATGGTGCCGTAGCGCACCTGCAGCCAGCGTCGGAACGACTCCGCCGAAGCGTCGCAGTAGCAGAGCGCGTTGTGGCAGCCGAGTTCGTTGGAGACGTGCCAGAGGGCAATGGCCGGATGCTGCCCGTAGCGTTCGGCGACCCGCTGCACGAGCGCGAAAGCGCGCTCCCGAAAGACCGGCGAGCTGGGGCACCAGGCCTGGCGACCACCGGGAAAACGCCGGGTGCCATCATCCGCTACCGGGAGGATTTCGGGGTGGCGGGTGGTGAGCCACGGCGGAGCGGACGACGTGCCGGTGCCGAGGTTGATGCGGATGCCGCCCGCGTGCAGCAGTTCGATGATCGCGTCGAGCGCGGAGAAGTCGAAGACCCCGTCTCGCGGCTCGAGCTGTGCCCAGCCGAAGATGTTGATGGCGACGAGGTCGACACCGGCCTCACGCATGAGCCTCACGTCTTCGGGCCAGAGCTCCGGGCTCCACTGCTCCGGATTGTAGTCACAGCCGTAGGCGATGCCGGGGTGCACGAAGACCGGGAGTGCCTCGGCGGACGGCGCGACGTCGGGCACCGTCGGTGCGGTCCGGGTGCTGGCGTGGATGGTCATGTGCTCCCCGTTGAGGTCTTGCGCCGATGCTGTCTCGGCCGCGTCAGGCGATTTCTGTGAACGTGCACAGAATGGGGAGCAGAACTCCTCATTGAGTTTCTGTGAACGTACACAGATTATTCAGACGCCGGTGCCCGTGTCAAGGCTCCGGTTCGATACAGTCGATAAATGGGGATCCGATGGTGAGCGTTCCGGCCCGGCGAAAGCGTGCCACGATTCACGATGTGGCCGTCGAGGCCGGCGTCTCGCGCGGCACCGTGAGTCGGGTGGTCAACGACGAGCCCTACGTCTCGGCGAGCGCCCGCGCCGCCATCGAAGCCGCGATCGAGAAGGTCGGCTACGTGCCCAACAATGCCGCCCGCAGCCTGGTCATGCAGCGGTCCCAGGCGGTGGGCTTCATCGTGCACGAACCACACTCCCTGTTCCTCGAAGATCCCAATATCGGCGAGATCCTGCTCGGCGCCAACACGGCGCTCTCCGACGCCGACTACCAGATGGTCTGCCTCATCATCGACTCCGAACGGGACACCGCACGGGTGGCCCGATACCTCAGCGGCGGCTTCGTCGACGGGGTCATCATCGTGTCAGCACGCCAACACGATCCAATCACGCGGGTCGTCGAGAAGTTGGGCCTGCCGACCGCCTTCGTCGGGCATCCGCCGGATTTGCGTGACCTGCCGTTTGTCGGCATCGACAATCGTCGCTCGGCACGTGACCTCACCGAACGCCTGCTCGCCACCGGTCGCCAGCGGGTGGGCATGATCGCGGCCGCACTCGACCGCGATTCGGGCGCCGACCGCCTTGCGGGCTTCACCGACGCCCTGGGTGAGCGTTTTGACCCGGCCCTGGTTGCGAGCGTGCCGCTCTACGCCTACGCGGCCGGGGTCGAGGGCATGCGCGAGCTGTTGCACCGCTCCCCCGACATCGACGGGGTCTTCGCCGCCTCGGACGCCGTGGCCGCCGGTGCCCTCGAAGCCCTGCGCGACGCGGGCCGCAGCGTGCCCGGCGACGTCGGCGTGGTGGGTTTCGACGACAGCGCCTGGGCCCGGCGCACCCAGCCGCCGCTCTCGACGGTGCACCAGCCCGCATCCGGCCTGGGCGCCGGGGCGGCCGAACTCGTCTTGCAGCAGCTGCGCGGCGAGGCGACCCCCGTCGGCGGCCTCTTGCTGCACACTCCCATCGTCTGGCGCGCCTCCGCCTAGGTTCGGCGGAGGTTCCGCAGAGCCTGTGTGGGCGCGCAATCGGAGCGACCGCTGGCGTAGCGTAGTCGCAGGACCACGCGCGAGCATTCGGTCGGAGCCGGACAAGGAGAACGAGTGCGCAGATCATTTGGTGTGGCGCGCCTGCTGCTCTCTGCCCTCTCGCTCACGGCCCTGATCGGGTATTTCATCTTCACCCTCGGGGTGGCGGGCTTCTACATCAGCTATTACTTCGGCTATTTCACCGTGCAGAGCGGCATCGTCGGCTGTGTGGTGTTTCTGCTGGCCGGCCTGCGGGCGCTGCGCACCGAGACGGATCCGGTCTGGCTCGACATGCTGCGGGTCAGCGTCACGACCTACATCCTGGTCTCCGGGGTCGTCTATGCCCTCATCACGTTTCAGCCGGCCAACGTCGCCTACGCCGTTTCAATCCCGTGGTCGAGCCAGATTTTGCACTTCTGGATTCCCGCCCTCGCGGTCATCGACTGGTTCGTCGACCCGGACAAGGCCCGCCTGCCCTGGAAGAACCTCGGACTCGTGCTGGTCTTTCCGGTTTTCTGGCTGATCTTCACGCTGGTCCGCGGCGACCTGATCGGCTGGTACCCGTACTTTTTCCTCGACGCCCGGCTGGTCAGCGGCCCGCTCGAAACCTTCATCTACTACGTGCTGATCGTCGTCATCATCACCGGGATCGCGGCGCTGCTCACCGCGGCGACCCGCATGAAACCACACCGCTTTCACCCACGCATGAGCGTTCTCGGCCAGCGCAGCGGCCGCGTGCGCGCCGCCACCACCCCGAACACACCCGGTGACGCACCCCGTGATGCGCCGACGGCGACGGCTACGGAGCGGCCAGGAAAGGTTCGAGTGCGCTGAGCGCGGCAACCAGAAAGTCCTCGTCGGTGACGGATGCGAGCCGGTCGGCATTTTCGGCCGCCACCACTCCCATGAGCACTGGCTCCCCGGTGAGCGGCAGCAGGTTCACCCAGACCGGAAAGTCCGGGTCGCCGCCGACGATGGTCCAGAGCGGGGCGTCCGTCGTCCAGAACGGCTCCTCGAATCGCAGCCAGACCTTGTCGAGAACGCCCATGCCGAGCGCGGCGATCGCCCCGCGATGCGCGAACGGCAGCGCCGGGGAGAATTCGAGGGCTTCGTCCTGCAGCACGCCGAGCGGGATGGTGACGATCACGCGATCGACGGACATCGATTCGCCGGCGCCGAGCCGCAGGCTGACACCGTTGTCGTCGTAGGCGACGAGCGTGACGACGTTGGAGGTGACGACGTCGATGTCGGCGGCGAGGTCGTCGAGCAGGGTGCGAAAGCCTCCGAGCACGAGGCGCGGGGCGGGCGGCGTCGCGTCGGTCCCGGAGTCGGTCCCGGAGTCGGCGCTCGCGTCGGAATCGGAGAGGGCCGGGGCGCCGGGCGCGTACCAGGCCGAGACTTCCCCGGGGCCCGCGCCGGTGTCGACCTTGAGGCCGGTGGCGAGGTCGTGGTCGAGCCAGTCGGCCGGGGAGACGCCGGTGTCCGCGACGGTCGTCGAGAGGGTGCCGTTGCCGGAATCGACGATCGCCCGCTCGACCGACACGTCCCTGGCCTGGTCGGCGGCCCAGGCGAGTGCCGCCGCCATGCCCTCGGCGCCGACGGGGTCGAGGTCGACGACGGCGCCGGCTCGGGTGCGGACCTCGGCCTGAGTGGTGAATTCCACGCTCGCCGCGCCCAACACGGTCAGCTGTTCGTCGAGGTCGGTGGTCGCGCTCGAGCGGATGAAGCTCGGGCCGAGCTCGATCGGGAACGGCCAATCGGCATCCGTCACGGTGTCGATGCGACCCCCCGTGCGGTCTCGGGCCTCGATCACGATCACGTCGAAGCCCGCGTCGACGAGCAGCCGGGCGGCGGACAGTCCGGCCATGCCGGCGCCGATGACGGCGATGCGCTCGGTGTCGTCGGCGAGCGCCACGACCTCGGCGCCGGCCCGCAGGCCGGACTCGCGGGCGCCCTGCACGGTGCCCGGTTCATCGGTCGCGGTCGCTTCGCCGGCAAAGAAGACCCGATCAGAGACGGGTTCACGCAGCGCGGCGCGATGTTCAGGGGTGGCACCGACGGCGGGGTAGCTGAAGGATCCGCGGGCGAAGGCGTCGCCGGCCCAGTCGGTGCGTCGCATGCTCAGCGGCTGTGGCACCAGGGTGGGCGTCGGCGTTCCGGTGACGGATGGCGTGGGCTGGGGCTGCGCGGTCGTGCAGGCGGCGAGCGCGAACACCGAGAGGCCGGAGGCCGTGCCGAGCAGCAGCGTGCGGCGGGTGAATGCGGCCCGGTCCATGCGTTCAGGCTACCTCAGGGTGGGGCAGGCCGGGCAGCCGGGGCGGCGGCGCGGCGAATTGTGGGAGCCGGGGTTGACATCCGCTGCGCATGGTAGTTAGTTAGTTACATGACCAACCAACCAGCGAACCGGGCGGGCCCGCGGTGATCGATTCGGGCAAGCCGATCTTCCTGCAGATCGCGGAACAGATCGAGAATGACATTCTCGACGGCGCGATCGCCGAGGAGAGCCCGGTGCCCTCGACCAACGAGTTCGCCGCGTTCTACCGCATCAACCCGGCGACCGCCGGAAAGGGCGTCAACCGACTGGTCGACGACGGAATTCTCTACAAGAGGCGAGGTATCGGCATGTTCGTCGCAACGGGCGCTCGCGCCAGGCTCATCGGGGCCCGCACCGAACAGTTCCGGGCGAAGTTCGTCGCCCCGCTGCTCGGTGAGGCCGCCAAACTCGGCATCACCCCGGAGCAGGTCGCGGAGATGGTGCGCGACACTCCCACCGAAACCCACATTCAGGAAGAGGCGATTCGCTCATGATCGGCACAGCATCCCCCGTCGTGCGCGTCGACGGCCTGACCAAGCGCTACGGCAAGGTCACCGCGATCGACGACGTCAGCTTCAGCGTGCACGCCAACAAGATCTACGGGCTGCTCGGCCGCAACGGCGCCGGCAAGACCACTATCATGCAGTTGCTCACCGGGCAGCAGTTCGCCACGAGCGGCACCGTGCAGGTGTTCGGGGAGTCCCCGGTCGAAAACGCCCGCGTGCTGCAGCAGGTCTGCTTCATCAAGGAGAGCCAGAAGTACCCCGACAGCTTTCGAGCCGATCACGTGCTCGCGAGCGCGCCGTGGTTCTTCGCCAACTGGGACGCAGCCTTCGCCGACCGGCTGATCGAGGACTTTCGCCTGCCGCTGAACCGACCGATCAAGAAGCTCTCCCGCGGGCAGCTCTCAGCGGTCGGCGTGATCGTCGGCCTCGCCTCGCGCGCCCCGCTGACCTTCTTCGACGAGCCCTACCTCGGCCTCGACGCGGTAGCCCGGCAGATCTTCTACGATCGCCTGCTCGAGGACTACACCGAGCATCCGCGCACCGTCATTCTCTCGACGCACCTGATCGACGAGGTCAGCAGCCTGCTCGAACACGTTCTGGTGGTCGACGAGGGCCGCATCCTGATGGACCAGGACGCCGATGACCTGCGCGGCAGCGCGAGCACCGTCGTCGGCAAGAGAACGGATGTCGATGCCTTCGTCGCCGGCCGCGACATCATTTCCCGAGATGGCATCGGAGGACTCGCCTCGGTGACGGTCACCGGGCTCACCGAGTCCGAACAGCACGTCGCACGCGCAGCGGGCCTCGAGCTGTCGCCGGTGTCCCTGCAGCAGCTGATCGTGCAGTGCACGACGAGCCGGGCCGGGGCCGGCACCGGCACTGCCGACTTCCGGGGCTCCGGCCGCACTGACACGACCAGCCGAACGATCGGCGCCGAGACCGACAACACGAGCAAGACCGATGCCTGGAGCACACGCGCATGACCCTCATCGATGGTTTTACCGAAACCGCAGCATCCGCTCGTCCGCGGTCCGCCGCGACCCGCATCTGGAACGTGGTGCGCCTGCACCTCGTCGACCGCCGCACCTACATCGGTATTCCGTGGCTGATCGTGGGCATGGCCTTCATCGTGACGGTCTTCATCGCTCAGATCATCGGCTTCACCACCGGCGGCCTCGGCACGGCCGACGCCATCGAGGGCCAGCGCTACAGCTGGGCCGTGATGAGCCCGCAATGGTACCTCGTCGTGGTCGGCGTGCAGGCGATCTCGTTCGGCTTTCCGCTCGCACTCGGCTACGGGGTGACCCGGCGGGACTTCTACCTCGGCACTGCCCTGCTCTTTGTACTCATCTCGGCCGGCAACGCCATCGCCTTCGCGGTGCTCACCCAGTTGGAGCAGGTCACCGAAGGCTGGTGGATCGACACGTATATGTTCAACGCCCTCTGGCTCGGGCTCGAGGGCTTCTGGGTCGACCTGTTCTCGTTCTTCGTGATGCAGCTGCTCGTGTTCTTCGTCGGGGCATCCGTCGCGACGATCTACATGCGCTGGCGCATGCCCGGCATGCTCGTGTTCTGGAGCTCCCTCGTGCTGCTGATCGTGGCCACGGTCACGGTGATCACCTTCACGAGCAACTGGATTCCGGTCTCCGTCTGGTTCGGGGCCCAGGGAATCGCTGGCATCTTCGGCTGGCTGCTCATCCCGGCCGCGATCGCGGGGGTCGGCGGGTTCCTGGCGCTGCGCCGCGCCACTCCCAAGAACTAGCGCCGAGCTCGGCTGCCGGCGCGCCACGCCGTTGCTGACTCAGCGGCCACCCCGTGGCGAATTCAGGAGGACCCCACGGCCTGCCGCCCTGCCGTCGCACTGGTCAGGCGGCGCGCCGGTCGCGACCACTTGAATTTCCTGAATTGGCCCCAGTGAATTGGCCCCACGGTGAAATTGGCCACGGTGAATTGGCCACCGTCGGGACTCGAAAAATCGAGGACCGTTCCCGCACCCGAGGCGTCTAGGCGGGCGGCAGCAGAAAGCCGTCGTCGAGCAGCTCCCGCACCCGCGGCAGCAGCTCGGCGCTGAGGTCACCCTCATCGGCGTCGAGCAGCTGGGCGAGCGCCCCGATGATCGCGCCCACGTTCAGGTCGCCGTCGCAGGCGCCGATCAGCGCGGCGAGCGCCGTGTCGAGGGCCACCTTCCGGCCGAAGCCACCGCCCTGGTGCAGGGTCATCAGGGTCGGGTCGTCCTGGCCGGGCCAGAAGTGCCGCTCCTCGGTGACATCGCTCGCCACGGTGAGGTGCGCGCGCAACAGGCGGGCGTCGTCCATCGCCGCCTGCCAGTCGTGGGCGGCCAGGCACGCCGCGAGGTGGGAGCCGAGCCCGGTCGGGTTGTGGCCGAGGGCGTCGGGCAGGCGTTCGAGGCGGCGCAGGGTGCTGGCCCCGGCCGTTCCCACGTGCCCGTCCGGAGTGGCGGGGAGACGCAGCAGCAGGTAGCCGAAGCCGACGCGGGTCACGCCGCGGGCCGCGAAGTCGTCGAGCCAGGCCGTGTAGAGGCGGTCGAAGTCGGGGCCGGGGCGGGTGCCGCCGTCGCGGATCCAGGTCTCGGCGTACTCGGACGGCAGCTGCACCTCGCGTTCGATGACCCACGCGTCGAGCGGCGGTGCATCCGCCGGCTCTGTACCATTCGACGGAGTTGACCGGTCATATTCGGTGGTTCGGGCCGATGCGGGCCGTTCTGCGGGCGCATCTCCGTCGAATGGTACGGGGCCGGGCGCCGCGGGGGCGTCGAGCCAGGATTCGAGGCGGGCGAACGCGTCGGTGACGGATGCCGTGGGCCCGGCCTCGACACCGGCTGCGGCGGGCGCGGCGGCGCGGTATTCCCAGTTGCCGAGCAGCTGCGCGACGCCGCCGGGGTTCAGGTGGGCGGCCGCTCCGCGCACGACGGCCTCGACGAGGGCGTCGCCGACCATTCCGCCGTCGCGGTACTCGTAGCTCGGCACGCCCGGCGTGCGCGGGGTGATCACGAACGGCGGGTTGGAGATGATGTGGTCGAACCGCTCGCCGGCGACCGGCTCGAAGAGGCTACCGAGGCGAAACTCGATCGTGTCAATGCCGTTCAGCGCCGCGTTCAGGGCGGCGAGTTCGAGGGCCCGCTCGGAGATGTCGGTCGCGACGACGTGCTCGGCGTGGCGGGAGGCGTGCATGGCCTGGATGCCGCATCCGGTGCCGAGGTCGAGCACCCGGCCAGCCGGGGTCGGCATGATCAGGCCGCTGAGGGTGCGGCTCGCGCCGCCGATCCCGAGCACATGGCTCTCGCCGAGCGGACGCCCGAGCGCCAGCTCGCCGAGGTCGCTCACGATCCACCAGCTGTCGGCCCCGAACTCGTCGAGAAAGCTGTACGGGCGCAGCTCGACGAGCGGGCGCACCCGGGCTGGCGCAAACGGTGCTGAGGCGGGGAGTTCAGCGGAGTCGATTTCGGCACCGGAAGGATCGGCACCGGAAGGTTTGGCACCGGAAGGTTTGGCACCGGCGGGGACGAGCGAGGTCACCAGACCGAGTTCCGCGGCACCCGACGGGTTGGTACCGGCGGCCACAGCGCCGACGGGAACGCCGGCGGAGACGAGTCCGAGTTCTTCGGCGCCGGCGACCGTCAGCGTCGGGAGCGCCGCGGCCAGGTCGGCCTGGGCGACGGACAGCCCGAGTACGAACAGCTCGGCGAGGGTCGCCGAGGGTTCAACGCGGCCGAGTTTGGCCTGCAGGGCGGCCAGGCCGCGCCGGGCCGGAACGCGCTGGTTGCGCTGCAGGGCGGCATCCGCTTCGACGCCCCACAACCCGGTCAGGGCCGTCACGCTGAAGTTGGCGGCGGCAAGGTCGGAGCGGAGCCGGGCGATCAGTACGGAAGTCACTCCCCAATTAAACCCGACGTCGGCCCCCGAAAGATCCGACCGTCGTGGCAGTCGCGGCACTCGCGTCCGGCGTCGCCGCGGCACAACTCCTGCAATTCATGCCAACCCGGCCTAAATTCGTGGGTAGGCACGCGCATTCTGGGCAACGAGCAGGAGTTATGCCGCGCGGCCTCCCGCCACGGACGACCAGCCACGCCAGAAAGGCCCACGATGAGCACACGGATGCTGTTTCTCGCCGACACCCACCTGCCCACCCGCGCACCGGCCCTGCCCGAAGCCGTATGGGACGCCGTCGAGGCCGCCGATGTCGTGTTCCACGCCGGGGATTGGGTCAGCGTCGACCTGCTCGACGAGCTCGAAGCCCGCGCCGCATGGGTGGTCGGGGTGTTCGGCAACAATGACGGGGCCGCTCTGCGCGCCCGGCTGCCGGAGGTCGCGCGGGAGACGATTGAGGGCATCCGCTTCGCGATGATCCACGAAACCGGGCCGGCCACCGGGCGGGAGACGCGCGCTTCGGGCCTCTTTCCCGACGCGGAGGTACTCGTCTTCGGACACAGCCACATTCCGTGGGACACAACCGCGCCGAGCGGGCTGCGCCTGCTGAACCCAGGGTCGCCCACAGATCGTCGCCGGCAGCCCACGGGCACGTTCCTGACCGCAGTGGCCGACGCCGGCACCCTGCGCGACCTCACCCTGGTGCCCATCGAACGCTAGCGCCCGTGACGAAAACCGGATGACGGCTGGCCGCTCGAAAACCGGATGAATCGCGGCGTGTCGCACGATCCTTCCTGTTTTCGCCACAACCACCGGTTCACCAGCGGGTCAGAGCCAGCGCATAGTGAACGCGCGCGCGACGAGGGCACTCGCCGGCGGCGCGGCGAGTGAACGCACGAGCGCGTTGCGGGCGGCCAGAAGCGCACCGGTCCGGGGGCGGCCCATCGCCATGTTGAAGCCGGCCTGCACGGCGGCCGTGCGCGCGGTGCGCCGTCGGCGACGGTCGTAGGTTTCGAGAGCGGATGGTGCGGCATCCGTCTCGCGAATCGCGCGCCGCAGCGCTGGCGCGAGCTGCACCGCGTCGAGCCAGCCGAGGTTCATGCCCTGCCCGCCGATCGGGCTGATCTCGTGGGCGGCATCGCCGACCAGCGCGATCCGTCCCGCCACCAGGCGCGCGGCGAGGTGCTGCTGCACGGCGAACGCACTCGCCGGGCCGAGGGGCACGCCCACATCCACACCCGTTCGCCAGCGGATGATGCCGGCCAGGTCGGCGCTCGACGCCCCCGGCGACAGCCGATCGGTCATCGCGACCCAACGCCGGCGCCCACCCGGCAGCGGGAACGACTCGACCACTCCCCCGCGCTCGAAATACAGCACGGCCCGCGAGTGAGCAGTTTTTGCACTTCCCGCGCCGTTTTGGTGCATATATTGCTCACTCGCGAGAGGTTCCGTGTCGAAATCGCCCATCAGGTAGGTCGCGGGCGGGCCGTATTTCGTGAAGCGGATGCCCGCGGCCGCACGCACGACGCTGCGCGCGCCGTCCGCGCCCACCACGTACCGGGCCTGCACGGTGCCGGTCGGCACTTCGGTGGGCTGCGCGGTGCCGGTGGGCACTTCGGTAGGCTGCGCGGTGCGGCCGGGCGCCGCCGGTGCCTCCCGCACGTCGACGTCGACGTCGACGTCGACGTGGTCGCCGGCGTCGCGCACGCCCGTGACGATTGCGCCCCCACGCACCCGGCCCGGCGCCAGTTGGTCGAACCGTTGCCGAAGGAGCGCCTCGGTCTCGTACTGCGGCAACGCAGCCACGAACGGATACTCGGCTCCCACCCGAGTGAACTCCATGCGTCCGAGCCGGTGCCGGTCGCACTCAACGACCCCGTCCTCGATCTGTACGGCACGTTCGATCAGCGCGTCGGCGACGCCGATGCGGGCCAGGGCCCGCAGCGACGGCGGGTGGATGCCAATGGCTCTGGACCTCATCGACGGCTCCGTGCGCCGCTCGAGCACCTCGACGTCGAGGCCCTCCGCAGCGAGCAGGCACGCCAGCATCATGCCGACCGGCCCACCGCCGACCACGATCACGTCGCGCATCCCGTCACGCATTCCGTCACGCATCCGGTCGCACATCGGGCGCCGCGCCCGTTGCCGCGGCGGACGTCGAGGCTTGCGGCGCGCGCCAGCGCAGCTCCAGCCGGTACGGATGCGCCCGGCGCACGCGCCAGCCCGGCGGCGCGACCGCCCGCAACTCCCGAGCGGTGAAGCTGCGCCGAATCGAGGTCAGCCCGTCGGCACGAATGTACGAACGGCGAAAAAACGGCCAGGTGCCGAGCGAGAACCCGAGGTACGCCAGCCGGCCGCGGGCGATGTCGGCGTGCAGTGCGCCGCAACGGGCGAGCGCCTGCGAGTCGGCGAGCACGCCCTGCAGCTCGGCGGCGTTCAGGTGATGCAGAATGTGGTTCGACACCACGAAGTCGAAGCGGGCGCCCTCCGCGACCAGCTCAGAGCTGAGCGCCCGCCGAAACGTGAGGCCCGCAACGGCCGGTTGCGCCGACGCCCACGCGTGCGCCCGCGGGTCGGGATCGATTGCCGTCACCTCGAGCCGCAGCCCGTCGCGCGCCGCCCAGCGAGCCAGGCAGCGCGACACGTCGCCGCCGCCGGACCCGATATCGAGCAGGGTGCTCGGCCGGGTCGTCGACAACCCGGGGCGGATGCTGCGGCGATACATGCCGCGCCACCCCGACACGACGCGGTTCACGACGGGAAAATCGGCGTAGGTGCGGTCGAGCTTCTCGGGGTCGCAGTCGCCGTCCATGATCTCGACCGCGTCGATCGCCCGGGTGCGCAGCACGGGAACACGCAGCACCGGAACACGCAGCACCGGACTGCGCAGCAGCGGGGCCACGCTGCTAGCCGATACCCACGGCGACGGTCATCAGCCCGGACTCGACCGTGAGACCGGGCCCGAACGCCATCGCGCACACGCGTTCCCCGTCGGCGGTGGCCGGCGCCTCAAGGATCTCCTTCATCACGAACAGGATCGTCGCGCTCGACATGTTGCCGTGCTTGCGCAGCGTCTCCCGCGACGGCACGAGCTGCGCCTCGCTGAGCCCAAGCTTCGCTTCGGTCTTGTCGAGGATGCTGCGGCCGCCCGGGTGAATCGCCCAGTGCGCGATCGCCGTCGACACCGGCGCCGGCAGTACCTCCAACGGCGCCTGCAATGTGGCGACGGATGCCCCGGCGCCCGTCTCGGTGTCGGCACTCGTCGCATCCGCGGTCACCGTTCGCCCGGGCCGCGCGGGCCGGGTCGACTCTGTGGCGTCACGGTCGACAGCGAGGTCGAGGCCAAGAGCGAGGTCGAGGTCGGCTTCGAGGGCGGCCGTCTCGCCGACTGCCCCGAGCACCGCCGACAGGGCCGCATCGCGGGCGAACAGCGGCGCGAGCGCCCCCTCGATGTGTTCGTCGATGATGTGCGGCACATAGGTGCTCAACACCATCTCGAAACCCTCGTCGCCAATTTTCCACGCCATATCGCCCTCGCCGACGGGCGTGATCACCGTCTCGAACAGGTCCAGGTTCAACCCGCGTTCCCCGAGAGCGAGGGGGCGCGCGCTCACAATGCCGGCGGCGGCGCCGTCGGAGAACAACGAGGAGGCCACGATCGTGTCGGGATCGTTGGAGGTGCGCAGGTGCAGTGAGCAGAGTTCGGCGCTCACGACGAGCACCACGGCGTTCGGGTCGGCCTCGACGAACTGTTTCGCCGTGCGCAGGGCCGGCATCGAGGCGTAGCAGCCCATGAATCCGAGGTGGTAGCGCTGGGTCGCGGGGCTGAGGCCCAGTTCCCGCACGAGCATGTAGTCCGGCCCGGGGGCGTAGAAGCCGGTGCACGAGACGGTGACTACGTGGGTCACGTCGGCGGCGGTCACGCCCGGGCAGGCCTCGAGGGCCTTGCGGCCGGCCTCGACGAAAAGCTTGGTGGCTTCGACGATGTAGAGCTCGTTGCGCACCCGGGTGCTGGGAATCAGCAACCGCTGCTCACTGGGATCGAAGAACTGGGGGTCGCTACCGGTGGCATCGAGGGTGAGCTCGTCGATCACCGTATGCCGGGTGTCGATGCCGGACACGTTGAACGAGGTGGCGACGATGCGCTGGGCCAGGCGGGTGAGGCCGGGCTGCGCGGCGAAGACGTCGCGCACCTGCTCCTGAATCAGTACTGTCGGAGGAACTGCGGTCTGCAATGATCTCAGCGTGACGGCCATGCCCCAGTGTCGCACGCACCCCTCGTCGGGCAACAGGGTTTCCCACCAATCTCCCACCCAGCTAATGTGCCGGTCAGGCCCCATGCAGGACCCTTACGGAAGTCGGGCGAACAACCGCGTTCCGGCGAACGCGAGAACCAGCCCGACACCGACGATGCCGACAACGCCGCCGACGTAGGCCACGAGCATGCCCGGTGAGTCAGCGGATGCCCGCAGCACCGTCACGGCGAGGCTCAGCCCGGTCAGCCCCACGATCGGCACGAGCCACAGCCACCAGCGCGGGGCCCGCGCGCGCGTTCCGACGCTCGCGACCGCGTGCGCTGCCCGGGCCCGCACGGACAGCACGACGCCGGCGAGGCACCCCCAGAAGGCGACGACCAGCAGTGCGGCGACCACGTCGCTCGGCCGGTGCCACTGGTTGGCCAGGGTGGCGACCCCCGCTGCGATCGCAAAACTCGTGCCGGCGGCCGCGATGATCGGCCGGGTGCGCGGGCTCGCGACCAGGAAGACGACGAGGGCGGACGCCGCCGCCACCGTCGTATGCCCCGACGGGAATGAGTTTCCCGCGTAGCCGATCACGTCGAGGTCGGGCCGATCCAAAATGACATATTTCAGGATCTGCGCCGAGACCGTGGCCGCACCGGCAGCGGCGAGGGCCACGATCAGGGTGGCCCAGTTGCGACGCACGAGGGTGATGATCCCGGTCAGCACGAGCCCGATCACGACGGACACCATCGGCACCGCATCGAGCAGGCGACGGGTGAACGGGGTGACGCTGCGCCATCCGTTCTCGGCGCCGTCGTACGAAAGCTGGTCGGCGACCTGGCCCGTGATCGTGCGCACGAACACCACATACAGGGCGGCGAAGACGACCGCGAGCAGCACGGCACCGCCGAGATAGGCCAGCGGCCGAGCCGACGAAGTGGTGCGCATATTCCAGCTTCGCACAACCTCCTCTGAGAAGTCCCGGTGAGAATGCCGGCACGCGCCGGGCGCCCGCTGGGTGCCGTGCAGTCGATCAGTCGTCCTCGAAATGCGGGATCACGCGGCAGGCGCCCCCGCACGATCACGGGTTGACGGCGAGCACAACCTTGCCCCGCGCGTGCCCGGTCATCAAGTATTCATAGGCTTCCCGCACCTGCTCGAGCGTGAACACCCGGTCGATGGGCAGCACCACGTCACCGCGGGCGATGAGGTCGGCGAGCTCGGCGAGGTCGCCCAGTTTGGCTTCGACGCCGCCGATTCCGGTGATGCCCATGTCCGCTCGGTGGCCCCGCGCGGCAATCGTGTTGATGCGCGGTCCCGGAACACCGAGCTTCAAGGCCACGTCGATCGTGATCGGACCGCTGTTGTCGAGCGCGGCGGTGTATTTCGGTGCCGCCTGACGCAGCCGGTCGAGCAGGCCCTCGCCGTAGGCGACCGGAATCACGCCGAGCCCGCGGAGAAAGTCGTGGTTGGCCTCGCTCGCGGTGCCGACGACGGTCGCACCGCTGCGCAGGGCGAGCTGGCTGGCCAGCACGCCCACCCCGCCGGCGGCGGCGCTGACGAGCACGGAGTCGGCGCCGGTGAGGCCGAGCGAACGCACGCTCGCCCACGCCGTGCGGCCGGCGATGTCGAGGCTGCCCGCCTGTTCGAACGAGAGGCCAGCGGGTTTACGGATGATCCGGCTCGCATCGATGACGACCCAGTCGGCCTGGGCGTGCATCCGTTTGCCGCCGAAGACCGCGTCGCCGACCGCGAAGCCGGTGACGCCCGCGCCGACCTCGTCGATGAGCCCGGAGAAATCGTTGCCGTTGCCGCAGGGCGGAACGGCGTTGTAGGTCGCGGCGGCCGGCCCGCCCTTGAAGATCTTCCAGTCGACCGGATTCAGGCCGGCAGCGTGCACGCGCACCCTCACCTCGCCGCGTGCCGCCTGGGGCTGCTCATCGTGTTCGATGCGCAGCACTCGTGGACCACCAAATTCATCGATGCGTACGTAGCGTGCCATAGCGCCAGCCTAGGACTTGGCGCCGTCCCCGAGAACAACGCAGCGCACAACGCCGAAACCCCCACCTACCGGTAAATGCGCACCTATTTCGATACGAACGGATGCGATTTCTCACGAATGTGCAATAGTTGCGTGGCGTACATGCGTTGTTCAAGATCATCTGGTCCAATGGATTGGTACCGAGAGTGCGTGCACCAGTTGCGCACCTCCGAACGAATGGAAAGCTCCGTGAGCATTCGAACGGCCGAATACCCCCGGCCGGACCATTTCCTGCTCCACCTCAGCGATACGCACCTCCTCGCCGGGGGCAATCGCCTCTACGGCAGTGTGGACGTTGAGGCCCATCTGGCCGAACTCTTCGCCGAGGTCGAGGCATCCGGTGCCCGCCCCGAGGCGATCGTCTTCACCGGCGACCTCGCCGACAAGGGCGAACCGGGAGCCTACGACCTGCTGCGCCGAATGGTCGAACCGGTCGCCGAACGCCTCGGGGCCCAGGTCATCTGGGTGATGGGCAACCACGACGACCGTTCCGCCTTCCGCACCGCGCTGCTGCCGGCGCAACTCGGGGCCACGCCCATCGACCAGACCAGCCCGATCGACCAGGTACACGAGATCAACGGTCTGCGCATCATCACCCTGGACACCTCGGTTCCCGGCCACCACTACGGCGCGATCTCCGACCGCCAGCTTCTCTGGCTGGCGGGCGAGCTCAGCACCCCCGCACCCGACGGCACCATTCTCGCCCTGCACCACCCGCCGGTGCCGAGCGTGCTCGACCTCGCCGTCGCCGTGGAACTGCGCGACCAGGATCGTCTCGCACAGGTTCTGCGGGGAACGGATGTGCGCAGCATCATCGCCGGACACCTGCACTACTCGTCATTCTCGACTTTCGCCGGCATCCCGGTGTCGGTCGCGTCGGCCACCTGCTACACGCAGGACCTCAACGTTCCCGTCGGCGGCACCCTCGGCCGCGACGGCGCCCGCGCGTTCAACCTCGTGCACGTCTACGCGGGCACCGTGCTGCACTCGGTCGTGCCGCTCGGAACCTTCCCGTCACTCGACTACATCGATGCCGCCGAGACGACGAGGCGCCTCGCCGCCTCGGGCATCGTTATCGAGCCGTCGGAAGCGGGGCCGTCGGGTACTGGGCCGTCGGGTACTCAGCCTGCATGGCAAGAGCCGCCAATGACCACGCCGATCCCGGTTCTGCACTAGTCGCTGCGCCAGCGCGCTCCCACGGGGCGACGATCGGAAAGTACAGTTCGAGAAACTCGGTGACGGCGGCGCGGCGCACCTCGTCGGAGATCTCCGGGTTGCTGCCGTCGTTGAGGCAGAACATGTCCTGGTCGCGGCGCTTGCGCAGCCGGTTCATCTGGCGCAGGGCCGCCTTCAGGGTCGTCTCGACGTAGAGGGAGCGCACCTGGGTCTGGGCGACCGCGTGCCCGGTCATCAGCCCGTAGTAGTGATACAGCGAGTTGGTGACGGAGATGTCGGTCGCCGACCGGAACCGGCTGGCCGCCGTGCGGGCGAAGTCCTCGGGAAAGACGCCCTCCAGTTCGCGCATCACGCTCTTGCGCATCGGCGCGGGCGTGTGCTCGAGGTGGCGCGTGGTGACCTTTCCGAAGCGGCCGCGCAGCAGGGCACGGTTGACGCGCGCCGCGTTCTCGAAGCCGCTGCGGGTCGGATCGTTCTCGCCGAGGCCGATCCGGGTGCGTGCCTCGACGAACTTGGTGACGCCGCCGGGAGAGAAGAACAGTTCCGGGCCGACCGGACGCCCGAAGAACATGTCGTCGTTGGAATACAAAAAGTGCTCGGCGAGCCCGGGAATGTTGTGCAGCTGGCTCTCCACGGCGTGCGAGTTGTGGGTCGGCAGCACGGTCGGGTCGGCGAAGAAGTCCTCGCTGCGCATGATCGTGACTCGCGGGTGGTCGGCAAGCCAGATCGGGGCCGGCGAATCCGTGGCGATGAAGATCCGGCGAATCCAGGGGGCGAACATGTACACGCTGCGCAGGGCGTACTTGAGTTCGTCGATCTGGCGGAAGCGCGCATCGGAGTCGTCGCCGTCGCCGACCACGTAGTCCTGCATCCGCTTGGCGCGTTCGATCTGAAAATCGCTCGACGTGCCGTCGACCCAGGAGAACACGAGGTCGATGTCGAAGGAGACGTCGCTGGCGAGGTCGTCGAACATGTTCTGCAGCGTGAGCCAGGTGCGGCCGTAGAGCTCGATGGTCGTCTCGCGAGCCTCGGAGCGCGGCAACCGGGTGCGCATCAGCGCGTTTTCGACCGGGGCGATGATCTCTTCTTCACCGAAGCGCCAGAGTTCGAACTGAAAAGCGGTTTGGGCGCCGTAGCGCAGCCGGCCGATCGGTTCGATTCGCGGGCGGTACACGCGAAAAACGGATGCCTTCTTGTGCGTCGACAGTTCGCCGTCGGCCAGCAGGAACGGCGGCGCGGGCGGTCCGTCGACGGGCTTGGCGTAGAAGGGTTCGTTGGCGAACGCGGCGGCGAGCACGCGGGTGAGCTGTTTGCGGCGTTTGCGGTCGACGGCGATGACGGGCCTGTTATGGTCGCCGCGCACCAGGAGAAAGTCGATGCCCGCATTCGTCAGGGCATCGTGCACGGCGAGGAGGTCTTTGACCATCGATTCGTGCGGGGTGAAGTGCCCGTTGATGAGGGCGATCTCGCCCTTGCGCACGACGAGGTCCTCGCGGTCGAAGCGGCGGGTGCGCGCGTCGGGCGTGACGAGCACGAGTTCGGGCTCGGGACTGAGCGGGAGTGTCGGAATCAGGCCGGAATCGAGGCTGACCTCGTCGGTGAAATCCTCGCCGATGGCGGCGGCCACGACGTCCGGGGCGATGTCGTAGGAGAAGCTGTAGGCGCTGTCGGCAATATCGACGTTGTCCAGGTCGGCGGTGTCGATGGTGCTGGTGGTGTCGGTCGTGACGGTGGGGCTGTTGGCGCTGGTCTGCGCGTCCGGCTCGGCGTTCGGACGGTCAAGTGTTGCCATGGTCCTCCTCGAAATCTGGAACACTCGATCACGAGGCAACCACACGCTATGCCCAGGGGGAGTGCGTCCGGTATCACCGGCCCAGCGCCCCGTGAACCGGGTGCGAGAGCAGCCGGCGGAACGCGGTGGCGCTCCCTGCAGTCTACCGCCCCGCCGCCGCCCGGCGAGAAGAACGAATCGCCCGAGCTGTGGCCCGCGGCTCGGTCGACCCTGATCGCCGTCGGGTGGGCATCGGGTACACGCCGGGCCGCGCTGCTCGACGCCCTATTCGGCGAGGTACGCGGCGAGGATGCGGGCGTGGTTCACGTGCGGGTCTTTCGCCCCGTAGACGAGCGTCGTCGTGATTCCCCGTGCGGTGTTGTCCCGAATCAGGTCACGCAGGTCGGCGACGGCCGCTACGGTCTGGGGCGAGCCGTCCAGTTCGGCCCGGTACCGGGCGGTGAAGTCGTCGAGGCGGTCGGGGTCGTGCTTCCACCAGGTGCGCAGGTCCGGTGAAGGCGCCACGTCTTTCGGCCAGGAATCCAGGTGCGCGGTGGCCTTGCTCACGCCGCGCGGCCAGAGTCGATCGACCAGCACGCGGCATCCGTCGGCCTCACTCGCGGCCTCGTAGGCGCGCTTGATCGTGACGCTCATTCGGTGACCGTGCCGGCGGGCGCTGTGCCGGCCGCCGCAGGAACAGCCGCCGCGGCGAGGTCGGCCGGGTCGGTGACGGGCAGCCGGCAGGTGAAGTCGCGGCAGACGTAGGCAGTGGGTCGTCCACCGATGGCACTGCGGCCGGCGAACAGGTCGAATCCGGCGGACGCGAAGGCGCGCGCCTGGCCGTCGGTGACGGATGCGACGAGCCCCGCCGGTCGTCGACGCACGGCCGCGAGCAGCGAATCCGTGGCGGGGGCGACGGACCGACCGGAATCGGGGCGGGGATCCCGACGGTCGGGGCCGTCGGGGTGGTCGGGGTCGTCGGGGCGGGGATCCGGGCTGACGATGACGAGCTGCTCGGCCGCGCCGGTCAGGGTGGCCATGAGCCGCAGCGACGCACCGAAAGCGAGTGGGCGGGCAGGCGCGAGACCGGCCACCGGGCCGAGGGCGGTGACGGCGGCGTCGCGATACCGCGTGTCGGCGGTGAGCAGGTAGAGCAGGCGGCTGGCGTCGGCCGTGGCCGTCAGCCCGGAGGGGTACGCCCCCTCCGACGGATCCACCGAGACGACGAGGCCCTGCCCGCGCAACACCGGATCGGGCCCGTTCGGCGCGTGGAACGGGGGCGTCGCTACCGCCAGGGTGTTCGCATCGGTCGCCTCCCGCTCCCCTGCGACGCCGCCGGCAGTGTCGGAGGGTGCGCGTAGCGTGCCGTCTATGAGGTCGCGACCGACCAGCGCATAGCGCACCTCTCCCGTCGCAGCCGCGAGTTCAAGGAGGCCCCGTGCACACATCCCGTAGTCCTCCAGCGTGGCCTGTGCGGCGGACGGGCGGCCGCTGACGGAGGCGCGCACGAGGGTGCCATCGGCGCGCAGGTGCTTCTCCAGCAGATAGTCGGCGGCGCGACGGGCGGCATTCGTGTAAGGGGGAACGTCGAAGGCGAAGCCGACCCGGGCCAGGGCCCCGATCGCGAGCCCGTTCCAGCCGGTGAGTACCTTGTCGTCGAGGGCGGGTGGGGCCTCGCTGCGGCGGGCCTCGACGTCGAGGGCGTAATAGCCGCCCTCGACGCGTTGGCCGGCGACGGTGCTCTCGGAGTCCTGCGCGCTGGCGAATCCCCCATCCGGCAGCTGCAGCACCGCCAGCAGAAACCCGGCGATGCCCTCGGCGACCAAGCGTGCCCACGGTTCGGAGGTCAGGGTGAAGGCCCGCGTGTACAACTCGAGCAGCTGGGCGTTGTCGTAGAGCATGCGTTCGTAGTGCGGGTCGCTCCAGTCACGGTTCACGGCGTAGCGAAAGAACCCGCCCTCGACGGGGTCGCGCAGCGGCGAAGCCCCCATGCGTTTCAGCGTGCGCAGGGCGAGCGCCCGCCCGGTCGGCTGGTCGAGCAGAAAGCCGAGGGCTGGTGCCACGGGAAACTTCGGCGCGCCCCCGAAACCGCCGAACAGGTCGTCCTCGTAGGCGGCGAGCTCGGCGACGGCCGCGGCCAAGGCGGCCGAATCGGGCAGCGGGTTGGTGCGGGCGAGCTGCTCTGACGATTCGGTGAGCGCGCCCGCGACCTGGGCGGCACCGGCGGTGACGGCCGCGCGGCGGGTAGTCCAGGCATCCGTCACCGCTTCGAGCACCATGCGGAACGACGGATGCCCGCCCCCGCCCGATCCCTGCGCGGCGATGGGAAGCGGTGGAAAATATGTTCCCGCGTGAAAGGCCTGTCCCTCGGGGGTGACGAAAACGTTGAGCGGCCAGCCGAGACCCTCCACGAAGGCGCTGGCGGCGGCCAGATAGCTCGCATCAACGTCGGGATGCTCTTCCCGGTCGACCTTGATGCTCACGAAATGGGCGTTCAGGTACGCCGCGAGCACCGGGTCGCTGAAGCTCTCCCGGGCCATCACGTGGCACCAGTGACAGGTGGAGTAGCCGATGGAGACGAGCACCGGAACGTCGCGGGCGCCGGCCTCGGCGAACGCCTCCGGACCCCACGAATGCCAGTCAACGGGGTTCTCCGCGTGCGAGCGCAGATACGGGCTGATGGCGTCGGCGAGGCGATTGCTCATACCCTCATTGTGCCCGCTCATGGGTCACGATTTCGCATCTGTCGCCCCCTTGCGTCGGGCTTCGTTGGGCGTAGGCTGCCCGGCGTCGAGGAAAAGAAGCTGCGAATGACTCAGGATCCCCTGGCGCAGCGGCTGTGGCTGGCTGCGCACACAGATGCCGGACTTCTCACCACACTGCGAGTGGCCTATCGCGGTCGCTTCGACGTGCTGGACGCTCTCTGGTGGCGGTTTCGGCCGCTCACGCCGACCGAGTCCGGGCATGCAGATCCGGCCGTCGAGCTCGCCGAGGTGCAGGCACACGTGTACTCCCGCGAGTGTCTCGACGAACCTGTCATCGACGCCTACGACGCGCTGACCGGCGCAACGGTCACCGCGACTCCCCACGAGCACCGTATGCGGGCTCTCACGGCGCAGCTCCAGCAGGATGCCGTCGCGCTCGACGCTCTGCTCGAGCGGATGCGGGACTGGAAGGCCGTCGCCCCGGCCGACCCGGGCCATCCGCCGGTCGATGCCTGGGATACGCCGGAAGCCCGGGACACGCCGGACTCGCCGGAGACCCGGACGACGGAACCCGTGGCGGCGCCCACGGCGTCCCCGGCCGTCGCACTCGCGGCCCCGCACGTCGCGCTCCGGGGGCGGCCGGTTTTTTTCGGGCTCGGTCTGGTCATCGGTGTGGTGCTCGGAGCGGTCGGCACCCTCGGCTCCCTCGCCCGGGCCGAGTCGCCCGGGCGCGGCGACGCCGCGAGTGCCGAGGAGAACACCGCCGACACCACCGATTCCCGCGCGGGCGCCAGCCCCGGTGACGTGCTGCAAATCTTCGATGAGGTTCCCGACTGGCCTGACGGCGCCCCACCGAAGCTCGGCCCGGAATACCGTCCGGACTCCATCCGCAGCGTGCTGGGCCCGGCAGACACCGGCTTCGGCGTCTACGTCGCCCAGCGCGGTTCGGCCGAGTACTGCATCATCGTGCAGGACGCCGACAAGAGCGGCAGCACGGCATGCTCCACCCGACGCACCATCGCAGCATCGGGTCTGCACATGCGTGCGCTGGTCTGGTCGCCGCCCCAACCCGCCGAGAACGCCGTGCTGCTGCAGGTCTACGTGACATGGAACCGCACCGGGGCGATCGTGGCCGGCACCTCACCGCGCGCGGTCGGCGGTGCGGCCCCCTACACCGGCTCCTCACCGGCACGGGAGCCCGCGGCCTCCACGCGCTCGGTCGATACGCCCGCACCGGCGGTGAACCGGCCGGCCGTACGGTGCGGCCCGGTCGTACGCATCGCTCTGTGCTGACCCTCGGTTTCGGCTGACCCTTGGTGTCTGGCCGACCTGGGCGAACGGCCACCCGATAGGGTGAGCGCAGAGCGGGGGCACGATGAAGTTCGGCGGGGTGACGACGGAACAGGTGCAGGAGCTCCGGGATTCGGTGCTGACGGATGCCGTGAAGCTCGCCGATGCGCGTGAGGCCTACCGCGGCAGCGGGGACGTGCTCGATGCCCTCTGGTGGCGGCTGCATCCGTTCACCCCCACACCTGCCGGCACGCCGGATCCGGGCGCAGCCCTGCCGGCCCGGCAAGCCCGGGTGTACGCCCGTCCGTGCACGGCCACCGGCGGCGTGGCGCCCACCGGCGCGGCCGGGCCCGTCAGCACGCTCGCCGCCGCAGAGCAGGAACTCCGGGCACTCGAGCAGCGCCTGGCTCTCGACGCCGCCGCGCTCGATTCCGTTGTTGAGCGGATGCTCGCAGTCGCCACCGTGGGCACGGGCGGGGGTGCTGCGGCGACCGACGCGCAAGCCGCGGCGCGCGACGGAGCGGGAGTCGGAGCAGCCGCCCGGCGCGGTCCGCCCCTCACTGCGTGCAGCCGGGGTACTTCGGGCCGACGGTGGCGGCGCGGCCTCTCGGTCTTCGCGCTCGGCGCGGTCGTCGGGTCGGTCTGTGCCGCGCTGGCGGCGACCGTGGCGCCGTGGGGTGCCGAACCGCAGGCCGCCGCCGATGCTGCGTCGGCCCCGGCCGATACCGCCGTCGATGCGACGACGGCGGCGGCGCTGAGGATCTTCACCGCGGCGACCAACTGGCCCGATGATGCGCCGCCGCCGCTCGGTGCCGAATACGATCCGGCCAGCATTCGCAGCGTGCTCGGTGCGGCTCCCTGGAGTCCGGGGTACGGCGTCTACGTTGCCCACCGGGTGGGCGGCGACGTCTGCATCATCGTGCAGCAGAACCATCGCAGCGTCCAAACGGCCTGCACGAGCCCGGCAACGCTCGCCGATCGCGGGCTCACCGTGCAGGCGAGCGTCGCGACGAACGCCGCGACGAACGCCGAGGACGGGACGGCTACCGATGCAACCGCCGACGCTGTTCTCGTGACGGTCGACTGGCGTCCGGACGGATCGATCGTGGCCCAGACCTCCGCCACCGAGACGCCAGCGGTCACGCCGTACGACCTGCCCGCGGCACCGGCACCGCTCGGAGAATTTCGAAGCTGAACGCCGTGCGGGGCACGAGACGACAACGCCGGCAGGCCGGTAGACAGGGTCGAACGAACGCGGGTAAGCAGCCAGCCGCGGCGATTCAGGCGAGCAGAGCCTGTCGGCGGCGTTGCACACGCACCCAGACGATGAATCCGATCAGGGTGAATGCACCGTAGAACAGGTAGAGCACCGCGGATGCGTAATACCCGGCGCTGATCAGCAGCGGCACGCCGACGATGTCGACGGCAACCCAGATCAGCCAGAATTCGGTCCAGCCGCGGGCCATGCCGTAGGTCGCGAGCAGGGAACCGGTGAAGATCCAGGCATCCGCCCAGACCGGCTCGAAGGAGCCGAGCGCGCGAAAGATCGGGGTGAGCACGAGGGTGCCGGCGACCAGGCCGACGCCCAGCAGGATGCGGGTGCGGTTGCTCGCCCAGTGCGGCACGACGGCGACGTGCACCGTGGAGTTGCGGCTGCGTTGCCAAGCGACCCAGCCGAAGATCGAGACGACGATGAACATGATCTGCCGGCCAGCCTGGCCGAGCAGGTTGACCGGGTTCGGGGTGCCGAACACCGCGCCGAGGAACACGGTGAACAGCAGCAGGTTGCCGACGATGCCGACCGGCCAGGCCCAGACTTTGCGGCGCATCCCGCCGACGGCGCTGGCGATGCCGAAGACGTTGCCGACGACCTCGCGCCAGAGGATCGTCTGGCTACCGATCTGCAGCTGGGCGTCAAAAAGCCATTCAATCGGGTTCACGGTGCTCGTTTCCTTCGGTGCGAACCGAAATCTACCAGACCGGTCCCGTCACCCACGTCTGGCAGGCGCCACTTCGTCCGAGCGCGGGAACTGCGCCGCTACGCGGGTGGCGCACAGTTCCCGCGCAGCGGCGCGCTAGTTGACGTCGTTCGGGTGCGCGGAGACGCGGCCGGCGCGCTCGAGGGCGCTGATCATGGCGACCTGGGTGTGGGTGAGTTCGAAGTCGAAGACGTCGAAGTTCTCGGCCATGCGCTCGCGACGGTTCGACTTGGGGAAGAGGATGTTGCCGGTCTGCAGGTGCCAGCGAATGACGACCTGGGCCGGGGACTTGCCGTGGGCTTCCGCGGCATCCGCCACGACCTGCTCGTCGAAGAGGGGGTACTTGCCCTGGCCGAGCGGTCCCCAGGCCTCGATGTTGATGCCGCGCTCGCGGGCGAAGCGGGTCACCTCGAGCTGCTGGTGGGCCGGGTGCAGCTCGATCTGGTTGACGGCGGGCACGATCTCGGTGTCCGTGATCAAGGCTTCGAGGTGCGGCACGAGAAAGTTGGAAACGCCGATGGAGCGAGCGCGTCCGGACTCGCGGATTTTCTCGAGGGCCTTCCAGCTCTCGACGTAGCGGCCGTTGGCCGGTGCCGGCCAGTGGATCAGGTACAGGTCGACGTAGTCGAGGCCGAGCTTTTCGAGGCTCTCGTCGAACGCGTCGAAGGCCGACTGGGTGCCCTGCCGGTCATTCCACAGCTTGGTGGTGATGAAGAGGTCCTCGCGGGCGATCGTCGACTCGGCGAGCGCCGTGCCGACGCCGGCTTCATTGCCGTAGATGGCCGCCGTGTCGATGTGGCGGTACCCCACCTCGAGCGCATCGGAGACGATGCGCGTCGTCTCGTCCGGATCGACCTTGAATACGCCGAAGCCGAGCTGCGGGATGGTGTGGCCGTCATTCTGGGTGAGGGTGGGTACGGAATTCATCATGCATATAACCCTATTAGCGATCCCTGCACCCTTCCTGACTCTTGCCTGAACAGGTCAGCGGTACGGGCCGGCGGCACCGATCAGCGCGTCAGCTGCACGCGTACAGCCTCGGGGGTGCGGTCCAGGTAGGTGATCGTGAAGCGGCCGGGGTGCCGCGCCTCGAGCTGCCCCAGCAGCGGCAGCGGGTCGTGCGGCGCCACGATCACGAGCCCGCTGCCCGCGGCGATCGCGTCGGCCGCGCCGAACACGGTGGCGTGACGGATGGCGTGGGGCACGGTGCGCACGTCGAACTCGGGGTAGTCGATGCTGTCCTCGGCGCCGCAGCTGCATTTATGCTCGGTCGAGCCGCATCCGGTCTGGGCGGCTGCCGCCGGGGCTGCGTCCGTGAGGTCGAAGTGGGGGCGGTCAGCGATGATGGCCGCGTCTGTGGCGGCAGTGTTGGTGTCCATGCCGCCCACGCTATTCGCGTCCGGGCGGCCACGCACGCGTTAACACCGGTTTTATCCTTTTTAATCCGGAAGGTCGGCATAGAGCGCGGAAAGTACGATGGAACAGTCATGACTACCGCACCCCAGATCACTTTCCCGGCCGAACTGCCGATCAGCCAGAACCGGCACGAGATCGCTAAGGCCATCCGCGACCATCAGGTCGTGATCGTGGCGGGCGCGACCGGCTCGGGCAAGACCACCCAGCTGCCCAAGATCTGCCTCGAACTCGGCCGCGAGAACATCGGTCACACCCAGCCGCGCCGCCTCGCCGCGCGCACCATCGCCGAGCGCATCGCCGAGGAACTCGGCGAAGAGGTCGGCGAGACCGTCGGTTATCAGGTGCGCTTCACCGACAAGGTCGGCGCCAACACCCGCATCAAGCTCATGACCGACGGAATTCTGCTCAACGAGATGCACCGCGACCGCTTGCTGCGCAAGTACGACACCATCATCATCGACGAGGCCCACGAGCGCAGCCTCAATATCGACTTTCTGCTCGGTTACCTGCGACAGCTCCTCCCCCGGCGCCCCGACCTCAAGCTCATCATCACCTCCGCGACGATCGACCCGGCGAGCTTCGCCGCGCACTTCGCCGACGCCGACGGTGTGCCAGCCCCGGTGATCGAGGTCTCCGGTCGCACCTACCCGGTCGAGGTGCGCTACCGGCCGCTCGTCGCGGAGCCCGGCATCGACGATGACGATGACACGACGGATGCCGCCCCCTCCGTCGACCGCGACTACATCGAGGGCATCACCACGGCCCTCGACGAACTCGAACGGGAATCCAACGGTGACGTGCTCGTGTTCCTGAGTGGGGAGACCGAGATCCGCGACGCCGCCGACGCACTGCAGGGCAAGTACGCCTCCTCGCAGAGCCGCAACCCGACCGAAATCCTGCCGCTCTACGGCCGGCTGTCCGCAGCCGACCAGCACAAAGTGTTCCAGACCTCGACGATTCCGGGCGTGCGCCGCCGCATCGTGCTCGCCACCAACGTGGCCGAGACCAGCCTGACCGTGCCCGGCATCCGCTATGTCATCGATGCCGGAACCGCCCGTATCAGCCGTTACAGCGTGCGCTCCAAGGTGCAGCGTCTGCCGATCGAGGCCATCTCGCAGGCCTCCGCCAACCAGCGCAGCGGCCGAAGCGGGCGCACCAGCGACGGTATTGCGATTCGCTTGTACTCCGAAGAGGATTTCTCGCGCCGGCCGGAATATACCGAGCCGGAGATCCTCCGCACCAACCTCGCGGCCGTGATTTTGCAGATGATCTCCCTCGGCCTCGGTGATATCGCCTCCTTCCCGTTCCTCACCCCGCCGGACAGCCGAAACATCAAGGACGGCCTCGACCTGCTCTCCGAGCTCGGCGCGGTGCACCCGGGAGCCCTCGGCACCGGCTCGCGCCTGACCCGCATCGGCCAGCAGCTCGCTCAGCTGCCGATCGACCCACGCTTCGGTCGCATGGTGATCGAATCCAAGACCCAGGGCACGAGCCGTGAGGTGATGGCGATCGTGGCCGGCCTGACCATCCAGGACCCGCGCGAACGCCCGCTCGAACGCCGCGCCCAGGCCGACCAGCTGCACGCCCGGTTCGTCGACCCGACGAGCGACTTTCTCAGCCTGCTCAATCTCTGGAACTACCTCGAGAAGCAGCAGGCCGAACTCGGCTCGAGCGCCTTCCGGCGGCTGTGCAAGAACGAGTTCCTCAACTACCTGCGGGTGCGCGAGTGGCAGGACGTGTTGCGCCAGCTGCGCCAGATGGCCAAGCCGCTCGGCTTGCACCTGGGCGACCCGAGCGTCAACCCCGACGGCGTGCACCGCTCCCTGTTGGCCGGGCTGCTGTCACACATCGGCCTGAAGGACATGGCCAAGAAGGACTACGTCGGCGCCCGCCAGCAGCGCTTCGTGTTGTTCCCCGGCTCGGCCCTGGCCAAGAAACAGCCCTCGGCGGTGATGAGCGCCGAACTCGTGGAGACCAGCCGCCTGTTCGCCCGCATGAACGCGGTCGTCGATCCGGCCTGGGCCGAACCGCTCGCCGGCGACCTCTGCAAACGCAGCTACTCCGAACCGCACTGGGAGATGAAGCAGGGCGCCGCCGTCGTCTACGAACGGGTCACCCTGTACGGGGTGCCGATCGTCGCCCGCCGCCGGGTGCAGTTCTCCCGCATCGACCCCGCCTACGCCCGCGAACTCTTCATACGTCACGCCCTCGTCGAGGGCGAATGGGACCGCGCGTCCGTCATCGGTGGACGTTCCGGCATCCCGGATGCTGCACCCGACCGGGGCGGCAACGGGCCGTCCCGCAACGAGCGCGTCGCGATCAGCGCCGACGGCGGCGGGTCAACCCGCGGTCGCGGCCGGGGCGGCGCAGACGCTGGTGCGGCTGCCCGGGGCGGCCGGCCGGGCCAGATCGGGGATCCGGGCATGTGGGCCTTCGAACGCGCCAACGCCCAGCTGCGCGAGGAACTCGCCCAGCTCGAAGAACGCACCCGGCGCCGCGACATCCTCGTCGACGACGAGGCCGTGTTCGAGTTCTACCAGCGGCGCATTCCGCCGGAGGTGTGCTCCACCAAGAGCTTCGAGGGCTGGTGGCGCAAGGCCCGGCTCGAGACTCCCGATCTGCTCACGATGACCGCCGACGCGCTCGTCGACGAAGACACCCCCGAGATCGACGAGGGCGTCTTTCCGCCGAGCTGGCAGCAGGGCGACCAGCGCCTGTCGCTCGGCTACAAGTTCGAGCCCGGTGCCGAAGACGACGGCGTGACCGTGCAGGTCCCGCTCGCCCTGCTTGCCCGGCTGTCTCCGCACGGTTTCGACTGGCAGGTGCCGGGCCTCCGCGCCGAACTCGTCACCGCGCTGATCAAGTCGCTGCCGAAGAACATCCGCCGCAACGTGGTCCCGGCCGGCGACTGGGCGGCCAGGCTGCTGGCCGAATTGCCGCCCCAACCCGGCATTGTTCAGACGGAGCCATCCGACGTTCCCGACCAGTCGTTCGCCGCGACCCTGGCCGGCCTCATCCAGAAGCTCACCTACGTTCCGGTGACCGCAGTCGACTTCGAACTCGACCGGGTGCCCGCGCACCTGCGGCCCACCTTCGTGGTGTCCGACGAGCGCGGCCGCACGGTCGCCGCCGGCAAAGAACTCACCGAGCTGCAGCGCCGACTGGCGCCGCGGGCGCGCGAGAGCGTGGCGAAGGCATCCGCTCAGATTCCGACCAACGCGATCGAGCGCGGCGGCCTCACCACCTGGGACTTCGGAGAGCTGCCGCGTTTTCTCGACACCAAGATTCGCGGCAGCCAGGGCGAGAACACCATTCGCGGCTACCCGACCCTCGTCGATGAGGGCACCTCGGTCGCGATTCGTATGATGAGCACCGAGGCCGAGCAGGCCAGGGCTCTGCCCCGCGGGGTGCGGCGACTGCTGCTGCTCGCCACGCCGAGCCCGGCCGCGTATGTGCAGCAGCACCTCACCGGCACCGAGAAGCTCAGCCTCGCCACGAGCCCGTACAAGAACACCGCGGCCCTGTTCGAGGACTGCCTCGCGGCAGCCGTCGACGACGTGCTCTACCGGGTGCGCCCCGACGGCCAGATCTTCATGAAGGCCGAGTTCGACACCATCCGCGACCGCGTCTCGGGCGTCGTGATGGACTCGATGTTCGAGACCGTCGGCCTCGTCGCCCGAATTCTCGCCGCGGCGCGCATCGCCGACAAGGAGCTCAAGGCCGCCACGAGCATGGCCCTGCTGCCGGCGATCAGCGACGCCCGCGGCCAGCTCGCCGGGCTGATCTACCCCGGTTTCGTCTCTTCGACCGGCCTCGCCCAGCTGCGGCATCTGCCGCGCTATCTCGGCGGAATCAGCGCACGCATCCCGAAGCTCGTCGACAATCCCGGCCGCGACCGGGTCTGGATGAACGAGGCCCAGGCCGCGACGGCCCGTTTCGAGACCGCCGGCGGCACGATCCCCCTGCAGACGGATGCCGCGGCGCACCTCGTGCGCGCCCGCTGGATGATCGAGGAGCTGCGCATCAGCCTGTTCGCTCAGGAGCTCAAGGCCGCCGAGAGCGTGTCGCTGCAGCGCATCCAGAAGGTGCTCGCCGTCTAACCTCGTCCCGGCACTCGTTCGGTCACCCATCGGAGCTCGCGGCACTCGTTGGGGTTCGCGGCACTCGATCGAACGAGTGCCGGCCAGCCGAACGAGTGCCGCGACGCTCATGCGCGGGTGAGGGGCCTCGGCTACTCGGCGGCCGTGGCGCCCGCGTTGATCGTGGCCGTGGTCACCTGGCCGCCGGCCACGTTCCACTCGTCGAGGATGGCCGCGTAGGTGCCGTCGTCTACGAGGGACTGCACGGCGGTCTGCACGGCCTCGCGCAGGCCGGATTCCTTGCCGACGGCGATGCCGTACGGTGCCACGCTGAACGTCTCGCCCGCCGTGATCAGTGCCCCGTCGAGCTGCCCGATTCCATAGAGGATGACCGGAGAAGCCGCCGTGACGGCATCCGCCTGGCCGATGGCGACCGCGTTTGTCGCGGAATCCTGGGTGTCGAAACGCAGCAGGGTGATCGGCTCCGCACCGGCCGCCACGCAGGCATCGCTCTTGGCGGGCATCTCGACCGTGTCCTGGTAGGTGGTCTGCTGCACGGCGACGGTGAGGCCACAGGCGTTGTCGGGGTCCACGCTCGTGCCGGCCGGGGCCGCCCACTGGGTGCCGGCGATGTAGTAGTTCACGAAGTCGACCTGTTGCTCTCGCTCCACGGTGTCGAGGAACGAGGACATGCCGATGTCCATTTTGCCGCCCTTGACACTCGGGATGATGTTGTCGAACTTGGCGACCTGGAATTCCGGGGTGAGGTCCAGCCGCGCCGCGATTGCCGTGGCGAGGTCGATGCCCCAGCCGATCGGATTGCCGGCCTCGTCCTTGAACTCGTTCGGCGCGTAGCTCGCATCGGTTCCCACCGTGAGCGTGCCGGCCTCGGTCGTGGCCGCCGGGAGCAGTGCGATCGCGGTGGCGTCCGTGCTCGCCTCGGCGGCGATCGAGGATCCGCTCGCAGCATCGGTGTCCCCGGTCGCCGCCGGCGCGGAGTTATCCACGCAGCCGGTGAGCAGCAGGGCGAGGGTGCCGGCGAGGGCGGGAATGAGCAGGCGAGCGCGCATGGTTTCCTTCGGTTCTGGTTCGCCGGCCGGTCACCGACGACGTCGGGGAGCCTCGGGCACGCTTGTGCCCGCGACCCGACAGATGCGGGTGGCCCCCGGGAGTGAGCCTATTGCACGGCCGTCACGGATTTTGGGCGGGTGGATTACGTTCACAATAAACTTGCCCATGCACGCTGCACGGTAGCGTGAGGTTATGGTCCCTCTCCCGCACGACACCGCCGTTCCCGTCGATCTCGAGCTGACCGCACAGATCGCCCGAGACCTGATTCGTTTCGACACCTCGAACTACGGCGAGGGGCGCTCGAACGGTGAGACGGATGCCGCGGAGTACGTGGCTGCCCGGCTGCGCGACCTCGGTCTGACGCCCGAACTCGTCGATGCTGCCCCGGGCCGCACGAGTGTCGTCGCGCGGGTGGCCGGTCGGCACGCCCACGGCCCCTCGGGTGCTCTCGTCGTGCACGGTCACCTCGACGTGGTGCCGGCCGACCCGTCGAACTGGACCGTCGACCCCTTCGCCGGCGTCGTGCAGGACGGCATGCTGTGGGGCCGAGGCGCCGTCGACATGAAGAACATGGACGCGATGATCCTCGCCTCCGTCGGCGACATCATCCGTGCCGGTGATGCCCCCGAACGTGACCTCGTGCTCGCGTTCTTCGCCGATGAGGAGGCCGGCGGAGTGTTCGGCTCGCGCTACCTCGTGGAGAACCGCCCCGGCCTCTTCGCCGGAGCCACCGAGGCCCTGAGCGAGGTCGGCGGCTATTCCATCACCGTCGGCGGCCAGCGGGCCTACCTGCTGCAGACCGGGGAGAAGTCCCTGCTCTGGGTCACGCTGACCGCCCGCGGCGATGCCGGGCACGGCTCCCGGCTGCACCCGTCCAATGCCGTCACCCGGTTGGCGGAGGCCGTTGTCGCTGTCGGACGGCACGAGTGGCCGATCCGTCTCACCGACACCGCGACCGAGCTGCTGGCGGAGCTGGCACGCCTGCTCGACGTCGACCCGGCCCGGATCGGCCCGGACGAACTCGCCCTCGCTACCGGCACCGCGTCCGGGTTCATCCAGGCGAGCCTGCGCACGACGACGAACCCGACGGGCCTGTCGGCCGGGTACAAGCACAACGTGATTCCCGACACGGCCGAGGCGCTCGTCGACATCCGCTGCCTGCCCGGGGACGAAGACCGCGTTCTCGAGGACATGGCCGCACTCGTCGGACCCGACATCGTCATCACGACCCGGCACCGCGACCTGGGCCTCGAGACCGCGTTTCGCGGGCCCTTTGTCGAGGCCGCGATCGGCGCCCTCGGGCGAGCGGACCCGGGGGTGCCGGTGCTGCCGTACATGTTTTCGGGTGGCACGGACAATTCGGCCCTCGCCGCCCTCGGCATCACCGGCTACGGGTTCGCGCCGCTGCGGCTGCCGGCCGACTTCGACTTTCCCGCCATGTTCCACGGTGTCGACGAGCGCGTGCCGCTCGAGGCACTCACCTTCGGCCGGCGGGTGCTCGCCGACCTCCTCACCAGCTATTAGCCCCCGCCGCACCGCGAGTGAGCAGTTTCTGCACTTCCCGCGCCCGGGAAGTGCAAAAACTGCTTACTCACGACGTCTGGGGAGCTTTAGAGCACCTTGGAGAGGAAGGCCTGGGTGCGGGCGTGCTGCGGGTTGCTGAGCACCTCGTCGGGGTGGCCGGACTCGACGACGACGCCGGCGTCCATGAAGACGAGCGAGTCGGCGACCTCGCGGGCGAAGCCCATCTCGTGGGTCACCACGATCATGGTCATCCCCGAGGCGGCGAGGCCCTGCATGACGTCGAGTACCTCACCGACCAGCTCGGGGTCGAGGGCGCTGGTCGGCTCGTCGAAGAGCATCAGCTTGGGCTCCATCGCGAGAGCGCGCGCGATCGCGACGCGCTGCTGCTGCCCGCCCGACAGATGGGCGGGATAATAGTCGGCCCGGTCGGCGAGCCCCACCCGGGCGAGCAACTCGCGCGCGGTCTTCTCGACCTGGGCCTTCGGCAGCCCCTTGACGCGCTGCGGGGCTTCCATGATGTTGCCCAGGGCTGTCATGTGCGGAAACAGGTTGAAACGCTGGAACACCATGCCGATGTCCCGGCGCTGCCTCGCGGCCTCCCGCGGCGCGAGCTCGTAGAGCTTGCCGTTGGCTTCGCGGTAACCCACGAGGTCACCGTCGACGCTCAGTCGCCCGGCAGACACGACCTCGAGGTGGTTGATGCAGCGCAAAAAGGTCGACTTGCCCGAACCGCTCGGCCCGACCAGGCACATGACCTCGCCCCGCTTGACCTCGAGGCTGATGCTCTTGAGCACCTCGTTCGACCCGAAGCTCTTCGAGACCATCTCGGCGAGCACCATCGGCACGGCGTTGGCGCCGGCGACGGATGCTCCGCCACGGCCGGTCTGGTTCGTCGCGTCGGTCATCGCACGCCTCCGTCGGTGGGTCGAGTGGCATCATCCGGCGACGCCGGCGGAGCCGGGGGCCGCACGACGGTCGCCTGGCCGCCGCCGATCGTCGGGATCAGGCCGGTCACCGCTCCCGTTGCCGCGCCGGTGAGGCCGTCGGCCTTGCGGTCGGGGCGGCGGTCACCGACTCCGCGGGCGAACCGCTTCTCGAGGAAGTACTGGCCGACCATGAGGATCGAGGTGAAGAACAGGTACCAGATCGACGCGACGATCAGCATCGGAATGACGTTGAAGGTCTCCGCGGAGATATCGCGGGAACGCGTGTAGAGGTCGAAGCTGAACGGCACCGCGGTCACGAGCGACGTGGTCTTCAGCATCGAGATGACCTCGTTGCCGGTCGGCGGGATCACGACGCGCATCGACTGCGGAATGATGATGCGGCGCATGGTCTGCGACCAGCTCATGCCGAGCGCGGTCGCGGCTTCCTCCTGGCCCGTGTCGACCGACAACAGCCCGGCGCGCACGATTTCGGCCATGTAGGCGGCCTCGTTGAGGGCGAGGCCGATGACGGCGAGCGCGAAGGTGCTGAGCACGGCATCCGTTTCGAAGACGAGCCACGGTTCGGTGAACGGAATGCCGATGCTGATGTTCTGGTAGATGATCGAGATCAGGCCCCAGAACACGAGCTGCACGTACACCGGGGTGCCGCGGAACACCCAGAGGTAGAACCAGGCGAGGCTCTTCACGACCGGGTTCGGTGAGAGCCGCATCACGGCGAGGATCACGCCGAGCACGATTGCGATGACCATCGAGTAGACCGTGAGCTGCAGGGTGACGAACGCGGCCATCGAGATGCGCTGGTCGAAGACGTACTGGCCCACGGAGGGCCAGTCGAACGCGGGCCGAGCGGCGGCATCGAGGATGAACACCACGAAGAACAGCACGAGAATCGTGGCGAACGCGATGCGCCCGGGGTGACGAAGCCGAATCGCCTTGATCGCGGCCGCGCGTGCCGGTTCGGGCAGCGCGGGGGGCGCGGCCGGTCGATTCGGTTTCGTCGAGCTCATTCTTAGCCGGCCGCCAGTTCGTTGATCGTGATGGTGGAGATGCCGCCGTCGGCGACACCCCACTCGTCGAGGATTTCTTCGTAGGTGCCGTCATCGACCAGGGATTGCAGGGCCGCCTGGATGGCCTCGGCCATGCCATTTCCCTTGGCGACGGCGATGCCGTACGGCGTCACGTCGAAGGTGTCGCCCGCGGCCTGAAGCTCACCGTCGTTCTGGCTGATGGCGTAGAGGGTGACGGGCGAGTCGGCGCTGAGGGCGTCGGCCTGGCCGAGCACGACGGCGTTGGTCGCGAGGTCCTGGGTGTCGAATTGCAGCTTCTCGATCGGCTCGAGGCCGGCCGCGACGCAGGCGTCGCTCTTGGCGGGAATCTCGTCGGTGTCCTGCACGGTGGTCGCCTGCACGGCGACCCGCAGGCCGCACGCGTTGTCGGGGTCGACATCCGTTCCGGTTGCGGATGCCCACTGGATGCCGGCCTCGTAGTAGTTCACGAAGTCGACCTGCTCCATGCGCGCCGGGTTGACGGTGAAGGAGGACTCGCCGATGTTGATCTTCTCGCCGACGATGCTCGGAATGATGTTGTCGAACTTGGAGATCTGGAAATCGGGGTCAAGGCCGAGCTTGCCGGCGATCGCGGTGGCGAGGTCGATGCCCCAGCCGATCGGCGCTCCGGCGGAGTCCTTGTACTCGTTCGGCGGGTACGCCGCGTCGGTGCCGATCGACAGCTCACCGGATGCGGCGACGTCGGCCGGCAGCAGGGCGACGGCGGCGTCATCCGCGGTCACGCTGGTTGCGGCTCCGTTGGTCTCGGGGGCAGGCGTGGAATTGTCGACACAGCCGGTGAGCAGCAGGGCTGCCACCGCGCCGAGCGCCGGGAGTACGAAACGAGCGCGCATAGCTAGACCTTCTTCGTGGGAACGGTGTCTGGGGTGGTGCTGTGGGAAAGCCGGGTGCGAGCATCCGCGGGGAACGCCGCAAGGTGCGATCTTATTACACCTGTCGCCGTGCGCGGGGAGGCTTCACGGCGAGGCAGCGCTCCCACGCCAGATTGTGCTGCCTCAATCGACGATTTTCGGACGAGGGCGTCCGAAACAAGTGACCGCGACGACCGTTACCGTAGCGCTCACCCGTTTCGGGCGCTGTCACCGGCGTATGCCCGCGGCACGCACTTAGACTTAGCGCTTGTGAGTAGCTACGCGGCCCTGTTGAAGACCCCGGGCGTTGCGCGACTCATCGCGGCCCAGCTGACCGCGCGGTTCCCGTTCGGCATGCTCTCGCTCGCGTTCCTGATCCACATCGAGCGTCTCTTCGACTCCTACGGCGCTGCGGGTCTCGTGCTCGCCGCGATGAGCATCGGCCAGGCCATCGCCGGTCCCCTCACCAGCCGGCTGATGGGCCGCCTCGGCATGCGCCCGGTGATCCTCGTGACCATGATCGTCTGCGCCACCTCGATCATCGTGATGGCCGTCGTGCCGATGTCGGTTCTCGGCCTGATGCTCGTCGGGTTCCTCGCCGGGCTGTCGATGCCGCCGATCCAGCCGGCCGTGCGCACGATCTACCCCAAGGTCGTCAACTCCCGCCAGCTGTCGCCACTGTTCGCCCTCGACGCCTCGGCGCAGGAGATCATCTGGGTGCTCGGCCCGGTCATCGCGACGTTCGTGGCCATCCAGGTCAGCACGGTCGCCGGCATCCTGCTCGCCGCCGCGTTCCTGATCGGCGGCAGCGTCTGGTTCCTGCTGTTACCCGAGGTCGGCCGGGTGCGCATCCCCCGCAGCCGCCGCAAGCTCGGCGTCGTGCTGAAGAAACCCGCCGTGCTGCTGTCCACCGTCGTCGGCTTCATGCTCGTCGCCGCCTGCGCCGCCGTCGAGGCCGGCGTCGTCGCCGTCTTCGGGCACGGCAGCGCCGACTCCGGCTGGGTGCTCGGCATCTTCGCGATCGGCTCCCTGATCGGCGGCCTCGCCCTCGGCCACGCCCCGATCGGTCCCTGGGCGCTCGCCGCCCGCATGCTCATCGTCGCCGTCGGCCTCGTGCTCGCGACGTTCTGGCTCACCTTCTGGTGGCTCGCGTTCGCCCTGTTGCTCGCCGGCATCGGCATCGCACCGGCCTTCGCCGTCTTGTTCGGCATCGTCTCGGCGAGCGTGAAATTCTCCGACACCGCCGAGGCCTACGGCTGGGTCGGCACCGGCCAGCTGATGGGCGCGGCGATGGGTTCCGCCGTCGCCGGCTTCTCGATCGACCACTCCGGGCCGGTCTCGGCGATCTTCGTCGCCGCCGGGTTCGCCGCGCTCGGCTGCATCATCGCCGCGCTCGCCCGCCGGCACGCGCCCGACCTGCGCGGCCGCGACGTGAGCCCGATCCCCGATACGGAGCCGATCGGCGTCGTCTCCTAGACCGACACGCCGAACTGTGAGTTAAGCATCCGTTTAGGCCGGAAACCGATGCCTAACTCACAGTTCGGCGAAGGCACCGGCCTTATGGGGGCCGCGCCCCGGCGGGCGTCTGCGGCAAGGTCGCGTCATGTCCCCCCATCGCGACCTTCCGCCCGGGCTCGGCGACGAACCATTCGGGGTGAAACATGCCCGCGAACTCGGGGTGCGCCGCGGACGCCTCGCCGGTTCCGACCTGGCCCGCCCCTACCGCGGTGTGCGCGTTGCCGGCGACCCACCCGCATCCGTCGAAGACCTCGCCCGCGCCTATTATCCGCGCATGCCGAACACCCAGGTCTTCAGCCACGTCACCGCCGCGATCCTGCACAGCATGCCGCTGCCGCTCCGCTGGCAGGCCGACCGGCGGCTGCACATCAGCTCGCCCAGCGGAGACCGGCCGCCGCAGGTTCGCGGCGTTGTCGGCCACCAGTATGCCCTGACGATCGACACGATTGAATTCTGCCGCAACCTGCCGGTCACCACTCCCTTGCAGACCTGGATTCACCTCGGCTCGATGCTGCGCCGCGTCGACCTCGTCATTGTCGCCGATTTCCTGTGCGCCGGGCGTACCCCGTCGTTCACGCCCGAGCGCCTGCGCCTCACGGCCGCCGGAATCCACGGCCAGCGCGGCTGCCGCGGTCTGCGCGAAGCCGCCGCGCTGGCCCGGGCTCGGGTCGACTCCCCTAAGGAAACCGAGACCCGCCTGCTTCTCGTCGACGCCGGTCTGCCCGAACCAATCGTCAATTTCGAGGTAGCGGATGCCCGCGGCCGCTTTCTCGGCCGCGTCGACCTCGCCTGGCCCGCGTTTCGGGTGTGTGTCGAGTACGAGGGCGACGGCCACCGCACCAGCCAGCGCCAGTTTCGCCTCGACATCACCCGCCGCGAGAGTCTCGAAGACGCCGGTTGGCGGGTGCTCCGAGTCACCCAGGACAACCTTCTCGAGCCCCAGGTGCTGGTGCGGCGAGTGCGTGCGGCCCTCAATTCCCGGGGCGCCCGGCTGTAATCCGGCCGCCTCCTTTGCCGAACTGTGAATTAAGCATCCGTTTTGGCCTCATAGCCATGCTTAACTCACAGTTCGACGAAGGAGGGTTAGATAGGGAACATGGAACTTTCGCCTCGCCTGCCCCTGAATGACGGACTCTCCATCCCCCAGCTCGGGCTCGGGGTGTACAAGATCGCGGACGCCCTCGCTGCCGACACCGTGCAGGTCGCGTTGGACGCCGGGTACCGCCACGTCGACACCGCCGCCCTCTACGCCAACGAGCGCGGGGTCGGCCAGGGCATCGCCCGCTCGAGTGTCGCCCGGGAGGACGTCTTCGTGACCACCAAGGTCTGGAACGACCGGCACGGCTACGACGAGACCCTGCGGGCCTTCGATGAGAGCCTCGGTAAGCTCGGCCTCGACTACGTCGACCTGTACCTCATCCACTGGCCGGCGCCGCGGCAGGACCGTTACGTGGACACCTACCGTGCCCTCGAAGCCCTCAGAGCGGATGGCCGCGCCCGCTCGATCGGCGTCTCCAACTTTCATCCGCACCACCTGGAGCGGCTGCTCGCCGAGACGAGCATCGTGCCCGCGGTCAACCAGATCGAACTGCACCCGTGGTTGCCGCAGGCCGAGACCCGCGCGTACAACGCGGCCCACGGCATCCGTACCGAAAGCTGGTCGCCGCTGGCCCGCGGACGCGCGATCGACAACCCCGTGCTCGACGCGATCGGCGCGAAGCACGGCAAGTCGGCCGCCCAGGTCGTGCTGCGCTGGCATGTCCAGCTCGGCAACATCGTGATTCCGAAGTCGGTGACGCCCGCGCGCATCGGTGCCAACCTCGACGTCTTCGACTTCGCGCTCGACGACGACGACCTGGCGGCGATCGCGGCCCTCGACTCCGGCGAGCGCACCGGTAAAGACCCCGATGACCTCGACTAGCGCCCTCTCCCCCATCCGCGAGTGAGCATTTTTTGCACTTCCCGGACGCGGGAAGTGCAGAAAGTGCTCACTCGCGAGATCCGGGCTCGCGCGGCTACCAGCGCGGGTGGATGTCGGCGCGCAGCAGGCGGTCGTAGATGTCCTGCACGCCCGCGTTGAACTCGCGGCCGAGCGGCTCGGCGACCCCCGCGGTCGCGTTGCCCTGCGCCTGGGCGATCGACCGCGCCCCGGGGATGACCGCACTGACGCCGTCGATCTGGGCGACCCAGGCGAGCGCGGCCTGCGCCGACGTGAGCCCGGCCGGCACGAGCGCGGCGAACTCTTCCGCCGCCGCGAGGCCCACACCGAACTTCACGCCCGAGAAGGTTTCGCCGACGTCGAAGTGGCTGCCGTCAACATTGAAGTTGCGGTGATCGCTCGCCGCGAAGGTGGTCGCCGCGGTGTATTTTCCGGTCAGCAGCCCACTCGCAAGCGGCACCCGGGCGATGATCCCGACGCCGGCCGCGCGCGCCGCGGGCAGCACCTCGTCAAGCGGCTTCAGCCGGAACGCGTTCAGGATGATCTGCACGGTCGCCACTCCCGGCCGCTCGATGGCTGCGAGGGCCTGCGCGCAGGTCTCGACGCTCACCCCGTAGTTGGCGATGGCACCCTCGTCGACGAGGGTGTCGAGGGCGTCGAAGACCTCGCCGGACTGCACCACCACGGTCGGCGGGCAGTGCAGCTGCACCAGGTCGAGGCTGTCGGTGGCGAGGTTGCGGCGGGAACGATCGGTCCAGTCTCGAAAGTTCGCCAGCACGTAGTTCTCCGGCAGCTGTTCGACCCGGCGGCCCATCTTCGTCGCCACGGTGATCGTCTCTCCGGGCGCATCGTGGGCGAGGAACCGGCCGATGATCTGTTCACTGCGACCGTCACCGTACACATCCGCGGTGTCGAAGAAGGTGACACCGGCATCGACGGATGCCGCCAGCACCGCGGTCGCATCCCTCTCGGTGACCTCACCCCAGTCGGCGCCGAGTTGCCAGGTGCCGAGGCCGATCACGGAGACGGTGCGGCCGGTGCGTCCCAGAGTGCGTGTAAGCATGTGTCCAGTGTATTCAGGTGCCCCC
This sequence comes from Cryobacterium melibiosiphilum, assembly GCF_003602235.1. GTDB lineage: Bacteria > Actinomycetota > Actinomycetes > Actinomycetales > Microbacteriaceae > Cryobacterium > Cryobacterium melibiosiphilum. The sequence goes on from NZ_QZVS01000074.1 coordinate 59,513, forward strand.
GAACGGGTGCGACCCATCCGTCTTGTCCAGCCACCCGACAGGGAAACAATCAGCACCCGACAGGGAAAAAGTCAGAGAGTGGGGGCGGCGGGGCGCGGCGTCGGCGTGTCGATGACGCGGGCGAGCACGCGGGCCAGCCGCTTGCGGATGATGTGGTCATTCGCCTCGACGCGGTGCATGGTGACGTGGCGCATCCGCTCGATGACGGTCATGCTGCCGACCGCGATGAACGCGTCGAGGGCACCGTAGATCACGTCAACGGGCACCGAGAGGCTGGCGATATCACTCACCACGGTCTGGGACTCGATGCAGTGCTCCATCGACTTGATGAAGGGTGTCCAGGTCTTCTCGGTGATCTCGAAGATTCCCTTGGGCAGCAGCCGCGACATGATCGCCGCGTTCGCGAGGGTGAAGTCCTTGTTGGAGCGCAGAAAATCGCAGGCCCGCAGGTAGGCGGTGACCCGGGCGCGCACCCGCACGTTGCCGATCTCACTCGGAGCGAGGTAGACCGGCGGCCCCACGAGCACCAGCCGGGACACCGGCGACGGCCGAAAGGCACGATCGTGGTTGATCGCCGCGTAGCGGGTGCTGATCAGGCTGCCGAGCGAGTGCCCGACCAGGATGAACGGCTCGCGCAGTCGCAGTGAACGGATGGTCGCGGCCAGGGCCTCGACGTGATCCTCGAGTCGGTACTCACACCCCTCAGGGGCCGGCGATTCGCCGAAACCGAGGATGTCGACGGCGATGACCCGGTGGTTCTTCTTCAGCAACGGCACCAGTTCGTCAAACGTCACCGATGACGAGGCAATGCCGTGCACGAGGATCACGACGGGGCCGGTGCCGACGTCCGTCGCGACATACAACAGCGGCGGGCGAAGCCGACCCCGTCGTGCTGTCTGCTCCGCCCACCACGTCATGACTCAAGTATCGTCGTGCAACTCAGCTGTCGTCGCGCAGCTTCTCCTTGAAGTCATTCTTGGTGTGGGTGGCGTCGCGCTCGGCCTCGGCGTGCTTCACGTCGGCCTCGGCTTTCTTGACGTTGGCGTCGGCCTTCAGATCGTCGACCTTGTCGTCGAAGCGGTCCTTGGCGTCATCAACGGCGCGACCGATCTTCTTGCCGGTGGCGTCGAGCGCGTCTTTGGCGTCGTCTGCGATTCCCATAGGTTCCTCCTTGATCAACAAGCGGGTTATCTGAACGTTGAGCTGGACTGACATGACGACCCTACGTGGGGGGTCTGACACGAGACTCAATTGTGATCCGACTCCCAGAAAGCCTCCAGACCCGCCCTGCGACCGAACCCTAGGGTGAGAAGAGCAATAGATCAGGGGCGGGCGAATCATGATGAACCAGAAATCAACCGTGCGACGACGCACCGCTCGCCTGCTCGCCATCACGACCGCCGCCGTGCTCAGCGCCGTGCTGTTGGCCGCCTGCACCTCGAACGCCTCCAGCGACAGCTCCGGCACGACCGGCCTCGTCTCCCCCGACTTCCAGGGCAGCTCCGGCCAGGGCAGCTCCGGCCAGGGCGAATCCGGCCAGGTCAGCCCCGACCAGGGCGCCGCCGATGCCGCGGCCGGCAGCGACGCCATCGAGGGCGTCACCTCCGACGTGCAGGCAAGCGACCGCTCCGTCATCACCACTGGATCCGTCTCGATCACCGTCACCGACCCGATCGACGCCGCCCAGGCCGCTGTCACCCTCACCGAACAGGCCGGCGGACGTATCGACAGCCGCAACGAGACCCCGGCGACCGACAACCAGCCGGCGAGCGCCTCGCTGACGCTGCGCATTCCGGCGGATGCCCTCGACCGCACCGTCACCGACCTCAAGGAGCTCGGCACGGTCAACTTTGTCTCGCTCAACGCGGCCGACGTCACCCAGCAGAGCCAGGACCTCGACGCCCGCATCACGTCGCTGCAGACCTCTACCGACCGACTGATCGCCCTGATGACCGAGGCGGCGAGCACCACCGACCTGATCGCCATCGAGAGCGCCCTGTCGACCCGGCAGTCCGAACTCGAAAGCCTGCAGTCCCAGCGCACCAGCCTCTCCGACCAGATCGATTTCAGCACCCTCAGCCTCGAGCTGTACTCCGAGGGCACCGTCGCCCCGAGCAGCCCGGACAACTTCTTCACCGGGCTGGTCACCGGCTGGAACTCTCTCGTTGCGGCCCTCGGCGGCCTGCTCGTGGGCCTCGGCGTGGCCCTGCCCTGGCTCGTCACGATCGGGGTGCTCGCCGGGATCGTCGTTCTCATCGTGCGGTTGTCCATCAGAAAGCGCAAGGCTGCTTAGGCTTAGAGGTGTGACCGAATCCTCGCTCCCCACGCCGCCTGCCGCCGAGGCTACAGCCCTGCCGCGCGACATCGCAGGCCCCTTGGACACCGCACTGCTCGAGCGCATCCGCTCCCGCGCCTCCGGCCACGACCATGGCAACACCTTCTTCCACGAGGACCTCGCCGAGCTCACCGCCTGCGGCTACCTGCGTGCCCTCGTGCCGACCGAGTTCGGCGGCCTCGGCCTCAGCCTGGCCCAGACGACCCGGCTGCAGACCCGACTCGCCGCCCACGCCCCCGCGACCGCCCTCGCCATCAACATGCACCTCGTCTGGACCGGTGTCGCCAAGGCCCTCCACGAGCGCGGCGACGACTCGCTCGACTTTCTGCTGCGCGAGGCCGGCCAGGGCGAGATTTTCGCGTTCGGGGTCAGCGAGCCCGGCAACGACCTCGTGCTCTTTGATTCCGTGACGGATGCCCGCCCCGACCCCGCCGGCGGCTTCCGATTCACCGGCACCAAGGTTTTCACCTCGCTCTCGCCGGCCTGGACCCGACTCGGTACCTTCGGCCGCGACGACTCGGTGCCCGGCGATCCGCGCATGGTCTGGGCATTCCTCGACCGGGCGACCCCGGGCATCCGTCAGAAAGACGACTGGGACACCCTCGGCATGCGTGCCAGCCAGAGCCAGAGCACCGTGCTGGAGGGCGCACTCGCCCCCGAGGACCGCGTGGTGCGGCGCCTGCCCGTCGGCCCGAACAACGACCCGCTGATCTTCGCGATCTTCGCCAACTTCGAAATTCTGCTGGCGTCGGTCTACGCCGGGATCGGGCAGCGCGCCGTTGAGCTCGCCGTCGACTCCGCGACCCGGCGCACCTCGCGCAAGAACGACGGCCGACGCCACGCGCAGGACCCGATCGTGCGGTGGCGCGTCGCTGACGCCGCGATCGCGATGGACGGCCTGTACCCCCAGATCGACGCCCTCGCCCGCGACATCGACGCGCAGGTCGATCGGGATTCGTTTCGTGACATACAGTGGTATGCGCTGCTCTCGGGACTGAAATTTCGAGCGACCGAGACGGCCAAGGCCGTCGTCGACCAGGCCGTGCGCGTCACCGGCGGGTCGGCCTACGCGGCCGGCAGCGAGATCGGCCGGCTTTACCGCGACGTGCTCGCGGGCCTGTTCCACCCGTCCGACGCCGATTCCGCCCACTCCACCGTCGCGACGGCCTGGCTCGGGCCCCTTGCAGTTCCCGCCACCCCGCCCAACACCGAACGATGAGTCAGCACCATGAGTAACGGTTACCGCACCGAAGCAATCTCCCTCGACTACGCCGCGTATACCCGCGCGGTGATGGACCTGACCATGCGCCTGGCCGAGGTCATCTTCACCGCCGGCGCCGGCGCCGAAGACGCCACCGCCGCGATGATGGCCATCACGCGCGCGTACGGCCTCAAGGGCACCGACGCGAACATCACGCATACGATCATCCAGCTGACCCACGAAGACCCGGTGTCGCACGAGTCCATCTCGCGCAGCCGCAACGTGAAGTACCGCACCCTCGACTACTCGAAACTGACCGCGACCAGTGAGCTCATCGCCGACCTCATCGAAGAGCCGATGGACGTCGTCGAGGCCCGCAAACGCCTTGCCGTGATCGTCAGCTCGAAACCGCAGATCCCGGTCTGGCTGCGCCGCATCGGCTGGAGCCTGGTCGGTGCGGGCGCCGCGATCCTGATCGGCGGCGGACCGGTCGTCGCCCTGGCCGCCTTCGCCGCGACGTACCTGATCGACCAGATCACCTCAGCCCTCGACCACCGCCAGGTTCCGTTGTTCTACCAGACCGTCGTCGGCGGGGCGATCGGCCCCCTCGTCGCGGCGATCGTGCAGGTCGTCGACCCATCGGCGAATTCCTCGATCGTCGTCGTCGCGACGATCATCATGCTGCTCGCCGGGGTGACCACCTTCGGCGCCGTGCATGACACCCTCTCCGGGTTCTACCTCACCGGCACCGCCCGAATGGTCGAGGCCCTGCTGATCACCGGCGGCCTCGTCACCGGAGTCTCGGGGTCAGCCCTGCTGCTCAGCCGCTTCGGCCTGCAGCTCGAGATCGACGCCAACCCCTTCGTGACGCTCGCCGAACTGCCGATCCTGCTGGCGGCATCCGTCATCATCGTGATCGGGTTCGCGCTCGCCGTGCAGGTGCCGTGGCGGGCGCTCTGGGTGGTCTGCCTGCTCGGTGCCCTCGCCGAGTTTCTCTATGTGGCCGGCACCAACGCCGGTTTCGGACTGGTCTGGTCGTCGGCGTCGAGCGCGATGGGTGTCGGGCTCGCGGCGGCGGTCGCGGCCCGCATCGTGCGCACCCCGCCACTCGTCATCATGGTCACGGCTTTGGTGCCGCTCGTTCCGGGCCTCACCCTGTTCCGCGGGCTGCTGCAAATGTCGGAGGGTAATATCGACGGCGTGCTCAGCATACTGACCGCGGCGGCTGTAGCCATGTCGCTCGCCGCTGGCGCGTTGCTGTCACAGTATCTCGTGCAGTACATCTGGGGCCCGGCGCGGCGTCTGCAGCGACGCTTCGTCGGACCCCTGATGGCCCTGCCCGTACGCATGGGCCGCGGCACCTCGAAACGCATCGACCGTATCTAGGGCGTCCCGTCAGACGGCGCCCTCCGGTTCAGGCGTCGGATGCCCCGGCCCGGCTAATTCTGCACCTCGCCGCCCACGGTTTCCGAGTCGGACTCTTCATCCACGAAACGGTACGGGAACGGTTCCTCGGTGTGGTGGCCCCGCTTGTAGGTGCGCACCGTGGTCTCGCCGTCTTCGACCGACTCGAGCACGATGACCTCCTGCACCTTGCCGTCCACGTATTCCAGTTCGACTTCCACCCCCGCGGCGATCGGATTGGGACCAAAGAGAACTGCCTTATAGGTAGCGCCATGATTCATCGTTCCCGACCTTTCGCTCAGCCCCATCCCGGTGATGGGCGACACATGCGCCAGCATACGACGGCTCCGATGATGTGCACAGGGCCGCCCGCGAGGTAGACGGGCGGATGACGGCGCGCTAAATTCCGCGTAGGGTCAAGAGCACGAAGCCGACCCGGCTCAGGCGCGAAGGAGTACATTATGGCTGGCAAGTCACCGAAAAAAGAGACGTCCAAGAAGGTTGCGGACAAGTCCTTGAAGGAAAAAAGGGCCGACAAGAAGGCCAAGTCCGAAGAGACGGCCTCCAAGGCACGCAAGGCGTAACTCCCACACAACGAAAAACCCCCGTGTCACCGCACTTGCGTGCGGCGACACGGGGGTTTTCGCGTGTGGCGCGCTGCGAAGTGCTAGCAGCGCCTGACGAGCCGTGCCAACTAGTACTTGATGACGACGCGGCCGTCGATCTTGCCGTGGCGCATTTCGTCGAGCACGGTGTTGACCTCGTCGAGGCGACGACTGGACACCGTCGGGTGGATCTCGCCGCGGTTGTAGAAGCTCAACGCCTCTTCCATGTCCTGGCGGGTGCCCACGATCGAACCGCGGATGGTGAGGCCCTTGAGCACGATGTCGAAGATCGGCGCGGGAAAGTCGCCGGCCGGAAGGCCGTTGAAGACGATGGTGCCGCCGCGGCGGGTCATTCCGATCGCCTGGCCGAAAGCGGCCGGGTGCACGGCGGTGACGAGCACGCCGTGGGCGCCGCCGGTCTGGCGCTGGATGGACTCGACCGGGTTCTCGTTGAGCGCGTTGATGACGATCTCCGCGCCGTGCTTGGTGGCGAGGGCGAGCTTGTCGTCGGCGACGTCGACCGCGACGACGCGGAAGCCCATGGCCTTGGCGTACTGCACGGCGATGTGGCCGAGTCCGCCGATGCCGCTGATGACAACCCACTGGCCGGCGATGGCCTCGGTCATCTTGAGGCCCTTGTAGACCGTGACGCCGGCGCACAGGATCGGCGCGATGTCGACCGGGTCGGCGTCGGCCGGGATGGCCACGGCGAACTTGGCGTCGACGATCATGTACTCGCCGAAGGAGCCGTCAACGCTGTAGCCACCGTTGATCTGCGACTCGCAGAGGGTCTCCCAGCCGGTGCGGCAGTACTGGCAGGTGCCGCAGGCGCTCCAGAGCCACGCGTTGCCGACGCGGTCGCCGACGGCGATCTCGGTGACGCCTTCGCCAATGGCGACGACGTCGCCGACGCCCTCGTGGCCCGGAATGAACGGCGGGGTCGGCTTGACCGGCCAGTCGCCTTCGATGGCGTGCAGGTCGGTGTGGCAGACACCGCTCGTGATGAGCTTGACCAGTGCCTGGCCGGGGCCGGGCTGGGGAATTGCGACGGATTCAAGAGAAAGGTCGGCGCCGAATTCGCGCACAACTGCTGCTTGCATGGTTGTCATACTGTTTTTGTCCATTCTGAGAATGTGGTTCGCACGGCCTCGTGGGCCGGGCGTCGTGACCGCATTAAAGCCTACGCCGCGCGCCGGGCGCCGTACACCATTACCATCCCCCAAACGGGTCGGCCGGGAGGATTAGGCTGGTCGGGTATCAGGAAAGCTTCAACGCTTGCAGAAAGGCCCGCTATGTCAATTGTTTGCCACGCCGTCTGGACGGCCAAGGCCGGAAGCGAAGGCCTCGTCCACGACGCCGTTCGACAGCTTGCGCCCCTCACTCGGGCCGAGCCCGGCAACCTCGTCTATCAGCCGTACATCGATCCCGAAGAACCGAGCGTCGTGCGCATCTTCGAGGTGTACACGGATGCCGCCGCATTCGCCGAGCACGGACGCTCCGATCACTTCGTGCAGCATGCCCTGCGCACCGCCGTGCCCGCGCTCGAGCACCGGGAACGCGACTTCTACGAGACCTTGGACGTGCCGGCCTCCTAGGCGCACGCAGCCACCGACTCGGCACAACAGAAAAGCCCCGGCCAAGGCCGGGGCTTTTCTGTGTCAGTGCAGATTCACGATCACTGCAAATTCACTATCAGTACGAACAGTGTGGTGGAGCTAAGGAGATTCGAACTCCTGACCTTCTCATTGCGAACGAGACGCGCTACCAACTGCGCCATAGCCCCCGACTGCTTATGCAGATTATCACGTTCCCGGTGTCCCGCGTGACGCCGACCGGGCGAACGCGCCGGTCAGCCCACCGCGCGGCGCCGGCGCAACACAGCATCGAGGTCGGTCATGCCCGGTTCCGTCTCGCCGACAATCCCCATCGATGCGAACCGGCTGGCAGGCGCGGCGGCCGGCGCCGATGCCGCCGGGCGGGCGGGCGGGCGGGAGATCGGGGTGACCGGGGCAGCCGGCGCCCGCGTGGC
>NZ_QZVS01000042.1 GCF_003602235.1 Cryobacterium melibiosiphilum
TCGCCACCCGCTACGACAAGCTCGCACTGACCTACCGCGGCGGAGCTGTCCTCAGAGCCATAACTATTTGGTCGAAGGCATTAGGAGACACGCCCTAGCCGGGGCGGCGGAACCGCCGAGGTCCTGAAGACTGTCGGATGGCGTTGGGGCCGCAGCATCAGCGCGTGGTTTGTCCCCCAGTCCCGCGACCGCCTGCCCAAGCTGCACACCATCACCCGCACGAAGTCGGCACTTGAAGCCGCCGGGTTCGAGGTCGAAACCGAAATCGACAGCAGCCACCGCACAACCGCCGACGTCGAAGCCGGAAAGATCGAGCGTCAGGCCGACCGGGTAGACGCCCTGGCCGCGAAGGCAGAGCGCAAGACCAGCGCCGACGATGCCGCCTGGGCCAACGCTCAGGCCGCGCACGACCGCCTGCCCGAGGGAGGCGAGCCGATCAAGGTTGGCCACCACTCCGAAGGCCGACACCGCGGCGCGATCGCCAGAGCAGATAACGCCATGCGCAAGTCAGTCGAAGCCAGCGCAGACGCCACCACCGCCCAGGCCCGCGCCGACGCGGCCACCCACACCACCGACGCCCGGTACAGCCCGGTCACTGTCGCCAACCGCATCGAGACGTTGGGCGCTGAGCTTCGCAAGCTCGAACGCCGCATAACCGCGCAGTGCTACGACGACACACGCGGTTACCTCGACGCCACCGCCGAGCAGATCCAGGCCCGCGCAAAACGCCTCGCCCCGCACCTCGATGAGAAGCGCGACCAGATCGCCTATTGGGAGGCCGTGCGCGCCGCCCAGGTCGCCAGCGGCAAGGCCACCGGCTACGACCGTTCCACCGTCACGAAGGGCGACCGGGTGAAGATCCGCGGACAGTGGCGCGAAGTCGTGCGCGCCAACGTCAAAACAGTCAGCGTCACCACCGGCTATACGTGGACCGATACCGCCCCGTACGCCGAGATTCAGCAGCTCGTACGGCCCGAGTAAACACGCCACAGCGGCCGGCCCACCCAGGGCCGGCCGTGAGGGGGCATCCCCCTCACACTCCCCCACCACGTGCAGCCGCCCAGCCCGGCACCCAGCCACGAGAACGGCCCCGACACGGGGACCACAGGAGAACCGGCCATGATCATCACCTACCAGCGCCCCACCACGCTCGAGGCACACCAGGTCAACCAGGACGCTCCCGCCGCCGACCTCAGCCCCATCGGGGCCGAATGCGGCACCACGACCATCGACGTTATCGGGATCTCGTGGACCTACAGCAGAGCGCCCCACCACGGCCAGGACAAACACCGCGCAGCCATCACTCCCGCAGGCGACGGCCCGACCGGCGCCGTCGCGATCGCGTGGACGTACCAATACGCCACCGACGAGGATCGCGGCGACGTGGACCACGCTGCACCCACCCAAAGCATCACCATCACCCTGTCATTTCCCGACCGAGCGGCAAGCGGCATCAACATGGCCGTGATGATCCGCAGCATGATCAACGCCGGACTAGACCACTTCTGGGAAGGCGACCAAGACGACGTAACCGTCAGCTCAACTGCCACGCCCTAACCACAAGGTCGACCCTCGCGGGTTCGGCCGTGAGGGGGACGGTGCCCCTCACACTCCCCCACCAGGTGAATCAGGCACGGAGGCCGGATCCACGCGGACCCGGCTGCGCCGGCCTGACCTGACAGAACTTTTCTTCCCTTGGTGGCCGGTCATCATAGTTCGCTCCGTGCCTTCGTCACTCACAATCTGGCACGCGGTCGCGAGCTCCCTTATTTCGCACCAGATTGCGTGCACTACGGCACTCCCGCTCTCAATCGATTTCTCTTGCCACCAAGGGCAGAAAAACGGTGGACGACTACACAACCACTGCCCACGNCCGGGACCCCGCGCAGCTCACCAACCAAGGAGAGAGAACCCCATGACCACCAGCATCCGCAGCGTCCACATCAACCCGACCGAAACCATCACCACCCGGAACCTGAACCCGGACAGCATCGCCGCCGCCATCGGCTGCTCCATGTTCGACGTCGTTGGCCTTACTGACAGCATCGACCTGTTCGTCGACGACGAAGGACTCATCAACGGCTCCCCCCTCAACCTCCCCGCCACCGTGCTCGCCCACCTCCTCGGCAGCCGCACCGTCATCTTCGGCACCGCGATCGCCGTCAGCGTCAACGACGGCGGCGAAACCATCGGACTCACCGACCACCAACTCGCAAGGATCCAGACCGGGCTCGCGCAGAAGCCCGACCACCTCACCATCCAGAAGCTCGTCGAGAGTCTCTCCCCCTTCCCCACCATCGTCAGCATGCTCCGCAACATCTAGCCACCACCACCGGCTGGCCCTCGGGCCAGCCGGTGAGGGGAGACCCCCTCACACTCCCCCGGGAACAAATCTCCTGCATTCTTTCTTTCATGCATGAATGCATGAAAGAAAGAATGCAGGAAAGAAGGAATGAAGGAATGAAGGAATGAAGGAATGAAGGAATGAAGGCTTGCATTCATGCATGAATCAAAGCATGATGAACTCATGCAAACACTCATGGTCTACAGCGAGTCCGGCGGAGTGACCAAGACGACGACCGCCGTCTCGATCGCAGCTATCGCCGCGTCACAGGGACGACGCACGGTCCTGATCGATCTCGACCCCCGAGCGGCCTCGACCAAATGGCTCGATGTCACACCCGCCGAAGAGGGCCTGCACGTCGGCGCAATCCTCGGCGACGAGAACCCCGAAGGATGGGCCGAAGACCTCGCCATCCAGTCATCCTGGTTCCCCGAACTACGCATCGTCCCCTCAGCTCGCAACGTCTCAAACCGCGAAGCGGACCGCGCCGACCACGCCGAGCTCCGTCTCCGTACGTCGCTCGAGGGCCTCAACGCCGACCTGGTCGTCATCGATTGCCCCAATCGCCAAGGTGGCCCCTTGACCCTGTCAGCGCTCAATGCAGCGGACACCATTCTTTATGCCTCCAGCGCCTCAGGGGACGGCGTTGACGGTGTAGCCGGCGCCCGACGCACCGTTGAGCAGTTCCGAGCCAGTCGGCACCGCATCGGAGCACCCGCAAACCTCACCGAAGCAGGAATCGTCTGCGGGGGAGTGCGCGAAACGATCATGTCCCGAGCCGCGACCGCCAGCATCGACGATCTACGCGACACCGGCATGCTCCTCGTTCCCCTGGTCCCGGACCGCGCCATCGTCCAAGAAGTGCGACTCGTAGGGGAGTGGTACGGCAAGTACCGGAAAGGAGCACCCGTGCTAAACGCGTACACCGAGATAGTCAGGCAGGTCATCCGATGAGTACCCAAGAAGACCGACCCTCCCTCGAATCCCGCAAACGTCGCACACCACGTCCTGCCCCCGACGAATCCGTGGATCCCATCGACTACAGGCCGACAGAACCATCCCTAGCCACAGTGCAGCCGACAACACCTCCCACGCCACCAGCACCAGTAGCAGAGACGCCGGCCCCACTGCCAACACCCCCCGCAGCCTCGCCAGCACTCACCCCTCGCGGACGACCGCGCCGCGAAGTCACCCTGCCGTTCAGCACACGCCTATCCGTGGACGTCCTCAACCTGATCGACGAAGCCGTCGCCAACGGCGAAGGCGGAGGCGTCATTCGAAACGTCGTCGAAGAAGCGATCCGTGCACGCTGGGGCAACAAATAACCACCAAGACGACACACCTCCCACGTCGTCACGGAGCCCGACCTGTAATTGAGCCGCTTCGCGGCGCTGTAAGTGCCCCCTGTTTTTACCTGTCTGGCTGATCACCGTAGCTTCCTCCCGTGCCTGTGTTCCGGGCTTTCGCGGCATATCCTCGCTGCGTTCCGGTATTCCACGACCCGGCACTACGGCACTCACGGTCGCTATCGATTTCTATTGCCAGCCAGGCAAAAGAATTGTTGGTGAGAGGAAGCAAGATCATGAGCGAGATGGTGACGTACTGGTGGAGTGCCGGGGTTCGTCCGGGACATATTCACTCTGCTCGGTTGCTATAGACACCGTGTATTGCGGCCGAGCGAGCCCCTTCTTGGCCCTGCGTAGGCGTGTGCCTCCAGCCCATAGGGTTTCGCGCGGATCCTTGACGGTGGCCGCTCTCGGAGCATGCTGCCAGCGTCAGGGCACCCGGCCTTGACATGGTCGAAACCTATGGGATCGCTATGCCGAAGAGGTTGATGACATTCTTGAGCGCTGGATCTGTTGGGTCCACCGGGGCTGAGGAGCGAAGTTCAATGGGTGTGCCGTCAAAGATTGCCCAGCATTCGAAGTCACCGAGCCGGGACACGTAGCGGATCCCAGCGTAGAGCGGGCGTCCGTGTTCGTCGGTACGGGAATAGAGCCAGCTCGCGATCGCGCGCGTCAAGAGCCGGTTCGGACCCCGTACGGCAGCCACGTCAAGGTTTTCCAACCCCTGGTGCAAAAGGACCGGTGCGGCCTGTTCGGTGAGGTAGGCGTGGGTTGCTGGAGACTCGAGGTCGACGAAAGGGAGCGATCCTGTCACGTCGAAGGTCCGCAGCCGTCGTGTGGTGAGCCAGGCTGCTGGGACTTGCCCGGGGAGTACCCGGCCCGGTTCCGGCGTGAGCTTGTTGAACGCTCCGACCATTGACGCACGTGGGCGGAAACCGGCTAACGTCTCGGCGAAGCCGCCGTCGGCTTTCGTCGCACCGTAGAGAACGCCAGCGCCGGGGATATCGAAGCGGTTTCCGGCGCGGTCATTCATCACGTCGACGGGGTTGAGCAGGGAGAAGCGAAGAGCCGGGTCGGTGCGCTCAACCCGCCACAGCGGGGATGGGGCGAAGACCAGGGCCAGCTCAACCGGCATTGACGAACGCGCGCGCGGCAGCCATCACATCACGGACTCGGCCCTCGGCGATCAACTCTGCTGGCGCCGCGTCCTCCAGTTGCGGGTTCATTCCGATGAACCAGGCCCGCACGACCTCATCTGGGTCGACCTCCGCCAGGAGCTCGACAACCTGGAACGTGTCGCGCAATAGCCGCTGCTCCTGCAGAGGAGGTTTCGCTTCACCTGCGACCCACCGCGAGACCTGCCTGGGAGTCTTACCGGTGATGATCGCCACAACATCGCGCCCCAGAACCTCTTGAAGGCGCGCCACGATCGACGCCGACGCTAACTCCACTGACGCCTTGTGTACCGATCGCCCCAGCGGGCGCATTGCCAGATTTGTCATGCACTGAGCGTACCAAGCAGACACCCAGAAAGACAGCATTTCGGCACGCAATAAGTCACTCAATAAGAACCGATGTTCTGAGTTGGGGGTAAGCGTTCCAGCTGCGGCCGGCGACCTCCGCCCATCGCGCGGCAGCCTGGTTGCTGATGCCGGTCAGGTCGCTGAGCGGGCCCACCGGGATCTTGCTGGCGAGATTGATCAGCGCGGCCCCGCGTAGCGGAGTCGTGCGGATGCCGTATCTGAGCAGGCCATCGCCGAGGGTTCTCTTGTGGATGTGCTGCCCGGCGCGTTGCCTTGACGGGAACAACCAGCGAACGTGATCCTCTGTTGTCCAGGGAGGCACGGAGTCGCGGAGATCGATGAGTAGCTCGGCGACATGGTTGGGGAGCGTGAGGGGGTCGTGGCCGAGCCTGAGCTGGACTTTGCCGCCTTGTTCGGTGAGATCATCGGCGGTCAGCCAGATGAGCGTGGTCAGTTGTTGTGCGAAGAGGCCGACGAGGAGTCCCGCGACGCGGGCCCTGAGGGGGAGGTCTTCGTCTATTTGGAGACGGTGGATTGTCGCCCAGTAATCCGTTTCGGACAGTGCAACGCTCGGGTAGGGGGCGGCGGTGATCTTGAGTGCTGCGAGCGGGAAGAGCTTCTGGGTCTGTGCCCAGCTAATGAACGGCGCGAGCCGGTTTCTGTGCTGCGGGTAGGCGAGGATGTGGTCCTCGAGCACAGGTTGGATGCGTTCGCGGCTTGTGGTGTCAGCGGGAAGGGTCTGGAGGAATTGGGCTGCGACCTTGATTTTTTGCCGGGCTTGACTGCTGGCGTCAAGGGTCAGGGTGCCCTTGCGGGCGCGAGCATGAAGTGGCTGACTGATCTGCCAGCGTGCGTACTTTTGCAGAGCATTGTGGTGCGGGCCAGGGTGTGTTGCGAGGTAGGTGCGGGTCCAGGCCTCGAAGCCGTGCAGGATCTCGTCGCGCTGTTCGAGCAGCCCGGCTGCGAGGAACAGCTGCCGCACGTGGGTCGCGGTTCGTTCGCTGGGCCACTCGTCGAGGCTGTCATGGGTGAGGGGGAGCTCGTCGTTGACGTACCGCCGGACCAGGGCGGCTGAGCTGCTGCGGTGAATCCAATTCACCAGAGTCGGCGCCCGGCCCGAGCTGATCAAGAGGTTATACAACGGCGTGAACGTGGTGTTCACATTCCCGTCGGTCGCTGTGATCAGCTGCTTTGCCCGGATGCGGAGAACGCATCGGTAACAGCGAAGACCATGAAGGTGCTCTTCCGCGCCGCAATCGAGGCAGCCGAAGCGTTGCGGAACGTTCGCGCACGTCGAGCAGCAGGGTTGCCCAGCTGTGTTGAGGTAGACGATGAGGCGTCGCTGACCACAGCTACGACAGGTCTTTGGGATCCTTCTGATCACGTGGTAACAGGTTGAGCATTGCGGGCCACCGAGCACAGATACCGCGACCTGTCGTACCTGTTTGCAGGTGACGCAGGTCGCGATGGTCTTCGGGGCGCAGCGCGGACAGACCGGTCCAGCCGGAGTGCGTGTGTGGATGATTCCGGGCAGTTGGCAGATGGAACAAATCTCTCGTGATTCCGGTCTTCGCCGCCAGCACGTGGTGCAGTAGCTACCGGTGTCGGTGTTGATCCGGATCTGTTTGTCCAGTCCGCAGTCGCTGCAGGGTCGCACCGTCAGGGGCGGCGGATTGTCGCGGGCACGGGTCGGAGATCCCCGATCGGATGTAGTGGACCGTTGTCGTTGACCGCGACATCGCCAGAGAGCGTGACGCGGTCGACGTGGATGAGGTCGTTGGGGGTGCAAGCGAGAATTTCGCAGAGGGCGCCGAGCACATCGAGGTTTAACCGGATCGGGGTTTGGGTGACGAGTCGGAACACTTGCTCGCGGGAGAGTGCGACTCCCTTCTCCGCGAGAAGGGGTACGAGATCGGTGGTTTTGAAGAGGTTCTGGGTTGCCATCAGCTGGCGGAGATTCCAGGTCACGGTATACGGGCTCGTCATTGGTTCAGGCCTTCCGGGGTGGGGGAGTAGACCCGTCCCAGGGCGGAGGCAAGGATCCGGTTTTTATAGTCGTTGCTCACTGAGGTGTAGATCGCGGTGGTTGACGCGTAGGAATGGCCGACTTGTTCTTGGACGAAGCGTTCGGGGTAGCCGAACTCGATCAGGTGTGTGACGTAGGAGTGCCGGAGGCTGTGGAGGGTGAGGTTCTCGTCAAGGCCGGCCTGATCACGGATCGCCGCGAACCGGTAATCCAAATGCCGTATCGACAGTCGGGTCTTCCGTTCGCTGATCCACAGTGCATTCGTCTTGTGGGCGAGGAACTTCGGCCGGGCTTGTTCCACCCAGTGCTTCAGGCCTTCGATGGCCCAGTCGAATTCGGGTACCGCGAGAACGCTGCGCCGACGTGGTGGTCCACCATTGATTGCTTTCCCGAACCGGACATGCACAACGCCGTAGCCGGCCCATTGCGGACTGTTCGGATTGCTCCGCAGATCGGCCAGATCGAGCATCGCGGCTTCGGTCCGGCGTAATCCGAACGCGTACACCGTCTTGAAGAGTTGCGCGTCGCGCAGCGCGCTGAGCGCACCCTTCTTGCCCTTCTGGATGATCTCCTCAACGATCAAGTCCGCGCGGGCGAAGAACGCTTCGAGCTCGTCATAGCTGAACGGCCGCTTCGCAGGTTTCGCTTCGAACTCCGACAGGTGCGCGCGGGTGTTCCATTCGTGGCAGATCTGAACCGGGTGCGTCCCGAATGCCTCAGTACAACGCTCGGCCCAGTCATAGCGCGGATCGGTAAGGAAATCGCAGAACGTCGTGATGGTCTGGTGATACCCGCGAAGTGTGGAATGCGCTCGAGGCGGACTCATCGACAGCAACGAGGAGGTGAAATCCTCCACGTCCGTCGCGGTCCAGTGCCAGGGATACTCGCCAAGAGCCAGCTCGAAACGGCGAATGAAACCGGTGTTGTGCTCAACTGTTCCCGCGCTAAGCCCGCGACTGAACTGCTGACGCTCCCACCCGTCCAGCATCGCGTCGAACATCGACCGCTCAGGATCGATTGCGGTAACGAGCGCGAACCGAGCATCGGGTAGATCAATCATCACGCGCTCCGTCGTTGCAATAAATGCATCATTGTTGCTCAATACGCCTCAGTATTGCATTAAAACTGCTCTGGTGTGGAGGCGAATCCCCATCAGAACTGGCATAAATGATCGACCAAGACGGTCGTAGTGCCTTGTAGACCTCTCAAAAATGTCACAGACCGGTTGGGTCATGCTGCATCTGCGAACGCTAGCCACATACGATCGAGAAGGAAACGTGCCGCTGGCCATAAAGAGAGAAGTTTCGGCTGTTGCAGCCAGTCGAATACGGCTCGCTTGTGTTCAGTAAGCCAGCGTGTGTGCAGTGCACGATGACGTACAAAGCACTCGATAAAGCAGGCGTGACGTACACAGTTGTCGACGTGACCGAAAATGCCGTGGCCCTCGAATACGTGACGGAAGACCTCGGGTACAGCGCCGCACCCATCGTGGTCGTCGACGAGCACAACCACTGGTCCGGCTTCCGCCCTGACCGCATCGCCGCCCTGGACCAGAGCAGAGCCCTCGACGCTTAGGACACACGGCAGACCTGGCGCAGGCTGCTGCGCCCCACAATCAGCGCCCCTGGCCGTTCTCTCTCCCGGCCAGGGGCGCTTCCTGCATCTTCGCCACAGTGCACCTGCGAAAACGGCGACGTCAGGCCAGACTGAATGACATGGATCAGGACAGCGGGGGAGCGGTGATGAACCGACGCAGCTTCGACGAAGCCATATCCCGCGCCATCGCCGGGGAACACCTCGCCGATACCGGATCGAAGCCCCTCGACGTGGTTCTTCGCGACATCGCACATACGGCACCTGGTTCAACGGCCCAAGATGACGCCGTCGTCGTCGCTCGGCTCGTCTTCGACGAGCTCGCCCGGGGGACCGACGGTGCGATGATCCCTTGGAGCGGTCCGCCCTGCCCCGCTTGTGGCGCCGAGATGAACGCCGAGATCATCAGTACCAGCCGCGGACTCAAAGCAAGCGAGCGTTGCCCGCGCTGCGACCTCGTGCTGCTGATCCCGGACCTGTTCACGGGCCTAACCGCGCAGCGCACTGTCGTTGACGCCTCTGCGCCGCCGGCGATTCACCCCGCCAGATGAGAATGCTCACTCCGATGTCAGTAAATTGCTCAATTGGCTGTCAGCGACCAGGTCGCTGCATATAGCTAGGGGCCTGCAGGGGGAGCGGTCTAACGATCTACATGTCGGTAACGGGGCCGTCGACCGCGCCGACAGTCGTGGGCTTGGGCGTACATCGTCGGCTTGGCCGTCCGCTGACATAGAGATGAGCACGTTACTGACATCCGGATGAGCAGTTTCCGCCGAGTACTGATATCCCGATGAGCATTCTCACGTGAACTCACATGTGTGCATGTCATTTTTCGAAGTCGACTGCACAACGGCCCCTATGTTTCTGGGGTTGTGCAGCCGAGTGTGACGACTGATTTTTCCGTACTCCTCTGCACGAGTGTCGCTTTTGTTCAAACTCGCCTGCACAAGCAGGAGGTAAAAGGGGCGGACGCCGAAAGGCCAGGGCATTGGTTCGGATGCGATTGCCGTCGTTGTGCCGAGACGGGCGACGACTCCAGAGACCAGCGGGGCGAAAAGGCCTCGTCGCACAGTCACCGATTCAGCTGTGCACGCGAGTACGAACATTTGTGCAGACGACTTCGAAAATTCACAAGACGGCTTCGAAAAATGACATCAAGCATGTTTCGTATTTTGTTACGTTTTTCGTATTACGTTACATCTTTTGTCATGATAGAGTGACATTATGAGCGATCAGCTGCAGCAGACAGAGCAACGCACGTGCCGGTTCCCGGGATGCGAGCGCCCCGCCGTCAGCGCGGACGCCGGCACCGGCCGGCCCCCCGAGTATTGCGACGACGAGGGACACAATCGGGCCGCTGCCTGGCGCGCACGCCGCCGACTCACCGCAGAGCCCACACGGAGCGTCGAGGACGAGAAACGCCCCGTCGACGCGGCGCGCCAGCGAGCGGGAGAACTCCACGGACAGGTGGCCGGCATGGTCGAGCACCTCGGCCATCAGATGAGCGCGCTCGTCGAGGAGTTGCGCACCCTTGCCGACCCAGACGCTGCAGAAGCCCAGATCGAATCCGTGACGACCGAGGCCGCCGAACGCGTCGCCGCTTCTTCGGCACGAGCTAGTCGGGCCGAGCAGGCCCAGCGCCAGGCCGAGGCGGAGCGGGTCGAGGCTGACGCCGCAGCGATGGAAGCGTCTGAGCTGGCAGAGCAGCAGCAGGCAAGCTTTGTGGCGATACAGCAGGAACTGAGCGACCGGGAACAGACTCTGGACCAGGTTGCTGCCGAGCTGGCCACGGCCAGATCCGCGGCCGAGGCTCAGAACTTGCAGGCACAGGGCGAGCTGACTCAGTTGCGTGAGCAGCTGGTGGCCGCACGTACGCGACTGGGGGAGACCGAGCAAGAGCGGGACGAGGCCACCACGCGGACCGAACTCGCTTCTGCCGCACGGGCGGAAGCGGAGGAACGTGCTCGAGGCGCGGTCGCCCACGCCGACGGCGAAGCAGCCCGTGCCCAACGTGCCGAGTCTGACCTCGCGAAAGTTCGGGACCAGCTCGATCACGCACGCACCGAACGCGATGCGATGCAGGAGGAAGCCAGCTCGCTGCGCGGGAACCTGACCGCCGTATCTGTGGAACGCGATTCGGCGCGGGCAGACATCGAACGTGAGAGAACTCACGGCGATCAGCGCGTGAGTGATTTACGCATCACGCAGGAACAACAACTCGCCCAAGTCCGTGACGAGCTCGCCGAGCTGCGAAAGGAAGCTCGTGAACAACGTAGCCGTGCGGACCGGGCAGAAATACGCCCCGCCACTCAGGTGGCAAATGAAGGCACGAAACCCAAACCCACCAAGCAGAACGACTGAACGCCCAACCACGTTCCCTCGAACCCGAGAAGTCGGGTGGTTCATCAGCGGGACCTAGTTTGACAAGTTATCGAAAGTTTATCAATTAGGGATAAACTTTCGATAACTTGTTAAGGAGAACCATGGATAGGGCACGAAACCCGTATACACCGAACGCGGGCGCGCCCCCACGTTTCCTCGCCGGACGAGCCCAGGAGACAGAAGACTTCCGGGTGCTCCTTCAGCGTCTAGCCAATGGATACACCGAGCAATCAGTGATTATTACTGGACTGCGCGGGGTGGGCAAAACGGTGCTCCTGGGGCAATACGAGCGCATTGCCGAGGACGAGAACTGGGTCCCCGTGGTGGCCGAAGTGTCCAAGAACACGCCCTTCGGGCCCCAGATAGCCAACCTGTCCCGGCGCGCACTCTTTCAGGTGTCACCCAAAGCTCGGTGGGGGGAGCGCGCTGCCCAGGCAGCCGCCGTCATCAAATCCTTCTCTTTGAGCGTGCAAGCCGACGGCGCCATGACGGCAGGTCTTGATGTGGAGCCCGCCTGGGGGACCGCTGATACCGGATCGCTCAACGACGACCTCGCCGACGTCTTCCAGGCAATCGGCGAAGCGGCCGCGGAGAAGAAGCGCGGCGTCGTTTTCCTCTTTGACGAAATCCAATTCCTGGCCAAAACCGAGTTAGAAGCGCTGATTGGGGCTGTCCACCGCACCGTCCAGCGACAACTTCCAGTCACTTTCGCCGGAGCCGGCCTACCAGGGCTTCCGGGACTTGCGGGAAATGCGAAATCTTACGCTGAGCGGCTCTTCAAATTTTCGTCGATCGGCCAGCTGCCGCGCGCAGCGGCCGTGCAGGCAATCGTCGAGCCAGCCAAGGTTGAGGGCGTCACCTTCAGTCCGGAAGCAATCGAGTTCATCCTCGCGTATACGGAGGGGTACCCGTACTTCATTCAGGAGTTCGGCCGCGCAGCATGGAACACCGCTGACGGGCCAGTCATCACCCTCGTCGACGCAGAAGACGCCCTGAGCCAAGTCGAATCAGAGCTCGATGGCAGTTTCTTCCAAGCCAGGGTGCAACGAACCACTCCGGACGAGTTGACGTATATGCGGGCAATGGCTGAACTGGGCAGCGCGGAACAGAAAGCCGCTGACGTTGCGGCGGTCCTGCACAAGTCCTCTGAGCAGCTGGGCCCGATACGATCCCGATTGATCGCCAAAGGGCTGTTATATACGCCTCGCTTCGGGTATGCGAAGTTCACGGTTCCACAATTCGACCGGTTCATGCGCCGGCACATGACACTCGACATTGAATCGACTGGCTAACCCCAAGCGCCTGCGTCTCGGCAGGGATGGATGCAGCGGTGTGCCTGTGGATAGTTCAAGCGGCCTGGCAGTCAATGGGGCACACTCAAGGCATGGATGGCGATGATGGCCTCGACTGGGACGGTCCTCATGCCCCGCGTGCGGCCATGAGATGAACGCCGATGTTGCCCCGACCGCCCATGGTCTCAAGGTTTGCCAGCGCTGCCCAGCGTGCGGCCTCGTGCTGCTCGTGCCCAATCCGTTCGTGGTCGACTGAGCAGCTCCATTCGACCACGCAAACTAACCGCAACCTTCAGTGAAGACGGCGGGCGCTCCTGACCGGGTCGCCTGCCGTTCGCCGCTTCTTAGACGCGATACATTTGCGCTATGCCTGCACCCTCGCTCTCGATGAAAGAGATTCGTACCCGCTCATCCGCATTCGCCGCGCGCTGGGCAGACGACGTGTACGAGAAAGGGGAATCGCAGTCGTTCTGGAACGAGTTTCTGGCAATCTTCGGGATTGACCGTAAACGCGTTGCCTATTTTGAGAAACGCGCTGAGCGGTTCTCAACCGGTAATCAGGGATTCATCGATTTGTTTTGGCCGGGGATGCTGCTGGTTGAGCAAAAGAGCGCCGGCAAGGACTTGGCCGCGGCTGATGCCCAGGCGTTCGACTACCTCGACGGCCTTCCGGCCAAGGATTTCCCACGAGCCGTTGTTGTTTCGGACTTCGGACACATAAAGCTCACCCGATTCGATGAAGACGGCGGTGCAAGTACCTACCTGATTGACACCAAGAACCTGGAAAAAGAGATTGATCGATTCACTTTCTTGGCCGGCTACGTTCAGCGCGACTTCACCGCGGCACAAGAAGAATCTGTGAACGCAAAAGCCGTGAAGCTGATGAGCAATCTCTATCAAGAGATCACCCGCGACCATTACAGCGAGCACGAGACCGCTGTGTTCATGACCCGCGTGCTCTTTTTGCTGTTCGGTGACGACACCGGGTTGTGGCCTCGGGGTCTGTTTCACGACCTTGTCGACCAGAGTCCTGTTGACGGTGAGGCAGTCGCTGGAACGCTCGACGCACTGTTTCGTGCCCTCGACCGACCGGAGACAGAGCGCTCGTCACGGTTGAGCGAATCCATTGCCCCGTTTCCGTACGTAAACGGTGGGATCTTCAACGAGCACATCGAAGTGCCGCAGTTCGATTCAGCGATGCGCGCGGCGCTGCTGGAGTGCTGCCGTTTTGATTGGGGGTCTATCTCGCCGGATGTGTTCGGCTCTATGTTCCAGTCGGTGAAAGCAAAAGTCGACCGCCGGGCGCACGGCGAGCACTACACGACGCCTGAAAATATCTCCAAGACCATTGACCCGCTATTCATGGATAGTTTCCGCCAGCAGCTGGCAGCCTGTGGGACCAACCTGAACAAATTGCGTGCCTTCCACAAGAGTCTGGCGGACTATACCTATCTGGATCCTGCCTGCGGCTGCGGCAACTTCCTGGTAGTCGCTTACCGGGAAATGCGAGGCCTCGAGCTCGAGGTACTTCGGAAGATCCGCGATGTCACCGGCAACGAAATGCTTGGCAGTTTCGAGGTCGCCAACACGCTCAACGTCCGGCCGGAGCAGTTCTTCGGGATCGAGATTGAGGAGTGGCCGGCAGCGATCGCGCAAACTGCAATGTTCCTGGTCGACCACCAAGCGAACATGACGCTCTCGCAAGAATTCGGCGAGGCCCCTGACCGCCTCCCCATCCGCGATGCCGCGACGATTGTAGTCGGCAACGCGATCCGGCTGGACTGGGCTGAGATCGTCCCTCCCACCGACAAGACGCTTGTATTCGGAAATCCACCGTTTGTCGGAATGGCATGGCTCTCTGCCTCTCAGCAGGAGGACAGCCGACTCGCGTTTGCTCAGCTCCCGGAAGCAAAAGGTGAACGTAGCGGCCGACTGGACTATGTTGCATCCTGGTACGCCAAGGCCATTTCGTACGCACGCGGCTACAAAGCAAGGTTCGCGTTCGTCAGCACGAACAGCATCACCCAAGGTGACCAGGCGCGCGCTTTGGATCCGATCTTCCGCAAGGCCAACATGGCCATCGACTTCGGCCACCGGACCTTCAAGTGGACTTCCGGAGCCGCAAACGCCGCCGCGGTCTTCTGTACTATTTTGGGGTTCTCTGCCGCGGGGACGGTGAAGCAGAAACGGCTTTTTGATTATCCGGATGTAACCGGGCAGCCGTTGGAGAGTGCGCCGGGCAGCCTCAATTTTTACTTGATTGATTCGCCGCTACCGGGGCCGTCCAAGCGCACAAAGCCGCTGATTCCTGGGCTACCCCTGATGTCGAAGGGAAGCCAACCGACGGACGGCAACCACCTGACAGTGACAGCTGAAGATTACGCGGAGGCTACAGGGGACACGTACGCCGCGAAATACCTGCGCCCGTATCGCCAATCGAAGGAAATGATCCAGGGCGGCGAACGGTGGTGCCTCTGGCTTGTGGACGCGGCACCCTCAGACATTAAGAACTCGCCGTTCTTGAAAACTCGGCTGACAGCGGTTGCCGCAGCCCGACTGGAAAGCCCCACGCCGTCCGTGAATGCCAAAGCGTCGACTCCAAGCCTCTTCACGCAAATCAGGCAACCAAAACGGAAATACCTTGCAGTTCCTGAAGTCAGCAGTGAGAACAGGGACTACATCCCCATGCGCTACTACGAACCTGACGTAATCGCCGGGAACAAGTTGATAGTGATCGAGGATTGTCCGCTCTGGGTTTTCGGGTACCTCCAATCAGCTGCATTTACGGCTTGGGTGAAGACATTCGCTGGCCGTTTGAAAAGCGACCCAAGTATCAGCCCAGACCTCACTTACTGTGTCTTCCCCTTCATTGAACCGACCGGCAAGAAGCTCGTCGAGTTCGGCGCCGCAGTTGGTGGAGTGCTCAATGCTCGTGCGATTTTCCCTGATGAACCACTCGCCGCGCTCTACAGCCAGGTCGGCATGCCCCTCGCTCTGCGCAAGGCTCACGAACGGTTGGACAAGCTCGTGGACGGGATGTACGGCATAAGCAACCCAACGTCCAGCGAACGTGTCGCGATGCTGTTGAAGAAACATCACGAGCTTGTTAACTCCGTGCCCGCACTGTTCAAGCTGCAGGAGCCCGTCCGCAGGAAGGCAGTGAGGCAGAGGAAAAGCGCGTAGGGGTATGGCTTTCTGATTCACATGGCGGGGTTTCTCAAGCCGTAAATGGCGGTGTACAGCCTCGAAACCCTACACGCGGGGCAGAGCGGCCCATGGAGCGGCGTACCCTCAGTGCATGGCCAAGGCGACAGTCAAGATGAACGACGCGGGAATCAGGCGTCTTTTTGAGGGAATCGCCGCGAACCTTGAAGCTGCGGATTGCAAGTTCAGGGCCACGCACGAGGGTTACCCGATCGATGTGGTTGAGGCTGATGCACGCTCCGCATTTCCGGGCATGGACCTCGACGCCGATATCCTCCACAACTATGCAGTTGCAGTGTCCAAAGCAGAGCCGTTTCAGTTCAAGCTACGGTAATGTCGCCAGAAACTGCGCGATCTGAGTTGTGAGCAGGCCACCGAGTGCGCCGGCAGATGTTTGGCTTAGAAATCCTGACATCGCCCCGAAGACCGCCTTCAGTTTCGATACTTCTGCGGTTCCCGATAGTTCGATGCGAGCCTCGTTCAGCTGTTCCTCGACAGCTGCGGATAGCTCTGCAGCCAAGGCCGGAAGAGTCTGCTCGATCGCGTCGATCAGCCGCAATCCTTCAGCCTTGAATTCGACTGAAAGATTCTGCCGCACGTGCGAACTTCCCTGAGCGACGTTCGCCGGGCCGTTCACCGTGGTGTGGAACGTGTCTCCGATGGCGGGCGGAGGATCGTTCGAGGACCGTCCGTTTTCGATGGTAAAGGAACCTTTCGCTGTCAGGGTTGGCCGCAAGGGTCCCGCGTACTGCCAAGCCGCTTCGCCCTGGATAAACCCATTCGTCACCAACCACTCGCCCGTCTTCTCAAGGTCTTTAGCTGTGTAAGAAAATCCCATAAATGAAGGAACGGTTCTTAAATACGCGTCTGGGGTGGGATCTATGTCAAGCACTTCGATTTGGTTGTAGAGCCACGCCAGGTAGTCGTCCCTTAACTGCCTGCGTCGTACGGGTATCGAGGCTCTCACGTGCTCAAACTCTTCGACTGCTGCCTGACCGCTGGGAAGGACGTTCACAGATGCGATGACGCCGCCCAATCTCAGCTCGAGCGCGACAAGTCCTTCGTCCTTCAGTAGCTCTAGGTGATCCGCGAGGGCGATCACGCCCAGGTCATTCTCGGCTTCGATGCGCTTCGCGATCGCTTCGTGCGTGATGCTTCCGGAAGTTCCGCCCCCAAGCTCGCTGATAGCTGAAAGGATGCGCAACTGCCGCACTCGAGTTGGCGAGAGCGTCGAAAGTTCACTGGGCATAGGCAACACGCTATCGTCGACCACCGACATTGAGTTGATTCCTACGACGCCCCACCTGCCCGCTTCACGGGCATAGGTGGCTCCAACCTCAATGGACGTGGTTTTCGCTTTTCCGAGACCTGCCGCACAGCTCGAAGGTAACCCTCGATCGGTTCAGGGGAACCTCATGCCCCACGCTTTCAGGAGGCCGATTGGATGATTCGGGTCGGATTTCGGATCAGGCAATGGATGTCAATGGACTCAGCGCCCTGCAGATAAAAACGCGGGACCGTATTGTGCACGTGCTTCCGGCTCATGCCCACCTTCTCTCCACATCTCACGAGCACTGCGCTAACACTCGCCGCCGTGTCCGCCGCGAGATCTTTCCGCGCGGCGCGCCCCTGTCCACAGACTGTGGTCTGGGGTCCGAGGTAGCACCCGCCTCACCGTTATTCGCGGATTTGATTGTGAAGGTTTTTGTGCATACAAGTTTTACGTCTTACACTTATCAAGACTTGTATTACAAAAAGGAGAAACGATGCCGACAATTACTGTGCGGGTGGACGATGCGACCCGCGATTCCCTACTGGAGAAGGCGGAAGAGGAGGGGGTGAACCTCAGCGATCTCGTTCGGGATCTGCTCATGGAGGCAGTCGTGCCCGTGCGCGACGATGTCGCGGCGCGGGGCGACCTGGCGCCGGACTCGCTGAGTGCGAGGGATCGGCAGATGTTCACACTGCTCCACCGAATCTTGGCGCGGGTGCTGCCCGAGGATGCGAACGGTGAAGACGGCGACCTCGAGTATCAACTTGACCGTGCTCTCACGCTCGAGGCCGGATACACCCTCGAATACGGCTCCGCGTTCGCTGGAATCCAGCAGGAGCTCTCGCGTCGCGATTGCACCCGCGTCATGGACATTCTCGACATGTTCCGGATCCTCGACTTCAGCGTGGAGCGGCACGCAAAGGAGGGTTCGCCAATCGATGCAGACGTGGTGGCTGACTTGCGCTATCTCGGCTTCGATTTCAATGACAGCCTCGAAGGGCACATGGCGTCCTACGTACAGTATTTGGTCGATCACGGCCGCTGGCAGGAGCGCCGGGAGTCGATCGCCGCAAACGACGGTGGGAATTCCCACATGCAGACCCTTGACCTATACATGCGGATGCTCGCGGAGTACCGGCGCATCGGTGATGTGCGGCGACGCGGCCATGATTGGGACCACTTCCTATCGGCCGAGGAGCTTCAGGCGATTGCAGACGCTACGGTCCACCCGTCGCGCCGCGGACGCAAATAGCCCACGGCGGCTAGCTTCGAGACGCCCCGGAAGATTAGCCGAAATCGATGGTTTCTGAGACGCTCCTTGAGCTCGAGTGCGAAGCCGGAGGATCCGGGTGAGTATTAGAGCCCGTGAGCCCCACCCGATCGTGCGGTTGAGCCCCACTGATCGTGCGGAAGAGCACCAGTGGTGGTGCGGCTCAGCACCACTGGTG
>NZ_QZVS01000054.1 GCF_003602235.1 Cryobacterium melibiosiphilum
AAATGAACCCTAAGTAAGTTCTATTTTTCCTGATCCGAGTGGCATTCTCGGTTTAACGCGCCGCTACAACCTCAACTCGACCGGTGGATCGAGGCTTAGCCTGGTCGCCGTCCGCGAGGAGGCGGGCGTCGATGGTTTTCTGGTCGGCCTTGCCTTCAAGGCTCGAGGCGAACTGTCGGCGGCGTTCTGAGCTGTCGTAGTCGAGGCCGCTAGTGCCGCGATTCACCTCAGCTTCAAGGTGCAGCTGCTCGGCCTGACGCTGGCTCTCCGAATCGTTGGTGCGGTCGGTTTCAGTGTTGTCTTGATCGAGTTCGTTGGCCTGGGCGTCGCGCCTGTTCACGTCAGCGAGAAGCAACTGTGAGGCGGTGAGTTCTTCGCCGGCACGTTCCCGCTGGGCGCGGGCCTGGTCCCGGTCAAGCTCGGCGGAGCGAAGTGCGGCCGCGACGGCCACCGGGTCGGCCCCTGGTGCGTCGACGTCGATACCGTATCGCTCGCGCACTTCGTCGCGGATTCGTGTCTGTGCAGAGTTGGCAACGTCGTCGTAGTCGCGCCAGGCGGTCGCGGTTTCGTGGGCGCCGGCAATGTCCTCAGGTGTGGCTTGGTCCCACCATTCGGGTTGCTGCACCGGTGCGAGGCTCGCGCGCGCTGCTCCGCGTTCCGCTTCGAAGCGTGCTTCGAGCTCGCGGGTCTGCTGCGTCGCTGCTGCTTCACGCTGGCGGGCGAGCTGTTCGCGCAGCCGGGCGATCCGTTCCCCGAATTGCGAAGCGATGGTGAGCGCTATCCGCAGCTGGTCGTCGAAGGCTTCGCCGACCCCGTCTGTGTCCTCGGCCATAATCTTTCTCCTGCTCTCTTAATCTCTTCCGTGGCCGTCACGCTCGCGTGGCGTGGCTGGCGTCTTGCGCTTGGTGGGCTCCAACGTGTTCGGAACCGGCGAACCTGATCGCGGAGCGGCCAGGCCGTCGGTCGCCACCCGCACGGCCTCGGCCACGCGGGAGTTCTCCGGCGTTACCTCTGGCCGGCTATCCGCCGGATTGCCAAGTCGTTGCACTGCCGGCAGGCGGTCGCGGACGGTGGCGACCTGGTTGCTCATGACGGAGGCGATCTGTTCGGCCCGGCGGGCGTCGCCGTTGGCGCTGTGCATGTCAAGGATTGCTACCGCGGTGCGTCCCAGCTGGCGAAGCATGATCGCTTCAGCCATCGTGCCGCGGCCTCCCGTCGCAGCTTGCATGAGGATCATCGCGGCGTTCGCCGCCGACCCCAGCTGTACCGGCTTCGGCCGTGACTCATGCGCCCGAAGATGCGCAGACCGAGCCAACTGACGGGACGTTTCAGCGAGCGGGCCCGGTGTTGCCTCGGCCCGCTGCGACCACGCCGCGAACGCGCCGGCCGTCTCGCGTGCGACGTGCGCCCACGTGGCCCGGTCTGTGACGGGGACACTGCGCAGCTGGTCGCGAAGTCGACCAATCTCGTCGCTGAACTGCTTCCACATTTCAGGATTCGGGGTGTGCTCCTCACGCCCCGGCGCGACGGGCCGGTACTGCCACGGGTTCTTCGCCGTGGCCCGCCATTCCTCCACCGCGCCCTGCGCAGTCTGCGGACTGTCAGGCCAGCCCTCCCGAAGCCTCGGCAACGTGAGGTCGCGCGCCAGCCGCCCGCCTCCGTACCAAATCGGCCGCGATCCCTCGACTGGTCGCATCGCCACCGAATAGCCCGCCACGACATCGTCCCGGCCAGCCGCGTAGCGTGGCCGGGCGAGAACCCCGCCCTGACGGAGGCGACGCACGAATTCGCCCTCATCGACCGACGCCGTTGCCGCCGCCCGGACCGTGCGCTCCAGCTTGTGCGGAGCAATTTCAGCCGCATTGGCCCGCCCGGCACGTTCACGTTCGGCCGGCTTGAAGCCACGCTCCCCGAGCCCCAACCCACGACTTTCCAACTGCTCAAGCCCGTACTCGCTTTCGAGATCGCGACACACCTCCTGGGCCCGCCGGAAATCATTGTGCGTGGTCGCCTTCGTGCCATCCTCACGCACCAAAGAAACGGCCAAATGCACATGGTCGTTACCGTTCGTCGACAACCCGTGACGCACCGCCACCCACCGGCACGCAGCCTTACCGCTCACGTTGGTGAAGCCCATCCGATCCGCGAAGTCCTGCGCAATCGCGCCCCACTTCTCGTCGCTCAACTGACCCTCTTCGGCACGCAACGATAGTGAGCAATGCCACACGTCAGCACCGACACGGGTTGATACCGTCTCGCCCGTCTCCGGGTCCGTGATCTGTGCAACACGCGTCACCTCGACGCCGAACCGGGTCCGCGGCTCGTCCAGGTCGTGGGCAATTTTCAACGCCGTCACCCTGTCCAGGACGTCATACCCATACATCGTCATAATCGCGGAATCGCCAGCAACGAGGTGCTGATCCTCATGCTCGTTATGACGCCCATCACCAGCAAGGTAAACCATCAGGCCACCCATTCGATCGCCACGCCTGATGTTGGGCATCATGACTCGGCCAACCGATCCAAAGCATCGCTCAGACGCGGAACAATCGCCCGATACTCCGCGACGATCGCCTCCGCATCCTGCGGGAACACACTCTCGGTATTCGAGTACTTCGCCAACTGGTTCACATTATTGGCCACGTTCGCCATCAGGCGTCGAACCGCGAAGAACTCCGCAATCACTTCCTGCCGCGACGTATCCGTCTCAATATGCGCATTCATCGCCGACTCAAACATCAACCGCGACACCGTCACCCCAGCCACCACAGCCCGTGCACGCAACTGGGCATCCTCCTCGGCATTCACCTTCACGGTGTACCGACGATCACGCGGAACATCGACGTTAGCGCGACGCTGACGACCAAACAAACGCCGCTCATTCTTATCTGCCATCTCGTCACCGCCTCCCCCGCATTCCAGCACCTGGCCCAGCGCAGCGAACCCGCGAAAATGTGGGGACCATACGCCAAGTATGCCGGAGGAAACGCAAAGCGTCCACCGGAAAAGCGGGTTAGGGCACCTAACCCTATAGCTTGCTCCGCTTCAACTTCGTCTGAACGGCGCGAACGCGCGTGCAACGGAGCTCCTGCAAATGCGAAAGGACGACGTTCGTGAGGTGTAGTTGCCTGTTAATCTGAGGGCATCAGCGATGCGAATGTGAAACCAGAAGATGCCGCCGCCCGTGCGCGGGCAATTATTGAAGCGAACGTCGACGCCCGCGTTGAAACCGTCCGCGTTCTCGCGGATGCGGGCAACGAGTACGACATCGCAGACCAACGACTAAAGGAAGCCACGGCGGCACACGAGCACGCCTGGAGTGCAGCACTGACCTCTGGATGGAGCGAAAAGGACCTCCGCGCTACAGGCGTCAAAGCACCCGGCCAGTCCACCCCGAAGGCACGCAAACGACGTACCACTCCCCTGGTCACCGTTCCAAACACTGAGGTGTAGCCTCCGGCTCCTATCTGTAACGAACAAGCCCCGTCGAGCACAGCTCGACGGGGCTTCTTCGTGCAACTCCGTTGCCTTTTCGGCTGTTTATCGTACGCACCATTCCTCTCTTGGCAAGGGCTTTCGCGGCATATCCTCACTCGCTGCGCTCCCTCCGGTATTCCACGGTCCCTGGCCAATTCACCCCTGACGCTGTAAATCGGCGTGCGCCAAAAGGCAATGGGGTTATAGAGAGGACCACACCATGAANGACCACACCATGAACGCACCACTCACCGTGTACACGCTGCCGAACTGTGTCCAATGCACAATGACCAAACAAGCACTCGACACCGCCGGAGTGACCTACGTCCTCGTCGACCTGGCAAACGACGAACGAGCCGTCAACCTGGTCAAGGAACTCGGCCACACATCCGCACCGGTCGTCATCACCGAGACCGCGAGCTGGTCGGGTTTCCGCCCCGACAAAATCGCCGCCGTAGCAGCTGCGCGCATCCTCGATCCGGCGGACAAACAGGTGAGCGAGAGCGGCCAGTAACGCGCTATGACGATGGAATTCAGCACCCTACAAACGACACTGCCCATCAGCGACACCGAGCACCCAACGCGAACACGGAAGGTCGCAGAACGCCTCGATGACCTACGCGCCCACGGGCGTTTCGGCTACGCCCTAGCGAGCACACTCACCATCACGGGAACCGACTACGTGACCATCATCGACACCCTGACCAAGGAGACAGAGCAATGAGCACCACACCCAACCCGGCAGCATCACAGATTCTGTTAACACCGGAAGAAACAAGCCAAGCGCTCGGCACGACACTCGACGAGCTGCGCCACTGGCGACGAAACGGAACAGGGCCAGCATTCCATTCGCTCGGCGGGAACCTGGTGCGCTACTCCGCGGCCGCCGTGGCCTGGTCTGCCGCCTCGGTCGCAAGCACCTGAGCCGATGCCTCCGCTGCGGCGCGATCGTCAGCGGCCCTCTTCAAGTCCCGCTTGACGGTCGCGCTGCCGCGCTCAATTCGCACCCCGATAGGGGTTCGAATCGAACTACCGGGAAAGCCCGGGATCCCGGTTCGTCCGTGGCGACGTTCGTCGCGGACGACCACTGGCAGTCCCATCCAGAGCACGCTTTGCAGTCAAGGCAACCCGTTCATCGAGTAGCGACGAGCCAGCCGAAAGCCGGACTCGCACATCAATCTTCTCCGGCGACGGCTTGCTCGGATCCACAACCTGGTAACGCTCGAACCGCGTCACATGGCCGTTCTCCGTGGCCAACCGTGTCGCGGCGTCCAAACAAGTCGATTGCTCTGCACCGTTCGGAAAAAGTGACTCCGGATATGCCGACGGCACCCACCGACCGCCAAGTTCAGAACCCGCAGCGCCACGCTCAGCTTCGACATACCCGCGCAACCACCGATCACGCGTTCGATCACGCGACACGTTCAAGCTCACTTCCACCTCAACCACCGTCACACGTACCCGGCCCGCTCGAGCATCCGCCCCATCTTCACAGCCGTTTCAGGGTTCGACAGGACCGTGTCAAGAACTATTCGATCGCCTAATCGAATCGCATCCGCGCGAGCGCCTTTCGACAGCTGCGAGGATTCATCGTGCACCAGAGAAGCGAGCTCTCGAGGATAGAATCGCTCTCCCCCGTCATGGAGCACTCGCACATCATCCAGAACGAGCCAGCCCTCGTAGCTTCCATCCGCGATCGCCTCGCGCAGCAAAACGTCCTTGAAATGATCCGCATCAATCACCCGCCACTGATCAGCGCTGCCTCCGGCCGCCGCGATCACCTGGCCAAGCACTGTCGACTTGCCCGCGCCCGGAGGACCCGCCAACACAATCGCCTTGCGATCGGTCAAGACATTCGGCTGTTTCTCACGAAACGCCGCCCGCACGCGCGCATGAAACTGCTGTCGTTCAAAGGTGAGGTCACCGTCGATGAACCACGCCGGATTGTTGATCGTGGCATTCGGTGCGTCGGCACGCAAAGAACCACCTGAGCGGGAAAACTCGCTCAGGTGGCTCTCATGGCGCTCAATCTCATCGGGCGTCATTGCTTCCCGGCATGGCGGCGCAACTGCGCGGCCTCGTAAATCTCACCGTCGATCAGGCCCTGCTGCAGCGCCTCCTCGACGTCATACCACGTGCCCTCACCCGGCTCCCACACGTCGTCGAACTCGTCCGCCTTGGGCTTGGGCAGATACGGCCACCGCGCCAACTCATCAATCACCTGGGCGCGATCAATGAAACCCCCGGAATAGCGCTGAGCAATTTCAAACGGAGTCGCCCCATGGAACGTCGGACGCAGATCAGCGATGCCCTTGGCTCGCGCAAGAATCTTATTAACCGCCGGCTGCGACAAGGCCAAGATACGCGCAATCTCACGCTGGCTCGCGTTCTCCGCCGCTGCACGGGTAGCACGCAAATAGTCCAAATCAACGGTGTCGCGCCGCGCCTTGACCCGCACCAATTCCGCTAGCGCGGCTGGCTTCTCCATAGTGCTCATCTTCATACCTCCGATAACTAAAGTTATCACTTTGAGAGGAGGAAGTCTAGAGCCGTCTCTCAACCCATGAATTGCGAAACAACGCCACTTAGCGTTGCGACTGACAGATTGGCGAATTGCGCGGTGCCTGCTCACTCATGTCCCAAAGAGCCCTCTACGGCTTGAGGAACGCGTCGATCGCTTCCCTGAAGGATGCCGGCTGTTCAACCCACGGGTAGTGCCCACTGTTCTCGATCACCACGGCTATCCCGGAGGGAAAGAGGCGTGCCAGCGCCGTCACGGGGGCAAGTCCGGTCAGGCAGTCCTCAGCTCCGGCAAGTACCAGCACGGGTGCTGCAATTTGTCTCAGCCGCGGAGCAAGGTCGCTCGGTGGGTCGACACTGAAATACGCCTTTGTCGCGGCCAGGCTCCAGCGCCCGACTTGCGCGTGGGCTCGTTCCTTCGCGCCCCATCTCGCGTATCCGGCCGGCGCTGACTCCTGCTGCCAGGCGTTGTACCCGTCGTCGTCGTTCGTTTGCGGCCCTGCAACCAACGCCGTCAATGCGGCTTCGAAGTCCGAGTCGCCGTGCCGTCTTTCGCTGATTGTGCCTGTATCGGATGCTTCGTCGACGAGATATGCCGCCGGAGGCGTGATCAACACCAATCTGGAAACGCTCCGCGTGAACTGCGCGGCGTAGGCGAGGGCCAATCTCGTTCCGGCAGAATGCGCTACCAACACCATGCGCTGCAGACCCAGATGGATGCGCAGGCGCTCGATGTCATCGGCTTGAGTCCAGAAAGACCCACGCTCTTCCGAATGGGGCATGGCTGTGCGTCCCACACCTCTCAGGTGGGGAACGATCAGGCGGTGCCGCTCGCTGAGCCCGGCCAGGTCACCAAGATAACTGGGGTGGCGCGCAGCTCCTCCGGCAAGGAGAACAATCGGTTCCTTTTCGCCACCGCTCCCTCCGCCACGCACGTCATCGTAGTGAAGTGGTGACCCGTCGGAGCCTTCGTAGCTTGGCATCACTCGAAGGTACACGGCACAGGAGAAGGCATTCTTCTAAATCCCCCTGCACGCAGTGTCTTGTATCCCATGGGTTTCGACACACGGAGGTTGCGAGACACCTCACATATGAATCGGATTGCAATGGACGAGCTGCGCGGCGCCTAGGTCTCAGGGTTGCCCGCAAGAGGAACCCCAAACGGGACGGCCCTCCTTTAGGCGAGGGTGCGTTGCAGTCGTTCGTCGAACTGTGCGGGTCGAGTCAGCAGCCAGCTGCCGCCGGCGATGACGAGCGGGAGCCCGACCACGAGGAGCAACAGCTGTGGCCAGGGCGGGGCGAAAGGCATCAGAGCGACCAGGCCCAGCATCCCGGGGCCGAGAAGTCCGAGCGCGCCGCCGAGCATGGCACCGGTTCCGGTGAGAAGCACAGCTTGCCAGAATCCGACGCTTCGGCGCAGGCCCGGGTTGGCGCCGACGGCGCTGAGCGTGACGTCGTCGCGCCGACCGTCTGCCCGGGCAAGACCGAGAGCGACCGCGGCAGCGGCGACGGCCACCAAGGCGGCGACGGCCACCAGCGCCCAGCCGGAAGTGTTGATGGTGCTGTCGGGTCCGCGTTCGTAGCGGGCCACGAGTTCGGGACCGCCAGTCAGCGACCCGAGCGAGGCCCGAAGCTGATCCTGCGCGGCCGCGTCGGGAACAGTCGCGAAGGACGCGAGCACCCGGTACGGTATCGACTCCATCCCTAGCGAGGTCGCCGCCCGGTCGAGCATGAACACACTGAAATGGATCGGATGGGCGGGTTCCTGCACCACTGCGGGCACTGCCGTCGTCGAGATCGCCGCCACGTCTGCTGTGCTGCCAGCATCGGTGGCAGCGGATGCGGGCATCCACTCGATCTGGATGGTACCGTCATCCTGCACATATTCCGGGTAGAGCGAGACCGCTCCGCCGGCCTCGAGGGTGCGTTGTGCTTTCGGGGAGACGTCGTCATCGAGGATGAGGGCGAGGTCGTCGAGGTTTCCGGTCCAGATTTGGGGTGTGGATCCGGTGGAGAACAGCCAGAAGGGTGCGTTGCAGGCGCCGGCCGGGTTGGATCCGCTTTGAAGCTCGCAGCTGACCTCGGGCCGCAATGCGACGGTGGGATGGGCCGTGGTGTCGGCTGGCCCGGTTGAGCCGGACCGCACCCCGGAGAGCACGCTCGCCTCGTCGGCGCCGAGCTGCGTTGTGAGGATCGTCGCGACTTCCGGGCCGACTGGATACACACTCTGAGTACCGTCCTCGGCCCAGGCGTCCAGCTCGACCATCAGTTGCCCTTCGGCATTCCAGCGGTCATAGCTGGCCCGATTGGACTCGTCGGACCCGCCAAAGAACGCCAGCAGTACCGTACCCAGGAACACTGTGGTCATGATCGCCGCGAGCACGGGCAGGGAACGGGACCGGTTGCGCACCACATCACGCGCCGCCAGCCGCGCCCCCAACCCCACCCGCGCCACGACTCGAGCAAGAGAGGCAAGGATAACCGGCGCAACGAGCAGTACGCCGACCTGCGCCAGCACAGGACCGAAGAGCACCAGCATGATGGCCAGCTGATAAAGGGAAGTGTTGGTAATCACGCCCGGGGCGGTGAAACTGGCCGTTCCCGCCCAGGCGCCGCCGGCGGTGATCGCGACACCGGTCGCAATGATGAACAGGCCGGCCCAGCGACGCCGGGTCCGGGGCGCGGTCTGCGCCCGGCGTGCTCCGCGCAGAGCGGCGAGCACGTCCATGCGGGAGGCCGTCCATGCGGGCAGCACCGCGGCGATCCAGCCGATCACCATTGCAAACAGCACGATCCCCACGAGTGCCGGAATCGACAGATGGTAGCCCCAGTACTGCACGGCACTGCCGTCCGCTGTCAGGGTCATGAACAGGCTGCCGCCAGCGACCCCGATCACCGCGCCGACGATGCCGCCGCCCAGTCCCAGGACCAGGCCGCTGGCGGTCACGATTTGGAACAGCGTGCGCCGGTGTCCGCCGACGCTGGCGACGGTGGCCAGCGTGCGCTGTTGCTGTCGCGCCCCCACGGTGAACGCCGCCCCGGCAAGTAGGGCGATCTCCAGTACCGCGAAGATGACGCCGACCGTGGTCAACGTGACGACGGTCGTCGCGACGCCTTGCAGGTCGGTGGATTGCTGCAGGGCATACGTCCCCGCGGGTGGCGGATTCAACACCACGGAGCGGGACAGGGCGACCGCGCCAGATTGGTTGAGCTGTTGCACGGCCTCCCAGTCCAAGGGCTGGCCGAAGAGGTAGAAGTCGTCCTCCCCGCTGCGCGGTTCGGGATCTCCCGTGAAGGTGCCGAGCGCTCCGAACACGGCCGGGCTCGCGTCGGCGTACTCCGCGCCATCGAGCACCCCGACCACGGTGGCGGGGCGTTCCGGGTCGCGCAGCGACACCGTCTCCCCCAGGTTCGTGCCGAGCCTCTCCAGCGCGGCGGCCGTGACGAGAATCTCTCCGTCAGCGGATGGGGCGCGTCCAGAAACCAGTGTGTATTTGGGCGCGAAGCCTACGTTCCAGGTCTCACCTTCGATGGCGCTCATTCCGGTGATACCGGTCGCCGTCTCGATGGTCACGTCGGCCGAGCGGATGGGGATCAGCGTCGCACCGGCCGAGATGAGGGACGTCGGATCGGCCAGCGCAGCATCCGCTTGCGTGTTGACCGGCATCCCGGCCGGGTCCATCTCAACCTGGTGCCAGTCGGGCCGGGTAGGACTTTGAATGAGGGAGGCGTCAGGGCTGCTGACGACGCTGATACGGGCATCGGCCTGGCCCAGTTCGGCGGCCAGGGTTTCGTCAATTGTCGGGATCATGCTCATCCCCACCAGCGCGACCCCGCTGAGGCCGGCGATGGGGATCGCAACCATCGCCACGATGAGAGCGCTGCGGGCCTTGGCCGCCCAAGCGTCACGCCGCGCGAAGCGCAATGCGGCACGAAACGGGGCCAACCGGCTCCGGCCGGCCATCCTCAATCTGCCCGGCATCATCGACCAGCTTCCAGGAGATCGTCGGCAGATCCGACCGACGTCTGTCCCACGATGCGGCCGTCTTCCAGGTACACGATCCGATCAGCCCAGGCAGCATGCCGCGCATCATGGGTGACCAGAATCGCGCCGGCGCCCGCATCAACCCGGTGACGCAACATCCGCAGCACCGCCTCACCCGTCTGCGTGTCCAACGCCCCGGTCGGCTCATCCGCCAGAATCAGCTTGCGCGGCCCGACAATGGCACGAGCGATCGCGACCCGCTGCTGCTGCCCCCCGGAGAGATCATCGGGGTAGGCGCCCGCCCGATCGGCCAACTCAACCGACGCGAGGGCATCCAGTCCGGCCCGGCGCGAATCACGGCTGCGCCAACTATCCAGCTCCAAGGGCAACGTGACGTTCTCAAGGGCCGTCAGCGCGGGAATCAGGTTGAAATCCTGGAACACGAAACCCAGCGTTCGCCGGCGCAGCACAGCCAGCTGTTTTGCCGTCATCGCACTGATCCACTGACCATCGATCACGACTTCCCCCGACGTGGGCGCTGTCAAGCCGCCGGCAATGGTCAGCAGCGTCGATTTACCCGAACCGGATGCCCCCATCACCGCCACCATCTCCCCCGCGCTGATCGTCAGATCGATACCAGCCAAAGCAGTGACCGCGGTCTCGCCGCGCCCATACTGCCGGGACACCCCGTCCAGCCGCAACAGCTCGACAGTCATCGGAGGACCTCCGCGTCGTCCGTGCGCTCGTCGACGGGGGCCTCGCCAGCGCGAGCCGGCCGGCCACGCCGACGCGGCGCCGCCGGATTCTCGCTGGCCGAGAGACCTTTGGCCGTCGCCCGAGCCAACCGAGACTGGCAATGGTCCAGCCACCGAATCTCTGCCTCGGCCAGGAAAATCAGGGAGTCGATCACCAGAAGCCAGGCGAGCTCATCCGTCGAATCGGGATCATCGCCGGCGTTTTTAGCCCGGGTGAGCTGCTGCAGGGTCGACATCGTCGACATCCGCTGCACCCGCACAATCTCCACGATGTCCACATCGGGCAGCGTCACCGCAAGTGCCAGCTTGATCGCCAATTCGTCCCGCGTCGTGGCCGGGCGTGGCACCGGGGACCGCAACCACTCGAGCACCTCCGTATGGCCGGCGGCGGTGATCGCGTAGAAGACGTGTCCATCCGCGTCGGTCTCACCCTTCACGATGAGGCCGTCGCGTTCCAACCTCTCGAGGGTGTTGTAGATCTGCCCCACGTTGATGGGCCAGGTCGAACCGGTACGACGCTCGAACTCCGCACGCAACCTGTACCCGTAACTCGGCCCCTGATCAAGAATGGCCAAAATACTCTGACGTACCGACACGACGACTCCCCTTGATCCTGTGACCAACACGGTCCTTACATGCCGAGTATATACACACCCGACATGCATCGAGGGGGCGCTGGGCTGTGTGGATCGATGCCACAGATCGGGTTTCAATCAATCCCATGAAAAAGCGGAAGCTAAGGCGTAACTCACCGTTCCACTTGCACGCCCTCGGTGACGGATGCGGCCAAGCGTCATCTGTCCCACAGGGCGCCACAAATCTGGGGCTAAACCACCCACGGCCGCGCGCGCCGATGACGTGTCACTTGGGAACCTTCAGAGCACAACACTTGCAGTGATGAGCGCACCTGTCACACCCGCGACAGCTAGAAAGAGGAGAATCGCACGATTGATTCTCCGCCGGCTGAGCGTTCCCTTGTGAAATGACGACCTTGAGAGTCGATCCAATCCGGGCAGCAGTGCCTGCAGAGGTGGATCCTCCGGTGCCGAGCGGATGGGTTCCAGGCTCGGGCGGCCATCATCCTCGATTTGTGCCATGGCTCGATCGTACTCACCTTGGGTACACGCAGCCCGTCACGCAAAGCCTTTTGCGGGCAGCACCGCCGGCTTGACGTTCACGATCACGACAGTCAGCGCACGCGCCAAAGACGATCTCGGGAACAATTCGAAGAATAGCGGTGGGTTCGTAATGAAGGAGCTTCAGTCTCGCTGAACCCACGGCAGACATTCCCGTAAGACCCGCCCGAGAAAATGCCCGGTGAAGGGGGGGCGGATTCTGAGAGTCGACGCGACAACAATGCGCCCCTTCCGGCTGTCTCAGAACCCTACGTTGTAGAGGGCCGCGGAATTGCTCGAAGCGACCAAAGTTGCACTGGAACAACGCGACACTCAAATTTTTCTCGGGAGCGCGACGGAACCCCGCGAGGTGGCCGCGCACCCTGTGCTACGGTAATTGCATGCACATGCAGTTACCTGAGCCAAGCCAACCAGTCCAGGCCGGCGTCAGCACCGCCTGGTCGAGGGTTGCCGCGTTCTCGTCCGCAATGGACGCAAACCTTGATCGATGGCTTGCGGATACGTATCGAGTCGGACTCACCGAGTTCCGTGCCCTGACCCTCGTGAGCCAGGCCTCCGACAAGGAGCTGCGCGTCAATGATCTCGCACAGCGCGTCGGTCTGAACCAAAGCTCGGCGACGCGCCTGGTGAACCGTTTGGAGGCGAAGGGGCATGTGCGCCGCGATCTCTGCGCGGATGATGGCCGCGGCGTCTATGCGGTCATCACTGAGCAAGGCGAGGCACTGGTGCACAGCGTGCGATCCCCTTATGAGGATCGCATCAGTGGACTCCTGACTCCAGCCTCGGAGCACTTCCCAAGCATCGACACCAAGCAACTTGGATACGCCCTGCGCGAGATCGAGGGGTTGCTCACGCCCTAAATCACAAGCCGTTACGGCTACCCTCTTCACGCCTAATTATCTGCATGTACATACAAGTATTGTGTGTCAGCGCACCCCACACGCTACGGGCGCGCACCTGCGAGCCCGTAGCGAATCGAAAGGAACATCACAATGAGTTGGCTCTACCTGGGCATCGCCGTCCTCTTCGAGGTCGCCGTCGGCATCTTGGCAGGCAAGGCACAAGGCTTCACGAAACTGTGGTGGACGATCGGCACGCTCGTCAGCGGCGCGATCGCCACCTTCTTTCTCAGCCTGGCCCTGCTGACCTTCGATGTCGGCGTCGGATACGCCCTCTGGACCTCGCTGGCCGGCGTCGGGATCGTCATCGTCGGTGCACTATTTCTCTCCCAGCGCCTGACCTGGAAGAAACTTCTAGGCATCCTCATCGTCATCGCCGGCGTCGTCGGACTCAACCTCGCCGGCGCCGCATAAACCACCCTCACCCAATCACCGTGAAAGGACACCTCTCATGACCACCACGACACACACACCGCCACCGGTGACCGCCGAAAAGAAAACAGGCCCCTGGCTGGCCCTGCTAGTGGCCGGAGTCTTCGAAGTTGGCTACGCCCTCAGCGTGAACGGAAGCAAAGGGTTTACCAACCTCGTCTGGTCGATCGTCGCCATCATTTTCTTCCTGTTCACCCTGTTCTTCCTCAGCGTCGCCTTGAAGAAGATCGACGTTGGGATCGGCTACGCCGTGTGGGCCGGCATCGGCGCGGTCGGCGCCGCACTCCTCGGCCCAGTCTTCTTCGATGAGGCCTTAACCCTGGTCAAGGCCTTCTGGCTGGCAGTCATCATCGGCGGAGTCGTCTGGCTCAAACTCGCCGACAGCGCCACGCTCACCCCCAACACCACTGACCCTACGACGCCGGTCGACGAACAGGGGTGACGTGGATGGCTGCCAGGAAGACCACTGTGGTCACGACCGCGCTCTGGTCTTCGCCGGCGGCCACCCTCCCAGCCGTCGTCTGTCACTCTATAGATCATCGCTCCGATTGCCAGTAGAGCCGGAGCATTTCGGTGTTCACTCGGCGCTGGGCAATGTAGCGCGCCTCATGCACAAGCCGTTTGATGCTCTCGAGCGTGTCGGCGTCGTCGGTGGGAACGAGAGAACTCATTCCTCAACGCTAATGGAGGCCAGCTAACTTGCTGGTTAGCGCGCGATACAGCGCAGTCATTCTCGGTACGACCCTACGCTGATGTCAAAACTCGCCCCGACTCCCCGAAAAATAGACTCACCCGAGCAAACGAATCTTGAACGAACGGGCGACACGCCTCAAAACGGGAGCCGACCTGGTCAAAGTCAAACCGCTCAGCCGTGTACGCCCTTTCTCGATTGTTTGGCTTCTCAGAATGTCAGCGGCCACGAGAATCAGCCCATGCACGGCGACGTCGGAGCCCGTATATGGCTATAGGCGATGGCCACCTATGGGCATGTGTTTTGACCACCAGAAGTTTGAAAGACGTACCGTCACATGCGCGACCGGACATACCTCGTCAGCACTCACGTCCTTCAGCGCAGGTGGGACTACACGGTAACGCCGAGGCACGTCCCGGCGGAATTCCTTGCGATCGAAGGCGAGAGGGGTCACCGACGAGCGGCTGTGCGGCTGTTGACGCACCCGGTGCGACGGGCCGCGACGTGTCCGGGCCATGCGTTGCTGGCGTGTGAAATCGGACTGTGGTGCCTTCCCGGCACCACCGTCAAGCGATACGACTGGCCGGCGATGGGCTGGCCCCGTGGCCATGTGACGAAGGCAGTCCACTTCCATATTGACCGGCTGTGGGCACTTGCCCGTGGCCGCCGACAGATAAGAAAGGGGAAGCCTCAACTGGCTGCGCGCCGACTATGCGCAGCACACAGCAACACAACGTTCATCCTTACGGCATCTTCCGCGGGGCGTTCAAACGCCTCGGACGCCATGCGCCCATGCCCATAGCAATCCAGCCACGCGGACAATGAAGCCGAACGCGACAGCTGCGCTGCTCTCGACAATCCCAGCGGAATAGAGAAGCCAGCAACCGGCAACTGCCAAAGTCGTGACCGCCACAGGGATAAGTGCTCGCCGGTGTGCCGTGCTCCACGTTGGCTTGGACCGCAGGGCTGTATTCGTGCGTAGTCCAATGACTTGGTTCGGTGGAACCGCTCCGACCGCGCAGAGCGCTGCGACACATAGCGAGAAAAGCGAAGCAAATACAGCGACGAGCCTCAGGAGCATCTTCTATTTCACGCCAATTATGATTCGTGTCCGATTGAGCCATGGAAATCGGATCACCGCGTATGGGTGAACCAGATTGGGCAGTATCCCCGCGACCGTATCCTTGCTTCTTGTCACGGCCCTCATCGCCAACAGTTCCCGTCAGCAGCCGGGAAGGTAACGGCACTTCCACCGATCGTTGCAAAAAACTGCAAGTACACGTCCGGCCTGCAGACGCAGTGGATGCGGAGGTTCGAGCGGCCCGGTAATTCACTCGGACGATCGGCTGGGCCCCTCAGGAGGGCAGTTCGATCTCCGCTTTTCTAGGTCCACCACACCGCTCAGTTCCGCCAACACGAACCCAGTCGACGTCGATGGTGCCCTCGGCAACCACTCCACCGACCGTGTCAATCAATCGATATCCGACCACCGATTGGCCGCCGACAAAGTCCGCGCTCCAACCTGAAACACCGTCTCCGACGAGAGTGAACACACCCGTATCTTCAACAATCGGCTCCACCGTTGTACGCGCTGGCTGCATCTCGACAGGCGCCATCGGCGGTCCCGGTACGCAACCCGCACCATCACACAGCTCAAGCTCGACGCCCGCCGTCGGCTCAGCCAACGCGATCTTGGCCACGCTGGGGTAACCAACGGCCGAACATGCGAACCCGAGCGGCACGCACGCCGTGAGCCCCAGGCTCGACAGTACGAGAACCGCAGCCACCCAAAGTTTCCGCACGCTCGACGGTAACCCATTCGGGCTATGCTATTCACCAACAGGTGCAGTTTGGCAGGGGACAGATTTGTTGAGATCGACACGACTCGTGGCGGGAGCGCTTTTAGCCGTGTGTATTCTGGGATCATCTGCGTGTTCAACCAACTTTTCTGGTGGCTCGCCCGGGATCGAAGAGGACAGCTCCACTGCAGTGCCCGCTCCCTCTGCAAGTGGCAGCCCCGCATCTAAAGATGAGATTCCACGCGATGATCTCGTTGGGGAAAGAGTTCTGCCGTGGACAGATTCAGAGAACGTCTCGGACACCCAGGTTCGGGTGTTCTTCGTCGGAGAGAATCCTGCGTGCTACGGAACACGCACAATCACGAAACAAACCGGTTCGGAAGTCGCTGTGGCTCTCATCCAGGGCACCTTGCCGGAAGCACCCAACACGTGCACTAGCCTCGCGTTTCAGGGCTCGCTACTCATTGATCTCGACGCGCCTCTCGGGGACAGGCCTCTAGTCAAACTTTCGGTCGAGGGGATCATTCCACCGCCGAAATGACGCGAAGTCCGTATTGACTTCGGCTGCCGCGTGTCCAGAGGTAATCGCCGAGGAGGCTGATATGTTCCCAGCCCAAAAGCGAAAGGTGTGGGAGTAGCGGGTCATGTGCAGGATCCTCAGTGGTGGTGGTGTGGTCGAGGTAGACCGTGTTCCAGAGGATGATCGCGACCAGGACGAAGTTCGGCCCGCTGGGACGGTTGCGTTGTTGGTCGATGGTGGATTTCTCCGAGCCGGTTGAAGAACACGGCTCGACCAAGGCAATTCGAGCCTCGCCTACCAACTAATAATCATTACAGAGGCTGGGGATGCTCATCGTGCGCCTGCTGAGTGCTGCGCGTATTGGTTGGCCACAGCGGCAACATCGTTCACATACGAATCGACGTGGTTATACGAGAATACGGCGGCGCGCCAAGTCTCG
This sequence comes from Cryobacterium melibiosiphilum, assembly GCF_003602235.1. Classification (GTDB taxonomy): domain Bacteria; phylum Actinomycetota; class Actinomycetes; order Actinomycetales; family Microbacteriaceae; genus Cryobacterium; species Cryobacterium melibiosiphilum. The sequence goes on from NZ_QZVS01000054.1 coordinate 16,654, forward strand.
CTTCCAGTCATGTCGCCGCCATGACACAGGTACCGCGCGGTTGCCAGGGCCGCATCGTCGATCTGGTTCGGGTCGGCGGCACCGTCACCACTGCCATCTGCACCCCACCGCGCCCACGTATCCGGAATAAACTGCATCGGCCCGACTGCTCGGTCCCACACCGCATCATCGTCCCACACACCACCGTCGGTGTCGGTAATGGCGGCGACCCCACTACCATCGAGCGCAATCCCTCGAATCGCGGGTGTCGGGTATCCCGTGTCGCTGAGCACAGAGCCGCCGTGGCTGCCGTGCCCTGACTCGATCTCTCCGATCGCGGCGAGAGTGTTCCAGCCGATCCCGCAGCCGGGTTGTTCAGCATCGACGGTCAGGTCAGCGGCGGCATAGGCGGTAAGGGCTCGACGTGGAATCCCGGTCGCGGCGGACACCTTCTCCGCCCACACCGGGTCGACACTCATGGTGGGCGCCACCGCCGCACTCGCCGACCCCAACGACGCGGCCGGGGCGTTCTGCTGACTCAATGAAAGCTGTCCGCTCACGGTGGCGCTGCCCGGGAGCGGGGCGACCTTCGTCATGGTCGTAGGCAGCTGAATTGGTGCAGCCGTCAAACTGGCAAGGTTCAGCGCGGCGGTCGCCATCACGGCGACCACACCAACACTAAGGAACAACCCGATCTGCGCGAGAACTGTGCGTTCTTTACGCCACTCATATGTGACATCAGCACAGGGTGCCTCGTCGTCGCCGTGCTCCACCGGACTCGTGGGTTCAGCACTCATGGTGCCTTGTCTGTGTTTGCTCATGCTGGATCCTGCTCGCCGGGCAGCGTTGCGGGTGGTCGGGTCGCAGTCGGCTCCGGTGCCGGGCTAGAAGAGGGAGCGAGTGTGGACACGAGCAGTGTCACGGTCAGCCCGACACGAAGCACCGCTCCGGCACCGGGCTGCGTACCGGTCACAGTCGCCGTCACCGAACCATCCACGGGAATAATCGCACCCTCGAAGCCCGCCGATTGCAGCAGTGCGGTCGCCGCCGCGGCGCTCATTCCGCTCACCTGCGGCACCGTGTTTGTGCCGCTTGCGACGGTGACATCCACGGTGGAGCTAGCGGGGAGCGTCTCACCGGCAGAGGGGTACTGACTGAGAATTCGGTCGCTGGTTTCAGCCGACTCCAGGCGGGTGATGGTGCCCAACACTAGCCCCGCAGCGCGCAGCGTGGTCTCCGCGTCGGTGAGTGTGCCAAACAGCGTCGGCATCACGACCTGATCCGGCACGGTCGGCGGCATGGTTGGCGGCAGGGTTGGCGGCATGGTTGGCGGCATGGTTGGCGGCATGGTTGGCGGCATGGTTGGCGGCATGGTTGGCGCGGAGGATGCTGTCGGGGCGGCCGCAGACGCCGAAGCTGTCGGCGCAGTCGGCGCGGGGCTAGCCGTCGCGAACAGGGCTCCCCAGATCGTCAGCCCGATCACGGCAGCGATGCTGATCACGGCGACAATACCGCCAGAACCTCCGACAGGCAGCGTTTGCGTGTTTTCCTGATCGATTTCGGCAGACGTGGAACTGAGATAGTCGAGATCGCCTAGTTTTCCGGGCAACAGCACTTTGGTAGCTGTTTCGTTCAGCCCGATATCGGTCGTATCCGCGGCGATGAGTTGGCTCGAGTCCCGGCTGATGGCATCGGCGAGGACTGTACGAAACTCCGCCGCGGTGCGATAACGCCGCGCCGGTGTTTTCGTCATCGCTCGCGTCACGATGCGATCCAGCGACCGCGCTGCCGGTACCAGCACGGAGGGCACCGGTGGGGGTGCTGAGACGTGCGCCTCGAGCACGAGGGCTGCCGCGTCCCGCGGGTACGGCGGCTGCCCGGTGAGCATGAAGTACAGCAGCGCACCGCACTGATACAGGTCACCGGCGGCGCGCACGGGTTTACCCTGTGCATGCTCGGGCGACATAAAGTTCACATTGCCCACCACCCCGGTCCGCGCCGATTCGGTACTCCCCGCCTCAGCGGCACCGCCGCCGCCGTTCGCCGCAAAGTCATGCTCGGTGAGGAGTACATCGCTGCCAAGAGCCGTACAACCGGTCGCGGCGGCGAGCCCGAAATCGACCAGTCGCACCTGGGCGCTGGTGACCGCTTCCTCCGTGTGCACTCTGCCAGTGCCGTCGAGGATCACGTTCTGTGGGGTGACGTCCCGGTGTACGATCCCTATCGCATGCGCGGCCTCGAGCGCGGCGAGCACACCGTCGAGCACGGCCGCCGCGGCGGCGGGGCGGAGGGGGCCGTTGTCTTGGACCCAGTCAGCGATGGTGGGCCCGTCAACGAGATCGAAGGCGATCCACGCCATTGTTACGCCACCTGCTTCATGCAGCCCAAACTCGTGTACGGTGACGACGTTGGGGTGCCGTAGTAGTTTCGCGGCGCGCGCCTCCCGAAAGAACGCCTCCCGCGTGGCGGCGTCACGACAGAGATGCGGATGCAACATCTTCACTGCGACCGCGGGCGTCTGATCGCGTTCACGGCTAGTGGTGGTGTCTTCCGCGGCGAACACGGATGCCGAGCCGCCGACACCGAGAAGCTCGCCCAGTCGGTACCGCCCGTCGAGTAATTCTGCGTCGTTGGCGGGTCTCATCTGTCCGAAGTTCCATTCGGGTCGTCGGAGCCGCGTTCAATTAGTTGATGCAGAGCCGTTTGCCGCCACGCACGCGCCATACGGAGTGTGGTCACAATAATGAGTGTGACCAGCAACACGATGCCCGTGATGATCCCGAACACCAGCATGCCGATTTCGTCACCCGTGATGTCGCCAACAACGCTGACACTGATGTTGTCGTTACACGGTTGTGCAGTCGACACGATTGTTTCGAGGGCACGTTCCGGGCTCGCACAGGCGGCCTGCACGATGGAAGACCCGAGGATGAGCGACCAATCCGGTGGAGCGTTCCCACTCATGAGCTACCCGAACCGACCATTCACGTAATCGAAAGTTCGCTCGTCCTGAGGTTCGGAGAACATCGCATCCGTATCGCCGTGCTCCACGATTCCGCCTGGCGTGCTGTGGGATGCCAGAAAGAATGCACACTTCTGCGAGACCCGTTGGGCCTGCTGCATGTTGTGGGTGACGATCACGATTGTGACCTCCTTTTGCAGTTCGCTCATTGTCTCCTCAATCACGCGCGTCGACGTGGGGTCAAGCGCCGAGCAGGGTTCGTCCATCAGCAGCACCTTCGGTTTTACCGCGAGTGAGCGCGCGATGCAGAGCCGCTGCTGCTGCCCGCCCGAGAGCCCACCGCCCGGTTGGCGTAGCCGGTCCTTGACCTCGCGCCAGAGTCCGGCGCTGGTGAGGCTGCGTTCGACGACTTCGTCTTTCTCGTCGCGAGAGGCGCGGATGCCCGTGAGTTTGAGGCCTGCGACCACATTGTCGTAGATGGACATCGCCGGGAAGGGGTTGGGCTTTTGAAATACCATCCCGATGTGGCGTCGCGCGTCAGTGAGCTTGCGCGTGCGGTCGTAGATGTCAGCTCCGTCAAGTACTACCTCACCGGCCAACGACGCCAGAGGTACCAGTTCGTGCATACGGTTAAGAATGCGCAGAAACGTGCTCTTACCACAGCCGGACGGACCAATCAAAGCTGTCACCTGGCCAGCTTCCATCGTGAGCGAGACTCGTTCAAGCACCTTGTGGGTGCCGAACCACGCGGAGATATCCCGCGCCTCCAGAGCCGACAAGACCGGTCGCGGCGCATCAGAGTGAACAAGGACGTCGACGATTTCAGCATCCGCATTGCGGGAGGTCTCCGGCCGCGTACCAAGCAACTTGTCGCTCTCAACGGACTCTAGTACCGCGGTGAGGTCCATCGAGGGATCTTCGGCGTGCAGAGGTACGCGCACGGCCGCGAGCTCCGCGGCATCCGCAGCCGTCAGGTGTACGTCGGTCAGGTCGTTGTGGTCAGCGGGCCGAGATTGAGACTGGGCAGTCATTGGTGTCCTTGAGTATCAGTGGGGTTGACGTTCAGGTATGCGAGGAAGTCAGAGAAGATTGGGCAGCGCGTTCATGATGGTGTCTGCAACGGTGACGCCGAGGGCCAGCATGACGGGCACACCGATCAGCCACGCTTGCCATTTGCCCCAGCGAGTCCAGAGCCACCAGAGTGTAATTCCGGCTGCGACAAAAATGACCAACATGAAGAAGGAACTGAACAGACGGCTCTGGTCCTGTCCCATTGCCCGCTCGATCGGGGGCAGCGCCGGGTAGGCAAGTACCTTAGTTGGGGTGATCTGCACGGGCGAGGTGAGTTCGGCGTCAACGTGCAGCACACCGGACGGGAAGAGCGCGAGACCGTCCGCGGTCATCAACTCCAGCCGGCCTTTTCCTTGCGCCAGTGGCGCCGGCATCGGGTCGCCCGCCCGGCGCAAGGCGAACACGGTGTAGCTGTGCACTCCTTGTCCGGTCGTCACAGCGATCTCATCGCCCGGTTTCAACTGGCTCACAGAACCAAACGGTCCTCCATACGCGGTTTGTCGTCCGAGGATCACGCTCGTGCCAGCCTGACCGGGCATCACCGAATCCCGGCGGTGACCGGCACCGGCGCGCAGCGCCTCACCGGTCGACCCCTCGACGACTACTTCAGTAAGCTTCGTCGCCCCAATCTGTAGAAGGGCCACCGGAGTGCCGATGGTCACGAGTTCGGCATCCAGATCAAGTTGACCGACCGGGGTCTCCGCCTTGGCGAGTGTCGTGCGCAGCTGCTGATAGCTGAGGTCTTGGGCACGATGGTGCTGGAAGACAGAGAACAGCGCCACATGGCCCACGAACCCAACAAGTAACAGTGACACAGTCAGAATCGCTGCGCCAACCCACCAGCGCGCATTCTTCGGCGCGAGCTCGCGCGGCATCGGCGGAAGCCGCGAGCCACCCGCCCGCGCCGGGCCTCGAGGGGGCGGCTTCCGTGTGCCACCGCTGGGCGCGGCCCGGTGCGGCGCAAGCACTCGACTGAACTTCTCAGTGACCGCAAAACGGTTGATGCCAGGCGGTCGCGACGGCGACCGTGACGGCGCTGCCGCGCTCAGAGTGTCGGGCATGCTCGAGGGGGCAGGCGCAGCGGTGGGCGTCACCATCAGACGCTCGTCGCCGCGGCCGAGTGCGGCGCTGGGACCCGCATCACACGAAGTAGGTGCCCGCCAGCCAGTACCAGCCCGGCCGCACCGACAACGCCGCCGGCTCCCCAGACCCACACCGGAAACGAGGTAGCCGAGGCCACCAACACGTCGGAGCCGACCAACACACTGGTCAAGGCGATCTTTGTGCACCACCCCGTGAACTGCACCGCGTGCGTGCCCGGCAGGGCAGCCTCATCGACGGGGAACACAGCCTGAACCTGACCTTGGTCATCAGCGGTGAAGCTACCGACCAAGGCCGGCTCAGAGAACATGACCAACTGCACCTGCTCTCCGGCGCCGTAGCCAATGGCCGTTGCGGTCACGTTCTGCCCCGGCTCATACACTTCTTGGTCAACGGTGGCATTTTCACCGGTCGTGGCCGGAACCGTCGGAACGGTCGGCTCAGCCGGAGTGCACTCGGCCGCAACGCCATCTACGCCTCCGGCGCCGCCACCGGAGTCACCTGTCCCGGTACCACCACCGCCTACACCACCCACGTTCGCGCGAGGTACCGTGGCCACCGGAGCAATCGTGGGCTCAGGCGTCGGAGTCGCGTCGGTTGTCGGCGACGGCGACGGTGTTGGTGTTGGTGTGGGCGTCGGCGTCGGCGTCGCCGTGGGGATCGTCACCGTGAAGTCGGTGTCCTGACCGTCAGCGGCGAACGCCGCACCGCCGCCCGCAAGCCCAAGACTCGACGTCACCGCACCGAGCAGCAGAGCTGATGCCACCAGGCGCCCGGCGCTGCGGCGTTTGGGCGGATGAGTCCCGCTCGGGGTGAAAGTTACGGGAACAGCGTTCATCGGGCGGTCTCACTTTCGTGTTCGGGGGCAGATGCCCCGCGGTTGATGCGTTCTTCGGTACGGATCTGCTCGGCGAAGGCTGCAAGCTCAAATCCCAGGAGCTGTCGCGACCGGCGACGCCACCAGAACCAGGTCCCAGTACCACCACCGAGCACCGCGATGGTCCCGAGCAGAGACCACGGCACCGCCCAGGCGACGGTGGACTCCGAAAGAACGGCAGGCGCAGCATCCTGCGCTGCTGCAACACCGGAAGCCGGAGCGGCAGCGAGGGTGATATCGGCGAACAGCAGCACGAGCGGCGGCACGTCGGCAAAAAGAGCCTCCACATGGGCAACGCCGCCGGGCAGCACATCGGTTACCGGGTCGAGGGTCACGGTGCCGAAATCGGTGCCGAAGGGGCCGGTGAGGTGCACGGCCGGCGTGGCCGTCAGGCGCATATTGCCCGTATTGGCCACGTCAAATCCGATCCGCCCGGTACCGCCGCCGAAAGGGTTCCAGGAGCCGTCATAGCCCGAGACAAGCCCGGTCAGTGCCAGCTTGGGAAGCAGGGCACCCTCAACCCGCAGATAGATGCGGGTGCCCACCCGCTGCTCAACGCTGACGGCTGACCCGGTGGAATCGACCGCTTCGGACTGGAACGAGGCCACGATGCCCGCGGCGTGATCGCCCGGTGTCGCATCGTGGGGCACAGTCACAGTAAAGGGCACATCGGCGCGACTGCCGGGCTCGAGGGTGATGGTCACGCCCAGACCTGCCGCGCAGGCTCTTTCGGCCGCGTCGTTGGTATCAGCACAGACCGCCGCGGCGGAGTCGACGGATGTCCACGCTCCCGCGTCGACAGATGCTTGGTCAGCACCGATCAGGGTGAAGGCGGCGGTGGTGTAGTTGGTTGTGGCGTCTGCCGCGTGCACCCGGAAAGTGGCGGGACGGGAGGAGAAGTTGGAGATGGCGACCCAGTCGCTGATGGTGGCGCCCGGGGCGACGGTGTAGTCGAACTCGGGGCGATCATCCGGTCCCTGCGGCGTTGACGGCTGCACGCTCCAGGTCACAGCGTTCTCCCCCTCAGCGAACGCCGCGGTGGCAGAAGCCAGAAGCAGGGCTGCGGCGAGGGCCGCCGTCAGTCGCGCGAGGGCCGAAACACGAGTAGTCATAGAATCTTTCGGTTTGCACGAATCACGAGTGAACGTGTCAGGAGTGAACTGGTCAGGCGCGACCCCGGTGCCGCATCCTGCCCACCGAAGTCAGCGGGATGCGGCCAAACAGATGGTGCCTAGATAAGGGTGAGAGTGAGTGTTGCGGTGTAGTCGCCAGCTGCCGAGTCGGCTGGAGCTTTCAGCGTGATGCCGGCATTGATGGTGGTGTCCGCGGTGCTGACCCCGGCCACGGCCTGGGCGAGGGGGGTGCTGGCAGACAGTCCCCCGGAGGCTCCGGCGATGACCTCAATGCCGGCCGTGCCGGCATTGGTCGCACCGACCAGGGCAGGCTTCCAGCCAAGACTGTTCGCTGCGATGGTCTGCGTGGCATCGGCGGTGTTGACGAAGTTGGTCGAGTTGCCGCCGAGGGTCCACGCGGTGCGGGCCCGGCGGTTGTCAGAGACGGTGACTTGGCCAAGCGATCCGGTGGCCACATACGAGGTGCCGTCGAGGGCGGCCTGATTGAGGGCCACAGCACCCGGAGTCATCGTGAACTTCAATCCGGTAGCAGACGCCGGGATCGTGACGGTGATGGCGGTGTTCTGCGGCGGTGTCGGCCCGGCGACGGTGGTGACCGTCGTCGTCGCGTTGACGGCGGAGTCGGTGTATTTCGTGTCGCCCTTCGCCGTGTAGCCAGCCGTGAAGGTATACGTCCGGTCTGCGTCAAGCACCGGTGTTCTCCAGGTGGCCACCCCGGCCGAAACTGCCGCCTCACCGCTGACCGGTGTGGCCAGCCCGGAGTAACTGCCGGAGATGGATACAACACCGGTGGCGTCGGTCGCCACACCCGCGCCAGCGGAGACAGTGGACGTCAAAGTGACCGAGCCGTCAGCGTTGGCGATGGTTTTTGTGAAAGCGATCGACGGAGTGAGCTTTTCCTCATTCACCGGATTGGCAACTACCGTCCACGATTTCGCTGCGACGTTCACGTCAAGGGTAACGAGAAAGTATTTGGAATCAGCGAACGAGTCGGTCATGGTTCGAAGCGTGGGATCGCACGTCACGATGAACCGGTTGAGGCCGGTCTGAAACGTGACCTCGTTCCAACGGACGGCGGCCATGCCGTCCAAGTAGATGTACTCGCCCGCGGTCTCGTTCAGACCATAATAATTACCTGGCGGAGTGCGTACCCACTCCGCAGCTGGCGATACTGTGCCGTCGGGAGCGATGACGAGGGAGCGTGACGAGCTTCGGTAGCCGACGGGACAATTGGCCAATTCGTTCGAGATCACGTCCGGGCCTAACACAAGCGCAGATGTTTTCGATGCGAAAAAATCGCCCGTTCGACTCACGGGATCGAAAACGAGGGGTGCGCCGGTGATCTGCAGCGCCGGGTCGAGGACCACGTCTGCTGCATGGGCTGCCGTCGGCGCGCCCGCAAGGAGCGCGAGCACGATTGTCATGACGATTGACGCGCCGGTCGCTTGTCGACCGGCCGCCGTTCGGGATGCCTTCATTGTTTATCTCTCTGGTTGTAGACGCATTGTCCGGTGAGAAAGCGGTTTCGGATGAATCCCGCTCGAAATCGGGGCGGAAAAGTCTTTCACAATTGATGGCGCACATCACTGCGCAAAGCTGGGGCGGCCGCTGAAAACGACCGCCCCAGCCCCGGTACTACGGGTATCTAGTTAGCGCGGTGCGACGTGGTGTCGCCGGCAGTGTAGGTCCTGCTGCCAATGGTGACGCCGCCCGCCAGGCTGCCGAACCCGAAGTCGGTGATGACGAGCGCGGTCGACGGGCCAGGCCGGTTCGTCGTGTATGCCTGAGCGGATGCTCCGCTGAAGGCGGCGGCAAGCTGCGCGTTCGTGGCCAGCTCTGCGTTCTCGACGACGGTGAAGACCGGGCGTGCTATCGGGAACGTGGTGTTGAGCGCGACCGGCGCGGTGCCGGTCGTGGGCGCAATTCCACCGATTGTGCCGAGGATTGCGCCATGGCGACGGTCGGTGATGCTCACTCCGGCGTACTGCGACTCGATGGTGGCCTTGTTGTTCTGAGCGACCCACTGGGCGATCGAGAACGGCATTATCGCCGTCGGGAGCGCGGCCAGCACGCTTCCGTCGTGCTCCTGCACGCCGCCGCCGGTGTAGGCGTCATCGACTGCGGAACCAAAACCAGTCGGTGCGAGCTGCGACTGCCAGAAGCTGCGCGTACCCGATCCCAGTTGGGGGATGAACGGAGTGATCTGAACGCCGGCCGTTCCTTCAGTGCCCACTTTGTAGCTGGTTCCGTTGATGGTTACGTTGGCCCCGTTGGCAGCACTGTAGATCGCCGTCAGCTGGGCTTGGGTGAGGTCGTGCGGAATCGTCGTGTTGCTGGAGTGCACGGCAAAGCTCACCGCGTCGAGGGCCAGCGGAATGTAGGAGTACGTTCCACCATCTACCCACTGGGATGCGGCACTGGACGAGCGGGCAAACTGGAGGTCTGCGTCGCTCAGCGTGACACCGCGCCATGCCGTACCTGTCTTCGCGGCCTTCAGCGCGTTGACACCCTCACTCGAACCGTTCGGTCGTTCAAAGCTCGGCCCGCCGGTGCGGGTGGTGATCAGGTCGTGGATAGCACCGGTAGTGGGGTTCGTCGCGTTATACGAACCTGCGACACGGGTTTGTTCCGAGAGCATGGCCGAGGAGAGACCGTTGTTCAGGTCTTGAGTGGTGTCCGATCCCACGCCGCTCAGCGCACGGTAGGTCGGAGCACCGCTGGGATCCGCAAATGCTGCGGACGAGCCTGTGAATATGGTGGCTACCGCGGCAGCGGCGGCGATGGCGCCAAGGCGCCACTTCTTCTTCATTTGCATTAGCTCATACCTTCTGATATTTTTTCCCCTTGTTACATTGGCCCTTGTGGGCCTTCAGCCCCTCACCTGGCTTTTGCGAGATGGGTGAGGGGCTTCCTCTTTCGGCCGGGGACCGAAACCGATCGAGTAGCTGTGGGAGGCGCCGCACGCCGCCGCGTGGTGATACTTCAGCCGGTCACGAGGTGACACCTCGTCTGCGCAGCAAAAACGGTGCCGCGGCGAGGCCGCCGATACCGATCAGCAGGCTGATACCGAGCGCGCCCTGCGCAGCCGACGAGGTGAGCTCGGTGTTGGCGGCCGTGAGCTGCACCGGCGTCTGCGTCACCTGAACCTGAGTCAGTGCGGCAGCCTCCGGCGACGCGCCCACGACGGACACACCCGTCGTTCCCGCCACCGGCGCGGGCAGGGCAACCTCGGTCACCGGGGCAGTCGGAAGCGTTGGGAGCGTCGGGCCCGCAGGAAGCGTCGGGGGCGCAACCAGAGCATCGGCGAATCGAATGGTCGCGGCCGTCTGGGCCTTGGTGAGGGGCGCAAAGCCCGGCGGCAGCTGCCCCACCCCGGTTCCAACCGTGTTGCCGTCAGCAGCGGCGTAGCGCAGCAACTTCGCATACTCGGTGCGTGCCGTCGCGTCCAACGAGGTCGACGCCAGGTTCGCGGCGGCGTTCACCGCAAGGGTGAGCGGATACGCGCCGTCTCTGAGGGTGGCGAGGTCGATCTGGGCGAATCCGGTTTCAGCGTCCACACTCGCGCCGGCCGCCGCACTCTGCATCGATTCGGGGCTCGGCCGGGTGAAGGAACGCGCGCTGGCTACCGTTTTATCGCTGGTCAGTTCGGCTAAGGGCAGTGGCAGGCTCGCCGTGCCCAGGCTAAAGCGCGCCGCCGACGCAGCCGTGGTCGGCCCCATGATGAACTTCTGACTTACCGCTGAACCCGGCGGCGCGGGGACGAACGCACCGTTACCCAGTGCGCCCACGGGTTTCAGCGGGTCCCAAGTGGACGTAGTCCTGGTGTCGATGCTGAAGATTCGGGATGCGTTCGAGGTGAAGCTGGTGGAATACGGGAACGCGGCGACACTGTCGAGCTGGTTACCTTGAAACCTCTCAACAGCCTGCGCTTTGTCGGGGGTGATCGACTGGTCGGCCTTGAGGAAGGTGTCGATGGGATCGGTCGCAAGATTGACGGGAAGCCCGCCGCCGACGGCGTTGGCGTGGTCCGCCGGCAGGAAGTAGGGGTTCACGACTCCGCCCCAGGGGTCAGGTTCGCCCGCCAGGAAGGCGCGCGCGTCGGCATCAGCCTGGATATACGACCAGAGCGCTTGCACCGCGTCGTCACCCTGCGGCCCGACAACGACGAAGCCCTGCCCATTCATGTTGCTGAACTCGACCGGGTTGCCGAGGGCGGCCCACTCCGGGTCCTCTGGCAGCGTCTGCGCGACGGACAGCTCCCTGGAGAGACTCTGAGTCGATTTAAAGCTCGCGTCAAGAAACGGTTTGTCCCTCCAGTACGACGCGGTGAGCAGTTTGGCGAGCAGCCGGGGCGTCAGCTTCACGTCGGTGTACTGGGTCGTTCCGTCAGCGATGACGAAGCCAAAGACCAGCCCGGTGTTGGCGATGGGTCCGTACTGCACATCGGCCGCCTCAACCAGGGCAGGATCGGTCAGCCCGATACTGGATGCGCTGACGGGGGACGACACCAGGGCCATATCGGCCTGGCCGGTGAGCAACTGGGAGCGGTTCACGTTGCCGGAGTTCGTGCTGAGGCTGTAGGTGGCACCACCGTCGGCAGCGCAAAGCGCCGGCTGCCAGGCACTGATCGCCAGGGTAACCGTGTCACTGCCAACCAGGCGGCGTTCCGCGGCACCGGCCGGACACGACCCGGAGGGGTCCAAAAAGTCCAGGGGGATCACGATCCGGTCGTCGAAGAAAGAACAGTCCGGCGTAACCGGCGATCCCACCTGCTGGTCATTTGCGGCGCCGTAGGGCCGGCCGCCGAAGTTCGTTAGCATGCAATCTGACGCGGGGTTCCCCTCGATCCCGCCGGAGTGTACTCCGCGGGGTACCGCCACGAGCCAACACCGCTGTGCAGCGGCGGATGCCGGGTTGCCGCAGCCAAGGTGGGGCGCCGCTGCCGCCGACTGCACCCCGAAGGCCGTACTGGCATGACCGTCGATATCGATAGGCAGGAACGGCACCTCGTTTGACGTGTTGGCGTTAAAAAACGTCCCGAGCCCGCTGTAGGTGATCGGAGCATTGTTATATTCCACCGTGTACGGTTCGCTCACCTCACCGCTGACCGAACGAAACGGAAGCGTCCCCTGTCCCTGTTCGACATTTGTGGCGTTGCGTTCGCCACGGTTGTACGTATCATCGCCGATTATTCTCGCCATAAGATCCGGCCCACTCATGCCGCCGGTGGACGTACCCCAGCCGCCGTATTGGCAGGTTTCTGCGAAGTCGTCGGCAAGCGGGTCGGGGCCCCAACACTGCATGAGCTGCAGGTAGTTGCTCGCACTTCCGTCCCACCTCTGATTCCTGGTGGGGGCCATGCCCGACGCCGAGACGGTGATGGCGCCGTCGCTGAGGCCGGCGGTCTGCGAGACGGTGATTTGGAGGTTTTTGAAGTCGTCCCAATGGCCGGAGCCGGCGTCGTTGCCCGTTGCGTCGCTGAGCCGCCCGGCATGGTCCACCTGGTACTGCTGTAGATCGGCGCTGTTGCCGCCGGCCCACTTCACCGTCACGGACGAATCATCTTCCACGGCTTGGGCGGATGATGCTGCGTTCACCGACATGACACCCCCGGCAAGCAGGGCTACAGTGACGAGGCTCACCGCCTGCGCGAGGCGCTTGCGGGTCGAATGGTGCTGAGCTGAAGCGGTAGTCATGAGCGTGTCAGTCCTCTCGATGTGTCTGCAATACCGTCAGCAGGATCGGGCAGCAGGCTCGTGCGACCTCGTTTGCCCAGGATCGGTGGTATCGCCGAGAAGGCGAACAGGCCGCCGCCGAAACCAGCCATGGCCAATGACGGCAGCAGGCTTACCGCTGCCACGGGGATGGACTGCGGGGATGCAGCCACGATGACCGGCGCCGTCTCCGCATCCAGCACCCCCTCGCTGCCGGCCGCTTGCTGCCCGTCACCTGCCGCCGGCCCACCACCTGCCCCCGTTTCATCGCCGGCGGCAGTTCCAGCCCCCGGGCCCGTCCCAACTCCCGGGCCCGTTGCAGCTCCCGGGCCCGTTGCCGCCCCCGGACCAGTGGGCGTGTCCTTGGCCCCCCCCGTACCGGTGGTGCACTGGGTTGCACCCTGCTTGTCGCAATCGGCCGGGTACGGTGCCTCGTTCGCCAGCTTGTTTGAACCGTCCGGCGAGAAAGTGGGGTTGTTGCAGTCGGTGATGCCCTTGATCACGGGGTTACCACCCGGCACCTTCTGCAGCTGCTTCTGCCCAGCCTGCACGAGGTTGATCGGTAGCGGCGAGTAGCCGAGCACTTCGGCGCTCTGCTGGCCCTCACAAAGAAAATAGGCGCCGAAATCCGCCAGGGTCAAGCCCTTGTTCTCGGTGAAGCTGCCTCCCAGCGCCGTAGGCAGGATGCTGTACGAGTACGAAGAGAGGGAATACGTGCGCGGGTCAGCAGATGTGTAAACGTTGGTGAGGTCTTGGGTGAGGTACTCGGGTGAGGCGGTGTCTTCGTTGATTTGAGCACTGAGCAGTCCAACGGCAACATTCTGAGCGGTCGGCTCGGTGTAGTAGCCGGCACCGTTGAGCACCTTGGCGACGGGGTAGCCCGAGTTCAGGGCGTAAGAGTACTCGACGAAGGTGATCGCCCCCACGGCATGCGGGAGTGCCACGTAGCCGGCGACACCGTTGGATCCGGATCGGGCGACGAATCCGGAACCGGGAATGACCGGGTAGTTGCTCGTGACGCCGCAATGATCATTCACCAGGGGACGCCCAACCTTCGGGCAGTACGCATCCCACAGGCCCGCATGCTCTTGTCGAAGCCAGATCGACACCTGCGCGGTGGCGCCGGAACCGTCAGAACGCACCACCGGAACGATCGGGATGGAAGGGAGTACGAGGGCGGGATTGTCGACTTTCACCTGGGGGTCGTCCCAACGAGTGATCACGCCGGTGAAGATCTTCGCGATGGTATCGCCCGACAGTCGCAGGTTGGTTACCCGCTTACCACCAATTTCGAGGTTGTACATGAATGCGGTGCCGCCGGCGACGATCGGCATGTAGGCGAATTCGCGACTGGGGCGAATATCCGCCTCATTGCTGTTGGCGATGGCGTACGGAATCTCCGAGACGCCGAAGTCGGAGGTGCCGTTCGCGAAATCGTTTCGACCCTGAGTCGAGCCGGACTCGGAGTAGGTGATCTTCCACTGGTAGTTAGCCCACACGTTACGAATCCACGCCTGCAGCGCATTGGCCGACCAGGTGGAGCCTGAACCCACGATCGGCGAATGCACCGTTCCGACGGCGTAGGCAGGTAGAGCACCAGCGGCTCCGAAAACGCCAGAGGCGATCAGGGCAAGGCCAAGCAACGCGACGGATACACGCACTACACTCCAACGGGCAATCTTTGGCAGGCTCACAGGGTGCCCTTTCGGTCGTTGAGGGCAGGCGGTGACGGAGCTGGCGAATCGTTGGGACCAGTGATAACGGGGTCGCGGTGAGCGAAGCGCTCGGCATCGCGCAGGGACGCGGCGCGGGCGCGGGCTTGCCCCCCAGGTGAGAGCACGCCGGCTCCCTTACCGCCGATGATGCGAGCGACAAGGAACAACACAAACACCAGCACCATGAGCACCGCTGCCGCCCCGAAACCGCGTGCGATCTGAGAGGGCTCGGGCGACTTCACGAGTGTGAAGGTGGCGAACGGGAGTGACACCATCGGGCCCGTGAACGGGTTGAGGTTGTAGTAGGTCGTGTAGCCAGCGGTGAGTAGCACCGGCGCGGTCTCCCCAATGCCACGGGCCGTGCCGAGGATGATCGCGGTCATCAGACCGGACTTGCTGGTGGGCAGCACCACGTGCCAGATCGTGCGCCATTGGCTGGTGCCGAGGGCGAGCGATGCCTCTTTTAGAGTGCTGGGCACGAGGCGCAACACCACATCGGCCGAGCGGATGATGATCGGCAGGACCATGATCGTAATCGCCAAGCTCGCGGCGAAACCAGACTTGTCGAAACCGAACAGCAGGATGTAGGTGGCGTAAATGAAGAGGCCGCACACAATCGATGGCAGCGCCGTCATGGCCTCGACAACCGTGCGCACGAGGCGTGCGAAAGGACTCGGAAACTCGGCGAGGAACACCGCGCAGAGAAGCCCCAGCGGGATCGAGATAGCGAGAGAAATCGAGATCATGATCAGCGTGCCAATGGCCGCGTGCGCCATGCCGCCGACGGTCATCGGATCGAGCGGGCCGGCCAAAGATAGGTCCTGCACCCAGAAGTTCCAATTGAGAAAGGCCTCGGACCCACGACCGAGAGTGAAAACAACCACCACTGCAAGCGCCAAAATTAGCACCGCCGCCAACGAGTGCATCACCACGGCCGCGACTCGGTCGGTCACTGTCACCCGGTTGTCGTCGAAGCTGATCAACACCACAAAGAACCCGACGAAGAGCAGGTAAGCGATCACGACGAAAGTGAGCGGCCCCTCGAAGGGGAAAACCTGAGCAAACAACCAGGCGGTGCCGGCGACGGCTGCTGCCGCTGCGCCCACGACGCGCAACACGTCGTCGCGGCGGATCCGAGCGAGGTTTCGCCGCGTCTCGGGGCGGGTGGGATGGCTGCTGCGGCCGTCACGGCCCGGAACCGAGGTGCGGGTGATGCGTCCGGGTCGTTGCGCACGCCGCTGCGGGCGGGGAGTGTCAGTGATTGTCATCGGGTCTCTCAGCTTGCCGCGCCGGAACGGGAACGTTGGATGATGATGCCGGCACCGAAGTTGACCAGCATCGTGATGAGGAACAAAACAAGCCCCGCTGCCATGAGAGCCGACAGCTCAAAGGGGGAGGCTTCCCCGTACCGCAGTGCGATCAACGAGGAGATCGAGTTGCTGCCGGTCTGCAAAATGTTCGGCTGAATCACGAAGACGGGCGAGATGACAAGGTAGACCGCGATTGTCTCCCCGAGCGCCCGACCGAGGCCGAGCATGGCACCACCGATCATGCCGCCCAGACCGAACGGATAGACCACCGAACGGATCATCCCCCACTTAGTCGATCCCAGAGCCAGAGCCCCCTCACGCTCGCCGATCGGAGCCTGCGCGAAGACCTCACGCATGATCGACGCCGCTACGGGAGCGACCATCATCGCTACCACCAAACCAGCCAGGAAGGCGCTCGCGGTGAACACCGTCGGTGTCGCGAGGGGATCCCCTGGATTGAAGTTGGGAACGTTGAAGACCGGAATCCACCCGAAGTAGGTCGAAATCCACTGGGCAACCGGCAAGATCGCCCCTTCGAGCCAAAACATGCCCCAGAGGCCGTACACCACAGAGGGGATTGCGGCCATCAAATCGACGATGCCCACCAGCAGCGGCCTCAGCCCCAACGGGGCGTATTCCGAGATATACGTCGCGGTACCGACCGCAAGCGGCAGAGCGACGAAGATCGCGATCAACGCGATCACCACGGTGCCAAACAACACAGCAGCAATTCCAAAGCGGCCGGAGTTGGGTTCCCAGTCCTGTTCGGTGAGAAACGACGGTCCAGCCGCGGCGATAGCCTCCGCGCCCCTGACCGCGAGGAAGAGACCGACGAGAGTCATGCTCAACAACACCACAACGCCACCGCCGTGCGCAGCGACACGGAAAACGCTGTCGGACGCGCCGCGCACCGTGGTCAGCTGCCGCGGACTATCCTCTTGTCCACTTGAGCCATCAGTCGCGCGGAACGCTTCACGGGTGTTGGAGCCCGTCATGTGTGAGATCCGTGACGAGGGGAGAGGTCTGCACTGTGCGGGATCTGATGATACTTCAGAATCGCGCTATGCGGCGTGTTCGACGTGATCAATATTCGTTCCCCTCGGCACCCACCAACCGTGATCAGCTGGCGCTCTCGGGACACAAAATCACGGATATTGACTGCCCGGTTTATGCCCCGCTAGCAAGTATGGCCGTCGGGCTCATGGCCAAATCTGTTCTCAGCCGAAGATCTGGGTAACTGTCAACCACACTTCGGCAGACATATGATGAACACTTCGGAGGAGGGGTAACGATTACCTCACGGTGGACAAACTGGGGTGGAATGCGAGTTGCGGATCACGACTGAACCGCGGGAAAAGGCACAGTACTCTTTCAGTGCGCCTATCGCGCAGAAAACAGACCCACCCGTAGTGCGCACCACTAGAGTACTGTCGCTGCACGCACACACGCCGTGCACCTGAGCAAAGACGCCCATCGGTCAGACGTCATGTCCGGGCCGATCACGCCTGTCTGCCGGAGACCTGAGCGCCATTCAAGCGCGTCGTCGTGGTGAGCGGTGATGATATCGGTGTTTTACCGCACCGTCAGAGTGCGCTGCGTGCATGCTGGACGTCGTGCAACACGACACCCCCTCGCCCTGTACTTCCCTGGGTAGTGATCACAACCACGACCGCTAGGCCGAGCGAGACGGTCGCGACCACGCCGATGCCGGCCAGGGCAAGGCGCGTGTGTCTGCGCTTGTGGTGGTCGACATACTCCAACACCCGCTTGCGCATCGCAGCTCGGCGTTCGTCTGACAACTGCAGCCCGTTCACCGGGCATCGCCCAACTTGCTTTTCAGTCGCGAACGCACTCGATTCAATCGTTTGCGCACGGAAGGTACCGAGATATCGAGGGACCGCGACGTCTCTTCATACGAGGCTCCTTGACCGATGATGGCGTGGTACACCTGCTGATCCAGAAAGGGCATCGTTACCACCTCCTCCTCAACTCGGTCCATCAACATCCGCGAGTCCAGTCGTGCATCGAGTAATTCTGCCTCAAGAATATTAGGTCCTTGAACATCCAAATTCACGATGGCTGGCCGGCGGCCAGCCGAACGCAACCTATTGGCGGTCACATTTCGACACGTCACAAGCAACCACGGCAAAATCGACCCATTCACCATCCGAATCCTCGCAAGCTTTCGCCACGCAATCGCGAAGACTTCCTGAGTCACATCTTCAGCGGCGTCCTCACTCCCGAGTTCGCGCGCGGCCTGCAGAAACACCGGCCCAACATAAAGGTCATAGAGGTCACCGAAAGCCCGCTCGTCACCACGTGAAGCGGCAGCGACGAGACGCAGATCCCCCGTCGCGTCCATCAAGGGGACTGTACCGCAACAAGAAATCACAGTAAAGACACGCATCGCTCAACCCGTGACCCCAACAACACGTGACCAAGCTGAAATAGGTTGCACCTTGTGTACTAGCTCGGGCTGTTTGACTATCACCATGAACGCCGCACTATTTCATCCTTCTGGATACAACACCGACTTCCTTGACGTTCCTCTGCCGCTGCCGGCTCCTCCTGCGGGAACCCTGATGCGTGAACTGCCCTACACACATTTCACCGTGCTCTTAGCCTCGATCCACCGGTCGAGTTGAGGTTGTAGCGGCGCGTTAAACCGAGAATGCCACTCGGATCAGGAAAAATAGAACTTACTTAGGGTTCATTTCGA
>NZ_QZVS01000063.1 GCF_003602235.1 Cryobacterium melibiosiphilum
CCTGACGCCGCCGACGAACAGATACCAAATCCTGACGCGCTAAACCCCATTGTCACCGGGGAAGACGCCCACATCGTCACCCCGGGAGACGTTCAACACCTGGTGAACGGATGGCGGGCCAGCTTCTCAAGTCCTTGACGCCCATCCACGAGTCCCGGCTCCAGCTGTCCCTACGTGTTCGTAAGAGGATCGTTCAACGAATGCCACAAGTTGTTTGCGCCGGCTCCGGAAACACGGGCCTTAATGCGGTTCAGTAAGGCTGTCCTTTAAGAATCCCGTAGAGGGGTGCCTATCTGATACTCTCTCAGGAGAGTGAGTAAAGAAAGTTAGGGGAGCGCACCGTGTTGGTTGGTTATGCCCGTGTATCCACGGTGATGCAGGATCTTGAGACGCAGATCGGAAAGCTCACTGCGCTTGGTGTCGACCCGAAGCGGATCTATACCGACAAGGGCTTCACCGGCAAGAATATGACTCGTGATGGGTTGGAAAAGGCACTGGCTGCCTGTCGCGCCGGCGACACGCTTATCGTTCCTAGCCTCGATCGACTCGCACGCAACGCGCTCGACACGTTGGAGATCATCAAGGAGCTTGGTGAGCGCGAAGTTATCTTGAGCAATAACGGCATGGTTTATGACCCGAAGGACCCGATGGCGAAGATGATCTTCACCATGCTTGCTTCCGTTGCCGAGGCTGAGGGCGGGTGGATTAGTCTCCGCACGAAGGAGGCCATGGCTAGGCCGAGCGTTCGGAGGAAATTGCGGGGGAGACAGCCGAAGCTCACGCCGAAACAGGATGCCGCTGTTGCGCTTCACTTCGCTGACCCGAAGACTGATATTTCGGAAATTGCGACGATGTTTAATATCTCGCGGAGCAGTGTGTACCGGGCAGTTGAACGGCACACCCGCCGGGAGGCAGCGGCCATAGACGCCATTGTCGAGCCTTCGAAATCGGGGGCATGATCATGGGCGCCGCGTGCCCGCGGAATCTCGCGGGTCTTGAGTGCTCTCGAATTGTTGAGTTGTTGCCAACGCTGTTAACCTCCTCGAAGCGCCCGTTTGGGGTGCAGGGGAGTGTCTTATGGCTGGCAAGGGCTCAAAGAGGAAAGTTTCAACCGCTCAAATCGAGTTCGACTTGTGGGGTGTCGATGAGAGCAGTGCGGATGCGCACCTCGAGGCTGTACGAACCGCTGAGCCGTCGCCGGTTGAGGTTGCCCTGGTCAGTGGCCAGCTGAGTTTTGATGACTTTTGGAATGAACAGGATGGTGGGACCGATGAACAAGTACGGGGCGCAGGCCAGGGATCACTGGGTCAAGGTGGCCCCGAGCCGGTACGCGGCGTTGCCGAACCCGGAGCAGTTCTTCGAGGAACTGGGCGAGCAGGTGCTGAGCCAGGTCGACGCCCTGAGCCAGACGATCGCCGGACCGGACCCGGCGGGGGAGAACTACCTGGAGAAGGCGGGCCGACTCACGATGGCGCAGAAGCAGGCCGAGGAGATCGTGCTGGCCGATCTGGTGTGGATCACCCCGGAGCTGTCGCCGAGCCAGGAACGGGACGAGTGGGAAGCCACCCGGCCGATGGACTCGGCACTGGCACGATGGGCGGACAGCGTGCAGGACAGCCCGGAGGGGGCGACCTCGACCTACGAGGAGGAGCTGGCGGCGGAGGAGTGGGCCGTGCCGGTGACCTTCATCCAGCAGCTGCTCGCGGCGGCGAACCCGAGCCGGTTCTTGACCGCGAACGCCGACACGATGAAGCGGGCGGCGGATATCCGCTACGAGAAGATCGCCCAGGCGCACCCGGAGTAGCCGCACCGAGCTTTACCCCGGGGAGTCAGGAGAGCCTCGCCCCCTCGGGAGCGAAAGCGCGTTTCGGCGCAAACGTCGCCGCGATCCGGCTCTCCCAGCAGCTGCGCGCCGAAGGCCGGCCCGCCACCGGAGACGAGCACCAGGTGCTCGCCCGGTGGTCGAGCTGGGGCGCCGTGCCCGACGTCTTCGACGAATACAAAGACAGCTGGGCGAGCGAACGCACCGAACTGAAATCTCTGCTCAGCGACGACGCCTACGCCGAAGCGCGCCGCACCACGATCAATGCCCACTACACCGACCCGGCCTACGTGCGCGAAATTTGGGCGGCCCTCACCGACCTCGGCTTTGACGGCGGCCAGGTGCTGGAGCCCGGTGCGGGATCCGGCACCTTCATTGGCTTGGCGCCCGAAGGCGCCCGGATGACCGGAATCGAACTCGATAGCACGACGGCCCTGATCGCGAGCGGCCTCTATCCGCAGGCGGAGATTCGCGCCGAGTCCTTCGCCGACAGCCGGTTCCCAACCGGATACTTCGATGCCGCGGTCGGCAACGTGCCGTTCGCGGACGTGCGCCTGCACGACCCGGCGCACAACGCCGGCCGGCACTCGATCCACAACCACTTCATCATCAAGGCCTTGGCGCTCACCCGTCCCGGCGGGCTGGTCGCCGTGCTGACCAGCCACTACACGCTCGACGCGCAGAACCCGTCCGCCCGCCGTGAGATGAACGCGATGGCCGATCTCGTCGGTGCCGTGCGGCTGCCCTCCGGGGCGCACCGCCGCGCCGCCGGTACCGACGTCGTGACCGACCTGCTGGTCTTCCGCCGCCGGGAGATCGGCGAGCCGGCCGTCTCCCAACTCTGGGAAACCGTCACCGCACAGCAGGTCGATGAGCGCATGGTGAAGATCAACTCCTATTTCGACCAGCGTCCCGAAAACATCCTCGGCGACGTGCATGTCGGCACCGGAATGTACGGCAACGACACCCTCACCGTGACAGCCGCTGACCTCGCAAACACCCCGGTCGACCTCCGCACGGCCCTCAGTGGTGTCGTCGCCGATGCGACCGCAGCCGGCCAACGGATGACGGCGCGCAGCGCTCACTCGGAGCGCGCGCTGGCGACCTACCGGCCCGCGGAACCGACCCAGTGGGATGGCACCATCGTCGACCAGCACGACGGCACCTTCACCGTCGTGCGCGCTGGCGTGCACACCGCGCTCAAAGTTCCGAAGAATGCGGCCACCGAACTGACCGCGCTGCTCGGCCTTCGCGACGGCACCACAGCCCTGCTGGCCTTGGAAGCGGCGACGGTCGATGACACCGATGAGATCGTCGACACCCGCGCCATCCTCCGCACCCGGTATGACGACTACCAGACCCGCTACGGCCCGCTCAACCGCTTCACCCTACGTTCCACCGGCCGCGACGACCCGGACACGGGCGAAGCGGGGACGGCTCGCATCACCCCTACCCCGGCCCGTTTGCTGCGCGCCGACCCGTTCGGGCCCCTCGTGATGGCCTTGGAACGCTTCGACGAGGAACGGCAGACCGCGTCGCCGGCCGCGATGCTCAAACAGCGTGTCGTCGCCCAGCGTCTCATCGCCCAGGGCGCCGATACCCCCGCCGAGGCGATCACTCTGAGCCTGGATCGCACCGGCCGCATCGACCTCGACTCGATCGCGCACCTGCTCGGTCAGACCGAAGCGGATGCCCGGGCCGGCCTTGGCGAGATGGTCTACGACGACCCCACCACCGGAAACCTGATCCACGCTCCCGAGTACCTCTCCGGGGACGTACGGATCAAGCTCGACGCCGCGCAGGCCGCCGCTGAGACCCAGCCCGAGCGGTTCGCAGTGAACGTGGCGGCCCTGCAGGCGGCCATGCCGGAGAAGCTCACCATGGAGCAGATCCAGGCAAGGCTCGGCGCGGTGTGGGTCGACGCCGACACTCACCAGCAGTTCCTCCGGGAGCTCCTGCGCGATCGCAGCATCCGTGTAGAAAACCCGATGCCGGGAATGTGGGAGGTGCGCGGCAACCGGCAGACACTGCGCGCCACCAGCGAGTGGGGCACCGTGCGCCGGCCGGCGACCATGCTCACTCAGGCGCTGATGGAGCAGAAGCCCATCACCGTCTTCGACGAGTACGAAGAGATGGGCTCGAAGAAACGGGTCGTGAACGCCCTGGAGACCACGGCGGCGCAGGAGAAAGCCGACCAGCTGCAGGAACGATTCGGCGAGTGGGTCTGGGAGACCCCGGAGCGGGCGGAACGCCTCACCGATGAGTACAACCGCCGTTTCAACTCCATCGCGCTCCGCGACTACAGCCATGAAGGCGACTACCTGACGTTGCCCGGGGTTGCGTTGAACTTCGTCCCGCGACCACACCAGCGCGCCGCGGTGGCGCGGATGCTCTCCGAACCCGCCGTCGGGCTGTTCCACCAGGTCGGAGCGGGCAAGACCGCAGAAATGGTGATGGGCACCATGGAGCTGGGCCGAATGGGCCTGGTCACCAAACCGGTGGTCGTGGTGCCCAACCATATGCTCGAGCAGTTCGCCCGCGAGTGGCTGCAGATCTACCCGCAGGCACGCATCCTGGCCTCGTCGAGTGACGACCTCGCCGGCGACAAGCGCCGCCTGTTCGTCGCCCGCGCGGCCGCGAACGACTGGGACGCCATCATCATGACGCGCACCGCGTTTCAACGCATCCCCCTGTCGCCGATCGCCGAAGCCGGTTACATCAGCCGGGAACTCGACACCCTGCGTGCGGTGTTCGAGGAGGCGACCGGCGAGGACGCGATGAGCGTCAAGCGCATCGAAAAGAAGCTGCTGTCACTGGAACAGACCTACAAGGACCTCACGGACAAGCCCCGCGATGCCGGAATCACCTTCGAGTCGACCGGAATCGACTACGTCGTCGTCGACGAGATGCACGACTATAAGAACCTCGCCACCGAGTCAAGCATTCAGGATGCCCGCATCGCCGGTGCGGGCCGGGCCACGGACCTGCACATGAAGCTGGAGTACCTGCGCTCCCGGCACGGTGACCGCGTCGTGACCGTGGCCACGGCCACACCTCTGGCCAACAGCATCACCGAGGCCTACGTGATGCAGCGCTACCTGCGCCCGGACCTGCTCGAGAACGCCGGCATCGGCCACTTCGATGCCTGGGCGGCAACGTTCGGACAGACGGTCACCGAGATGGAGATGGCACCCACCGGCGGCGGCAACTTTCGGCTGAAGACCCGGTTCGCGAAGTTTCAGAACGTGCCCGAAATGCTCCGGATGTGGCACGTCTTCGCCGACGTGAAAACCGCCGAAGATCTCAAACTGCCCACCCCGTTGTTACGGGAACGCTCCGACGGGCAGCGGGTGCCCGAGAATCTCGTTCTGCAGCCCGGGCCCGAGCTTGAGGCCTACATCGCCGACATCGGCGAGCGTGCCGAACGGGTGGCCAACAAGTCGGTGCGCCCCGAAGAAGACAACATGCTCAAGATCTCCACAGATGGCCGGAAGGCCGCCCTGGACGTGCGGATGGTCGGCGGAGACCGTCCGAACGGGCCGACGAAGATCGACGCTGTCGCGCACCAGGTGCTGCGCATCTGGAACGAGACGAAAGACCTCTCGTATCTTGATGACGTGACGAAGGAGCCGTCACCGACGCCGGGCGCGTTGCAGCTGGTGTTCAGCGACCTGGGCACGCCGAAACCCGACCGGTGGAATGCGTATGACGAGCTGCGACTGAAGTTGGTCGACGGCGGGATGCCGGCCGAGGCCATCCGTTATATACACGAAGCGAAAACCGACCCCGACAAGGCGCGGCTGTTTGCGGCCGCGCGGGCCGGCCATGTGGCCGTACTCGTCGGGTCGACGGCGAAGATGGGCGTCGGGACGAACGTGCAGGCGCGCGCGATTGCGCTGCACCATATGGATTGCCCGTGGCGGCCGGCCGACATTGAGCAGCGCGACGGGCGCATCGTGCGGCAGGGCAACCAGAATGCCGAGGTCGGGCTGTACCGGTACGTCGTCGAGCGCAGTTTCGACAGCTATATGTGGCAGACGGTGGAGCGGAAGGCGAAGTTCATCTCCCAGATCATGCGCGGTCGGCTCGACATGCGCGAGATCGAGGACATCGGCGATGTTGCGCTCGGCGCGGCGGAGACGAAGGCGCTGTCGTCGGGGAACCCTCTTCTGATGGAGCAGTCCGTCGCGAACAATGACGTGTCGAGGCTGCAGCGCCTCGAGCGGGCCTGGCAGCGCAACCAGACCAACCTGGTGAGCATGCGCGTGAACGCGAGCAGTCAGGTCGGGGCGCTGGACCGCGACATCGGCCTGCTGACGGCCGCGCTTCCGAGCGTCGTGGACACGAGCGATGACCTGTTCCGGATGACGGTGGCCGGCCGGCAGTACGGCAAACGCGCTGATGCTGGAATCGCGATCGGGGAGTGGGCGGCCCGGAACGGCGTGCGGTACCTGCCCACGAACGCCGATCGGAAGCTGGGCGAGTTGGGCCAGGTTGGCGGATTCCCAATCGACGTGGCCTCACGTACGTCGCTGGGTCAGGTGCACATTGTTGCGGAGCTGCGCGGGGTTCCGGGGGCGAGCGTGACCGTGCCGAGGAACCAGTTCGCCGAGGCGGGGGTGGGTCTCGTGCGGCAGCTCGAGAACCGGGCCTCGTCGTTGCCCAAACTGATCACCGAGACCCAGCAGAAACGGGTCGATGTCGAGGCGACGATCACCGAGGTGGACACGCGTGTTGGTGACCCGTTCAAGCACGGTGCCGACCTCCGCGAGGCGCAGGAGCGGCAGGCCCGAGTGGTGGCAGGTCTGGCGGCCATGGCCACTGAGCAGAACCTGCGGGCCGAGGGGACGGATGCGCCGGGTGTAGATGGTGCCTCGGCTGCGCGCGAGCGCATCAAGGAACTCGCCGCGCGAACCCGTGCTCAAGCCGACGAGTATCACGTCGACCCGGATTCGGCACCGCGCATCGGGCCGATCTCGCAACGACCGCGGGTGTAACCGCCGAGCGTTATCCCCACCGCACGCGCCCGGCCCGGCGCGTCACACATCAGTGACGTCCGGGCCGATAGACCTACGAGGTTGAAGTCTGGGGGAGAGCGGGAGCCGCTGGTGTCGCAGTGGCGAGGGCGCGTATCCGCTTTACTTCTTTGGCCGGGAGGGCCGTGAGATCGGCGACCCGGCTGGCGTTTTCGCCCAGATCGAAGAGACTCGTCAGGGTGTTGCCCATGGTGTTCTCGAGGGCGGCGAGTTGGACGATCAAAGCCTCGCGCTCGTCACCGGCGGTGAAGAACTCCGCGAGCGTTGCTTCGATCTTGTTGTCCCGCTCTGCGCGTACCTGGTCGACCCGGGTGCGGGCGAGGCGTGCTCGCTCCCGAGCGTCAATCTTCTTGCCAGTCTGTCCAGTTGCCATATCAAGCACTCCCATCGAACGTCACGTAGATCAAACTTTTCACAGATCTCACTAGCTCCAAAACGACACGCCAAAACCAAAGCAAGTAGACACACCTCTTGCACTAATAGTGTCTGGAGAGGATTCAGGCATTAACCTGTCTGAAAGGAGGTGGTTTCGCCATGATGACCGTGCATGTTCTTCACGCCGGTGATGGCTACACCTACCTGACCCGCCAGGTCGCGGCGGGGGACCATTCCGTGCGCCGCGGTGAGGATCTCACCGAGTATTACACCGCCGAGGGCAACCCGGTCGGCCAATGGCTCGGGTCGGGTTTAGCCAACCTCGGCGTCTCCGGTGTGGTCTCTGAAGAGCAGATGCAGGCCTTGTTCGGCGACGGACTGCACCCCGATGCGGAGGTCGCCATTCGGGCCGCCGTCGCCGGGGGAGCGACCCCGGAAGACGCCGTGCAGGCATCCCGGCTGGGCCGCCGGTTCCCGCGCATCCAAGCGATAGCGGACGGCTGGGATGACGCCGTCGCCGACGCGTACACCGAGTTCACGGCCACGAACGGGCGCAGTCCCGAACCCGGCGTCGAGCGGGATCTGATCCGCTGGAACATCGCTGCCGACCGGGTCGCCACCACGTTGAAGAGGGCGGCAACGGATGCCGAAGTGGCCACGCATCTCTCACACATGGGCAAGGCGCCGCGGCAACCCGTCGCCGGATACGACCTGGTGTTCACACCGGTGAAGAGCGTGTCCGTGCTCTGGGCGCTCGGCGACTTGGAGACCTCCGCGCGAGTGCGGGAGGCCCACAACGCCGCATGGCAGGCCACCGTCTCCTGGCTCGAAACTGAGGCTGGCGTCACCCGGGTTGGTGCTGGCGGGGTAGCCCAGGTCGACACCCACGGCTTTGTCGCGACTGCATTCGAACACCGCGATTCCCGCACCGGGGACCCCAATCTTCACACCCATGTCGCCGTGTCGACCAAGGTGCAGGGCCTTGATGGGAAGTGGCGTTCGCTTGACGGGCGGGTGCTGCACGCGCTCGGTGTTGCGGCATCCGAACGGTACAACACCCTCGTCGAGCAGGAGGTTCGGAACCGTCTCGGGGTGACCTTCGTGGATGAGACGCGGGGCCGGAACAAGCGCAGCGTGCGGGAGATCGCCGGCATCAGCCGGGAGCTGCGCGACTCGTTCTCCTCCCGCCGTGCGGCCATTGAAGACGCCTACGAAACCCTCGTGCAGGAGTACGTGGCCAAGCACGGGCGCACCCCGCCGAAGCCGGTACAGCTGAGCCTCGCCCAGCGCGCAACCCTCGAAACCCGGGAGGGCAAGAGCGCTCCGAAGAGCCTGACGCGGCAGCGCGCCGAGTGGCGGCTGGCCGCGATCAGGATCATCGGCGAGGTCGCCGTTGACACGATCGGGACGACGGTCCTGCAACGACAGCAGCTGTCGGTGCAGGACGAGATCCTTGCGGCGCTGAGTGTCGACGAACTGGCCGATCGGGTGCTGCACACGGTCGAGGACAGCCGGGCCACGTGGCGTCGGTCGCACGTCGCCGCGGAGGCCCAACGCATCGCCCGGGCGTTCGCGAACGTGCGCCCCGGCGTCGACGCGCAGCAGATTGCCGATGCGGTCGCGCACGCCGTCATGGTCCGCGTGATCGCCGTCACCGCGCCGACGCTCAACCCGGTCCCCGAGGCTTTGCAGCGTCAAGACGGCGAATCCGTCTACCGCGTACACGGGACGGAACGGTTCACTTCGGCGCGCATCCTCGCGATTGAAGACAGCCTGATCGACGCGGCCCGCACCGTCGCCGGCTTCACCGTTGACCCGGCCACCTTCGCCGCCACAGTGGAGACGTTGAACGCTTCGAGCTCATATCCGTTGGATGCGTCCCAGATGGAGCTGGCCCGCCGTTTCGCCTCCGGTGGCCGCCTCCTCGAGGTGGGAATCGGGCCGGCAGGAACGGGCAAGACCACGGCGATGCGGGCGTTTGCCCGCGCTGTCGAAGCCGGCGGTGGCCGGGTCCTGGCGTTGGCCCCGACTGCGGCCGCATCGACGGTGCTGGCCGAGGAAATCAAGGTAGAAGCGGAGACGGCGCACAAGCTCGTCGACGTGCACCGTAACGGGTCACCCGAGCAGCAAGAGTCCGACCAGTTCCGCATCGACCGCAACACCGTGCTGCTCATTGATGAGGCCGGTATGGCCTCGACCCCGTTGCTGGCCGACGTGCTGGCGCTCGCCCAGCAGCACGGAGCCACGATCCGCCTCTTGGGGGACCCGGCGCAGCTGGCCGCAGTCGAATCCGGTGGTGCCCTGCGCCTGATCGAGCAGCGCGTGGGCGCCAGTTACCTCGACCACGTGCACCGCTTCATCGACGCCGACGAAGCGGCCGCGTCCCTGCTCCTGCGCGAGGGGGCCAGCAGCTCGCTGGACTTCTATGTCACTGCGGATCGCACGCGGGGCGGCATCCGTCAGAGCATGCTGGAAGAGATCTACGTGGCATGGGCGGCCGATCGCGCCGATCACCAGCACTCCATCATGGTCGCGGGCACCAACGAAGAGGTCGCCGCGCTGAACGCGCGTGCTCGCCTGGACTTGATCGGCCAGGGCTCTGTCGGAAAGAGTGGGGCGTTGCTGCATGACGGGAACAAGGCCGGCCTGAATGATGTGATTGTGACGCGGCAGAACGACCGGAAGTTGCGCTCCAACCAGGGCAAGGACTTTGTCGCCAATGGTGATCTGTGGACGGTTTTGGGCGACGAGGGCGGCGACCTGAAGGTGAAGAGCCTCCGGCACGGGGGAGTGCTGACTTTGCCGGCCGAGTATGTGGCCACGCACGTTGAGCTTGGTTATGCGGCCACGATCAACCGGGTGCAGGGCATGACCGTGGATACCTCACACATTCTTGTGGACCCGCAGTCGACTTCTCGCGAGCAGCTGTATGTTGCGGCGACTCGGGGTCGTGAATCCAACCGGATGTATGCGGTTGTGGAAGAGACTCTCGAGGTGGATGCCCACGCTCCCGACCACCTGCGCACTTCGATCATCGATGCCCTCACCGCGGTGCTCGCGCGCGAGGGTGCAGAGAGGTCTGCGACCGAGGAAATCCAACGCGAGCAGGATGCCGCGGCGAGCCTTGCCACGTTGTTGCCAGCGTATGAGGATGCGCTTGTTCGGGTCTACGACCCGGATCAGATTAGGCGGATGGAAACGGTCCTCCGCGAGGTGCTCGACGCCGATATAGCCGAACGCATCGTCAACGACGATGCGTGGACACATCTCGCGAGCCGGCTCGCGGCACACGAAGCGCGCGGTGCCGACGTGCGCGCGCAGCTGGCCGCGGCCGTGCGGGCCGAGGATACAGAGCTCGACTCGACCGTTGAATCGTTTGCGAAGATTTATCATCACCGCGTCGGAGTGCCCGTGGCTACGAAGGGCGATGGTGCGCTGCCAGCATGGGTGGCCCCGCCGCCTGCCGGGGTCGCCGGGGACAACCGCGAGGTCCGCGACTGGCTGCACGCCCAGGCCGGCCTCATCCAGGATCGAACGGCGGCGCTCGTCGATGCTGCGGTCGCGGCGCCGGAACCGTGGAGTGCGACCCTTCGACCCCAGCCAGATGATGCTTCTCTGCTGAGAGCGTGGCGGCGTGACCTCGGTAACGTGCTCGCCTTTCGCGACCTGAACCAGGTCGCGGATGCCGAGTCACCGCTCGGTGCGGTCCGCCCCGACGACGATGCATATGCGGTCGCGGCCGTATCCCTCGAGCGCCTTCGCGTGATTGATGACCATGCGGCAACCGAAGCAAGGCATCGAACCGCCGAACTACGGCAGCGCCTGTCCGGATCCAGCACTACAGAGGGCAACGTTGATGCCGCCGAACGCGTCCGGCGGATTCGCCAGCGCGAAATTGACCCCGACGAGCAACATGACGTGCACGCTGCCCGGTTACGGCACGGACCCAAGATTTAGTCCGAGTCCTGCGGCTCCTCAGATTTGTAAGAAAGTTACCCCTTCGGGGGGAAACTGTCATCGCCATACGTGTTTTTCGCCCCGATCGTGCCGTCGAGTTTCGTGATCACGTGTTCGACCCCTCGGTCTATGGCCATGTCACGGCCCACAGATTGTTGCTCCGCTTTTGTACCCCCAGAGTGAGCGGCGCGCGAACTGCCCTCGACCTTGCTCTTCCACACGCCGTCCTCGTTGTAAGTGCGAATGTCGCCTTTTGCCATTTTCAGAACCAATCTGTTCGAATCCCGGACGGTAAAAGTTTGCCGATTCCATGATGGCATCCGGGTCCGACAGTGCTCTGACCTCGACGAGCGTCGTTGGGTGTTGTACGTGTCCCGGGGTGACGACTTAGGCGTCTTCCCTGTTAGGGCGTGTCTCCTAATGTGTTTAGCCGGAGTAATGGCCCGGAGGACGAATCCGCCTCCGCTCTTACTCCTTGGGGAAAGCGCATTGCCGGAGTCCGCATCCAGCCCCTCTTGACTCGATACGTGTCATGAAAGATATGATATAAATATCATTTATCGACTCAGAATGGAGACAGCGATGCCACGAACTCCCGGCGCGACGAACAAGACCCCGAGAGAACTCAGGGCAGAGGCGAAGCGTCTCACCGAGAAGGCCAAGTACATCGAGAAGCTTGCCGCATCGAAGAATAAGAAGTAAGCCATCCCGCAGCAACTCGGAGTGCCGGAAGCGGCCGTGGTACGCTTTCAATATCACGATCAGCCCGCTCGCCTCACGGCTCGGGCTGATTTTCTTTAACTGGGGGACTCGTGGCTGAGTACACAAAGAAATGGTTGTCGGTCGACGAACAGGTGGACAAACTCAAGTCACGCGGCGTTGAGGTGCGAGACCTGGAGAGCTGCCGCGGGCTACTTCAGGCCGTGGGGTACTACCGCCTCACTGGCTATCTCTACCCGTTCCGCGAATCGGAACCATACGTGGATGACGCAGGTCGGAGCCGTTTCCATATCCTCAACCGCTATCGCGCGGGCACGTCGGTCGACGATGCAGCTGCTCTCATCGATTTTGATCGTCGTCTGCGGATGCTCGTCCTCGAGGGTATCGAGAGGATTGAGATCTCTTTTCGCATGCAGGTCGGGTACGTGCTGGGCAGGCAATCGGCGTTCGCGCACGCTGACCCCGCTAACTTCGTCGATTCGTTTACGGAGGCGCCGATCGACAGTGTGACGGGCGAAACTTTGCCGAGTAAGCATGAGCAATGGCTCGAGCGCGTAAAAGCGCGCCAGGCAGAGTCTGACGAAGCGTTCGTCGCCCACTTTCGCCAGAAATACAACGACGAGATGCCGATCTGGGCCTTGACGGAAATCTTGGAGCTCGGGCATCTGGGCCGGCTCTACTCAGGGTTGAACAACTCGTTCGCGACGGAGATCGCGGCAGCTTACGGGGCGCCTTCGAAGAAAGTGATGGGCAGCTGGATCTCCAGCCTGAACTATGTCCGGAACGTCTCTGCACATCACGCCCGGCTCTTCAATCGCAAGTTAGTCAGCGCGCCGGCCCGCCCCAGTCATGGACAGGTTCCTCTTCTCGGCCATCTCAAGGATGCGGCGTCCGCGAAACAGGTGTTTGGCCTGTACAACGCTCTGGCGGTGATGTCGTATCTGCTCCGGTCGATCGACGCGAATAGCGGGTGGTCGGCCCGCGTGGTCGACCTCATGGGTTCATTTCCCAGTTCCGCCTATCTAACTACCGAGTCGATGGGGGCGCCTGAGGGCTGGTCGGACCTCGAGCTCTGGCGCGCGCAGTAGACGGCGCTAGCTAACGAGCTGCGACACACCAACCTTGTTCAAGAATCCCATCCTCAATCGAGGTAGACTTTATTGAACCCAGGCGAGGAGTTTTCCCATGACCGTTATCCACGAACCGCGTTCGCGCGAGGAACTCGATGCTCTCCTCCTTCCGCGACATCTAAACAGCCACTGCGTCGAGGTTGCGCTCGGACAGGGCGCCGCGGAAGCTAGTACGTGGGGCGCTGGCGCTCCAGCATCCGCTCCCGAGTATGCCCGTTGGGCACGCACCGTCGAGCACCTGCATAACGAGCTCATGGCAGCCGGAATGAAAGTCCAGCGCCGCAACCCTCAGAACCTTCCGGTGTGGATCCATGTTGACAGCGGTCACGGGCTTGTTGTCAGCAGTGGGGACCCCTACACGGGGCTGTCCGAAGGCAAGTCGCCGAAGACACGTAATCCAAAGGGGGCGCGGTTCCTGCAGTCTGTCAGCCCGTCTGGGCAGGCATCTTTCTTCAGTGTGGTCGCAGAAAGCGGCGACACCGTGGACCTAGACGACATGTGGGTTTTGCTCTATCACGAGGCTGGCGGACGGGTGAACGCCGAGCTCTCGTCTCCAATGGGCGTTGAGGGTGAGCGCATCGTCAGCTGGACGACCCGAATCCTGATGCCACCCTACGACCTCGCCACGAACGCATTCTCATTCGAGGATGGTCGAGACGAGCAAGACCTCGGCTTCATCGTCACGCGCCGCGCTTAGTCACGCATCCCCCTCCCCCGACCTCTCCCCTTACGGACTTTTATCGTGTCACGCAATTTTCAACACGAGCGCCTCGCGGCAGCTCGTGACATCCGAGGGCGAACAGGCAAGAGCATTGCCGAAGCCGCCCAGATCTCCGACGAGTGGTTCTCGGCGATCCTTCGAGGTCGTAAAACCCCTCAGCCAGAAACGGTCGCCGCGTTCGCCAAAACGTTGGACTTCCCCGAAGACTTCTTCTTCCGCCCGATCGAACTCGAACCGCCAGCGGATGCCTTCCATTTTCGTGCCTCTTCGCGTCTTGCCAAGAAGGACGAAGGCGCAGCGCGGGGCCTCTCGGTCATAGCTATGGAACTGTGCGAGTGGATGGATGAGACCTACAACCTGCCCACAGCGGCCGTTCCGGAGCTTCAGGATCTTGTAGGCGGCGACGTACCTCTTGAGCCCGAGCAGGCTGCAGAAAGCCTTCGCCTTGAATGGGGCCTCGGCTACCGCCCCATCAAGAATCTCCTCCAGCTCATGGAAGCTAAGGGAATACGCGTCTTCTCTGCGGGCGGCCCGATCAAGGCGATCGATGCGTTCTCCTTCCGCAACGGGGCGACACCAGTCGTTTTCCTGAACGTGCACAAGAGCCTGGAGCGCATTCGTTTCGACCTCGCTCACGAACTGGGGCACCTGGTTTTGCACAGTGGGTCGTTCAATGTGGACGCGGGGCGCCAGAAGGAACAGGAAGCGAACGATTTCGCGGCTGCATTCCTTATGCCGCGAAGCGACGTTTTAGGTTCCGTACGCGGGAATATCTCAACCGAGCGGGTGCTTGACCTGAAATCGCGGTGGGGGGTCAGCGCGATGGCACTTACCTTTCGCCTTCACAAGCTTGGCGTTCTGTCCGAGTGGGTTTACCGCATGCAGTGCCAGCAACTTGCGTCCCGCGGCTTCCGCAGCGGTGAGCCGACGTCCATCCTGCGCCCCGAGCAGTCGAGCCTCTTGACTCAGCTCCTCGACGATCTCCGAGGTCGCGGAAGCGGGTTTCTCGAGATCGCACAAGCAGTCAACGTGCGAAGCCAAGATATCCGGGATCTCACGCTCGGATTAGTGCCGCCCAGCACTGGGCGACCGGAACAAGCCCCAGGTATCGTTCACCTGAGCGCCGTGAGAAATCTCGCCTAGATCGTTCCGACGCGCGGATTGTTAAGAAGCTCCAGCCGTTCGGGGTCAACCGAACCCGTCGAATTCGCTTTCGACAGCAAAATCGACGTTTCGTCTGCGGGTGTCAGCTTCGACAGCCAGAGCGTGGGAGTGATCAGGTGACGTACCGCAGGTAGTCCTCGGTTACCTTGAACGCGGCCGGGCCGGCGTGGGGCTCGCGGTGGTCGTCGCGGTCTCGGCAGCCGGCCAGGCCGGCGTGGAGCTTCAGAGAATCGAGGGTGGGCCAGAGGGCTCGCTGATGCCAGTCGACAAGGGCAGAGGACGCCTTGGCCGATCGGGTGTCGTAGGCCGCGCGGTGCGCGACCATAAGGGCGGTGAGCTCTTCGATGGCGATCGGATGCCGGTACCAACAGGCGGGCAGCCTGTAGCTGGGATCGGAGAGATTGGTGAGATACCGACCGTCGAGCCAGGTCACAAACTTCCCGAGCTCCTCCCAGAGCTTCACGGCCTGGTCGTGAGGCAGCGTCGCCCAATAGTAGGGACCACCGGCGGCGCGGAGCTCGTACATGTCGAACAGATCGGGCAGGATCGTCTCGACGTTCACCAGCCGGGCGTCGAGACCCTCGATGCTCATCGGGTCGAGCTCATCCTCGCTCATGCCGTGATCCCCTCGAGGCGCAGCGACCAGCTCTGCGACTCGCGCAGCTCGTCGGCATCTGGGCGGGTCCACCAGGGGGTGAGCTGCACGACGGCTTCCTTCTCCCTATATAGAAGGAGTGCTTTTCCCTCGGGTATTTTGCGGATGTCTTCCACCTTCATCCGTCGTTCCTCACGTTCGCTGGTGGAGGTGGAAGACGTGTCCCGACCGGTGCCGCGCTGCACGGACGTGCTGGTTTGCGTGGTGTGGTGGGTGCCGATCAGCCGGGAGATTTTCTCCAGGAATGACTCGTCGGCGAGGCCACCGAAGATGATTTTCGCGGCCGACGATTCGAAGATCGTGGTGGCCGCTTCGGGGCCCCACTTGCCGACGAGCTGGGACATCGACTGGGCGAAGATCCAGGTGTGCAGGCCGCGGCCGCCACCGTCGCTCATCAGGTTTGGTAGCTGCGGCAACGGCGACACGTTAGCGACCTCATCGAGCACGAGCGTCATCGCCGTGGGCAGACGGCCGCTTGTTGTGTGCTGGGACACAGTCTTGGCCTCCTCGATGATCGCGGAGACCAGCGCGGTGATGATCGGCGCGGTCGAGGATTCGCGGGAATCATCGATCAGGCAGTAGACGGTGTCGGTGGAGAGCACGAAGTCCTGCGCCCGGAACGGGGCCACGGGTTTCGTGTCGTCGCCGTCATCCGTGGACCGAGCCGGGCAGAGCAGGTCGAGCACGCGCGCATCCGTCAGGGATGCGGTGATGCGCGAGAGGGTGGTTTTGGTGTTGCCGATGGTTTCGGGGGCGTCTTCTCGGCACCACTGGTCGAGTTCGCGGGCCCAGATTGCCCCGTTGGGTGAGAGGTCGCGGAGAATCGCGGAGGGTTCGTGATCGTTGAAATCCTGCGCCCAGCGCACGACGTCGCGCATGTCTCCGCCAGGGATGAGCGCGGCGGCATGCAGGAGCGACCGGAGGATGATCTTCACCCCTTCGACGAAGTGCGCGGAATCCTTCATCCCGGCGGATCCGGCCGGCCGGGCGTTGACGATCGCGGCGGCCCGG
Organism: Cryobacterium melibiosiphilum; assembly: GCF_003602235.1. Lineage (GTDB taxonomy): Bacteria > Actinomycetota > Actinomycetes > Actinomycetales > Microbacteriaceae > Cryobacterium > Cryobacterium melibiosiphilum. The sequence goes on from NZ_QZVS01000063.1 coordinate 16,592, forward strand.
GACTGGGCGGCGTCGGGCCGGTCGCAGCCAGCGACCATGTCCCAGCGAGCCTGGTCGGGCCAGCGGGTGATTCCGTCGAAGTCAAACACGAACACACGCCCAAGCTCGCTGCGCTTCTTCACGGTGACCCGGAAGACATCCGCTTTGGTCGAGGTGGCCACGACGGCGCCGGCGGCGTCGACGATGCGCCCGATCGCGAGGTACGCGCTCTTGCCGGCGCGGGGTGGGGCGATAGTGCAGGAGGTGTCTTCTTCGCGGATGGTGACGGGCTTCCCGTCGAGGTGGGCGAACGGGGCGACCGCGGGAACTCCGTGACCGGTGACGCGCTTCCGCAGCTCAGCGCCGGTCGAGAGCTCGGCCTTCTGAACGGTCTTCCGGCGGTCCCACAGGATGAAGGAACCACCGAGTACCACGCCGATGATGACCGTCCAGGCACCCACCCAGATACCGAGCAGCTTCAGGTCGGGCGCCGTCAGCCCGCGCTGTTGGAAGCCATCGTCGTTTCCCGTCGTCGTTATGACCAGGGCCTGCAGGGTCTGGTCCAGGCGCAGCGCCCCGATCCCGGTGCCCGCGCAGAGAAAAGCGAGGTGCACGATGAGGATCATCGCCAGGATGATGCCGAGCAAGGGCCACGGCGGCTGGTTCTGCTGAGCGGTGCGCGCCATCTTTAGAGCCCGTCGGCGACGGCCGCGCCAGCGCTCAGCCACGCGGCGCGCGTCGCCGGTCGCACCGCGTCATAGCGCAGCGCTCCCCCGTGCAGCGCTCGGTCGAACGGGATCGTCACCGCGATTCGGGCCAGCCCGGTGAAGCCGCCGGCGACCCGTTTCGCGTCGGACAGGGTGCTGTTGCGTTCCGATTGCAGCACGACGACGACGGCATTGCGGGCCAGGGCGGCCGAATGTTCATCGCGCTCCGACAGCGCCTCCAGCAGGAGCGCACCGGACTCGGCGGACTCCCCCAGGGCGGTGGTAGCCACGACGAGCTGGTCGGTGTGGTCGATCATCCGTAGCCACCGGGGCGCGGACTCGTCGTTGCCGGAGTCGAAGAACACCAGACGAAAATACTTCGCGGCCACCTCGTGCAGAGCGTCGAAGTCGTCCTGGGTGATGCGCTGTTTGGTCGCTAGCAGCTCCGGGTTCGAGCGCAGCACGTCGTATTTGTCGCTGGTCTGGTGGTGCACGAATCGGGCCAGATCGGAGATCTGTGCTGAGGGCGACAGCAGCTTCACGGTGTCCGGGAGGAGATCCTGCACGGTGGCGTCGTGCGGGCCCTTCTCGGTGCGCCAACCGAGGGTTCCGCGGGTGTCGTTGTTGTCCCACGCCAGTACACCGGCACCACCGTGCCGGGCGAAGACCGCCGTGAGCATGGCTGTCGTGAGCGTCTTGCCGACGCCGCCCTTGCCGTTGACTACAGAAATCTTGCGGGGCCCGGGCCAATGCTGGCTGACTGTCTGCACGTGTCGGCGGCGCTCGCGTTCCAGAACGGATGCCGGGACCTGCAGGCCGGTCGTGCGGGCGAGCAGCCCCCGCCATCCGTTGGTCGCCGCCGGCTCGCGGCGCTCATCGATGATGAAGGATGCGCGTGCTGCCTTGCGGGTGGGTAGCTCCTCTCCCGAGACTTCCGCAGTCTCACTTGCCTCCGCGGTAGAAGCGTCATGGAGTGGCGAAACGGCCGCAGTCGCAGCCGCAGCCGCTGTCGGCTCGGAGAGGTGGGGGGACAGCTGCTCCGCCGGGAGGGAGGGCGACTCGATCTTTTGGGCGACCGGTGCAGGTTCCTCCTCCGTCAGCGGGAGTGGTTCGTCTTCGCGAAGGTGCCCGTCTGGACTGGCCACGAGGTGCCACTGACCGGCGTGGTCGTGCACCTCGAGGCGCACGTCGGTGCCGAGCCCGCTGGCGAGCTTCACGACTCGGCTCATGATTTTGGTGCGTAGCTCGGCGGAGGTCGAGGCGGTGATGGTCTCGGGGTTGCCGAGGACGCTGAGCTCCACGGTCGTGTCGGTGACGACGGCGCGCACGTCGGGAAGAGGGACGGTGGTGGTAATGCTCATTCGCGGTGTCCTATCTGTTGTACCAACTGGGGGTCGCCGGTGGGCCAGAGCCGATCCAGCATCGATTCATCGAAAACGGGTTCGTCCTGGTTCGGCATGAACTGGGGGAAGCGTTGGTCGCTCGCGGAACCGGCTTCCACGGCCTCGTCGGTTTCGAAGAGGTCGCGTTCCCATTGGGTTGAGGTGGCGAACGCGTCGACGATGTAGGAGAACCGGCCGACGTAGGCGAGGAACACCCCCGACTGCAGCGTGAGCGACAGGCGGGCGTGCGCGGGCGAGAGCTTGAGCCGGGCGGTCAGATTGTGCTCTTCCTGGGTGTTCTGGCGGAAGATGAACTTGTTTTCCATGTCCCCGGCGATCGAATATGCGAGGGTGCGTTCCTTGGAGCCCTCGTCGCCGACGGCGTCGAAGTCGCTCATCTTGTGCAGGATGACGATGTTGGACACCCCGTAGTGGCGGGACAGCTTCAACCACTGCTGGTAGGTGCGGAGGGCCTGTTCGGTGGCCATGTCGCGCCACCCTTCCTCGCGCACGAGGTAGCGGGTGCGTTTAGCGGAGCGGTCCGAGATGACGGCCTGGATCCAGCTGGAGGTGCAGATCTGCGTGAGCTGCGCCGCGAGTTCGCTGCGGTCAAAGAGAGCGGATGTGTCCACGACAACCATGGGGGCATCCGGGTCGAACGCGACCGTGCTCTCCCCTTCGAACAGGCCCTGCAGGTCTCCGGCGACGAACCGTTCCAGAACGTGCCGGGCTCGTTCGCCGTTGCTGGCCATCTCCGGCCGGTAGCCCTGGGCGCTCTGGTCCGGGGACACGAGCGCCTGCCAGACATGGGTAATGGTAGGCCGGTCTTGGGTGACCATGATCGCGTGCTCGAGAGCCCAGTTGATGGCGGTGTGTTCCATCGGGGACAGTTTCGCCTGCCCCTGAATGGTGGCTTCGATGACGCTCGTGAGGGTCGCCCGGCGGCGGTCACGAACCATGATCTCGTCGACGTCGTCGGACACCCCCGTCTGCCGTGGTCCCCGGTCGAGCGGGTTCAGCCGTGCGGTGGTGTTCTCGCCGCCGATCGCGATGACCTGGCCGCCGACGGCTTCGGCCACGATCACCCACTCCCCCTTGGAATCCGAGGGGACCACAACCTGGTGGCCGAACGCGAGCGACCGGGTGCACAGCTGTTTGATCGTGCCTGACTTGCCGGAACGGTACGCGCCGATGACGAGGATATTCGTCGACAGGGCCGCCTTCGCGGTCGTGTTCATGTACAGATCCCAGGGCGAGAAATGCCACAGCACGTCGGCGTTCAGATCAACGCCGAGCAAGGGCCCCTCATGACCGAGGCCATCATCGGCGACGAACGGATAGATGCCGGCGAGGTTGTGGCTCGTGGCCTGGTGCGGCGGCTGGGCCAGCTGCATCCAGTTCCAGTACTCCCCCGTTGAGACACCCGGGCCGAGCGGGCCGGCCGCGGCGGCGGGGAATCGAGTGTCGCAGTCTGCGGTGTTCTGTCCGTCACGGGGCTGTCGGAGCTGGCTGACCTGCTGGCGCAGCTCCTTACGCTGGCGGCGCGTGCGCTTCCCGGGCGGGGTGACGTTGAAGACTTCCTGAGCCATTACTTCATCCCCTGTCCGAGCGGGAGAGCACTGACCATGAGCGCTTCGGCCTGCTGGCAGTACAGAATCTGCGGTTCCATCCCGGCGCGGGTGAGCGCGTTGCGCATCCCGGCGAGCGATGAGTTCAACTTCTCCTCGCTGGTTGCCGACACGGTCAGGTAGGCGCCGTACCGATACTCGCCCTCACCCGCGACGATGCTCTGCTCCTGATCGATCAAGGCGTCCCAGTCGGCGTTGTCGGCCGCGCTGTCTTGCTGGTTGCGTTTGGCCTTGACTCGTTGGTTGGTGCGCCAGGTGCGCTTTTCGTCGTCGATGCGCTTGAGCGCGGAGCGGGTCTTCACCGGGGTGAGGACCAAGGAGAAGATGTGGGTGACGGCCTCGCCGGAGTTCGGGTGCCGGGCGAAGACCAGCGGTTCGATGAAACCGACGTGAGTTTCGGTGCGCGGCCATTCGTGGATCCACATGGTGGAGTGCCAGCCCGAATCCGAGCGGACGATGCCGTTCTTCCCAGCCGGTTCATCGAGGGCCATCGGTCCGATTGCAGCCAGGTCGACGCCGGCATCGTCCTGCAGGCGACTCTGCGTCGCGGAGAGGTATTCCGGGTCGAACGCGGTGCGTCCCAGCGCCGCCCATTCGCGCACGCTGAGCCACTTGCGCACGTCGAACCGGGCCGAGCGGAGGGCGTCCGTCACGTTGGCGGTCTCGATGCGGGCCAGCGCGAGAATGCCCGACTTGCCGCCGCCGAGGTTCTTGATCTGGCCTTGCAGCTTGACCAGATCGAAGGTCAGCGTGACGTAGTTCTTGTGCGATACCGCGAAGGATTCGGACTGGTCGAGGACGTCTCCGTAGTTACGGGCGACCGCCGACTCGGGGTCGAGACCGCGACGGGTGACGGTCTCGGCGTAGAACTGGCGGGCCGGCAGGATCGTGGTGGGCACCGTGCGCTCCTGGAGCGAGACGCGGGTGATGCCGTCGCGCTGGGTGAACCCGGCCAGCACCTGGCCCCAGTTCCGGGCGAGCTCGTTGCGTTCGGGCATTTCGAGCATCAGGAACCCCTGCACCTCAAGCTCCGCGGTGATCGAGATCGTCTTGGAGAACGGGTTGTACGCGACGGCCTGCCCGTCCGCATCCCACACCTGGATGCTCGCGANGACGGCCTGCCCGTCCGCATCCCACACCTGGATGCTCGCGAGCCGGCCGGGCAGGTTCAGGGTGCCGGCGATCTGTGGGCGTTCGGGCCGGAACCTGGTTGTCGTGCCGCCGAGCGCTCGACGCACCTGCAGGGAGACCCACTGCGCGGCAATGCGTGGGAACGCGACCCCGTGATACTGGGCCAGACCGGCGACGGCCAGCGTCAACCAGATCGGCATCGAGACGAAGAATGCGGGGAATCCCCACCGGTTGATCGAGACGATTGCGATTCCCGCCGCCGCCGCGAGGGTGACGAGATTCCACATGTCCAGGCCGGCGATGATGCCCTGAGTGTTTTTTCGGGCCAAGCGGATGGGGCGGTCAGTGGAATGGGTGCTCATGCGAGATCCTTTCGTGCCTATCGGGCGGAAGACGGTGCAGCGGACTTCGACGGCGCAGGAGACGGCCCGGCCGCCGACGCGGCCGGTTGTCCGGCGGGTTTACTGGCCGAGGGCGTCGGCTTGGTGGCGGACGGGCTGTGGCCTGGCGTCGTGCGCGCGGTGGGGCCGCCGCCGCTCGGCGCCGACGGGGTGCGCCGGCGTGCTGCCGCGGTCCGGCTCGCGACTGCGGAACTCAGGCTCCGTACCGCGCGGCCACCGCTCTGCTTGGCGGTGGACCCACCGCGCGAGGCGATGTTGTCGATCGCGGACGTGGCGCCCGCACCGACGAATGAAAACAGGCCGAACACGGCGATGGGGGCGAAGGCGATCATGATCATGCCCAGCGCCAAGGGGATGGCTTGGATGCTCCACATGCTGTCGACCTCGGCGAAACCGCGGAGAACGAGCATGAGAAATCCGAGTGTGAGCGGGGTAGTCAGGATGAGGGCGATCACGGCGGAAAACCAGCGCACGACCCACTGCACACCGATCTTCATCGGAAACAGCATGAACGCGACCGGTCCCAATGCGACCAGCGCGGCGAGGGCGAGGTTGCGGAAGCTGAACACGAAGACGAGCACAATCACGCCGATGGTGAGGAACGTCAGCACGATCTGGGCCAGAAAGATATTGCCGCCACCGCCGCCGAAAATGATGTTCTCGATCGTCCGGTAGAGACCCTCGCCCTGGCCACCGCGCGTGAGTAAAGGGTCAACGAGTTGGTCGACGACGTTGACGATGTTCCCCACGAGCCAGAGCGAGCCCGCGGAGAGCGGCACCGCGAGGAGGAACCGGATGATGGCGGCGGTCAGTTCGGCGCCGTCGCGTGACCACAGCGCCGTGATGATCGCCACAATGCCGGCGATCAGGATGACGAGGAGCACGACCCAGCTCCACCAGGCCCACTCGCTGATCGCGGCGCTCCACAAGCTGGAGCTGGTGTTGAACGAGGTGTTGTCGATCACCGACGCGATGCCGCCGGTTATGACGGATGCCAGGCCGCGGGAAATCATCTCGCCCACGGTGCAGACGGCGTCGACGGGGCCGCAGCCGTACTCGAGTTTGAGCTCTGTGCCGCCGGCATCCGTCAATGCGCCGACGTTGTCTTCCGTCTGCGTGCAGACGGTGACGCTCGCTCCGCCATGCGGGATCTCGGCAAAGCAGCGCTCGGAGGTGCTGTCGGTGACGTTGTCCGGCATGCAGGAGATGCGCGCCGTGCTCCCCGTGCACGTGACCGGAAAGGCTGGCCCGCTCCAGGTTTTTCCCTCGACCGTGGCCGAGGGGGCCGCCGCGGGCTCAGGTGGGGCGGCGTTTGCGGGCGCCGCGCCGATGGTACCGAGTGTTCCGACGAGGATGAGAGCGGCGCTGACGCCGAGAACCCAGCGCCGGTGAGAAACTCGCATGTTAGAAACCGAAGTCGAAACCGACGGCGAAGGCGAAGATCGCGTTGACCGCGCCGAGGCCGGCCGCGACGGCGAGGATTTTGAGGATCCATTCGCCGGACCAGGACTGGAATCGTTCGGAACCGCCACCCTTGGAGATCACCCCGACGAAGGCGATGATCAGCATAATCAGGACGAAGATGAGCGCCCCCGCCAGGATGAAAGAGCCGATGTTGGTCAGGCCGGAGATGAAGGGGGCGTTCCAGTCCGGGGTGATGTCGGGGACATCCACGGCGGAGGGGGTTGCGCTGAACGCGGTCCAGAGGGGCAGGTGCAAGGTGTGCCTTTCGGTTGGTGCGATGGGTCAGAGCGTGAGACCGCGCTCGAGGAAGAACGGGATGGGATTGATACGTTGCCCGTCGACGCGTGTTTCAAAGTGCAGGTGGCAGCCGGTCGATTGGCCGGTGGTGCCTTCCTTCGCGATCACGTCGCCGACGGCAACCGGGTCGCCGGGCGCAACCGTCGCGCTCCCCCGCGTCAGGTGCGCGTAGAGGGATTGAAAGCCGCCCGGATGGTCGATCATGATGCGAAAGCCGTAGGTGCCCTCCTCGCCGACTTTTGAGACGGTTCCGGAGCTGGCCGCGAAGATGGGCTCGCCACATCCGCTTGCCAGATCCATGCCCCAGTGCACGGTGGAGCAATACGCACAGGGCGCGTCGCGGGGCCCGAAACTGTCGGTGATCGTGTAGCCGGCCACCGGTACCGTCCACCCGTCGCTCGCAACGGGCGGGGGCACGCCGGCCGCGGGTGGGACGGGCGTCGCTGACCCCAACGTGGCCGCCATCGCGACGGGCAGCCCAATCGTCGCCACGAGGGGCGCACTGATGAGTAGCAGCAGGACCAGTGCCGCCTTGAGAATTCGCTGCGGCCCCAGCACTTTGACTGCGATAGCGAGGGGCGCGGCCATGGCTACTTTCGCGTTTCGGGGAAGAAGCGGATGAGCTTGCAGTCGGCCGGGACCTGTCCGGAGTTGGCGGCGGGGGTCGAGCTTCCGCAGTTGACCTGCACGCTGACGGTGTATCGCTCCTCGTAGCTGACGTCGCCGCGGCCCGTGTAAGTCGCGAGAATGTCCGTGGTGACGAGGTGGTAGCCATCGGCGATCAGGTCGTCCAAGGATCCCGGCTGCGGGCTCAGGTGGTCGTAGTCGACCAGGACATCACCGTCAACTGCGGCGGTTACGGCGATATTGCTCTCGGCCTGGGTATCCCACGTCGACGCAGGAACGACGACCCGACGATTGAGTTCGTCGAGCTTGCCCTCGAGCGCATTCTGTTGGTCGGCGTCCAGGTCGTAGCGAGGGTCGAGGGTATGCCAGGTCGCGAGGTTGTCACGGAACTGATTGCGGGTGGCGAGCGTGGTGTCGTACGTCGATCCGGCGATCGCGGCGGCGACCCCATAGTCGCGCGCGTCAGTGGTGATCGGCTCGGGCGACCAGCCCAATTCGGCAACGGATGCGTCAACCACGGACCCGGGCTCTGCGGGTTCCTGAATAGCGGACGGCGTCGCGGCTGGGGCCGACTGTGACTGGTCGGCCTCATCGGGCTGCGACAGGAGAGCCCCCACCAGGCCGACGACGCTGACCAGCACGGTGGCCCCCGCCGCGCTGATCCATATCGTTTTGCGTACTTTGCGCTGATGGTCCGTCAGCGGGACGCGCCCTCGTTGTGCCATGTCAGTGCCTCCCGGTCGAGGGCGGCAGCGCCGAGCAACGATCCGAGACTCCCCCGTTATTGCTGGTCGCTCCCGCTCTTCTATTTACGTCGGCGGGTTTGTCTAACCCGTTTAGGGGTACTGTATCGGCTGCCACTGTCGCTTCCGTGGGGCGGGTCCCCGCGGTCGGTGGCCGGCGCACTCGATGCGTTGCCATACGGTGTGACCTCACTGCGCCTCCCTTATTCGCTCAGTATGTGAAAGTATACTGCCATATTATGAGAGCTTAGCGATTGCGGTCAATGACCTCACGGCTGGCGCACAGATGTTGCGTTACCGTGGGCCACAATGGACAGGTGGATCCCGTCAATCAATCGTCAACTCCCGAATGGAGCAATGACATGACGGCGATCGAGCAGATTTTCGGTAATCGCGCCCGCAACGACATCATTCGCGTGCTCGCGGCTGAAGAGCAGATGACATATGGGGATCTCCGCGACCGTGTCGGGATTCGCGACAGCACCCTTCACCGTCACCTACGCGCGCTGGAAGAGTACGGCGTCATCATCGCCGATCTCCCGCCCGGGAAACGCCAGGGTCGCGGCGTGCGGTACTCGATCCAGAGATCCCGCGTGGAATCACTCGGACAAGCGTGGATGCGCTATCTCTTCGGTCGGGGATCCGAGTAGGACCCTCTATCGATGTGTCTCGTCTGGACTCGTAGTTCAGGCTTTACGAGTCCAGACGAGACAATCGATTGGGTCAAGCTCGCTCCGAAGCCCCGATATTGAAAGGCGGCATTTCTGATGTTGAAGCATCTCGAGGTCGGCGCGGTCATCTCCGCTGTCTTTATCGACGGAGTGGCTGATACTCCGTATGCCGTTGGAACTCTTGTTCTCGACCCTGAGCGAGGAGTGCGGGTTTCTGTTCCTTACGTCACGGGCGAGGAACAGTTCACCACGACGCAGGACTGGATCACAGGCGAGACCCCGCCTTCGCATCTCTCGGCGAGAGGGGTAAACGTTCGATTCGAGTTGTTTGGTTGTCACTTCAACGGAGTGCATGACAACGCAGGAATCGGTATGGCTGAAGGACATATCGGGGTAGAGGATGCCGTGCTGGGTGCGCGTGACGGCGACCACAACGACCCATTGACCATGACTGAGGTCAGTTCCGAGATCGATGGGCTGTATGAGTGGTCGAGGCTGAGGAGCGTCACGTCAGATCACACCTCCGAGGGGGAGGGCATGGATAGGGTGAACACCTTGCATTACACGGTCAAGACTGCAGACGGTCTCTCGTGGAAGCAGGGCGATGCCACTCTGAGTATCTCCACGACGTTCCACTCCGAAGGTGGTAAGGGGATCATGCTCAACGAGCGGGCTGTCCTCAAATCCAGCTTCGAAGTTGCTCGTCCGTTCGCGGATCACTTGGCTGAACAGCGCAAATTCGTTGCCTTTATGTCATTGATGTTTGGCGCGCCGATTGCATTCCGTAAGCATCTGTTTCGGGACGAGCGCTTCACTATGCGGACGTTAGACGGGACGGTTCAGGGCTATGACGTGGTCGAGCTGATTAGTCGGCAGACAATCCGAGACTTCGGCGTTGTGGCTCCGAAGAACCATGCCTTCGATTATCCGATTGTTCGCATGCCCAACATTGATGCGTCCGCGCTCACAAGGTGGTCGGACAGATTCGCCTCATGGGAGCGATTTCTTCTTCCAATAATCGGGGTCTACCGTCTGCGTGAAAGTTTCGTGGAGAACATCGCCATCAATTCCGCGATGAGCCTCGAGGCTCTTGGGTCGACGCTAGTCGATTACGTCGATGGTGAGGAGAAGACATATCGACGGGGTAAGGGAAGTCAGACATGGGTAGACAAGGTGAAGGATCCTGCAACCTCCGAGTCGGCAAGCAAGGCGTGCAAGACCGTCGCTACGGACATCTATCGAGGGTTGAAACCTCTCGGCTTGTCATGGGGTGGCATCGCTAAATCGGAGGTCGGCCTCGCACGCGCGATCGCGAACAACTACAACTCGATCAAGCATCCTGATAGGGGCGGATTCCCCGATGTCCTCCACACGAAACTCCTGAGCGTGATCTCCTCGAGCATCGTCAGACTTAACGCATTGAGGCTGGTATCCGATGATGCGACTTTGCTCAATGGGCCGAATGCCAACCAACAGTTCAGACAGGTTAGGCAGATGGTCGAAGACGAGGGGATCGTAATCAGCGAGGAAGGGGAGTTCGTCGCTCGTCCTTTTCCTCCGGTAGAGGCTTAAGACGGTGCAGCCAATCGGAGAAAGTGGCTTCCCAGCGCTCGGGGCTTCTGTTCCATTCGAGGGTGTGCGGCGCCGCGGGTAGCTCGACGAGCTCGACCAGCTCTTTGTGTGCATCCGCGAACGCCCTTGACATGGCGATCGGAACGGATCGGTCGCCGGAGCTGTGTAGCACCAGCGTTGGGACATGGAGGTCGGCGCCGTTCGTGATCCAATCGAGGTTAGAGAGGCCTATCGACTCCTGCAGGCCGGTGGCTCGCCGCGACAACGGGCTGCCTAGCACTCGCATCGCCAAGTGCGTCACGAATGCTGGCACGCGCGCTCGACGGCCGGCGGCGAGGATCGTCGACCGCCAATCCGTGACCGGGGCGATGAGGCACAGCCCGGCGATTCGCTCCCGATGCCGGGAGGACCGGGTGAGCTGCAGCGCGATCATCGCGCCCATTGACCAGCCGACGAGGATGATGTTTTCGGCGCCGTGGGCCATGGCGTAGTTGAGGGCCGCGTCCACATCGCGCCACTCGGTCTGGCCCAGCATCGACTTTCTATCGCGCGAGCTCGGGGCCTCGTGGTCGTTCCGGTACGAAACCACGAGCGACGAGAGGCCGGCACGGTGGGCGACCGGAACGCCGCGCAACGGGCCGGCCCGGGTCGCGCCCTGACCGTGGATGTGGATCGCCCACATCGAGGCCGGCGGCCGGTCGGAGGCAGCATCGAAGCGGTAAGCCGGCGCGGGACCGAGCGCGGTCGGGACGGTGACGGCGGTGAACGGCAGGCCGACATCCGTTGCCAGAGACGGCACGACGCCGCTCCACCGCGCCGATCGGCCTGCTCGAAGCGGAGTACCGCGGGAGCTGGTTACCTCGCGCGTGACGAGGGAGGCGACTCCATTGACGGCGATGATCCGCCCGAGCTGCGCATAGCCGCGGCCGGAGTCGAACCAGATGGCGTATTGGCCGGGCGCCCGCGTCGCCGCGTTTGAGGGCAGGGTCACGGCCCGAGGTGCAGCGACGTCGTCGACCGCGATCACGCGGAGCGGTTCGCGCCTCGGCGCATCCGTTCTTACGATCTGTTTGACGACGGCCAGGCTCGCAACAGCGATGCCCCCGACGGCGAGAGCGCCCGCGGTCAGGACGTAGCCGAATTTCACGCGGATGCGCTCTGCGCGCCGATGTGGGTCTCGGTCGCCGTGAGCAACGCGAGATCCTCATCCGTGAGCCGGTCACGAGCCCTCGGGTCGAACAGTAGGGCGTCACGAATTTCGACCAGCGTGCGGTGCACAACGGTGTCGACGTCGCGCGACGCCGTGCCTGGGGTGTGTCGGTAGGTCTCGTCACCCAACTCGACGTGCTGGGCAGACACGTCGTTCCAGATTCGGGTGAGGTCGGGAAGAACGCCCTGCAGATTCCGCCGGTCGATCCTCTTGCTGACCCACCCCAGAATCGGCGGGAGGGACAGACCGAGGCAGAGGAGCAGGATCGCGGCCGTGTTCAGCACGTTGTAGGCACTCGCGAACAGTGCCACGAGGGGCATCGCCCCGAAGACGTGCGCGAGGTCCATGCCCACCACACTGAGAACTGTGAGGACGGCCGCGCCGCAGCCGGCACCCACGATGCGGAAGCCGAGCCGACGAGCGGGGGTGCTCATCCGCCCTGCAAAGCGCAGGCAGATCGTTCCCGTCAGTGCGACCACGATGCCCAGGTAGGTGAACTGGATCACGGAGTAGGCGGCCGCTGCGGGTTGGTGGCCAAAGTCCTTCATAAACGAGCCCGAGCTCGTGGGTGCGTCGATGAAGACAAAGGTCGTCACCATGAGGCTGGCCGTGACAATGGCCCCGATCAGAAACGGCCTGTCCGCCGCGCGTGCGCGCTTGGGCGACGATGCCCGCAGGATGGCCCGGGAGAGGAAATAGACGCCCAGGAGAAGCAAGAGGTTGGCGGGCAAGTCCGCGTAGTTGCGTCCCCCGAGGAGCCCGTCTGTCGCGAAGTACACAGCATCGATATTCAGAGTCAGCGAGACCGCAATCATGACGGCGGCATAGAGAATACTCTGATCAGTGCGTCGGCGGGTGCCTATTGCCAGCGCGCCCACGAGTCCCCAGAGGGCCAGGGCGATGATCAGTTGCATTATCCGAAGACTCCCTCGAAGCCCTCGGGCTCTTTGGTGCTGGTGCGGATCGCGCTGGTCAGGAGATCGGCCAGCGCTTCGGCGGCCAACTCGAATTCATCACGAAAATCCGAACGGCCGAACGCGCTCACCGGGCCATTCGCTTCGAGCAAGACACCGTGCAGCGTCGGGCCGGCGACCTCGTCGTGGCGCAAGATCATGTGGGACAACTCATGGCAGACAATTTGCTGCCGATGATGTTCCGAATCCGTTTCGGCGTGGAAGATCAGATCGTCATTTTCGCGGGGCAGCCAGAGCCCGCAGATTTCGGTTCCGTTGAGCAGCGGCGAGGTTGTGATCGAGATGTGCGTCTTTCTCGATTCCTCAACGAGGGACACGATGCTCGGGATCGACACCCGATCGGGGAGGGCCAATGCCGTGAATGCGGCAGTGGCTCGTTTTCGAGGGGTGCGGCTATCCCCGGGAGCCGACGCGTCAGTTCTTTTTTTCACTGGCCGGTCCATCGATTACCTGGTTCAGAATCTCCGTTATCGCTCGCAGAGTGGGTGGTGAAACCTCGCCCAGCGTTCGAGCGGCAAAAGTGCGCACCTTGGCCGCACGCATGGCCGCAATTAGTTCGTTAACTGCCGCGATTCGATCGGGCTCGGCAACATCCGGTCCGCCGAGAAGATAGTCGGGGTCGACTTCAAAGTATCCCGCGAGGCCCCGCAGAAGTGTTTCGTCGGTGACCAGATATCCGCTGCCACTGAGCATGTACGACCACCGGGCACGGGACAGGCTCACCCCGCGGTCGTCCAGGGCTGCGGCGATCTCCCGGTAGGTCAGAGGCTGACCCCGTTCAGCAGCGACGGCATCCAGAAGCAAGTTCAGCTTGCTCGCCAGCGCACGCCGAGCGTTCTCGTCCGGGATTGCCGGGTCGTCGGAGCGGTGTTCAGTCAATCTGGCCTCTCGCGCGTTGGTGTAATTTACACGACCGACCCGTCGTGTACGGGGTCACCGTGACGTGCACAATCAATTTTACCCCAGCTGGACATGCCTAGCTAGACGTGCCTAGAGTGTTAGGCATGCCCAGCACCTCGAAGACAGTGAAGAGTGACGAGCGCATGATCGAACCCATCGCCCGGCGATCGGTCGCGAACATCGTTCGATCCTTGGCGTTGAAGGGCCCGTTGACCTGTGGCGAGCTGACGTCATGGACACACTCATTGGAAAGCGCGGTACTCCGCGACCTTGCCGTATTGACGCAAGGCGATTTCGTTGCCGAGGTGCACAGCGATTGCACCTCCGAAGCCACGTACGTGCTGAACGATGCGGTGCTGGTCGCTGCGGCAACGGCGCACGTCGATTGTGTTTTGGGGCGATGACGGATGCTGGCCTCTGCCTTAATTCACGCCTCACCCGCGGCTGGGTGGTCGGCATCCGCATCGATAGAGCGAGCCGAAAGACAGGGCATCAGGTGTTTCATTTCGACACGCCGACCCATCTTCACAGTTTCTGTTTCAGGGAGCCGATATGGTCGGGTCATGCCACCTCAACGGACTTACGGCGGGCGCAAGAGCAAAGGCGATCGCCAACCACTGCTTTCCCGTGTTCCGTCGCCGATCGCGGACGCAGTCCGCGACTGCGCTGAAGAGCGAGGAATGACGCTGAGCGATTACATCGCTTCAGTTCTCGCGCGAGACGTCGGCTTGTCCGCGCTCATGCCCCAGGCATCCGTTCACCATGACGAGGAGCTGCCCATCAGCCAGGTCGCTTAAACGAAAGAGCCCGTCGCTTTCGCGACGGGCTTCATAAGTTTCGTAGCTCAAACCCTCTCAGCTTCCCGGCAACGAGGTTAGAGCTAATCCAGATCAACAGCCCTTACGGGAGGTTTCTCTATGCCACAGAGCATAGCGCAAGTGACGCTCGATGCACCTGAATTGGTGTTCGGCGTGTCTGGCGTGTCCCCCGAAGCGTGGACAGCTTGGGCTTTGACGCGCCGGATGAGTCCGCGTGATCAGGTGCGCGTGATGAAGCGCGACGCGTATGGGCGTCTTGATGAGAACAGTTACCCCCTGATCCACCGGGTGGGGCCGGCGGAACCCACGACGCCGTGGGCGATGAACCTGGCCGATGAGGCCGGGTTATTCCGGGTCCTCTGCTTCGACTTCGACGGCAAGGATAAGCACGGTGTCGACGCCGAGCTGATGGAGGAAGCCGTCGACGAGTGTGATGTGCTCTCCGGCACCCTGGAGTCCCTCTCGATCGAGCATGTCGTCTGCCAGTCGTCCGGGACCGGTGGCCGCCACATCTGGCTCGCCCTCGAGGGCGGCGCCCCCAAGCTCGCCGTCGCCCCGGTGGCGAGTGCTGCCCGGGCGAATTTCCGCCGGCTGGACCACGGCATGCTCCTCAACGCCGTCACCGGTGCCGCCCGGCCTCCGCTGTCCCCGCACCGGGACGGCAGCCACTCCACGGTCCTCCGCGGCAGCCTGGACACCCTGGTCGCCCCGTCGACCACGATCGCCGACCTCGCCGCCCTGGCCGCGGTGCTCGAGGCGCGGAAGCCGTCTCTCCGCGCGGAAGACAGCGCCCCGTCGGGCCCGGTCGCCGCGGGGCACCAGGCGCACCGGCGACTCAGCGCGGCCGGCACCGCGCATATGGCCACCGTCGACGGCGGTAGCAACCCGAGCTGGACTGGGTTCATGTGCCTGCTGTCGGCCGCGAACGCGGGCTGGCAGCTGGTCGACGTCGAGCACGCCATCCAGACCGCCCCCGGCATGGAGCATTTCCGGACGAAGAACACAGGCCGAGGCGAGCGCCGCCCCCGCAGCCCGGGCGAGGCCCGGGCACGGCTTAGCCGGCAGTGGGACAAGGCCCAGCAGTACGCCGCGCTCCGGCGCCCGCTGCTGGCGGTCCGGGGGCCGCAGGACCTCTCGGAGCTGGACGCCATCGTGTCCGACGTCGATGCCCTCCTCACCCGGTTCCGGGTCAGCCCGGGCCGGTGGGGCCGCACCGAGGCGTCCTCGAACCAGCAGACCATTCTCCGTGCCCTGGCCTACCTGACCCTGCAGACCGGCAAACGCACGGTTGCTGCGGCCATCCGGGACCTGGGCCCGATGGGAGGACTGGGTCGCACTACCGCGGCCGACGCCCTGATTGCCCTGGCCGAGGCCGGGTACGTGGAACGGGTTAGTGCCAGCGATGACGGTAACGCCGCTGAATGGCGCCTAGCCTCCACGTTTTCCACAGGTCCTGGTACAGTCCGGTCACAACCACTAGATAACCCCCGCCCCCCGCACGAAATCCCATTGTCGGCGGCTCGTTCTACAGCTGAGTTGTTCAACACCCGCACCCACTTGGTCGCCCTGCTCGAGGCGCAACTCACCGACCAACGTCACGATCTGTTCACCCGCCGGGGCTTGGGGCACCTGGCCGGCAAGCTCTACGCCCTGCTGCGTCAGTACCCGTCCCTCACAGTTGACTTTGCAGCTCGTCTGTTGGGTGTCACGCCCCGGCATACCGCCACGATCCTGAGTCGTCTTCGTCGCCATAAGCTCCTGATCGTTCACCGTGACGGGTGGGCCAGATCCAAGCAGGATCTGCGGAACCAGGCGGCGCTGGCGCTCAACGTGCTGGGAACCCTGGCGACTCGGGCGGAGCGGTATCGGATCGAGCGGGAGGTGTGGGCGTGGTGGCAAGCCGAGCTGACCACGATGACGTCAGCGCCGAGGAGCCGGCCGCGGCGCCCACATGTGTCGAGCCGGCCGTTGTTCGTGTCGAGCCGGCCGGGTGAGCGGGTGTGGCCGCGGTATCCGCGGTCCAGCACCAACTTGGCTGATCATCGGTCCGCGCTCGAGCTGGTGGGGGCCGGGCTGCTGAACCCGGAGAACCGGTGGCAGTACCTGGGCGAGGTCGCGTAGTTGGAACCGTCCGGTGAGATCGTGGGCTCGGTGTACCCAGCCAACGACATTGGTGCCACTTCGCGGCTTGTGACAAGGGAGAGAACCTCCGGATTTAGTGGAGGTATCTCACATCTTCACAAGTCACGGAGGTACTCAGGAGCCACGTTAACGCCCTTGTAGCCTGTGGTGGGGAATTGCTCCACCTGGCGTAGTCAGAGGAAAGCTCCGCCCCCTGCGCCGACCCGGAAACTCTTAGCGTGTTATTTATTCCGTTTCGTGAGCTGACCCCTGCTTGACCGCGAATAGTCACGAAAGCTGACCGCGCCAACGGCAACGGAGGGTGGGAACCGGGCCTACCCTCCACCTCATTCAGCAGCGACATGCCTGAACGATGCTGGATAGTCGCGCCCTGATTCCCCTTTGAGCGGGACGCGTCCCGCTACGCTGAGCGCCATGGACTGGACACGCGAATGGTTCGAGCGTCAGCGGTTCGAGGGCTGGAAAACGTTCGGCGAGCTAACCCGCGACGACCTGCCCAAGACCCGCGGCGTGTACGTCGTATTGACGGAGCTGACCAACGCAGCTCCGGAGGTTCTGAGTGAATCCGTCGGCGGGTTTCACAAGCACAAACCGCTCACCGATGACCCCGCGAAAGTTACCGCAAATTGGCAGCACGCCGCTGAAGTTCTTTACATTGGCATGGCGGGTTCGGAGCAAGGATTCCATGACCGGCTATGGGCCTACTCACAACAGGGGCGTGGGTTCAGGGCGGGTCACCGCGGAGGGCGCTACGTCTGGCAGTTGCCAAAAAGCGAGCAGCTCACCGTGGCGTGGAGGGCGACAGGGAATCTCGATGCGCACGACGTCGAGGACGCCCTGCTCGCGATATACATCGAGCGATGGGGTGACCGACCCTTCGCGAACCTCAGGGACGGGCACCGGTTTACGCCGAACGAGGCGCGGGAGCTGCTGGACGGATGGCTGATCACCCGATAACGCAGAAAATCACATTGAACCGTCTCTGATTTCCGGCCGCTTCATGTGTAGTGAAACGATGCAGTTCGGGGTCTGAGTAGCAATGGAACGGAAACGTGCGCTAACAATAACTGCGCCGACCCGGAAACTCTTAGCGTGTTATTTATTCCGTTTCGTGAGCTGACCCCGCTATCGTCGGATATTTCACTTTTTCACAAGCCACCCCTGCATCAGGGCGAGGGCACTGCCGCAGGAATCGATCTGACGAGCATCAGCGTGCGAATCCGATGTGGATGTAGAACTATTTTGGTGTGCCTCCCTGCGTGGTTTGGGGAGTCTTTGGGCCGGCAGACTTGCGGGATTTCGTCGCGGTGCCAGCCAGCTCGATGGGCTGAGCCTCGGCCTTGTCGGCGCGTGTGTGCTGCTCGCGGGCATCCTGTCTTGCTTCCGCCAGCTCGGCACGCAGCTGGGTCAGCTGCTGATCCTGAGTCAGGCGCAGATCGGCGACGCGCTGGTCGCCGTGCGACGTCTCCCGTTCGGCGTCGGCCCGGGCCGCGTCACGCTCAACGGTCACAGTGGCGACCTGGCTGCGGAGGGTGCTGGTTTCTTCTCTGAGTTCGTCGCGTTGTGCACGAGCTTTCTCGAGCTCCTCCCGAACACCGACCGCGTTGGCCTCGGCTCGGTGTGCGCGCTCGGCTTCCGCATTTGCGCGGTCAACGGCTCCGCGGGCCCGCTCATCGGCTTCCGCTCGTGCCGTGGCCGCAGCCTCAGCACGTGCCACTGCGGCCTCGCGGGCCTGTTCCGTTTCGGCGAGTCGTGTTTGACTGAATGTGAGCTGCTCACGCAGCTCGGCGAGGTCGGCCTGAGCCTTTAGATCGCGGGTCTCCCCCGCGGTTCGGGTGTCAGCGAGTTCAGCGGCGACCTGGTTCAAGACCTCCCCCTGAGTCTCGAGCTGCTCGATGGCCCCAGCGAGACTCGCCTTCTGCTGGTCGGCAAACTCTGAAGCCTCCACGGCAGCAGCGTCGGCCTCAACCCGTTCGGATTCTGCCTTGCGTTGCGCCTGTTCAGCCCGGCTCGCTCGAGCGGATGCGGCCGCCACCTGTTCCGCAGCATCCGCAGTGACGGACTCGATCTGCGCCTCGGCGGCATCGGGGTCGGCCACGGTTCGCAGCTCCTCGACCAGCGCGTTTAGCTGCACACCGAGGTGCTCGACCATTCCAGCGACCTGGCCGCGGATCTCGCTTGCGCGTTGGCGCGCAGCGTCGACCGGGCGCTTGTCGTCGTCGAGGTTGCGGGTGGGCTCGGCGGTGAGCTTGCGTCGGGCACGCCATGCCGCGGCCCGATTGTGTCCCTCGTCATCGCAATATTCGGGCGGCCGGCCGGTGCCCGCTTCGGCGGCGATCGCTGGGCGGTCGCAGCCCGGGAATCGGCACGTGCGCTGTTCGGTCTGCGTCTGCTCCTGGTCGCTCATAGCGTCAGTGTAACAGAACGAAATACTAAACAACAGAACGTAACTGAATACGAAACGAAACTAAACTTTTTATAGCAATACGTATAGTACGTGTTATAGCACTACGTATTGCAGCACTAAAGATTGGATGCAAAGCGATACGTAAGGCTATCTGGTGAGCTATGCTGGTAGCAATCGTTATTGCAGTTTGCACAATAAGGGAGTCCACTATGGCTATTGCACGAACTGTCGCTGTTGAGCAGGGCAAGGGCGGAGTCGGAAAGACCAGCCTCGTGGCCAACGTCGGCGGCCTGGCTGCGGCAGCGGGCGTGCGTACCCTGATCGTGGACCTCGACCCCCAGGGCAACATTGCACGGGACCTCGGCTTCGCGCCGTCCGACGGGCAGGAGCTCTTCAACGCTTTCGCGACCGGGGGAAGCCTGCCCGTACTCAAAGACGTCCGGCCCAACCTCGACGTTGTGCCCGGAGGCCCAGCGGTCGGTGACATCGCCGGCCTGAACTTTTCCTGGCAGCAACGAGGCGCCGGCGACTTCGGGGTCCAGCTTGAACGCACTCTCGGCGCGATCGCGGGGGAGTACGATCTGATCCTGCTCGACACGCCACCTGGGGACCGCGTGATCGCCGAGGGCGCGCTGGCCGTGGCGACATCCGTTGTCATTCCGACGCGGTCTGATGAAGCCAGCATCGACGGTGTCGCCCGAGTCGCGGAACGGTTCCAAAACGTGGCAGCGCGCAACCCGCAACTGCGCCTCGCGGGTGTGGTGCTGTTCGCGGTCGGGTCTCGTTCCGTTCGCCTCGAGCGGGACGTGCGCGCGGCACTGACGGATCTGCTCGGCGGGGTCGCGCCGGTGTTCGAGACTCGCATCCGTCACCTCGACAGCGCCGCCGTCGACGCGCGCAGCCGGGGGCTGTTGATTCACGAGCTCGAGCAAGCTGCACGGGATGACCGCACGGCCAGGCTTACCGCGCTCAAAGCCAAGGAGAAGCCGGCCGATGGATTGTTCGTGCGCGATGCGAGCGGTCTGGCGGAGGACTACGAGAACCTGACCCGTGAGATTCTCACGGCACTGAGCCAGATCCAGGACGAGGTCGTGACCGCATGAACGGCATGATCAAACGCTCCAGCGTCGGCACCAGCTTCACGACCCCGAAGACCAGCGGGGGAGAGCCCAAGGACCGGGCTGCTGGCCTGGCTGGGCTCCTGCCGCCGCGACCGCCAGCATCCGCAGTGCCAGAGCCTTTAGTCAAGGACGCACTTGAACCGGAAGCGGCTCCTTCTCCGACAATGGTGCCTGTGCCGCAGTCATCGACCGTCACTCGGCCCGTCACCTCCAGCGCAAGCGGGGGAGGGGTCGCCACCATCGGTGTGTATCTCGCACCTCTTACCCTCGATCGGGCTCGGGAAGTCTCGCTGGAACGTCGCATCACGTACACCGATCTTCTGGTGGAGGCCTTCGACTTCGTCACGGATACCCAGCTCGCTGCGGAATTCCTTCCTGTCGAGCCGCTCGTTCAGGGCAAGGCAATGCCGACCCGTGCGCGTCGCAGGCGCGGGACCGCGGGGATTCAGATGAATCTCAGGCTCAGCAGCGAACAGCGTGAGTGGCTCGATGCCAAGGTTCAAGCTCTCGGCGCACCGTCGCGGTCTGCCCTAGTCGCTGAAGCCCTTCGGCTGCACCTCAACTAGCCGTCCTAGCCCTTCGATGGATCCCCTCCGTGTCCGCATCGACGGACCGTGCTGTGCTCGTCGAATCGCAGACCGTGGGTGGAGGAGTAACTCGACCTTGGGAATGAGCGTTTAGTTGTCCAACGCAAAAGACCCCGCCTGATGCCAGCGCCCGATCGCCCTGGCCTTCAACCGAGGACGGACTTGAACCCCGTCCGGGCTGAGCGTGAAGCCCAAGAGTGGTTTCATTAATGGCTTCAGTATCCCCTCCATATCGAATAGCCTGCCAACCTCCCGCTGTCCTCATATACCTTGACAAATTCCGACCGCCCGCGTCTCGGTCGGAATGGATGCAAGGGTGTGCCTGTGGATAGTTCAAGCGGCGTGGCAATCGGTGGGGCACACTCAAGGCATGGATGACGATGACGGCCTCGCTTGGGACGGCCCTCCATGCCCCGCGTGCGGCCTTGAGATGAACTCCGACGTTATTGAGACCGCCCACGGTCTCAAGGTCTGCCAACGGTGCCCGGCCTGCGGCCTCGTGCTGCTCGTGCCCGACCCGTTCGCGGCCGACTGAGCAGCTCTGTCAAGGGCCGTGAAGAACTGGCCACTGGTCCCGAGAAATGCCCGTTGGCCATGAAAACTGCCCACACGCGACCTGAATTACTCAGGAGCGTGCAAACGGTAACTCGCGCACGGATGTTGCGGACAATCCAGTCGGCTTGAACATCCGAAAGTACGAGTACTCGATGTCGTGCCAGTAGTCGGACATTCCTGCCTCGGCCAGCATAAGTAGGTCTACCTCGTTTGTCAGCTCGCGCAGCTCCGGAACGGCGTAGTTACCGACATACTTGCCACTGTTCATATCCCACGATCGCGCGGTGGGCATCGCTTCCCGGATGAGCTCGCCCAGCACGGCAATCTCTGACAGACGTTCTGGCGAAGTTGCTCGCAATGAGAATGGGACCGAAACCATTGTTGTCTTGGTTACGTTGAAACAGTCACCCGTCAAATTCCACCAGAGGAAAGCCAGTTTCGAGACCAGTATCGCAGATGCGGCTAGCTGGTCCTTCTCAGTCGCAAACGACAGTGAACCCTCGAGCGTCGGCTCTACTGATTGTTCCTTGACGCTGTAGGTCGTTGGTGAGTCGACATAAGCGCTCAGATAGTAGGTCGCCGTCTTCTTATACTGAACTGGCGTGATGCTGCGAGTCACTAGGCTCTCCCCGAGTACACCGCGCTTGCGCAACACCCCCAGCAAGTCAGCTATGCGTGCGTTCGGAAGCCGAATCCATCCCTCCGAGCTCAGTGAATCAGGTCGTTTCGTGTAGGTCAGCGTTGCAAGGAGGTGTGGACGGTACGCCTCGATCCAACTGTGCGTCAGAGTCGTATGGAGGGCGTTCATCCTCCCCATACCACCGGCGGTCAGGATCGCACTGCGAACCTTCACCGAGAACAGCCGGGAGGGCCGTTCAGCGAAGGTGCTCACCCACAAGTTCTTGAACCGCTTCTCAAAAACCGCACGAAGCGGCTTGAACTCACTACTGAACTGACTGGACACAGGGAGGATTAGAGAGAGCCGGCCGTCGGACCGCGTTATCTGCACCGCTCTCTCGGTACATGGAGCATAGATATCCGGAAGTGCATCGGTGGCGAAACCCTTGTACTTGTAGGACGTGATCTTGGACTTCTGCACGTAGGGAGGGTTGCCTACTACGACATCGAAGCCACCGTTGCGCATTACTGCCGGAAACTCGATGAACCAGTGAAACGGTACGTGCGATTCCACCCACTCATCGAGCTTGTTGTTCAGACCTTGTGCTGAGTGGTACTGCTTATTGACTTCTTCACGCACGTCGCGGAGTAATGACCGAAGTTCGGCACGACTCGCTGCGACAGCGGATGTATTCCGATTCTCTTGCGCATCGCGAAAGCGTTCGAGGGCCTTCGAAATTCGGTCAGCAGACTGACGAACCTGGCCGGATGACTCTGCGCTGAATAGGTCGTCACTGTGCATTTCGATGTCGTCTTCATCGAGCGCTCCAACTAATGCGTTCCCGGCTTTGATGTTGAAGTCGAGGTCAGGCAGCGGCTCAAGCTGCTCCTTGTTATCGATGGCTGCGACCAGCTTGAGGAACAGACGCAGCCGAGCGATCTCGACGGCTTCCTTCATGATGTCGACGCCGTACAAATTAACAAGTGTTGCGTGCTTGAGAATGAAATAATCCTGGTTGGCGTGGTCGTGAACCCTCGCCAGGAGTGCGTCACCCTCAGGCAGGCTTACCGTTTTGAGGTGCCGTTCCAACGAATCGAGAACCGCGGAGTACATCGGCTGGAGGATCTTCAACGCCGCGAACAGGAACGCTCCGGAGCCGCACGTCGGGTCGATCACCCGGATCTCTTGGAGGATGCGCCACGCGGTCATCACCTGTTCGGGGGAGTTCAGGCGGTCGATAGTGTCGATAGCGAGGTTTTCGAGGTCGAGATTGAAGGTGACTGCTTTGTCTACCGAGTTAATCTGGTGATTCTGCGCAGCGTCGAACACCGCGCGATAGTTCGCTCGGCGTTGCTCCAACTCCCACCACGTTTCCCCCGGCAACGCAGCGTCAGAGGTAGCTGCAGAACCCCAACTTGGGCGAAGTTGCTCTTGTCGCTCCGCTTCGATTTCAACGGGGAGAGGAATGCCGGCGCCGTATTTCAGGCTCTCCCAGATGTATCGATCGGGATCGTCCGATAGATACAACCAGGGGTTTACACCCGTCTGATTTTCTAGCCGCTCAAGGAAGACCGGCACGAGGGTGGAACTCGTCATAAAGTGAGTGACATCCTCCTTCGTGTAATAGGCGCCCTGCTGCTTTTGGTTGATGAATTGCTCGAAGATGTACCCGAGAACATCCGGGTTGATCTCGTTGCCATTCGAAGTGGCGCTGTCATCGAGATGCCATTGATAGCGGTCAAACAAGTCAAAGATCCGGACGAATATGTCATCGGGGACCTCGATGGTGTTCACGCTTTCAAGCTCATGCTCCGCAAATATGCCACCGTTTATGTAAGGAATATCTCCAACGAGCGCCTTAACCTCGTCGTTGGCAAAATCGTGCGCGTGGTCGCCCAGGCCCGTGTGGAACATCGGGATGAGAAAGTCACGATAGA
This sequence comes from Cryobacterium melibiosiphilum, assembly GCF_003602235.1. Taxonomy (GTDB): domain Bacteria; phylum Actinomycetota; class Actinomycetes; order Actinomycetales; family Microbacteriaceae; genus Cryobacterium; species Cryobacterium melibiosiphilum. Next base: position 40,464 of record NZ_QZVS01000063.1, read on the forward strand.
ACTTAAAAAATTTGCCGTCTCCGGCCATCGCGTGGAGCCGATTCAAGCGGTTGCGGAGGTAGTCCGCATCTTCATCCATGAACATTTTGCGCTGCATGAAGTAGATGAACATGAGGCGGTTCATTAGCAGCGCGGAGTACCAGTCGCGATCGCTGTCATCGTCGATGCCCTGGATGGACTCGCTGAGGTCTCGTTGCTTTGCGATGAATTGGTCGTAGAACGCCTTTGTGATGCGGTCGGCATCGAATGCCGAACGCATCCGTCGCAGCACATCGATGAGGGTGACCTCTTCGTCCATACCGATCGAGATCATCTGTAGCCGCTGGTTGAGGGCGGGGTTGGCCGACCCTACGACATGCCGGTGCAGCGCGAGATGAGGCTGTCCGACACCTTGTGGGTCAGGCGACTGCAACCACCTCCACTCTTGCACGGTGTCATCAGCGAAGATCAGTAGACGCTCGTTGGAGATCTTGCGCACTTCTCTGTCGATGAGACGCTGCGTTCGACGGTCTGGAATGACCGGGCAGAGCCAGACGCGCAGACCCTTGTAGTTGGCGATTTGGGTGAGCGTGAAGTCTTGATCGTCCACCACGACCGAAATCGGTCGGAGGTCGGGGCGGTTCCAGAACAGCTTTTCTAGAAAGAGCGTGCGGAAGTCACCAGCGTTGACCAGGTCCATCCAGCTATCGTCGGTCACTGCGCAATTCCCATCGAGCACACGACGCGAATCGGGTCGTCGCCGGCAATTTCCGCTCGCACGAGTCGTTTGTCGCGGTGAAGCAGAACCAGCAGATCAGCAAGATCTTCAACGTCAGGTCTAAGACGGAAAGCGGAAGCGAAGCGCTGTTCGGCTTCTCTTGTGAGTGATGCTCGGAAGATTGCTTCGAGCGCTTCCGCGACCTCAAGCTGGCTCGCCACGAGAGACCCATTGAGTTTCGTCCAGATGCGCTTGCGCACACCTCTGAGTCGTCCCTCCACGGTGTTGGACTGCGTGAGCGGTCCTTGTGCGAGAGACAGCACAAGGGGGAAGTGATTGGCTTGGGCCGGCAAGGGAGCGGTGTCAGGCTCACAGGCGAATCGAGCGACTGCTTCTTGCCCGGTCAAGAGGCCGAGCTCTGTGGTGCTGCCGAAACCAAAACTGTCCATTCCGGTTTCCGTGCGGATGTAGCAAAGCACCCCAGTGACGTCTTTCGGAGTCAAGATCCCGCGCGTAGCGTAAACCATGTCGGGGAGGTTGACTACCTTCTCCGTAATCGCCTTATAGTTCGCCTCGGCATTGTTCCAGACCTCATATGCGAGGCTCGAAGCATCCACGTCACTGTCCACTTGCGCGTCATCCAAGTGGCCTTTGTAGAGGTCCTCGATGACCTTCGTTTCTTCCGCACTGCCAAAGAACTGCTCGTCGGAGCCAAACACCTCAGCGTTGGTATGGAGGCGCTGCGCGATACGGCTACGAAGGTTGAGTACATTCTCGACGTTTTCATGGAAAAATGAATAGATCAGCACCTCGGATGATTTCTGACCAACGCGATCCACTCGTCCCGCTCGCTGAATGAGCCGGATGATCGCCCAAGGCAGGTCGTAGTTCACCACGATGTGCGCGTCTTGGAGGTTCTGCCCCTCAGAGAGAACGTCAGTCGAGACAAGAACGCGGATCTCGTTCTCAGGAGCAATGAGCTTGTCCAACTCGGATTCCGAAAGAGTTGCCGAATGGATGGTGTTCGACACTGGTGAAAAACGGCGAGCAACGTCAGTCGGATTGTCGGTTTCGCCTGTGGCAACGCCAACATTCGATACGCCGCGTTCCTTCAAGCTCCGAGCAACATAGTCGGCGGTGTCCTTATACTCCGTGAACACAAGAACCTTGTCGGTCGGATGGGTCTCGGCTGTCAGCTTAACCAGGGCGTCGAGCTTTGAATCGACTTGCTGTGTCCAATCTCCGAAGGTGTTCATGAGGTCCCGGAGCGCCTTCGTGTCCGCTTTTATATGCTCAAGGAGCGACGACGTGAACAGCGACGTGCGAACCCAACGAACGTACTTCGGTTTTGCTTTCTTAAGTGCTTCATAGCCGCTCTGGTCGCTTGCAGCGACCTGATCACCCAGCGTCACATCTAGGTCGTTCTCCGCGTCAATATCGACCTCGGCGGTGCTGAGCATCGGATCGAGAAGGGTTCCCAGTGGGAGGTCGAGTTCGTGCTCGATGGCATAGAGGTAAAGCTCATTTCGAGCGATGTGGCGGTTTAGTGACACTTCAAACGAGTACCCGCAGCTAGACAGACGTTTGTAAAGTCCGCTACGCACGAAGCCCAGAAGGTGACCGCTGCCGCGTTCGAGACGCTCGACAATTTCCTTTTCAGGGGCGCTGAGTGGCACGTTCTTTTTGAGGTAGGCGGCGAGGTTATAGCGCGGCAGATGGAGACCATCAATGGTGTCAAGAGTCCCATCGGAAGCCATGATCGCGGCGGGATCACTCGCGCCAAACGAGTGTTCGACGGGCTTCGGAATTCGTGTTGGAAACGTGAATCGAGTGCCGTTGGAGAACTCCAGGTACTCGACTCCGTTCTCGTCTTTCTTTGCATAATTGTTCTTCACGAACGAACGAGTACGACGGATCAAATGTTCGCTCATGAGTCGCTTCCAATCGTCTGGTTCTTCGCTCCTATTGAAAGCCTCGAGTGTGTTCACCTTCCCGTCGAGACGCTCTACGAACCCGCTGTCTTTCGCCATGGCTGCGAGCGGTTGCAAACCAATGTCGTCATCGGGATCGATGTATAGACCGAGTTGATTTCCGACGTCCTTGAAGCGGATGTTGTAGGGCGTCGCGGTCAGCAGCAATACTTTGCTGTCGAATGTCCGGATGTAGTCGTAAATGGCTTGGTAGTCCTGGCGCTTGTCACTGCGCATGGTGTGAGACTCGTCGATGATAACGAACTGATAGCGACCGAGCTTGGGAAGGTTCTTTGCGGACATCGAGTACGACTCGACCTTGTGAGGAATCTCGTAAGCATCTAGGTACTCTTCCCACATTTGTACGAGGTTCTTCGGACAGATCACGAGCGCGCGGTATCCCTCAGCCTCGTTGAGCATGAGCGCCGTGGCGACGGCGGTGATTGTCTTTCCGAGCCCCACCACGTCACCCAACATTGCACCACCGCGGGTCATGATGCGACGGCTCAGCGTCTTGACAGCGCTCTCCTGATATTCCAAAAGCTGGTTTCGCATTGAGGCGGGCAAGCTGTACTCCATAAGCCCCTCTCGGACATCACGAGAGAGATGCCAACACACCTTGAGATAGACCTCATAAGGGGAGAGCAAGTCTTCGCTTGCCCACGACTCGTCGATAATCTCGATCAGATCTGAAGTGATGTCGATAGTGAAGGTGTCTTCCCAACGGGCCATGAACCATTTATCGAGCTTCTCGGCACCGTCCGAGTCCATGACATCAACATTCAGCTCATAATTGTTCGTTAGCCCCGCGACAGTGAGGTTTGAAGAACCTACGAACCCGATGATGGGGTTATTGATGTCCGTTCGATGACAGAGATACGTTTTCCCATGCAGCGGTCGCCTAGTGAAAAGTCGGATGTGTACACGACCATCCGCGAGTTGGCTTCGGAGTTCGCGCAACGCTTCCTGGTCAGATTCGTTTGGTACGCCACGCATGAGTTGCGTCCGAAACTTCAACTTGGCTTGTTGCCGACGAGTGATGGCAATCTCGCGGTCGATCTCCTCTACATCTTTGATGCCTTGGAGTTGTTCCTGAAGGTGCCCGATGACCCGGTCCTCAGTGTCCTGATGGGTCATGCCAACGAGCACGCGAGCTATTGGCTCGCCGATTGCTTGACGGTCGCGGATCACATCGCCGAACAGTTTCCAGCCTCGAAGGTTGAAGTATCCGACAGCTGCATCCATCCGATTCGATGTCTCGAACGTCTTGAGGAGATGGGCACCCATGTGCGTCTCGATGTTGTCGAAGATTCGGGTCATGCTTGTGCTCCGTGATCCCTAAGAGGCGCTAGTGGGCGCAGTGTGCACCATCGTCAGATTACCGTCCGCGAGCAAGGAGTCGAGGCAGCGCGGAAGGTTCTGTAGCTCCAGGCGCTGAGCGACGCGAATTATGACCGCAGGCCAATAACGATGGTTTCTGAACCATTCTTTGAGATCGAGTGCGACGTCGGGCGAGCGGGGTGCGGCGTCCGCCGGCGGAGGGGTCAAAACCCGTGGCCGAAACCAAAACCACCGAAACGCCGCTGTAGCAGTTTTTGATAGCGCCTTGACTGCTCGAGATGGCCGGTGAGTGATGAAGCAGCGGACTCATAATCCGTTGGTCAGGAGCGAGCGTATGCGGCCTGGTGTTGTCCGTCGCGTTATTTGACGGTGGCGGCGTCATCGTCGGTGACGATGTCCGGGTCTGGAAAAGCCCCGCCGGATGATTCCGGCGGGGCTTTC
>NZ_QZVS01000075.1 GCF_003602235.1 Cryobacterium melibiosiphilum
GTGCAGCGGCGGGTGCGGGTGCAGCGGCGGGTGCCGGGGCGGCCACCGGTGCCGCTGCCGGCGGTGCTGCCACGGGCTCTTCGGCCGGGGCCGGGGCCTCGGTCGAGGGAACCTCAGCGACGGGGGCCTCGGGGGCGGCGGCCGGCGCAGAACCGTCGCCGATCACGACGAGGGCGGTGCCGACCTCGACGGTCTCGTCTTCCTGAACCAGGATGGCCTCAATGATGCCGGCGACCGGGGACGGGATTTCCGTGTCCACCTTGTCGGTCGACACCTCGAGCAGAGGCTCGTCGACCTCTACGCGGTCGCCCACGTTCTTGAGCCAGCGGGTGACCGTGCCCTCTGTGACACTCTCTCCGAGTGCCGGGAGGCTGACGGATTCGCTCATGCGCATGTCTCCTTCAAAACCATATGTGTGCTGAAAAATTGGATAGGAATAGGTGGCGAACCGCGTACAGTTCGCGTGGCGCTACATTGCGTGGAGCGGTTTGCCGGCGAGGGCCATGAAGGCCTCCCCGAGCGCCTCGTTCTGAGTGGGGTGTGCGTGCACGAGCGGGGTGATGTCCTCGGGGTACGCTTCCCAGTTCACGATGAGCTGGCCTTCGCCGATGAGCTCACCAACGCGCGCACCGATCATGTGCACGCCGATGATGGGGCCATCGGTGACGCGCACGAGCTTGATCGAGCCGGAGGTGCCGAGAATGGAACTCTTGCCGTTTCCGCCCAGGTTGTACTCGTAGGTCGCGATCTTGTCCGCACCGAACTTCTCGGCGGCCTTGGCCTCCGAGTAGCCGACCGAGGCGACTTCGGGGTCGCTGTAGGTGACCTTGGGAATATTGATGTCCTCGACCACGATGGGGTTGAGTCCGGCGATCTCTTCAGCCACGAAGATACCCTGCTGAAAACCGCGGTGGGCCAGCTGCAGGCCGGGAACGATGTCGCCCACGGCATAGACGCCGGGCACGTTCGTGGCGAGGCGTTCATCGGTGAGCACGAAGCCGCGATCCATGGTGATGCCGACCTCGTCGTAGCCGAGTCCGGCTGTCACCGGTCCGCGGCCCACGGCAACGAGCAGAATGTCCGCTTCGATGGTGGCGCCATTTTCGAGTGTCACGACGACGCCCTGGTCGTTCTGGGTGACGCTCTGAAAACGAACTCCGAGGGTGAAGTCGATACCGCGCTTGCGGAACGCACGCTCGAACTGCTTGGAGACGGACTCTTCTTCGTTCGGAACCAGGTGGGGGAGCGCTTCGACAATCGAGACGTCGGCGCCGAAGGATTTCCACACACTGGCGAACTCGACGCCGATGACGCCGCCGCCGAGCACGGCGACCTTTTTGGGGATGTAGTCGAGTTCGAGGGCGTGCTCGCTCGTGATGACGCGGCCCCCGATTTCGAGGCCGGGCAGCGAGCGTGAGTACGAACCGGTCGCGAGAATCACGTTCTTGCCGACGATGGTGTCGTCACCGACCTGCACGGTCGTCGGGGAGACCAGGTGGCCCTCGCCGGTGATGACCGTGATGCCCCGGGCCTTGATCAGGCCCTGAAGTCCCTTGTACTTGCTGGCCACGATGCCCTCGCGGAAGGCGGTGACGGCAGCGATGTCGACCCCGTCGAACGTGGTCTTCACGCCGTACTTGCCCGCGTCGCGGCTGACGTCGGCGACCTCGGCCGAGTGCAGCAGCGCCTTGGTGGGAATGCAACCGACGTGCAGGCAGGTGCCGCCGAGTTTGCCCTTCTCGATCAGACCAACGGTGAGGCCGAGCTGAACAGCGCGCAGCGCCGCTGCGTACCCGCCGCTTCCTCCGCCAAGAACGACAACGTCAAAATTCTGCTCCGACACTCAGTTACTCCCTCGTGCATCAAACCATGCCACGACGGCTTCCGATTCGAGCCGCCGCGCAAACGATTAGTGGCAAGCTTTTCTTGCCCCTTCGACTGTACTACGGGCGTGAAAAGTCCTCGGCCAGTCGGAGCAGGGCGCGCACCGAGACTCCGGTCGGTCCGATTCCGGTGAAACCCCAGGCGCTGCCGGTGTTCTGGGCCGGACCGGCGATGTCCAGGTGGGCCCAGGGGATGGTCACGCCGTGCTCGTTCTTGCCCACGAACTCGCGTAGGAAGACGCCCGCGAGCAGCATTCCGCCGGCCGGGGTGCCGATCTTCGCGTTGGCGATGTCCGCTACGTCTGAATTCAGCAGGGCGCGCAGCTCATCGGGGAGCGGCATCGGCCACACCTGTTCGTTGGCGGCCGCGCTGGAGGCGAGCACCCGCTGCACGAGCGCATCATCGCCCATGGTCCCGAAGTAGCGATTGCCGAGGGCGACGATCGCGGCACCGGTGAGGGTGGCGACGTCGATGATCGCATCGGGCTGTTCTTCGCTCGCCGCGACGAGGCCGTCGGCGAGAACGAGGCGACCCTCGGCATCCGTGTTGAGCACCTCGACGGTGCGTCCACCGCGCATCCGCAGCACGTCGTTCGGGCGAATGGCCGAACCCGACGGCATGTTCTCGGCTATGCACATCCACGCGGTGATGCGCACAGGCAGGGCCAGCCGGGCGGCGGCGAGAGTCACCGCGAGCACCGTCGCGGCTCCGGTCATGTCGTATTTCATTCCCACCATGGATGCCGGCGGCTTGAGGGAGAGCCCGCCGGTGTCAAAGGTGATGCCCTTTCCCACGAGCGCGAGGTGCTGGGCCGCCCCCGTGGGGGAATAGCTGAGCTTCACGAGGCGGGGCGGGCGCGTGGACCCCTGGCCGACACCCGCGATGCCGCCGAAACCATCGGCGACAAGCTCGGCCTCATCCCACACGGTGACGTCGACGGGCAGCCCCGCGGCGGCCGTGACGGCGCGCTCGGCGAAAGATGCCGGGTACAGGTCGAGCGGAGGGGTGTTGACGAGATCCTTCACGAGGCTGACGGCTTCGGCGGAGGCCAGCGCGCGCGCCAGCGCCGCCGCGTCGACGAGTCGTGTCTCGTCGAGGGCCGTGTGCACGCTGATCTGAGAGGCCGGCAGCTTGGTTTCGGCGAGGGAACTGTTCCGGTACGAGGTGAAGGAGTAGCCACCGAGCGCGGCCCCCTCGAGCACGGCCTCGGCCTCATCGGTCGTCGACACCGGGATCGCGATCGCGAGGCTGGTGACTCCGGTCAGCTGACGCACAGCAGAACCCGCCGCGTGTCGCAGGGAGTGCACGGTCGCCTCACGTCCAAGACCGACGACCGCGACGGCTCGCGCAGCCAGGGAAGCGGACGGTGCCAGCCTCACGACCTCATCGCGGGCGCCGGTGACCCCGAGCGCGGCGAGCTGGTCGGCCAGGCCCGCGAAACTCGCGTCGGCGTGCAGCGCGGGGCCGGCATCCGTCTGAAGTGCCGCGACGACGACCACGTCGACGTCGGCGTCGATGGCGGGCTGGCTGGACAGTGACAGGGTAGGAATGGTCATAGTCGATGGTAACCACCGACGCCGGTGGGGGTGTGTTCGCTGAGGGCACCATGCGGAAGGCGCGGTTTGCCCCTCACCTGCGCGAGCCTCGGATTAGAGTTGGGACATGCGCGATCCTGGTGAACTATACGAGCTGACCGCAGATGCTGACAGCGTGCCCGAGGGCCTGCACCTGGTGGCCGGCCTCACGGGCTTCGCGGATGCCGGCGGGGCGGTCTCGCAGTTTTCCGAGTACCTGCTCGGCACCCTCAAGCACACCGTCATCGCGACCTTCGACGCCGATACGCTGCTCGACTACCGCGCCCGTCGTCCGATCATCTACTTCGACCAGGACCACCTCACGAACTACCAGCCGCCGACGCTGCGGCTGTACCTGGCGCTCGACGAGATCGGGCAGCAGTTCCTCTTTCTGACGGGGTTCGAGCCGGACTTTCGCTGGGACCAATTCGCATCGGCGATGTTGCAGCTCGTGGCTCGCTTCAAGGTCGCGTCCACGACATGGGTGCACGCAATTCCGATGCCGGTTCCGCACACGCGGCCGATCGGCGTGACGGTCAGCGGCAACCGCTCGGATCTCATCGAGAGCATGTCCGTCTGGCGACCGCACACCCAGGTCGCGGCCAACGCCCTGCACCTCGTCGAGTATCGCCTGCAGGAGCGTGGAGCCTCGACCGTGGGCTTTGTGCTGCTCGTGCCGCACTACCTCGGCGATACCGAATTTCCGTCGGCGGCGCTCTCCGCCCTCGAAAGCACGAGCGCATCGACCGGACTGATCTTTCCGACCGATCGCCTGCGCGAACAGAATCGGGACTTCGTTGCCCGCATCGACGAACAGGTGCGCGACAACCCGGAACTGGCCAAGCTCGTGGGCACGCTCGAGCAGCGTTATGACGCCTATATGGAGGGGAGCACCCTGCGGTCGCCCCTGACCGACGAAGACGGCGAGCTGCCGAGTGCCGACGAAATCGCCGCCGAACTGGAGAAATTCCTCGCGATACGTCGCAGCAAAGACGACGGCTCCGCGGCGTAACCCGCTCCGCCCCTGGTGCCGGGCGGTGCCCCGCTGGGGGTAACTTGGGGGTAATGAACTCCCGTTGGTCCTGGTTGGTATTCGCTGTCGGCTCCTTCGCGTACCTCTCAGCGGTCCTGCAGCGCACATCGCTCGGCATCGCCGGCGTCGCCGCGACCGAACGCTTCGGCGGATCGGCTGCCGTGCTGTCAAGCCTCGCGGTGGTGCAGCTCATCGTCTACGCCGCCATGCAGATTCCCGTCGGGGTCTTGATCGATCGCTTTGGACCGCGCACCCTCATACTCTTCGGCACGACGTTCATGATTGCCGGCCAGGTCACCCTCGCTCTGGTCCCCACGGTCGCCCTGGCCGTCGTCGGGCGCGTTCTCGTCGGTGCGGGCGACGCGGCGCTCTTCATCTCGATCATCCGTCTGATCAGCTCGTGGTTCTCGGGGCGGATCGTTCCCCTGCTCTCCCAATGGCTCGGCAACATCGGCCAACTCGGCCAGGTGCTCTCCGCGGTGCCCCTGGCCTGGCTGCTGCACGCGGCCGGCTGGACACCCGCGTTCCTGTCCGCGGCATCCGTCGCCGTGCTGGCCCTGATCCTGGCCGTCATCTTCGTGCGCGACCGACCCGCCGGAGTCGTGGACCCGCACCGAGCGACGAGTTGGAGCAGCGCTCTCGTGCAATTGCGGCACAGTTTCAAGCGGCCGGGAACCCAACTGGGCTTTTGGTCGCACTACGTCACCCAGTCCTCGGGCACGGTGTTCAGCCTGCTTTGGGGGTTCCCCTTCATGGTCTATGCCCTCGAGTTGGACCCGGTGCTCGCCGCGGGTCTGCTCACCATCCTCGTGGGCACGGGACTCGTCTTCGGCCCCGTCCTCGGCGTGCTGACCGCCCGCTATCCGCAGCGGCGCAGCAACATCGTTCTCGCCATCGTCACCGCGATGGGCACCATGTGGGCCATCTTCCTCCTCTGGCCGGGCGTTCCCCCGCTCTGGCTGCTGGTGCTGCTGCTCGTGGTGGTCGGGGTCGGCGGGCCAGGCTCGCTGATCGGCTTCGACTTCGCCCGCACGTTCAATCCGCAACGCAGCCTGGGATCAGCCAACGGCGTCGTCAACGTGGGCGGTTTTCTCGCCAGCTTCGTCACGATGTACCTGATCGGGCTGCTCCTTGATCTCCAGAACGGATGGCGCGTGGCTGGGGGACAGCCCAGCGACCTGTATGCGCTCGACTCCTTTCGCATCGCATTCGCCGTGCAGTACATCGTCGTGGGCATCGGAGTCGTTTTTCTGGTGCGGGCGCGCCGCAGCACCCGGCGCCTGCTCCTGCACGAGGAGGGGCTCGAGGTCGCCCCGCTCTGGGTCGCCGCGGCTCGAGCCTGGCGTTCGCGCCGGGATGGTCGCCGGGACGGCCGCCCATAATGGCACGACCGCGGTGATGGCACGACCGCAGTGGTGGCACGACCGCGGTGATGGCACGACCGCCGGCGATGTCGGGGCCCGACAAAGACGGCAAAGATTCTAGCCGTGGCTTGTCTCCGCTGTAAACCGTGCGATAATTATCTCTAGGACCCGTTCAGGTCCGGGGAATTTCACGCCTTCGCGGTACAGCGACAGCGTGAAATTGATTGCCCGGGACTTGACATGGGTCCAAGTACTGCCCAAAATTCACCCTGCTCAGAGCCAGTCCGTCCCGGTTTGCGTGGGCCGTGGCTGCGAAGCAGCGCCGTCTGGTGGCGGCATGAGAGGTATTCGAATGGCAACCCCCGAAAAATCCGAGGCGACCGAGCTGGCTGCTGCCGCGCCTGAGACGGCCCCTGCAGTCCAGGCCCCCGTCGTCCAGGCCCCGGTCGTCAAGGCCCCGGCAGTCAAGAAGCCGGCGACGAAGACCGCCGCGGCCAAGACCGCCGCCGCGAAGGCCGCTGCCGCCAAGAAGGCCGCGGGCGCGGATGCCCCGGCCGCTGAGAAGGCAGCACCCCGCAAGCGTGCTGCGTCAACGCGCGCCAAGGCGAGCAAAGACGACGACACCTCAGCCGAGGATCCGGCCGGTGCGCACGATGACGACGACGCCGATGACGACCAGGGCAAGCGTGCCGCGTCCACCGAGCCGCTGCCCAAGGGCGCTCTCGTGTTGTCCCTCGTCGACGACGAAGACGAAGTTCCGGTCTACTCCAGCGCCATCACCGGCGCGACGGCCGACCCGGTCAAGGACTACCTGAAGCAGATCGGTAAGGTCGCCCTGCTCAACGCGGCCGAAGAGGTCGAGCTGGCCATGCGCATCGAAGCCGGACTGTTCGCCGAGGACAAGCTCTCCGAGATGACCGAGGCCGAGAAGAAGACCCCGCTGGGCCGCGAACTGCAGTGGGTGGCCAAGGACGGCGCCCGCGCGAAGAGCCATCTCTTGGGTGCCAACCTGCGCCTCGTGGTCTCGCTGGCCAAGCGCTACACCGGCCGTGGCATGCAGTTCCTGGACCTCATTCAGGAGGGAAACCTGGGCCTCATCCGCGCGGTCGAGAAGTTCGACTACACCAAGGGCTTCAAGTTCTCCACCTACGCCACCTGGTGGATCCGCCAGGCCATCACCCGCGCCATGGCCGATCAGGCCCGCACCATCCGCATCCCGGTGCACATGGTCGAGGTCATCAACAAGCTCGCCCGCGTGCAGCGCCAGATGTTGCAGGACCTGGGCCGCGAGCCCACGCCCGAAGAGCTCAGCCGCGAACTCGATATGACCCCCGAAAAGGTCGTCGAGGTTCAGAAGTACGGCCGCGAGCCGATCTCCCTGCACACTCCGCTCGGTGAAGACGGTGACAGCGAGTTCGGTGACCTCATCGAGGACACCGAGGCCGTGGTTCCCGCCGACGCCGTGGGTTTCACGATGCTGCAGAAGCAGCTCGAGAGCCTGCTGGATTCGCTGTCCGAACGTGAGGCCGGCGTCATCCGCATGCGCTTCGGGCTCGGCGACGGCATGCCCAAGACCCTCGACCAGATCGGAGACACCTTCGGCGTGACGCGTGAGCGCATCCGCCAGATCGAGTCGAAGACGATGGCCAAGCTGCGTCACCCGTCCCGGTCCCAGTCGCTGCGCGACTATCTCGAGTAGGAGTCGGGTGCGATACACGCCGGCGATCCTCATCGGCAGGGGCGTTCGGGTGCTCGCCCGGCTGCGCAAGCCGGGCGGCGGTTCAGCCGTTCCCGGGCTCGTGGTCAACAGAATTGCGCCCGGGTTCCTCGCCAGTGCCCTCAACGGTTTCCCGCAGGGCCTCGTGATTGTCTCGGGGTCCAGCGGCAAGTCCACCACCACGAAGATGCTCGTCGCGGCACTGCGCGCCCACGGACTCACGGTCTTCACCAATTCGTCGACCGCGAACATCAAGCAGGGCCTGACATCGGCGCTGCTTGAACGGGCCAGCCTCACCGGCCGCGTTGCCGGCGACATCGCGGTACTCGAAATGGATGAGGGGCACGGCGCGGCCATTGCGCCCACCCTGACGCCACGAGTGGTCGCCCTCACCAACGTGATGGTCGACCAGATCGACCGGTTCCACGACTCGGAGATGGTCGCCGCGCTGCTGCGCAAGATCGCCCTGCGGGCAACCGGGGTTGTCGTCATCAACGCCGACGACAACTACCTCGCCGACCTCGGCACCGACGTCGAGGCCGGTCCGACCGGTGCCCGTGTGGACCGCTACGGGGTCACCGCCGCCGTTTTCGAGGCGAATCCCCGCGGACTCGGCTACACGCACACCCGGTCCGAACGGCTCGCGCCCGGTGACGGGCTTCTGGTCACCGCGGTGAACGGTCGCTCTGCCCAGTTCGAACTCGGCGGCGTGAACTACCCGGTCACCCTGCCCGCGCGCGGAACCCACTACGCCGTGGATGCCGCCACCGCCGTCGCGACCGCCCGCGCCGCACTCGGCTCCCGTTTTGATGCCGAGGTCGCCATCGCGGCCGTCGGATCGATCCCGCCGGTGTTCGGTCGCGGAGAGATCGTCACCGTGAAGGGCGAGGACCTTGAATTCGTGCTCGTTCAGAATCCGGCGAGTTTCCAGCTCAATGTCGACAGCCTCGAGCCGGATACGGAGCAGATCCTTATCGCGATCGGCTCCGATGTGCGCGACCCGTCATACTTCTGGCCCGTCGACACGTCGAGCCTGCGGCACGTGCTCATCGCCTCCGGGTCGAAAGCCCACGACATCGCCCTGCAACTCGTCTACGACGACGTCGTGGTAGACCGGATTGAACCGGATGTCGGGGTCGCCCTGGACGCCTTCCTGGCGTTGCCGAGACCGACGCAGGGACTGAAAACCATCATCTTTTCCGCCGACGGGATGCGGCGCGCCCGCGCGCACCTCGGCCTGGCGACGAACGCCGAGGAGCCCGTTTGACCTCCGTCACCATCGTGTCCCTGCTGCCGCAACTGCTCGGTAACAACGGCGATGCCGCGAATGCCCGCGTGCTCGCGCAACGTGCGCGGTGGAGCGGCGTTGACGCATCCGTCGTCGCCGTGAACGGGGTCGCCGACCTGCCCGAACGAGTCGACGCGGTCGTCATCGGCACCGGGACGGACTCAGACCTGGTCGCGGCCCGCGATGTCCTGCTGACCATGGCGACCCAGATCCGTGAGTGGCTGACCGGGGGAGTGCCGGTCCTCGCGGTCGGAACCGGCTGGGAGTTGCTCAGCTGGGGCATCGAGCTGCCCGGCAACACCGTCGAGGGCCTCGGAATCGTACCCGGCAGGGCGGTGCCTCGCGCCGCGCGCGCAACCGGGGACCTGGTCGTGGCCACCCGGTACGGCCGGCTCATCGGTTTTGAAAACCACGCCCGCGACTACGTCGGGGCAGAGGGCTCACCGCTGGGCCGGGTTGAATCCGGCTTCGGCAACGGGGCCGCCGGCGGAGGGGCCCCGGAGGGTGTCGTTATGGGCGAGTTCGTCGGAACTCACCTCCATGGCCCGGTACTGGCTCGCAATCCGGGTCTCGCCGATCATCTTGTGACGCTCATGCTCAAGCGCGTCGGCGTCGACTATGTGGCCGGAGCCCGAAGCGAACCGGTCGATGACATAGCTCGAGCCGCACGCAATCAGATTGCGGTGCGGCTCGAACTTGCGATTGAGGCCTAGGAGCGCTTGTCCTCCAGGAGTCGGCTCGACTCGTCGTGCCAGCTCTCGGCGATGGCCGACAGCTTCTCCTGGTGCTTGCGACCGTGGTGCGCGCAGAACAACAGCTCACTGTTGTTCACGACGACGCGTATGTACGCCTGCGCTCCACAAGCGTCGCAGCGGTCGGCTGCGGTGAGCTGGTGGGGGGCGCCCTGTTGGTCAACTGCACCATTCTCAGTGGCGATCTGGGACATAATCTCCTCCTCCAGACGAAATTTCTAAAACCCTTAACCGTAATGTAAANAACACGGCAGGCTGTGGTTTGGGAGCAATTACACGGCATTTCGCTCACCGCGTAGTTCACTGCGTCCCGGGCGATATTGTGCGGGTGTTGATCCGGGTGGTTTGCACGAGGGTCACTAGGCTTAACCGTTGTGAGTTCCGACTATTCCGCCCGCCACCTGTCAGTTCTCGAAGGCCTCGAGGCGGTGCGCAAACGTCCCGGCATGTACATCGGATCAACCGACTCCCGCGGTCTCATGCACTGCCTGTGGGAGATCATCGACAACTCGGTCGATGAGGCCCTGGGCGGCCACGGCGATCGTATTGAAATCGTGCTGCACGCCGACGACAGCGTCGAGGTTCGCGATACGGCTCGCGGAATCCCCGTGGACATTGAGCCCAAGACCGGCTTGACCGGTGTTGAAGTGGTCTTCACGAAACTCCATGCCGGCGGTAAGTTCGGCAGCGGCTCCTATGCCGCCTCGGGTGGGCTGCACGGGGTGGGGGCATCCGTGGTCAACGCCCTGTCCGAACGTCTCGACGTCGAAGTCGACCGTGGCGGCAAGACCTGGGCCATGTCCTTCCACCGTGGCGAGCCGGGCATGTTCGCCGATGCCGCGCCGTTCTCGGACGGCGGCGTCAAAAGCCCGGACTCTCCCTTCACCCCGTTTGAGAACCAGAGCGAGCTCCGGGTGGTCGGCAAGGCCGCCCGCGGAGTGACGGGTACCCGCATTCGTTACTGGGCCGACCGGCAGATCTTCACCGAGGGCGCGAGCTTCCAGACCGACGACGTGCTGAACCGTGCCCGCCAGACGGCGTTCCTCGTGCCGGGCCTCGCCATTCAGGTCGACGACCGACGCACCGACGAACCCGTGCTGCACGCCTTCCAGTTCGACGGCGGAATCTCCGAGTTCGTTGACCACCTGGCGACGGATGCCCCGGTCACCGACACCTGGCGCCTCACCGGCAGCGGGTCGTTCCGAGAAACGGTCCCCGTGCTGACCGACTCCGGGGCGATGATCCCGACCGAACTCGAACGGGAATGCCAGGTCGACATCGCCCTGCGCTGGGGAACGGGCTACGACACCATCGTGCAGAGCTTTGTGAACATCATCGCCACCCCGAAGGGCGGCACCCACCAGGCCGGCTTCGACGCCGGGCTGCTCAAATTCCTGCGCGCCCAGGTCGAGCTCAACGCCCGCCGGCTGAAGGTCGGCTCCGACAAGCTCGACAAGGACGACGTCATGGCCGGATTGACGGCCGTGCTCACCGTGCGCCTGCCCGAGCCGCAGTTCGAAGGGCAAACCAAGGAAGTGCTCGGAACGCCCGCCGTGCGGGCCATCGTCGCGGCCGTGGTCGCGAAGTCGATGACCGAACGCTTTGCATCCACCAAGCGCGATGACAAGACGCAGTCGGCGGTCGTGCTCGACAAGATCGTCGCCGAGATGAAATCGCGCATCTCGGCCCGCGCCCACAAGGAGACCCAGCGGCGCAAGAACGCTCTCGAGAGTTCTTCCCTACCGGCCAAGCTCGTCGACTGCCGCAGCAACGACGTCAAGACCAGCGAACTGTTCATCGTGGAGGGCGACTCCGCGCTCGGCACCGCGAAACTAGCCCGCGACAGCGAACACCAGGCGCTGCTGCCGATTCGCGGCAAGATTCTCAACGTGCAGAAGGCATCCGTCTCGGACATGCTCTCAAACACGGAGTGCGCCTCGATCATCCAGGTGATCGGCGCCGGGTCCGGCCGGAGCTTCGACATTTCGGCCGCCCGCTACGGCAAGGTCATCATCATGAGCGACGCTGATGTTGACGGAGCACACATCCGCACCCTCTTGCTGACCCTGTTCTTCCGCTACATGCGACCGATGATCACCGAGGGCCGAGTCTTCGCAGCAGTCCCTCCATTGCACCGAGTCATCGTCATGAACCCGGGTTCCAAGCCCAACGAGACCATCTACACCTACTCGGAGGTCGAGCTGCACAGCGTCCTCGCGGCGCTCGACAAGCGCGGCAAGAAGTACCAGGACCCCATCCAGCGGTACAAGGGCCTCGGCGAGATGGATGCCGACCAGCTGGCGACCACGACCATGGAGCGAGCGCACCGCACCCTGCGACGGGTGCGGGTCGACGACGCCGAGATGGCCGGAAAGGTGTTCGAACTGCTGATGGGCAACGACGTGGCCCCGCGCAAGGAGTTCATCATCGAGAGCTCGGACAAGCTCAGCCGGGACCGCATCGACGTCTAGTCACCGGGCCCAGATCTGGCCGCAGCGTCAGATCTGGGCACGCGTCAGATCTGGGCACGCGTCAGATCTGGGCACGCGTCAGATCTGGGCGCCGATCGCGCCGATGACCGCGTCGAGCATGATTCCGGATGCGTCGCGGCGAGAACCCGAGTCCGGCAGCGGCCGCGCCACGCCATCCGGTCCCACGGCACGCGCCGGCGCGGGCCCGACCCACGCCACGGACAGGGTGTCCTCACCCTTGAGAAAGCGTTGGGAACGCACTCCGCCGGTGGCGCGCCCCTTCGCGGGGTACTCCGAGAAGTCGGAAACCTTGGCGCTGCCGGAATCCGTCAGCAGCAGCATCTCCCCTCCGACGGCGACGGTGGCGACCACAGCGGTGGCCGCGTCCTCGACCGTCAGGCTCGTGAAGAACACCGCAGCGCTCCCGGCGGCGAGCTTGATCCCCGCCATTCCCCCCGCGGCGCGGCCCTGCGGGCGCACCCCGGCAGCGGGGAAGTGCAGCAGCTGCGAGTCCGAGGCGATGAAGACGAGCTCGTCGTCGTCACCGCCCTGGGCCGCACCCACCACTTCGTCCTTGGGCTTCAGGGCGATGATCTCGAAGTCGGGGCGGTTCGCCCAATCCCCGGGGGTCACCCGCTTGACGATTCCCTGCCGGGTACCGAGGGCGATGGACTGGTCGCTCTCGAGGGACACCAGCGCGAGCACGCGTTCGCCCTTGCCCAGCACCAGGTAGTCGACCACCCGCACCCCGGCGGCGAGCTGGATGGACGTCGGTGGCATCACCGGCAGGTCAACGGGGGAGAAGCGGATGAGCCGGCCCCGGTTGGTCACGGCGCCCACCTCGGCACGGCTGGTCGTCTCGAGGGAGGAGAGGACCGCGTCGTGCTTGCTGCGCCGTTGTGGTGGCACAATTCGCTGGGGCTGGGTGTCGTCTTCGACCTGCAGGTCGACGCGGGCAATCCGGCCGGTGCAGCTCAGGAAGATCCGGGTGGGGATGTCCTGCACCTCGAGCACCGCGGCGTTGCGCTTGGCGGCCGCGGCGGAGACGCCCGCAATGCTCGGCTTGGCCTCGGTCAGCACGGTGCGGCGCGGTGTGCCGAATTTCTCGGCCACGGCGGCAAGCTCGTCAGAGACCAGGTTGCGGATCGCTCCCGTGCTCGAGAGGAGTTTCTCGAGGGCGGCGATTTCGGCGAGCAGCTGGTCGCGCTCGGCTTCGAGTTCGATCCGGGAGAACCGGGTCAGGCGGCGCAGGCGCAACTCCAGGATGTATTCGGCCTGCACCTGGCTCAGGTCGAAGACGTCGATCAGGCGGGTCCGGGCCTGTTCGGTGTCGTCGCTGGCGCGAATGACCTGGATGACCTCGTCGATGTCGACGATGGCGACCAGCAGCCCTTCGACCAGGTGCAGGCGTTCCTTGCGACGGGCCAGGCGATACGCAGACCGCCGGGTGACAACCTGGATGCGGTGGTTGACGTAGACCTGCAGCAGCTCACGCAGGCCCAGCGTCTGCGGCGCGCCCTCGACGAGGGCGACGGCGTTGATGTTGAACGAGTCTTCGAGCGGAGTGTACCGGTAGAGCTGCTCGAGTACGGCGTCGGGGCTGAAGCCGGTCTTGATCCCGATCACCAGGCGCAGGCCCTTGGTGCGGTCGGTCAGGTCGGTGACGTCCGAGATACCGCTGAGCTTTTTGGAGTTGACCCCGTCCTTGATCTTCTCGATGACCTTTTCCGGGCCGACGAGGTAGGGCAGTTCGGTGACCACCAGTCCGGTCTTACGGGCAGTGATCGCTTCGACGGATACCCGGGCTCGGGTCTTGAAGCTGCCGCGCCCGGTCAGGTACGCGTCTTTGATTCCGGCGAGGCCGACGATGGTTCCGCCGGTGGGCAGGTCGGGTCCCGGGATGAACTCCATCAGGTGCTCGAGCGAGGCATCCGGATACTTGAGCAGGTGGCGGGCGGCGCCGACGACCTCGATGAGGTTGTGCGGGGCCATGTTGGTGGCCATGCCCACGGCGATTCCGCTCGCCCCGTTGACGAGCAGGTTGGGGTAGGCGGCCGGCAGCACGTCGGGTTGGGTCAGCTGGTTGTCGTAGTTCGGCACGAAATCCACGACGTCCTCGTCGAGGTTCTCGGTCATCGCCAGTGCGGGAGCGGCGAGGCGCGCCTCGGTGTATCGCGGAGCCGCGGGACCGTCGTCGAGGGACCCGAAGTTTCCGTGCCCGTCGATCAGCGGCACCCGCAGCGAGAAGGCCTGTGCCATGCGCACCATTGCGTCGTAGATGGCCGTGTCTCCGTGCGGGTGCAGCTTGCCCATGACCTCGCCGACGACGCGGGCGCTCTTCACGTGTCCACGGTCGGGTCGCAGGCCCATTTCGCTCATCTGGTAGAGGATGCGGCGCTGAACGGGCTTGAGGCCGTCCCGCGCGTCGGGAAGTGCCCGCGAATAGATGACCGAGTAGGCATACTCGAGGAAAGATCCCTGCATCTCCACCGAGACGTCGACGTCTTCGATGCGTTCGGTGGCGGCGGCGGGCGGCGTGCTGGGTGAGCGGCTCATTCGTGACTTCTGCTGTGGAGGCGCGTATGCACGGGCATGCACACGAAAGGAGCGGCCCGCCCTATGTCAGACTGGGGCCGATGTCTTCCATGTTACCGGCCCGCGAATTCAGCACTCTGCGCCTTGCCGACGTTCTCACAAGTTCCCTTGATGCCGTGCTGTCCCGGCCAAACCCGCTGGGGCTCCCGGCCGTGAGCAAGGCCGTTGTGGTCCTCGCCGATGGCCTCGGGGTCAGCTCGATCCGCGCCCGCGCCGGACACGCCCGGTTCCTGGCCTCGCGCCTGAACAAGACGAGCATCATCGACGGGGTCTTCCCGGCCACCACGGTCGCCGGCATCGCCACCCTGACCACGGGCGTCGAGCCCGGCCAGCACGGCCTCGTCGGGTATCAGGTTCTCGACGCCGAGCGTGATCGTGTCGTGAACCAGCTCACCGGCTGGGATGCCGACATGGTCCCGGAGACCTGGCAGCGCGCCCGCACCGTCTTTGACACCGCGGCCGAGCAGGGCGTTCCGAGCTTCGCCATCGGCCCGAAACGCTTCACGAACTCCGGGTTCACCGGGGCGGTGCTGCGCGGCGCGACGTATGTGCCCGCCGAGAGCATCGCCGACCGGTTCCGCGCTGCCCGCACGATTTTGAACGAGCAGCCCACCGCACTCATCTACCTCTACGTGGCTGAACTCGACGTTGCCGCGCACGCGCACGGTTGGGAGTCGGGCCGGTGGCTGGCCCAGCTGGAAACCCTGGACGCTGAGATGGCGACGTTCGCCGCGGGCCTCCGCCGCGACGAAGGGCTCCTGTTGACGGCAGACCACGGCGTGCTCGACGTGCCCGCAGCCAAGCACATCCTCTTCGACACCGTGCCCGACCTCGTCGCCGGGGTGCGGCATGTCGCCGGCGACCCGCGATGTGTCCAGCTCTACCTGGACCCCGATCAGGATGCCGTGACGGCCGAGACGCTCGCTGCGGCCTGGCGCGCGGTCGAGGGGGAGCGGGCCTGGATCTTCACCCGGGACGAGGCCGTGGCGGCCGGGATTTTCGGTCGCGTCGCACCCGAGGTGCTGCCGCGGATCGGCGATGTCATCATCGCCGCGCGGAGACTCGTGGCCTACTACGATTCCCGGGACCCCAAAAAAAGCGCCCGCACCATGATCGGCCAGCACGGGTCCCTCACCGATGAGGAACTTCGCGTGCCGCTGATCCGGGCGGGCGCCTTCGAACGCTAGCGAGCCAACTCGAGCGCTATCAGCTCGGGTACTGGCCGCGCTTGACCTGGGGCTTCGGCAGCCGCATCGGACGCAGCTGAAGCGCGCGCATCGCGGAGTACCAACGGATGCGCTCCGCCTTCGCCGCTCCAAATTTCGCTTCGATCTTCTTCGTGAGGATGAAGCCGAGCACGATGCAGTCGATGATCGCGACGATGAAGAAGCCCCACAGGGCGAGGATCCCGTAGGTCTGCACCGAGGGGTCGGGAAAGAACGTCAGCAGGATCACGAGGAACATGACCGGGATCATGAATTCGCCCACGTTGAATCGCGCGTCGACGTAGTCGCGGGCGAATTTCTTCTGCGGCCCGCGTTCACGCTGCGGCAGGTACTTGTCGTCGCCGGCGGCCATGCCCACGCGGGCACGATCCCGGGCCGCCATCGACTTCGCGCGCGCCTGCTTCGCGGCGAGCTTGCGATCATCGGGCACGAGGGGGCGCTTGTTGCCCGCTTCCTGCTGCTTCCGGGTCGGGGTCGCCTGACCCTTGCCGGCGGGAGATCCGGCCAGTCGGGCCGCCGTTTCTTCCACGGTTTCGATCGACGGTTTGCCGTCGGGGTTTACTTTAGCCACATCAAATCCTTGCAATTGGGTGCCTTAAGATTACCCGTATGACGGTTACACCAGAGACAATCCCGACTATGGCACTGCGCCAAGCCGTGGAACAGGGGCTTCCCACCACAATT
Organism: Cryobacterium melibiosiphilum; assembly: GCF_003602235.1. Taxonomy (GTDB): domain Bacteria; phylum Actinomycetota; class Actinomycetes; order Actinomycetales; family Microbacteriaceae; genus Cryobacterium; species Cryobacterium melibiosiphilum. The sequence continues at coordinate 16,589 of NZ_QZVS01000075.1, forward strand.
TCGGACCTGTGTGCCCTCGTGCGCATCCCGTCAGTGTCGTGGTCGGCGTTTGATCGTGACCCCGTCGCGGCCAGCGCTGACGCCGTGGCGACCCTCGCCCGCGACCTGGGGGTGTTCGACACGGTCACCGTGAGCCAGGCCCTCATCCCGGGTGCAGACGGCGAGCTCGGCCAGCCGGCAGTGCTGGCCGTTCGCCCCGCCCGCAACGGCCGCCCGACGGTCGTGCTCTACGCCCACCACGATGTCCAGCCTCCCGGCAATGACGCCGACTGGGAATCGCCCCCGTTCGAGCCGACCGTTCGCGGTGACCGGCTTTACGGGCGCGGCGCGGCCGACGACAAAGCCGGCGTCATGGCCCACATCGCAGCCATTCGTGCCCTCGTGGCCGCCGAGGGACAGGACTTCGACCTGGGCATCACACTCTTCATCGAGGGTGAGGAGGAGTTCGGCAGCCGGTCGTTCACGACCTTCCTCGAAGACAATCTCAACGCCCTGCGCGGCGACGTGATCGTCGTTGCCGACTCCAATAACTGGGACGTCACGACACCGGCCATCACGGTCAGCCTCCGCGGCAACGTCACCCTGCGCCTCACCGTGCGCACGCTTGCCCACGCCTCGCACTCCGGCATGTTCGGGGGAGTGGTTCCCGACGCCATGCTCGCCACCATTCAATTACTCGCCACGTTGCACGACGCCGACGGATCCGTCGCCGTGGACGGACTCACCAGCCACGACGCGTCCACTCCGGACTACGACGAGGCCCAGCTGCGCGCCGAAACCGGGCTTCTCGAGGGCGTCTCGCCGATCGGGCGCGGCTCCCTGCTCAGCCGAGTCTGGTTCCAGCCGGCGATCACCGTGACCGGCATCGACGCGCCGACGGTCGACAACGCCTCGAACACGCTGTCCCCATCGATCACGGTGCGCATCAGCGCGCGGATCGCACCGGGCCAGAAGGCGACGGATGCTGCGGTCGTTCTCGAAGCGCACCTCCGCGCCCACGCGCCCTACGGCGCCGTGCTGGAGTTCGACGACATCGACGTGGGGGAACCCTTCCTGGTGGACACCAGCGGCTGGGCGGTCACCGAGGCCGCTGCTGCAATGACGGATGCCTGGGGCACCCCGCCCGTCGACATCGGCGTCGGTGGTTCCATCCCCTTCATCGCAGACCTCGTGCGGGTATTCCCGGCGGCGCAGATTCTGGTGACCGGGGTTGAAGACCCGGATTCCCGAGCGCACAGCCCCAACGAGTCACTTCACCTCGGCGTGTTCGCGCGCGCCGTGTTGAGCGAAGCCTTGCTGCTCGGTCGGCTCAACCACCGAACCGGCTCCTAGTTCAGCCGGGATGCCCGGAACGGGAATGTCCATGATGACTTTCTTGTTGTCGACGGTAGAATCCATACAGATCCGTGTATTTGGATCCATCGATTCAGATCTCGTGCAAGCGGGATCGTGACCTGTGCGAACCCGAGGAGACCCATGACTGACACCCTGACTGACAGCACCGTTGCCAACACCGCAGTAGCCACTGAAACCGCGACCGAGGCCGAGCCCGCTGCCCACGGTGTCGGCCTCACCGAGACCGCCGCACTCAAGGTGCGCAGCCTGCTGACCCAGGAAGGGCGCGAAGACCTGCGCCTCCGGGTTGCCGTGCAGCCCGGTGGCTGCTCCGGCCTGATCTACCAGCTCTACTTCGATGAGCGCGTTCTCGAGGGCGACGCCCTCGTCGACTTCGACGGTGTCGAGGTCGTCGTCGACAAGATGAGCGTGCCGTACCTCGACGGTGCCACGATCAATTTCGAAGACACGATCGAGAAGCAGGGCTTCACGATCGACAACCCGAACGCCGGCAGCAGCTGCGCGTGCGGAGACTCCTTCAGCTGAGCACCCGCGAGACATCGTCCTCTGGGAGGCCACCGATCCGGTGGCCTCCCAGAGGTGTTTAAAGTTGGTCTTCAGCGCCCCCGCAGCCCCGAAACGCAATTTAAGTGAGAATCTCGGCACCCGAACAGGGAAACTTCGCTGATCAGGTGCCACAGCGCACATTAGCCACCGCGTCTCGGAGTAGGCTAGAAACGGTCACCGCACTTCCTGTGAAGTGCCCTCGAGTCTTCCGAAAGGTCCCCGGTGCGCATGAATCACCGTCTCCGATGGGCTGCAATCCCGATCGCAGCGACGTTAACAATCTTCCTAGCAGGGTGCTCCACGGCCCAGCTGAACGGCTACCTGCCTGGCTTTGAGGAGGGGCAGGAGGCAGTCACCAACCAGACCGAACGAGTATCCGGACTCTGGACAACCTCATGGATCGTGCTCCTCATCGTGGGCATCATCACTTGGGGTCTCACCATCTGGACCGTCGTCGTCTACCGACGGCGTAAGGGCCAGACCGGTCTGCCGCCCCAGCTTCGGTACAACATGCCGATTGAGATCTTCTACACGGTCGTGCCCCTCATCCTCGTCGTAGGCTTCTTCGCCTTCACGGCCCGCGATCAGGCCGCTATCGAGGCGCGTTTCGACGCACCCGACGTGCAGATCGAGGTACAGGCGAAGCAGTGGGCCTGGGACTTCAACTATGTGGATGAGAATGTCTACTCCGCCGGCGTTCAGGCCCAGCCTGACCCCGACGGCGAGACTGGAGCCATCCTCCAAGAGGAGCTCCCCACGCTCGTTCTGCCGGTCGACCAGAAAATCGAGATCGCCCTGGAAGCCCGGGACGTCATCCACTCTTTCTGGGTCATCGACTTCCTCTACAAAAAGGACCTGGTACCGGGCAAGACCAACTACATGTCGGTCATCCCTGAGCGCATCGGCACGTACGCCGGCAAGTGCGCTGAACTGTGCGGCGAGTACCACTCGCTCATGCTCTTCAACGTGGAGGTCGTGTCCCAGGAGGACTACGACACCTACATCGACTCCCTGCGCGCCGCAGGCAATGACGGTCAGCTCGACAACGAGTTCGACCGCAATCAGACCCAGCCGGGCACTGGTGCCCCGACAGCTCAGGAGGACAACTAAGCCATGAGCACGACCATTGCCGCCGTGGAGACACGCTCCACGCCCCCGGTTTCGCGATCCGCCGAGGACAAGGGCAACACCCTCGTTCGCTGGATCACGTCCACCGACCACAAGGTCATCGGGTACATGTATCTGATCACCTCCTTCGCGTACTTCTGCATCGGCGGCGTGATGGCCCTCATCATCCGTGCGCAGTTGTTCGCCCCGGGCCTGGAAATCGTCCAGACCAAGGAACAGTACAACCAGCTCTTCACCATGCACGGCACGATCATGTTGCTCATGTTTGCAACACCGTTGTTCTTCGGCTTTGCCAACTTCCTGGTGCCGCTGCAGATCGGTGCTCCCGACGTGGCTTTCCCGCGGCTGAACGCACTGGCGTTCTGGTTCTTCTTCTTCGGCAGCCTCATCGCCGTCGCCGGGTTCCTGACCCCGCAGGGCGCGGCATCCTTCGGCTGGTTCGCCTACCAACCGTTGGCGAGCACCACGTTCTCACCCGGTGTCGGTGGAAACCTGTGGATGGTCGGACTCGGCCTGTCAGGCTTCGGTACGATTCTTGGTTCCGTGAACTTCATCACGACCATCATCACCATGCGCGCCCCCGGCATGACGATGTGGCGGATGCCGGTCTTCACCTGGAACACGCTCATCACAGCGCTGCTCAGCCTGATGGTCTTCCCCGTGCTGGCCGCCGCAATGCTGGCCGCCGCATCGGACCGTATCTACGGTTCGCACATCTACGACCCGGAGAACGGTGGAGCCATTCTGTGGCAGCACCTCTTCTGGTTCTTCGGCCACCCCGAGGTCTACATCATCGCCCTGCCGTTCTTCGGCATCGTCTCTGAGGTCTTCCCGGTGTTCAGCCGCAAGCCGATGTTCGGGTACAAGACACTCATCTACGCGACCATCTCCATCGCCGCCCTGTCGGTGTCGGTCTGGGCTCACCACATGTACGTCACGGGTTCCGTCCTGCTGCCGTTCTTCTCCCTGATGACGATGCTGATTGCGGTGCCGACTGGGGTGAAGATCTTCAACTGGATCGGCACCATGTGGCGGGGATCCCTGACGTTCGAGACCCCCATGCTGTGGGCTATCGGCTTCCTGATCACCTTCACGTTCGGTGGACTGACCGGCGTCATCCTGGCCTCGCCGCCGCTCGACTTCCACGTGTCGGACACGTACTTCGTGGTCGCGCACTTCCACTACGTGGTCTTCGGTACCGTCGTCTTCGCCATGTTCAGTGGTTTCTACTTCTGGTGGCCCAAGTGGACCGGCAAGATGCTCAACGAGAGCCTCGGCAAGTGGCACTTCTGGTTGCTCTTCATCGGCTTCCACACCACGTTCCTCGTGCAGCACTGGCTCGGTGTCATGGGAATGCCGCGTCGTTACGCGACGTACTCGCCCGAGGACGGCTTCGCTTGGATGAACCAGCTGTCGACGATCGGATCGATGATCCTCGCCGTGTCGATGATTCCGTTCTTCCTCAACGTGTACCTGACCGCGCGCCGCGCACCCAAGGTGACCGTGAACGACCCCTGGGGTTACGGCTCGTCGCTGGAGTGGGCGACGTCCTGCCCGCCGCCGCGCCACAACTTCACCTCGATCCCGCGAATCCGGTCTGAGCGCCCCGCGTTCGACCTGAATCACCCCGAGGTGGGAATTCCCGTTGGCATCGGCCCGGGCAAGGACGCACCGGACACGGCCGTCTTCGACGCCGCAGAAAACAGGGTGAAATAAGTATGAAGACCAATATCAACCTCCTCTGGGTGCTGACCGGTTTCTTCGGTCTCGTCACGGTGACGTACGTCATCTGGAGCCTGGTGGATCCCAATCACGGCCGCATCGAGTGGGCGGGCACGTTCATGCTCGCCCTCTCGACCCTGCTGGTGGCGTTCATCGCGTTCTACCTGGGCAAGGTGCACGGCGCCCAGGGTGCAGAGCTGCCCGAAGACCGCCTCGACGGCAACATCGACGATGGCGACCCCGAGCTCGGCTTCTTCAGCCCGTGGAGCTGGTGGCCGATCTTCCTGGCCGCAAGCTGCGCCCTGCTCTTCCTCGGCCTCGCCGTGGGACCGTGGATCGCGTTCATCGGCCTCGGCATCGGTGTCATCAGCCTCGTCGGCTGGGTCTACGAGTACTACCGCGGCATGTTCGCCCGCTAACACAGACCTCACGTCAAAGCCCCTGCCTCCCCGTTGATTCGGGGAGGCAGGGGCTTTTTGCGGTCCCCACGCAGCATTTGGCACGACGCTGCGTGCGCCAGGCCAGAGAGTGCGCCAGGCCAGAGCGCGCGCCAGGCCAGAGCGCGCGCCTGGTCAGAGCGCGCGGCGACGGAAGCTGAAGATGTCGAACGCGGCGGTGACGGATGTGGCAGCATCCGCTGTGAGAACGGCCTCTCCGTCCGTGTGGTGCGCCGACGGTCCCATGCCGAGAACGGCCCCGACATCGGCCGCAGACAGGCTCAGAACGGCGCTCAACGACTGCTGGCTCTGCAGCACGAAGTGGCCGGACAGGCCGTCGACGAGATGCCTTGCCTTGTCCGGCTGCATGGATACAGCCAGGCCTGCGGCCCGCAGCTCCTGCAGGTGGCTACTCTGCGGAACCACGACCAGCAGGAGCCCGCCGGGAGTCAGCACCCGGTGGAACTCTGCCGCGTTACGCGGAGCAAAGACATTGAGAATGACGTTCGCGGCGGCATCCCGAATGGGCAGGGCAGACCAGACGTCGGCGACGAGCCCGTCGGTTTCGGTGCCGGAGCGCACCGTTCGGGCCACCGCAGCGGGGGACAGGTCCATCGCCAGGGCGCGCGGCGGGTCGGGCGGGTGCGAGGCGGAGACGGCCTCGAGCACGGCGCGTAGGTAGTAGCCGGAACCGCAGCCCACGTCGATGATGCGGCTGGGGCGTTCGCCGGCGATGATGCGTGCGATGGCCTCCCGCAGGGGGGAGTAGAAACCACCGCCCTGAAAACGGTCCCGCGCATCCAACATGACGGCGCTGTCACCGATGAATTTGCGCGGACCTGAGAGCAGGCTGACGAAGCCACGCTTGTTGACGTCGAATGAGTGGCCGGCGGGGCAGCCGATGGAGAGCGCCGCGGACGGGGTGAGGGGGAGCACACAGTTCGGGCACCGAAGCCACTCCGAAAGATTCTGGAGTGACATCGATGCCCGTCTGGTTAGTGCTCGGTTGTGTGGCTGACCGCCTACTTGTCGGTGATCTGGGCCGGCTGGACGGCCGAGCCTTCGATCTCCGTGTGGTGGGCACCGTGCGCCTGGTCCAGTTCAATCTGGTCGACGGGAGCGATCCGGTCTTCGAAGAACCACCGCGACAGGCCAGCGCGAACCTGTTCGGGAACGGTGATCTTGCCGTTCGCGTTCGGACGCAGCATGAGCGGCTTCTGGTCGTTGTAGCTGACCAGTTTCCAGCGCTCGAAGTCGTCGACCTGCTGGTGCACCTCGACGTACTCACCACCGGGAAGGCGAACGATACGTCCAGACTCGTAACCGTGAAGCACGATCTCGCGGTCCTTCTTCATCAGTGCGAGGCAGACCCGCTTGGTGATGTAGAACGCGAGGAACGGGCCGAGGAGCGTGGTGGCCTGCAGGGTGTGGATCACGCCTTCCATGGTGAGGTGGAAGTGGGTGGCCATGATGTCCGAAGACGCGGCAGCCCAGAGCGAGGCGTAGAACGTGACACCGGCTGCACCGATCGCGGTGCGGGTCGGGGCGTTGCGGGGACGGTCGAGCACGTGGTGTTCGCGCTTGTCGCCGGTGATCCAGGCTTCGATGAACGGGTAGATCATGACGGTGACGATGAACAGGCCCACGACACCGAGCACGACGAGGATGTTCATGGAGTAGGTGTGGTTGAGCCACACGAATTCCCACCCCGGCGGCACCAGACGCATCGCACCATCGGCAAAGCCGATGTACCAGTCGGGCTGGGTTCCTGCCGACACCGGTGAGGGGTCGTAGGGGCCGTAGTTCCAGATCGGGTTGATCGTGACGAACGAGGCGATCAGCATGACCACGCCGAAGACGATGAAGAAGAAGCCACCGGCCTTAGCGGCGTAAACGGGGAGGATCGGGTAGCCGACGACATTCTTGTTCGTGTGACCCGCGGAGGGGTACTGGGTGTGCTTGTGCACGACCACGAACAGGAGGTGCATGGCGATCAGCGCCACGATGATCGCGGGCAGCAGCAGGATATGCAGCGAATACAGTCGGCCGACGATTGCGGTTCCGGGGAACTCGCCGCCGAACAGCAGGAACGAGAACCAGGTTCCAATGACCGGGATGCCCTTGATCAGGCCGTCGATGATGCGCAGTCCGTTTCCGGAGAGCAGGTCGTCGGGGAGCGAGTAGCCGGTGAAGCCCTCAGCCATCGCGAGGATGAAGAGAACGAATCCGATGACCCAGTTGATCTCGCGGGGCTTGCGGAAGGCGCCCGTAAAGAAGACGCGCAGCATGTGCAGGCCGATGGCGGCGACGAAGAGCAGCGCAGCCCAGTGGTGCACCTGGCGCATGAGGAGGCCGCCACGGATGTCGAAGGAAATGTCCATCGTCGACTGCATCGCCGCGGACATCGCGATGCCCTTGAGCGGCGCATACGAGCCGTCGTAGTGAACTTCCGCCATCGACGCGTCGAAGAAGAAGGTCAGGAACGAACCGGACAGCAGGATGATGACGAAGCTGAAGAGCGCAACTTCACCGAGCAGGAAGGACCAGTGGTCGGGGAAGATCTTGCGACCGAGCTCCTTCACCGCCCCGGACACGCTCGTGCGCTCGTCAATGTAGTTTGCGGCGGAGGCCGTGAATCCTCCGGACTTCTTCACTTCGGTGGGTTCACGGGTTGATACAGACGTCATTAGGAACGCTCCCAGAAGCTCGGGCCGACTGGTTCAGTGAAATCGCTCTGTGCGATGAGGTAGCCCTCAGCGTCCACGGCAATGGGAAGCTGCGGGAGGGCCCGCTTCGCCGGTCCGAAGATGACCTCACACTGATTCGTGACGTCAAACTGGGACTGGTGACACGGGCACAGCAGGTGGTGCGTCTGCTGTTCGTAGAGGGCAACAGGGCAGCCCACGTGCGTGCAGATTTTGGAGTAAGCCACGATTCCGTCGTAGGACCAACCGGCGCGCTCCGGCGTCTCCGTCAGCTGTTCAGGCTTGAGCCGCATCAGAAGAACCGCGGACTTCGCCTTCTCGGCCAGCTTGCTCTCGTGGCCGAGGTCGATCAGGCCCTCGGGGATCACGTGGAAGGAGGAGCCCAGAGTGACGTCGGAGGCCTTGATCGGCACTCCGGTCGGGTCCATGGTCAGTCGAGTGCCCTTTTCCCACAGTGTGGTCTTGAGCAGCGCAACCGGGTCCTGGTCCTGCGGACCCAGTCCACGGAAGAGCACGACGGCCGGCAGCGGGAACGCGATGAGTGCGCCGAACAGGCTGTTGCGAATGAGCGTACGACGGCCGAAGCCCGACTCCTCATTGGCCTGCTGGAAGATCTCGACCGCGCGAGCCCGCACGACGTCGGTGCCGCGAACCTCGTGACGCTCATCGACGCCCTCGTGGGCGTACATCAAGGCCTTAGCCCAGTGCACGGCACCGATGCCGAGACCAAACAGCGCCAGGGTGAGGCCCACGCCGATGAACAGGTTGTTCAGCCGAACGGAACCCATGTCTTCGGGAACGATCGGGAACGCCATGTACGCCGCGATGGCGAAGATGCTGCCAGCGATCGACAGGTAGAAGAGCGTGTAGACCGTACGCTCCGCATTCCGATCCGCCTTCGGATCGAGATCCGTGACGCGTTCGCGGTGCGGCGGGAATCCGGGGTTGCCCACGGCACTGCGGGTGACGACCGAGGTGCCGGTGGACTGCTCCACGCGCGCGACGCTCGACGAGTCGGCTGCGGTTGTGTCCGCCCCGCCGTTATCGTCCTTGGCCATTGTTCTCCTTCTTACACTGTGTGAAAACCTGACGCGGCCTGAAACTCTGCCGCGTGAAAATCTGACGCACGATCGCGAACCCTGCTAGTTGGACTTTGCCGTGATCCAGACGGTGAGGGCGACAATGGCGCCCAGGCCGAAGATCCAGATGAAGAGTCCCTCTGCAACCGGCCCCAGGGAGCCGATGGCGAGGCCACCGGGCGAGGGGTTGTCCTCGATGTACTTGAGGTAGGTGATGATGTCGCGCTTGTTCTCCGGGGAGATGTTCATGTCGTTGAAGACGGGCATGTTCTGCGGGCCGGTCACCATGGCCTCGTAGACGTGCACGGCCGAAACATCAGCCAGGCTGGGGGCAAACTTGCCCTCGGTCAGGGCGCCACCGGCACCGGCGACGTTGTGGCACATGGCGCAGTTGATGCGGAACAGCTCGGCGCCGACGGCGGCATCGCCCTGGCCGTCGAGGACTTCGCCCTCGGGGATTGCGGGGCCGGGAGCCAGCGAGGCAACATAGGCGGCAAGCGCGGCGGTCTGTTCTTCGGTGAACTGCACGGGCTTCTTGAGCGCCTGGGGGCCCTGCATCTGCAGGGGCATACGCCCGGTGCCGACCTGGAAATCGACCGACGCGGCTCCGACGCCGATGAGGCTGGGTCCGTCTCCGGAACCCTGGGCGCTGAGCCCGTGGCAGGTGGCGCAGTTTGCTGCGAAGAGCTTTTCACCGTCGTCGATGGTCTGCTGTGAGTTCGCGTCACTCTCGGCGCTTGCCGTTGTCGTACTGAATGCCGCGTACGCACCGCCGGTGAACAGAAGCCCGATGGCGATGAGGGCGACACTGGCCAGGGGATGGCGCCGGCCGGCTTTGCGACCCTTGCGAGCCTTGGGTGCTGGGTTCATGGGTTTTCTGGTCATGCTGTTGTTGTCCGCTCCTGAATCCTATTTAAGAACGTAGACGACCAGGAAGAGCCCGATCCAGACGACGTCGACGAAGTGCCAGTAGTAGGAAACCACGATGGCGCTGGTGGCTTCTTTGTGTCCGAAGTTCTTGACCGCGAACGCACGGCCAATGACGAGCAGGAAGGCGATCAGGCCCGCGGTCACGTGGATTCCGTGGAACCCGGTCGTGATGTAGAAGGCGGACCCGTACGCATCGCTGTTGAGGGAGATACCTTCCGACACGAGCGTGGCGTACTCGAAGACCTGGCCGGTCACGAAGATGGCGCCGAGTGCGTAGGTCAGGAAGAACCACTCGACCATTCCCCACTCGCTGAGCTTCCACCCCGTGGAGCGGGCCTGCAGGCGTTCGGCCGCGAACACACCGAACTGGCACGTCACCGAAGACGTCACCAGGATGAGTGTGTTGAGCAGGGCGAAGGTGAAATTGTGCTTGTCCGCTTGGAACAGCCACAGTTCGGGTGAGGTGGATCGGAGAGTGAAGTAGATGGCGAACAGCCCCGCGAAGAACATCACCTCGCTCCCCAGCCACACAATGGTGCCCACAGCCACGCTGTTGGGCCTGTTCACAACGGGCGCATTGGCCGTTTGAGTAATTGAGGTGCTGGTCACCCCTCCATTATGGCCGATATTTGCACAGCTTTTTCTCATTCTCACGTGCGAGTACGGTCTTTTCTGGCGTGGGGGGCCTGATCCGCGAAGGATTGGGGGACACTCGTCCGGGATCACTTGCCCGGAACGCCGGGCTGTGTGGGGGTGCGGGCCGCCGGGCTGGCCAGGATCGGAATCGCCATAGGATCGAACTATGCTCGAAATTCAGTCCTGGCCAAATATTCTGAACGCCCTCCTGAGTGGCAGCGACCTGAGCGTGCGGGATGCCGCCTGGAGCATGCAGCAGATCATGCTCGGCGAGGCGTCCCCGGCGCAGCTGGCAGCCTTTCTGGTCGCCCTGCGCGCCAAGGGGGAGACCGTGGATGAAATCGTGGGCTTTCGCGACGCGATTCTCGAGCAGGCCCTGCCGCTGGCCGTGAATCCGATGGCCTTGGACATCGTCGGGACCGGGGGAGACCGCTTTGGAACGGTCAACATCTCGACCATGGCGTCGATAGTGTGTGCGGCCTCCGGCGTTCCGGTCGTCAAGCACGGCAACAAGGCCGCAAGCTCGGCGTCCGGATCCTCCGACGTGCTCGCGGCTCTCGGCGTCGACCTCACGCTGCCGCCCGAACGGGTCGCCGCGATTTTGACGGAGACGGGCATCACTTTCGCGTTTGCGGCGGCATTTCATCCCGGCTTTCGGCACGCCGGTCCGGTCCGCGCTGAGCTCGGCATCCCGACGGTATTCAACTACCTGGGTCCGCTGTGCAATCCGGCACGCCCCGAGGCATCCGCGGTCGGAGTCGCCACTTTGGATCGGGTGCCGCTTTTTGTCGGCGTCTTCCAGACACGCGGTGCGACGGCGCTGGTCTTCCGGGGCGACGACGGCCTCGACGAACTGACGACAACGGGACACAGCCACATCTGGGAGGTGTCCCGGGGCCTCGTCACCGAACACGACCTTGATCCGCGTGAACTCGGAATTCCCCGCGCCTCGATCGACCAGCTCGTCGGCGGCGATGCGGCTCACAACGCCGCGGTGGTGGGCTCGGTCTTCGGCGGCACCGCCGGCCCGGTTCGCGACATCGTGCTGCTCAATGCGGCCGCGGGTCTCGTGGCTTTCGCGCTGGCCGGCGATCCCGGCCAGTCGCAGATCTCCATCGTCACCCGTTTCCGCGACAAGATGGCCGTGGCCGCGGAGACCATCGACTCCGGCGCGGCCACGGCCAAACTGGCGCAGTGGGTTGCTGCTACCCGTTCATAGGGTTGACGTTCTAGAGAACGTCCTCGTCGACCCATCCGAAGGTCTTGGTGACCGCCTTCTTCCAGTTGCGGAGCTGGCGGTCGCGCTCCTCTGCGTCCATCTTCGGCTCCCAGCGACTGTCTTCCTGCCAGTTCGCCCGAAGCTCGTCCAGGCCGCTCCAGAAACCGACCGCGAGGCCGGCCGCGTAAGCGGCACCGAGGGCGGTCGTTTCGGCGACCACCGGGCGTACGACCGGCACTCCCAGAATGTCGGCCTGGAACTGCATCAGGGTGTTGTTGGCGATCATTCCGCCGTCAACCTTGATCTCGGTCAGCGGCACACCGGAATCGGCATTGACGGCGTCGATGACCTCTCGAGTCTGGAACGCCGTGGCCTCCAGCGCGGCCCGGGCGATGTGGCCACGGTTCACAAAGCGGGTCAGACCCACGAGCGCGCCCCGGGCATCCGCGCGCCAGTACGGCGCGAACAGTCCTGAAAAGGCCGGCACGAAGTAGGCCCCGCCGTTGTCCTCGACGGTGTTGGCGAGGGTCTCAATCTCGGGAGCGGATGAGATCATGCCGAGGTTGTCGCGCATCCACTGCACCAGCGAGCCGGTGACGGCGATGGAACCTTCCAGCGCGTAGTGCGGGGCATCCGTACCGAGCTGGTAACCGAGCGTCGTCAGCAAGCCGTTCTTGGAGTGCACGATCTCGGTGCCGGTGTTGAAGATCAGGAAGTTACCGGTGCCGTAGGTGTTCTTGGCCTCGCCCTGGTCGAAGGCGGCCTGGCCGAACGTGGCGGCCTGCTGGTCGCCGAGGATTCCGGCGACGGGCACCTCACGCAGCAGGCTGTTCTCGCTGATGGTTCCATACACCTCCGACGATGAGCGGATCTCGGGCATCATCGAGCGTGGAACGTCGAAGATCGCGAGGATCTCGTCATCCCATTTCAGGGTTTCCAGGTCCATGAAGAGGGTGCGGCTGGCGTTGGTCACGTCGGTGGCGTGAACGCCGCCGTCCACGCCACCGGTGAGGTTCCACAGCACCCAGGAGTCGGTGGTGCCGAAAAGCAGGTCACCGGCTTCGGCCTTCTCACGGGCTCCCGGAACGTTCTCGAGGATCCAGACGATTTTCGTGCCGGAGAAATAGGTGGCGAGCGGCAGGCCGACCTTCTTCTTGAACCGCTCCACGCCGCCCTCGGCCGCCAGACGGTCGACAATCGGCTGGGTGCGGGTGTCCTGCCAGACGATGGCGTTGTAGACCGGAACACCCGTCGTCTTGTCCCACACCACGGCCGTCTCGCGCTGGTTGGTGATGCCCACCGCCTGGATGTCGTGGCGGGTGATATTAGCTTTGGACAGGGCCTGGCCGATGACCTCGCGCACGTTGTCCCAGATTTCGCGGGGGTCGTGTTCGACCCATCCGGCCTGGGGGAAGATCTGCTCGTGCTCGAGCTGGCCGGTGGACACGATCGACCCGGCTTTGTCAAAGATGATCGCCCGGGAGCTGGTCGTTCCCTGGTCGATCGACAGAATGTAGTCAGACATAGCTTCGTTGCCTCCTGTTGAGATTCCGTAGGTGTCGTGCTGAGGTGCTGTTCTCGTGCGGCCGACTCACGTGCTGCCGACCTAGAGCAGGGCGAGCGAAGCCCAACCGGCTACGAGGCCACCGGCGATGGGGCCCACCACGGGCACCCAGGAGTACGCCCAGTCCGAGCCGCCCTTGCCCTTGATCGGCAGGATGAAGTGAGCAATGCGCGGTCCGAGGTCACGAGCAGGGTTGATGGCGTAACCGGTCGGCCCACCGAGGGAGGTGCCGATCACGATGACGAGGATGGCCACCGGAAGCGGTCCGAGCGCCGCCAGCCCGCTGCCGTCTCCCCACGAGCCGAAGCCGAGGATCACGAAGACCAACACGAAGGTACCGATGAATTCGGTGACCAGGTTCCAGGCGTACGAGCGGATGGCCGGACCGGTTGAGAACACGCCGAGCTTGTTGGCGGGCTCGGGTTCGGCGTCGAAGTGCTGTTTGTAGGCCAGCCAGCAGAAGACGGCTCCGATGATCGCGCCGAGCATCTGACCGGCGATGTAGACCAGCACGGAGGTGACGTTCACGGGCACGCCGCTTCCGAATTCGGTCGCCCCGGACGTCACCAGCCCCAGCGTCACTGCGGGATTGAGGTGCGAGCCCGAGTTGAAACTCACCATGACACCGGCAAAGACGGCGAATCCCCAGCCGATGGTGACCATCAAGAAGCCGCCCCCGAGCCCCTTGTTCTTGGCCAGCGCCACGTTCGCTACCACGCCTGTGCCGAGGAGTACGAGCATCGCCGTGCCCACCACCTCGGACAGGAATACAACTCCGATATTATCCACGATAACCTTTCAGTTGAGGCCGGGGAATGCCGAAGCCTGCCCCTTGCGGTGAGCGGTTTGCAACACCATAGCGCGGGCTTTTCGATCAGGGAATGGCCCCGTCGGAGTAGATTTTTCGACCATATTTGCTCGGCTTTCCACGCTTAACACGAACCGTCCGGGCGCGTATGGTACTCCGTGGACCGTGGATACTTTCTGGTCTCTCGCCCGGCTCACTCCCGTACCACCGATGAATGGATGGCCATGAAAAAGCTCATCAATGATCCGAAGAATGTTGTCACGGAGGCCGTCGCGGGATTCGCGGTCGCCCATCCCGATCTTGTCCGCGTGTCACTGGACCCGATCTACATCGTGCGGGCAGATGCCCCTGTCGCCGGCAAGGTCGGAATCGTCAGCGGCGGCGGAAGCGGCCACGAACCGATGCACGGCGGGCTCGTGGGCGTCGGCATGCTCGACGCCGCCGTTCCCGGAGCGGTCTTCACGTCGCCGACGCCCGACCCGATTCTCGCCGCCACGCAGGCCGTCGACGGTGGGGCCGGCGTGCTGCACATCGTCAAGAACTACACCGGCGACGTGCTGAACTTTGAGACCGCCGCCGACCTGGCCCTGGCGGAGGGCATCGAAGTGGCGTCCGTGATCATCAACGACGACGTCGCGGTCAAGGATTCCCTCTACACCGCCGGGCGCCGGGGGGTCGCGGGTACGGTGCTCGTGGAGAAAATCGCCGGGGCGGCGGCCGAACGTGGCGACGACCTCGCATCCGTCGCCGCGGTGGCCGAGAAGGTCAACGCGAGTGTGCGCTCGATGGGTGTCGCGCTGACACCGTGCGTGGTGCCGCACGCGGGGAAGCCGAGCTTCACCCTCGCCGACGACGAGATCGAGATCGGCATCGGCATCCACGGCGAGCCTGGGCGTGAGCGCATCAAAATGGAACCGGCCGATGCCATCGTCGACCGACTCCTGGGCCCGATTCTCGAGGACCTGCCCTTTGCCAGCGGTGACAAGGTGCTTCTTTTCGTGAACGGCATGGGCGGCACGCCGCAGGTCGAGTTGTACGTCGTGTTCCGGCGTGCCGCCGAGGCCCTGGCCGAGCAGGGCATCGACGTGACTCGCACCCTCGTGGGCAACTTCACGACGTCGCTCGAGATGCAGGGCATGTCCATTTCCGTATTGAAATTAGACGACGAGCTGACGACCCTCTGGGACGCCCCCGTCGCCACCGCCGCGCTGCGCTGGGGAAGGTAACACCACCATGAATCTGAACGTCACCTGGGCCGAGGCCTGGATCAGGGAGGGTGCCCGCGTAATAGCGGAGCACCGCGCCGAGCTGAACACGCTTGATCGCGCCATCGGCGACGGGGACCACGGCGAGAACATGGACCGCGGGTTCCAGGCGGTGGTGCTCAAGCTCGACGCCCTGCCCGCCGGGTCAACCCCAGGTGACGTTCTGAAACTCGTCGCGACCACTCTGATCTCCACGGTCGGTGGGGCATCGGGGCCGCTGTTCGGTACGGCCTTCCTGAAAGCGGCGGTCGCGGTCGGCACCGTCGGCGACCTCGACGCTGCGGCCGTGGCGGCCCTCATCGCGGCCGCCCGGGACGGCATCGTGCTGCGCGGAAAGGCCGTCGTCGGTGACAAGACCATGATCGACGCCTGGACTCCCGCTGTGGATGCCGCGGCGGCAGCCCGTAACGCAGACGCGTCGGTGGTTACCCTGCTGCAGCAGGCAGCGGATGCCGCAGCCGCCGGCGCCGTCTCCACCGAACCGCTGGTGGCGCACAAGGGCCGGGCCAGCTACCTGGGGGAGCGGGCCATCGGCCACCGGGACCCCGGCGCCGAATCGACGACGCTGCTGCTCCGGGCCGCCGCCGAGACCGCAGCGCGCGCGTGAGCGCCGCACGGGTCGGTCTCGTCTTCGTTTCCCACAGCGCGAAGATAGCCGAAGGTCTGGTCGACCTGGCTGGGCAGATGGCCCCCGGGACCACGCTCATGGCGGCGGGGGGAACCGATGACGGCGGTCTGGGGACGAGTTTCGAGCGGGTGTCGGCAGCCATAGCCGCCGCGGATGCGGGCGCCGGCGTCGTCGTGCTGTGCGACCTGGGATCCGCTATCCTCACCGCTGAAACCGCGCTGGACTTTCTCGACGACGCGCTGCGTGCGCGGGTGCGCATCCTCGATGCGCCCCTGGTCGAGGGCGGCGTGGCGGCGGCTGTCGCCGCGGAGATCGGGGGAGACCTCGACGCCATCGAGGCCGCGGCGGGTACGGCCGGGGTGCAGGAGCCGGCCGCCGCCGCACCGCTGGCGTCCGAACCAGCCAATACCGACGGGGGAGACGCTATCGGCGGAGAAGTCAGCCGAACCGTGACGCTCGTGAACGTCGACGGGCTGCACGCCCGGCCGGCCGCCGACTTCGTGCGACTTGCCAGCACGTTCTCCGCGCAGATTACGGTCAACGGCCAGGACGCAACCAGTCTGCTGGGCATCATGGGCCTCGGCCTCACCATCGGGAGGTCGGTGCAGATCTCCGCAACGGGATCAGACGCTGAGGCCGCTGTCCGTGCCCTCACCGACCTCATCGAGTCCGGTTTCGGAGAATAGTTCACACCGAATAGATCACACCGGGTAAATTCGCTTAGCACAATCGTTCCGCCGTGTCCAATTCGGCGTATGGTATCCGCATGGACCAGACCTCGGCTCGACACGCGGAATCTCCACCCTGCCCGGTGTGCGGGCACCCGATGCATGAGCACACCATCGACCATTCGACCCCGAATACCATTCTCAATTGCCCGGTTCCGCATCCGGGCGGTTGGGATCGAGATGCGTTCCAGCCGGTCAATGAACTCGGAATGGTCATCCATCACGACTGAGCAGCATCATGACTGAGCAGCATCATGACTGAGCAGCACGTCGGCGACGGCGATGTGTCGGCGACAACCCAGGGGGAGTCGACTTGCGTTGATCTACGACGTGCCTCTCACCCCTACTTGACATAATGTGCATTATCGGTCACCAGGCGAATGGTTCCCGGAAGGGGTGGATGGAGGCGGTGGGAGGCATTCGCCCGCTGAGCTTTCAGGCCCCCACAGCCGTCAGGCCCCCACGTAGGCGGCGAGATGCTGGCCGGTCAGGGTGGATCGGTCGGCGACGAGGTCGGCCGGGCTGCCCTCGAAGACGATCCGGCCACCGTCATGGCCGGCGCCCGGTCCGAGGTCGATGATCCAGTCGGCGTGCGCCATAACCGCTTGATGATGCTCGACCACGATGACCGATTTGCCGGAATCGACGAGCCGATCGAGCAGGCCGAGCAGATTCTCGACATCCGCGAGGTGCAGCCCGGTGGTCGGCTCGTCGAGAACGTACACACCGCCCTTCTCCCCCAGGTGGGTGGCCAGTTTCAGGCGCTGCCGTTCACCGCCGGACAGGGTGGTCAGCGGCTGGCCGAGGCTGATGTAGCCGAGTCCGACATCCACCAGTCCGAGCAGGATCTTGTGCGCGGCGGGCGTGCGCGCCTCCCCCGCACCGAAAAAGTCCGCCGCGTCGGCCACCGACAGGGCCAACACCTCGCTGATGTCCTTGCCGCCGAGATGATAGTCCAAAACGGATGCCTCGAAGCGCTTGCCCTCGCAGACCTCACAGGTTGTCGCGACGCCGGCCATCATGCCCAGGTCGGTGAAGATCACTCCAGCGCCGTTGCAGTTGGGGCAGGCCCCCTCGGAATTGGAGCTGAACAGGGCCGGCTTCACGTCATTCGTCTTCGCGAAGGCCTTGCGAATCGAGTCGAGCATGCCGGTGTAGGTGGCCGGATTGCTGCGCCGGGAGCCGCGAATCGCGCCCTGGTCGATCGAGACGACTCCGGCGCCGGGCGGGATCGATCCGTGCACGAGTGAGCTCTTGCCGGACCCGGCGACACCGGTCATCACGACCAGCACCCCCAGCGGAATGTCGACGTCGACGTTCTGCAGGTTGTTGGCCGTCGCCCCACGGATCTGCAGCGTGCCGGTCGGGGCGCGCACCGCGCTCTTGAGCCGGGCTCGGTCATCGAGGTGACGCCCAGTGAGGGTGTCACTCCCCCGCAGCCCGTCCAGCGTGCCTTCGTAGCAGACGGATCCTCCCGACGCTCCGGCGCCGGGCCCGAGGTCGATCACGTGGTCGGCGATGGCGATCATCTCCGGCTTATGCTCGACGACGAGCACCGTGTTGCCCTTGTCGCGCAGCCGAAGGAGCAACTCGTTCATGCGCTGGATGTCGTGCGGGTGCAGGCCGATGCTCGGTTCGTCGAACACGTAGGTGACGTCCGTCAGCGACGAGCCCAGGTGCCGGATGATCTTGGTGCGCTGCGCCTCGCCGCCCGAGAGCGTGCCTGCCGGCCGATCGAGCGACAGGTAGCCGAGGCCGATTTCCACGAACGAGTCGAGGCTCTGCCGCAGGGCGGCGAGCAGCGGCGCGACCCATGGCTCGTCGAGGCCGCGGACCCAGTCGGCAAGGTCGCTGATCTGCATGGAGCAGGCATCCGCGATATTGACGCCGTCGATGCGGCTGGACCGAGCACCCTCGCTCAGCCGGGTGCCGCCACAGTCCGGGCAGGCGGCGAAGGTGACGGCCCGTTCGACGAAGGCGCGGATGTGCGGCTGCAGGGAGTCGACGTCTTTGGACAACATCGATTTCTGCATCTGCGGGATCAGCCCGAGGTAGGTGAGGTTGATGCCCTCGACCTTGATCTTCGTCGGTTCCTTGTACAGCAGGTCCTGCAGTTCTTTCTTGGAGTACCGGCCGATCGCCTTGTCGGGGTCGAACCAGCCGCAGCCGCGGAAAATGCGGCCATACCAGCCGTCCATTGTGTAGCCCGGGATACGGATGGCGCCCTCGTTGAGGGATTTGGAGTCGTCGTAGAGGGCGCTGAGGTCGATGTCGCTGACCTTGCCCATGCCCTCGCAGCGTGAGCACATGCCGCCGGTGATGCTGAAGCTGCGGCGTTCCTTCGTCGTGGCGCCGCCACGTTCGATCGTGACGGCCCCGGCACCCGAGATGGACGCGACGTTGAACGAGAACGCCTGCGGTGAGCCGATGTGCGGCTCGCCGAGCCGACTGAAGAGGATGCGCAGCATGGCGTTGGCGTCGGTGGCAGTGCCCACCGTTGACCGGGAGTTCGCGCCCATTCGTTCCTGGTCGACGATGATCGCGGTCGTGAGGCCACTGAGCACGTCGACGTCGGGTCGGGCGAGCGTCGCCATGAAACCCTGCAGGAAGGCGCTGTAGGTCTCGTTGATCATGCGCTGCGACTCGGCCGCGATGGTGCTGAAGACCAGCGAGCTCTTGCCCGAGCCGGAAACACCGGTGAACACCGTCAGGCGGCGCTTGGGGATGTCAACGCTGATGTCCTTGAGGTTGTTCTCGCGGGCCCCCTGGACGCGGATCACATCGTGGCTGTCTGCGACGGGCACGGCATGCTGTTGGGTGTCGAATTCGGTGGCCATGCTCATGGTGTCTCCATCTGTCGGGCGCGGCGAAATGATCGGACCCGTTCGATGATACGTCGAGTTGACTAGCCGGTCGCCGAGTGGAGTCGCCCCGGCACAGGCACCCGAATGGGGGTAGCATGCCCGCATCAGCGGTACCGAGAGGAGTGCTCCTATGTCCAACGCACCTGGTTCGCACGCACCTGGTTCGCACGCACCTGGATCACCGGCATCTGTCATGCTCGATCTGCGCCTCGACCCGGCACGCCTCTCGACGACCGAGGTGACCGGGGCCCGCCTCGCCTTCGGGATCAGCGGCGTACTCGCGGTCGTGATGGGTGTCCTGGTGCTGGCCTGGCCCGAGGCAACTCTCGCCGTGGCGGCCCTGCTGTTCGGCCTCTACTTCCTCGTCAGCGGTGCCCTGCGCATCGTGCGCGGCGTCGCCATGTCGGGCTCCCTCGGGGGCCGGGTTCTGGGCATCCTGTTCGGCGTGCTGTTGGTGATTGCCGGCATCGTCACGATCCGCAACCCACTGAACTCGCTGGTCGTGCTCGGCCTGGTGATCGGGATTTCCTGGATCGTCGAGGGCGTTGCCGCGTTGGTCGAGACCGCCCCGGACTCCAGCCGCTGGTTCGGCACGCTGCTCGCCGCCGTCAGCGTGGTCGCGGGTATCGTCGTGCTCGTCGCGCCGCTGGAGTCCCTCGGCGTGCTGGTCATTCTCGGTGGTGTTTTCCTGATCGTCTCCGGTGCCGTGCAGCTCCTGGAGGCTCTCACCTTCGGCCGACAGGCGCGCGCAGCGACCCGGTCCGGTGCGACCGCCGCGGCGACCAGCCCGGCGAAACCCGTGGTGAGTCGCGACACCGACTAGGAACTGGCCTGGCGGGGGTTGCGGCTGGTGGGCAGGTAGCGGGCCCACCAATCCAGAACGATGGTGAATCGCTGCAGCCGGTGCCGGGGACTTCCGGTACGGGTGAGGTCGTGGTTCTCCCCCGGAAACAACACCAGTTCGGTGGGAACTCCCCCGCGTTTCAAGGCCGCATAGTAGCGCTCGCTCTGCGCCTGCGGGCAGCGCAAGTCCTGGCTGGAATGAATCAGCAACGTGGGTGTGCGCACGTCGGCCACCTGCGCCTGCGGACTCTGGGCCCGCATCCGTTCCGGATCGGTGCCGACGTATTCCTGGCCGAAAAAATCCCCGATGTCGGAGGTCCCCATGAACGCGTCGGGATCGAGGAACCCTCGTTCGACGATGGAGGCGGCGAAACGATGGTCGTGGGCGATGATCCAGGCGGTGAGGAACCCGCCGTAGGACCCGCCCATAATGCCCAGACGGGTGGGATCCAGCCTCCTATCGGCGGCGAGGGCGCCCGCAAGAAAGTCGAGCACGTCCCACTCGTCGACCGTGCCGAGGCGCTGGCGAATGGATCGGCCATGCTCCTGCCCATAGCCCGCCGAGCCGCGGGGATTGCACATCACCACGGCGTACCCGGCGTCGACGAGAATCTGGGCTTCGTCGAGCATCCCCACGGTGTATTGCGCGAAAGGTCCGCCGTGGATAGTGAGCAAAACCGGGTGCGGCCCGGGGCCGGTGGGTGTCAGGACCCATCCGTGTACGGTGCGGCCGTCACGCGTGGTGACGACCAGGTCCCGCGCCGGGGCGACCCCTGCGGCGCGCAGTGCGAGCGAAAAGTCGCTGAGGCGGCGCGGCCGCGCCACATCCGCGCGTGGCACGGACGAGGCACCAGCCCGCGGGGCAACAGAGACCAGAGCGATGTCGCCACGGCTGAGGGCGTCTTCGTAGCTCAACACGACGGTATCGCCACGCAGATCGTGGCCGGTCACCACGAGTTCACGGTCGGTGATCGTTGTCATTGTTCCGTCGTACGAGATGCCGACCAGCTGCACGGTTCCGCGGTGCTGGCGATGCGCCAGTACCCGGCCGTCGACCGTCACGCTGAGCCCGGCCGCCGCATCGAAGGACACAGCCTCCGGATCGGTGAGACGAACCGGGCCTCCCGTGTTGCCCCGCTCCACCCGGTACAGGGCCGTGCCGCGACCGACAAAGTCCCGCCCGTCGACTCCGACGTGCGTCGCGAGCAACACAATCGATCCGTCGGCCGCCCACTCGATCAGGTCGATGCTCAGGTTGGCGCTCGCGTCGAGCACCACACGCTCCGGCAGCCGGGGTCCATCGGAGGCGGGATCGGTCAGGATTTCGACCAGCTCGGAGCACAGATCTCCGTCGCGCCCGTCATGGCGGGCCGAAATCGTGAGGATCCGTGATCCGTCCGGCGAAAAGCACAGTCCGGCATGGTCGAAGTCCCCGGAGCTCAGCAGCCGGGCCTCGGGAAATCCGAGCCAGAGCGTGCGCTCAGCGGATGCCGCGGCAGCGCTAAGGGCACCCTCACCGGCATCATCGTCCGCGGCGGGAGCATGCTCCGGGGTGGGTTCACCCCAGACGTCGGGCACGGCCACCAGAAAGACGTGCGTGCGTTTGTCACTCACATAACCCACGCCATTGGACCGGAAACGGAGCGTGGTGACCCGGCGAGGCGGCTCCGAGCCGGACTCCAGACCGGGCACGGTGCCGTACCGGCCCGTCTCGGGCACCCGGGCCAGAAAACCCAGGTGCGTCGAGTCCGGGTTCCACCGAAACTCGGACACCCCCAGCGGGGCGTGGGTCACCGGTACCGGTTCTCCCCCGGCCGCCGCGACGACGAACAGCTGCGCGGGGGTTTTCGGCCCGGCCCGCAGGAACGCCAGCAGGCGGCCGTCCGGGGAATACCGCGGCGCTGTGTCTCGGTGCCCTCGGGTCAGGCGGCGGGGCACTGCGCAGTCCGCTGTCGGTGCAGTACCGGTCGGTGCCGCTTCCGCGTGCGGGGCAGCGAGCCCGACGACCCAGAGCTGGCCGACGTAGTCATCCGAGATGAAGTCCGGGCGGGTGACGGCGACGACCGCTTGGAGACCGTCCGGGTGCAGGGACGGTCGAGAAACGGACCGGAGCAGCGGAAGGTCGGGTGGCTGCATCCGGCGCCGACTAACCGAGCGTGAAGTCGGAGGTGTCGCCGACGTAGCGGGTGTGGTTCTCGGGAACCTGTTCGACCGCGGCCAGCGCGATCTCGGCGGCGAATTCGCTCACGTTGTAGAGCCGGCCGGCGGAATCCTTGCGGGCACTGATCGCTCCCGGGTTGGCCCGCTCGAGCAGGGTCGCCGTGATGGTTCCTTCGATCATGTCCCCGGAGACGACCACGAATTCGATCTGGGCCGCGTCAAGCTGCGGAACGAGCGCCCGGAGGGCGTCCTCCCCGGCACGCTTGCTGCGCGCCACGGGCTCGTATTCAGGCATGGTGGGCGTGGACGCGATGAAGTGAGCCTGGTGGCTCGTGACGAAGACGACGCGGGCGCCCTCGCTCAGCACCGGAATGGCTCGGGTCAGCAGGTTGACCTGGGCGTCGCGGTTGAGCACCATGGCGTAGTCGGCAGCCATGCCGCTCTCCATCCCACCGGATGCGTTCATCACCAGGATGTCCAGGCCGCCGTATTCCGCCGTGATGGTGTCGAACATGGCCGACACCGAATCCGCGTCGGTGAGGTCGGCGCCGACCGTGATGGCGGTGCCGCCGGCGGTGCGAATGGCGGTGGCGAGCTTGACGGCGCGTGCCTCTTTATTGCGGAAGTTGATGACGACACGCGCTCCGGCGGCAGCGAAATAGGCCACCGTGTCTGCGCCGATCCCTCGGGACGAACCGGTGACGAGCACCCGCTTGCCGTCGAGTGATCCTGGTGCCAGTGGGTTGCTCACGCGTGCTCCTTGAAAGGTCGAAGTGTCTCGGCCGTCAGGACGGCCGCCCCCGACCCTATCAAGAAGACGTCAATTTGGTGACTCACCAGCTGGTTTGGGACCCACCTGCTAGTTTGGAGGGGGAACCAACGGAAGGTGACGTAATGGTCGATCTGACGGCATACCTCTGGATTGCCTGGCTCGTGCTGATTCTGGTCTTCGTGATCATCGAGCTTCTGAGCCTGGAATTCACCTTTCTCATGTTGTCCATCGGCAGCCTCGGTGGCCTCGGCGCGAACCTGATCGGGCTCGACTGGTGGCTGCAGATCGTGGTTGCCGCCGTTCTGTCCATGCTGCTCATCCTCACCATCCGGCCCTTCCTGCTGCGCGCGATGCGGCGCGGCGAGGATCCCGCCCGGAGCAACGTCGACGCCCTGATCGGCATGGCCGGACGCGTGATGTCGACCATCAACGACGCCGGCGGACTCGTCAAACTGTCCAACGGCGAAACCTGGTCGGCCCGGTTGAGCCCGGCAGCTCCCTTGCGCGTCGTGGAACCCGGCGTGCCGGTGTCGGTCGCCGCCATCGACGGTTCCATCGCCATCGTCACCCCCTCCAGCGTCACCTCTACGGATTCCTCGGAAAGGACCCAGCCCCATGCTTGAGCCGGCCCAATTCATCGGTCAGATCTTCGTGATCGCCCTCCTCGTGGTGCTGGGGGTGTTCGTGGTCGTCGTTCTCGCCCGTTCCATCCGCATCATCCCGCAGGGAAATGCCGGCGTCGTCGAACGCCTCGGCAAGTACCACCGCACCCTGCTGCCGGGCCTGAACATTCTGGTGCCGTTCATCGACCGGGTGCGGCCGCTTCTCGACATCCGTGAGCAGGTGGTGTCGTTTCCCCCACAGCCCGTGATCACCGAGGACAACCTCGTGGTCTCGATCGACACCGTCGTCTACTTCCAGGTGACGGATGCCCGCGCTGCGACCTATGAGATCAACAACTACCTCGGCGCCGTCGAGCAGCTGACCACCACCACCCTGCGTAACGTCGTCGGTGGCCTGAACCTCGAAGAGGCCCTCACCAGCCGCGACAACATCAACAGCCAGCTGCGCATCGTCCTCGATGAAGCGACCGGCAAGTGGGGCATTCGCGTCGGCCGGGTCGAGCTCAAGGCGATCGAACCGCCCCTGTCGATTCAGGACTCCATGGAGAAGCAGATGCGTGCCGAGCGTGACCGCCGAGCGCTGATCCTCACCGCTGAAGGAACCAAGCAGTCCGCGATCCTCACCGCCGAGGGCGCCCGACAGGCCGCAATCCTCTCCGCCGAGGGTGACGCCAAGGCTGCCGTGTTGCGAGCCCAGGGTGAAGCATCCGCTATCACGACCGTCTTCAAGGCCATCCATGACGGCGACCCCGACCCGCGCCTGCTCGCCTATCAGTACCTACTGACGCTGCCGAAGCTCGCCGAGGGCAGCGCGAACAAACTGTGGATCGTGCCGAGTGAATTGACCGAAGCGATGAAGGGCATCGGCCGCGCCTTCGGCCCGAACACCGTTCCCGGGGCGGATGTCCCGGCGCCGGCTGCCGCAGCGACGCCGCCGCCGCCCGCTCACCAGGCCTGACGTTGGCCCGCGCGGGATTCTTCGACGGGCCACGGCCGCGGATATTCGCCCACCGCGGCCTGGCGCTCAACGCTCCCGAGAACTCGTTGCTCGCCTTCGTCGCCGCGCTCTCCAACGGCGCGACGCACCTGGAGACCGACGTGCATGTCACCCGCGACGGGGTTGCGGTACTGAGCCATGACCCCGACCTCGGCGCCTTCGGTCGCTCCGAACGCATCGACGAGCTCAGCTTCGCCGAACTGGGGCGCATCCGGTTGCCGGCCGGTCAGGTCGTCCCCTCCCTCAGCGAGGCCCTCGACACCTTTCCCGAGGCCCAGTTCAATATCGACGTCAAAGCGGATGCCGCACCACACGCCACGATTCGAGCCATCCGCGACAACCGCGCCACCCACCGCGTGTTGATCACCTCCTTCTCGGAGGCCCGCCGACGGCAGACCGTGGCCGGGCTGCCCGGTGTGGCCACATCACCCTCGAGCGTTGAATTCGCTCGGGTATTGGCCGCGGCCGCGGTGAATGCAGCATCTCGGACGCGCCGGCTGCTGCAGGGTTTCGCTGCCGTTCAGGTCCCCGAACGGGCCGGAATCCTGCGGATCGTGTCGCCGCGCTTCGTGCGGCTGATGCACTCCAGCGGCGTTGAGGTGCACGTCTGGACCGTGAACGAACCGGCCGCGATGGACCGTCTGCTCGGTCTCGGCGTGGACGGAATCGTGACCGACCGCTCTGACCTTTTAGCGGCGCGCGTCAAGTCCCCCAAACTGGGAATACCCCCAGAGTAGTCACGTCACGGAAGAAAACATACAGCTTGATGGTTTACAACTGGGTAAGCATCGAGAGGAGACCACACAATGGCGGATCGCAGTTTGCGTGGCATGAGGTTGGGCGCACAAAGCCTTCAAAGCGAAGAGGGCGTCACCTTTTCACCACGAGTTAGTCACAGTTATCTGTGCGCAACGTGCGGACGCGAGACGGTGATGATCTTCTCCGCAGAGGCTGAAGCACCCGATGAATGGGAATGCAAGCACTGCTCACACGTCGCAACCCGGTTGGTTGATTCCCAGCCGGTCGTTGTCGACCATTCGGACGAGAAGATCGCCCGCACCCACTGGGACATGCTGCTGGAACGCCGCACCCGCGATGAACTGGAGGAGCTCCTCGAGGAGCGCCTCACCGTTCTGCGCGAGCGTCGCGGTGGTCAGCAGAAGATCGGCGCGTAGTCAACACCAGCGCATATCCGGTCTAACGACCGAGCGAATACACGGTCCCGAGGCCTCGCGGCTTCGGGACTTTTCGTGCGCCCGAAACCGGAGTGCGGCGGGTGCGGGCGTGACGCACGCAGAGCAGGAATCCGGCCAGGCCGAGCCCGGACAGGAGCCACTCGAGGCCGCGGCCGACTTCCATGGCCGGCGTGACCGTCGCACTCAGCGGTACCGTCTGCACCATCGACCCCGGCTCCCACACCGGCAGCTGATCGAGCGTGGCCCCATCGGGCGTGATGATCGCGCTCGTACCCACCGTGGAAATGTTCACGACCGTGCGACCGGTCTCCATCGCGCGCAGCCGGGCGATCGCCAGTTGCTGCACGCTCTCGTCGGTGTACCCGAAGTCGGCGTTGTTGGTCTGGGCCAGGATGATCTCGGCGTGGTCGTCGATCATCTCGTGCACGAGCTGGTCGTCAGCGATGTCGAAGCAGATCGCGATGCCGGCCATGATGCCGTCGATGTCGAAGATGTTGTCGCGGGTACCGATGCCGTAATCCCGGCCGATCAGGTCGATCAGGTCGGGGGCGAACGGACGCCAGAACGCCCGGTCGGGCATGTATTCCGCGAACGGGACGGGGTGCACCTTGTCGTAGATGTCGACCGCGCCCTCCCCCGACTTCCAGAGCAGCGAGCTGTTGTAATAGGTGCCGTCCTGAAGCGTGATGGTGCCCGTGATCAGCGGGGCGTCCATCGCAGTGCTGATGTAGTCGGCGACCCGGGCGGCATCCGTTGAGCGGGTGGGATCGATGTCGCTGGCATTTTCGGGCCAGACGACGAAGTCGACCGGTTCACCGATCAGCGGCAGCGTCGCCGAGGCGTGGTCGTTCAGAATCTGGCCGGGCTCGTTCTGGGCGAACAGCCCGGCATCCGACGCTCCCTGCACGGCGGCCAGGCGCGCGGTGCCGGATTCGACGATGGGGAACGCCGGCACCACCAGCAATGCGGTGATGGCTGCCACGACCAGCGTGCTCTGCCAGAGCGGCGCGGATGCACCCCAGCCAAGCCGGGGCGGGCTCTCCGGCGCGGGCAGCGCCAACGGCTCGCGCAGCAACTGCAGCACCAGGGCGGCCACGAAGACAACCAGGAAACTGAGGCCGGAGAGCCCCACCCAGCCCACGAGGGAACCCAGCGGGCTCTCGGATTGGGACAGCGCGACCCGTCCCCAGGCGAAGCCGCCATAGGGCCAGACGGCGGAGATCGCCTCTCGGGCCGTCCAGAGCCCGGCGACGACGATCGGGACCACGCCGAGGCGGCCCAGCCGGGTCGGCCAGACCCGTGGCCCGGAGCTCAGCACCACGGCGGTCAGGGCGAGGCCCACGGCGAAGAAGATGCTCTGCAGTCCACCGAGGGCAAGCCACGGGACCGCGCCGAGGTACAGCGTGATCCAGAAGATGTGCGTCAGCCAGAAGGCCAGGCCTCCGACCAGCCCGACCAGTAAGCCGGTCCACGGGCCGCGGCCGAGCAGGGCGAGCAACATCAGCAGCACGCCGACCGGCGCCAGGGCCCACCAGTCCCGGTCCGGGAACGCGGCGTCCAGGACGATGCCGGCCCCGACGGCGAGAAGCAGGGCCGCCCACAGCGGCAGTTTCAGAGCGCGGCGCAGCGACAATGCCGGGAACGCCGCGGGCACCGTGTCGGGTCTACGCAACGGGTCTACGCAACGGAGGAGTACGCGACGATCCCGCGGCGCACGGCGTCCATGGCCTCGCGGGCGGTGCGGCCGACCGTGCCGTCCCCCACGACCGAGAGTTGGTCGAGCAGGTCGATGGTCTGCTTGGTCCAGCGCACGAAGTCGCCGGCGGCCATTTCCGCCTCATCGAGCACGTCGCTGAGCGAGGCTCCCCGCGCCCACTTCCACATGGCGAGGCTCAGTCCCACCGCCAGCGGATTGCTGCCGGGCAGCTGGTGGTCACGCTCGAGGTCGTCGATGCGGCTCCACAGGTCCTGCGTCTCGTCGAGGGCAGGCCGGAACGCGCCCTTGGGGAGATATCGGGGATCGATGAGGCCTTCTTCGCGCCGGGGCTCGAAGATCAGCGCGCACGCCATGGCGGCGAGGCTGGCCGCGTCCAGGTCGTTCCACAGCCCGCGGCGCAGGGACTCCGCCACGAGCAGGTCGCGCTCGGCATAGATCCGACGCAGGATGCGCCCACTCTCGCTGAGCACCACAAGGCCGGCCTCGTTCTGCTCCAGGTAGCCGTAGCCGAGCAGCACATCGGTGACGCGGTCGAAGACCCGCGCGATGGCTCCGGTGCGGGCGTTGATCTGCTGGCTGAGCGCATCCGTCTGCTGCTTCAGCGTGAACCAGCGCTCGGCCCAGCGCGCGTGCTGTTCACGGTCTGGACAGTGATGGCAGGAGTGTGCCTTCATGCGCTTTTTCAGGCTCACAAGTTCACGCTGGCGTTTGTCGCGCTCCCCGCGGTTGGCCGGGTCGGCCTTGGTTCCTTCCCGTTCGACGGCGGACAGGCGACGCCGGATGCCGGCATAGTCGCTGAAGTCGCCGAGGTGACAGGTCATCGCCTCCGCGAATCCGGCGAGCGACTCCTCCTGTTTGCGCACGCGCAGGGCGAGGTCGACGACGGCGCGATCGGCCTGGAACTGAGCGAACGAGGATTCGAGCACTTCACGGGTGCGTTCCCGGCCGAACTGGTCGAGCAGGTTGACGGCCATGTTGTACGTGGGTTTGAAGCTCGAATTGAGCGGATACGTGCGCTTCGATGCGAGGGAGGCCACCGCCTGGGGGTCCAGCCCCTGCTGCCATTGGATGACCGAGTGCCCGAGGGTGTCGATGCCGCGGCGCCCGGCCCGGCCGGTGAGCTGGGTGTACTCCCCCGGAGTGATGGGAACGCGGGCTTCGCCGTTGAACTTTTCGAGTTTGTCGAGGACCACCGTACGCGCGGGCATATTGATGCCGAGGGCGAGGGTTTCCGTCGCGAAGACGGCCTTGACGAGCTTCTTCTGGAAGAGTTCCTCGACTACCTCCTTGAAGGCCGGCAGCAGCCCCGCGTGGTGCGCGGCCACGCCGCGTTCCAGGCCGTCGAGCCATTCGAAGTAGCCGAGCACGCCGAGGTCTTCATCGAGCAGGGCGCGGCAACGGTCGTCAACGATGCGGCGGATTTCCTCGCGCTCGTGTTCGTCGGTCAGCCGCACGCCGGCCCGGAGCACCTGACGCACGGCCTGGTCGCAGCCGACGCGGCTGAAGATGAAGAAGATGGCCGGCAGCAGGTGCTTGCCGTTCAGCATCCGCACGATTTCGCCGCGGTCCATCCGGCCGGCGTCGAACTGGCTCCGCTGCGGAGGGCCGCCGCGGTAATCGCGGCCGTTTCGGCCGCCGCCATTGTGCCCGCGACCGGGCGCACCGTTGCCGGAACGCCCCCCAGTGCCGCGCCCCGCTGCCTGGTTCAGCCGCACCAGCTCGGGGTTGACCCGGTGGCTGGCCGCGAGGGCGCTGCTGTCGAACAGGTCGAGCATGTTGCTCTTGACCAGCACGTGCTGTTCGAGCGGAACCGGGCGTTCCTCCGAGACGATCACGTCGGTGTCGCCGCGAACCGCCTGCAGCCAGTCGCCGAACTCTTCCGCATTGGACACCGTCGCGCTGAGCGAGACCATCCGCACCGGCTCGGGAAGGTGGATGATCACTTCTTCCCAGACGGCGCCGCGGAACCGATCGGCGAGGTAGTGCACCTCGTCCATCACGACGAAGGCGAGGTTTTTCAGCAGGTCGGAGTCGGCGTAGAGCATGTTGCGCAGCACTTCGGTCGTCATGACCACGATGCGCGCCTGCGCATTGACGTTGGTGTCCCCGGTGAGCAGCCCGACCTGGTCGGCGCCGTACTCGGCGACGAATTCCTGGAACTTCTGGTTGCTCAGCGCCTTCATCGGGGCGGTGTAGAAGACCTTGTCGGAGCGGGTCTGCATCGCCAGGTAGATGGCAAACTCGGCCACAATGGTCTTGCCGGCCCCGGTGGGCGCGGCCACGAGCACGCTGTGGCCGTCTTCGAGGGAGGCGCAGGCCTCGGCCTGGAACGGATCCAGGTCGAAGCGCAGGCCGCTGCGCCACTGCTGCAGCTTCGGCTGCACGGCGCGGGAGCGGGCGGCGGCGAACCGTTCGGCCGGGGACTGGTGGTCTGCCGGGGACTGGCGTTCGGCCGGGGATTGGGTGTGTGTCACGGGTGCTACAGCGCCACTTCGTCGGTGAAAGCGAGTGCCCGTTTGGCAGCTCGCCGGTCGTGCAGCACCGCGATTCCGTAGGCGGCGAAGTAGAGCGCCACCATGGGGATCGCGAGCATGAACATCGAGATGAGGTCGGCGGCGGGGGTCGCGATCGCCGTGAACAGCACGATGACGAGGATGGCAATGCGCCAGGACTTGATGATTGACGCGGCGCTGATCACCCCGGCCATGTTGAGCAGCACGATGAACACCGGCAGCACGAAAGCGATGCCGATCGCTATGACGAGTTTGAGCACGAAGTCCAGGTAGTTCTGCGCGTTGATGAACGCCGCATCTTCGACCGGGGCGAAACTCGTCATGAGGCCGACGATATTGGGCAGCACGAACCAGCCGGCCGTGCAGCCCGCCAGGAACAGCGGGATGGCCGTGAAGAAGAAGCCGAAGGTGTACTGCTTTTCCTTGCGGGTGAGCCCCGGCATCAGGAAGGCGAAGATCTGGTAGAGCCAGACCGGGCTCGACACCACCAGGCCGACATAGAACGCGATCTTCAGTTTCAGGTCGAACGACGACGTGATATCGGGGTAGTTGATCTGAGCCGCGCGGCCCTGCTCGGACGCGATCGCCAGGATCGGCTGCCGCAGGGCATCCCAAACGAAGTCCGCCACGACCCAGCCGACGATGGCACCGACGACGATGCCGGCGGCCGCCAGGAAGAGCCGCTTGCGCAGTTCGATCAGGTGCTGGCCGAGCGACATCTTGGCCTCGCCGCCGGCTCTGCGCCGGGTGCCGCGCAGTGCCATGGACTACGGCTTCGTGCGGGGGTCGACCGTGCCGGCGGGCTGGTCTGCTGCTGGCTGGTCTGCTGCGGGTTTGACCGGTGCGGGCTGGTCGGCGGCAGGCTGGTCGGCGGCAGGCTCGTCGCTCTTGATCTCGCTCTTGAAGATTTTGAGGGACTGGCCGAGGCTCCGGGCCAGGCCCGGCAGCTTGGGCGCCCCGAAGAGGAGCAACACCACGACGAGGATGACGAGGAAATGCCATCCGGTCAGGTTACTGAGCATGAGGGGAATCCTTCGAGAGTGCGGGCAGCGTTCCGAACAGTTTACCGCGGCGGATCGCTCGATCACGACGCAACTGGCGGCGCAGGAGCCGGTCGAACCGACGATCGGCGACAACCTCGGCGAGCCGATCACGAGTCTGGAAGATCGCTGGCACCGACCGCGCCGTAGCGGGGGCCTCCCCGGGGTGGGCTGAGCCGATGCTTACTCGGTCGCCCAGCTCGCCGAGAGCCTGCCCGAGCGTCATGAGTTTGCGAAACAGGACCACGCTGAAGAGCACGAGCACTGAGAGGAGCACCAGGGCGAGGCCACTCCAGATGAGAACCCACGACCACCACGGCATCAGGCTCGCTCCGTCGGCGCGGCGGGCGTCTCGTACTGCGCCGCTGCGGCGGCGGCCCAGTCGGCCACGACGCGTCGGGCCTCCCCCGGTGCGATGACGGTGACGGTACCGGGAAGCCCGGTCACGAGTCTTTTCAGACCGTGGAAGCTGGCGAGGCGCAACCGAACCCGGCAACGATCACCGTCGACCTTCTCGGTATGCACTTTATCGGTGACGCGTTCGGGCCGGTAGTCCGCGAGGAGGGGAAGGGCCGACTCCGGCAGTTCCACCACAACCGTGAGGTCTTCGGCGGAGGGCTCGAAGAGCCGATCGGGCAGCGCGGAGACCGGCTGGCCCGTGCGGGGCCGGTCGGTGACGCGCAGGTCGACCAGACGGTCCAGCCGAAAGGTGCGCACCGCTGACCGCAGGTGGCACCAGCCACGCAGATACCAGTCTCGGTCGACGGACTCCACCCGGAGGGGGTCGACGAACCGGTGCTCGTGCTCGCCGGCCCCGTTGAGGTAGTCGAACTCGACCTGAACGTCGGCCTGGACCGCGGTCGCGATCAGGGCCAGGGCATCCGCCGACCCGGACTTTTCGGCCAACAGCTGGGTCGGTGGAGCCGACGCGCCGCGGGTGAGCTTGGCCATGAGCGATGCGATCGCGGCCCGGTCGGCGTTTTCCGGCAGGGCTGACAGGTATTGCAGCCCCGCGATCAGCGCGGCGGCTTCCCGTGCGGAGAATCGGGGTGCATCGTCAATTCCCACCAGGTGGGTGAGCACGATGCGATCGTTGAGCTCGAATTCATCCCACTGGATGTCGAAGAGGTCCCCATGCTGGTATTGGTTCGTGGCGCCCGGCACGCCCGACACGGCGATCAGTGTGACGGCGTCGCGCACGCGCTCGGGGGTGACGTCGAAGTGGGCTGCAACGTCGGTGACGCTCACGGTGTCGTGGTCCTGGAGGTAGGGCACGAGGGCCAGCAGGAAGGCCAGCCGATCGGGGCCACGCAGGGCGCCGGGCATCAGCGCTGCTCCCGGTCCGGGCGCACGTGTGGATCGCCGTGCTGCTCCGGAATACCGTGCTGGTCCGGAATACCGTGTTGCTCGGGAATACCGTGCTGTTCCGGATCGCCGGGCTGCGGCGGATCGCGGTGCAGGGCGGCGACGCCGGCCAGACGCTGAAGCACCGCGGCGCGCAGGCTCTCGGGAGAACGAACCCGCACCTCGGGGCCGAAGCCCGCGAGTTCGTCGGCCAGAATGTTGAGGTCGGTGAAGTGCAGGCTCACCCGGGGGGACGCCGCGTCGGCCGGAGCAATGCCCCTTTTGCCGAGTCGAACCGCGGCATCGCTGCCGGGCTCGACGTCGATCTCGGCGACATTGGACTGCCAGAGGGCCTCGAGCTCGTCGAGGGCCAGCCGTGCGGTCAGGGTCGGGTCGGGTTCGAAGGTGCTGCGCGGCACGGCAACCACGGCTCCGACGATGCGGGAGAGCAGGAAGGTGCGGGTCGCCCCGACCTCCTGGTCCGAGGCGAACAGGTGCCAGCGGCCGTCGAACTGCACGATGGCGCGCGGCGCTACGACCCGACGGCGCGGGGCAGCGTCTCCCGGTTTCAGGTATCGGAACGCCACGACCTCGCCTCGATCGAGCGCCCGATTCAAGGGCTCGAACGATGAATCGAGTGCCCGCAGGTGCGGGGCGTATCCGAGCACGGGGTCGCTCGCGCCGGCCCCGAGGGACCGCAGCTTGGTGAGCGCGCGGCGGGACTCGGCGGACAAGGAGCCCTCGCGCCACACCGTGGCGGCGAGCTTCAGGAGCATGAGTTCGTTGGGCGAGAACCGCACGTCACTCGGGAGGTCGTAGAGTCCCTTCGGGATGCGGTATCGCGCCTGCACGTGGTCGTAGGGGTCGAGCGCTTCGAGCGGGATTCCCAGTTCGCGCAGGTCGTCCTTGTCACGCTCGAACTGGCGCTCGAGACCGGTATTGTCCTTGTCGCGCACATACCGCTGCCGGTAGCCCTGAACCGTGGACAAGACCTGGTCACGACTCAGTCCGGTTTCGGTCGCGATGAGCGCGAGGACGAGGCTGAAGAGCCGCTCCTCGACCGCGATCGCCGCCACGATCGCCTAGCCCAGGGCGGGGGCGTCGTCCACGCCGAGGATATCGATGACGAAGATCAGGGTGGAATTGGCGGGAATCGTGCCCGAGGCGGTCGGCCCGTAAGCCAGGTCGGGAGGGATGACCGCGACGACCTGAGAGCCGACGGTCTGGCCGATCAGCGCGGTGGCGAAGCCGGGAATGATGCCGCCCTGGGTGGTGGATCCGTCGGCCGCGAGCAGCGGTACCGGGGCGCCGTTTTCCCAGCTGGAGTCGAAGACGGTCTTGTCGTCGTTCCAGAGAACTCCGGTGTAGTGCAGGGTGGCCACCTGGCCGTCCTTGACCGTCTCGCCGGCGCCCTTCTTGAGCACACCCATTTCGAGCTCGGTGGGCACGTCACCGGCCGGAATCGTGATTCCCGGGCGTCCGTCTTCGTTCAGCACGACCGAGGGAAGACCTGGTTCCGGGGCCTGGTTCGCGCCGTTCGCGCGGGTCAGGTAGGTTTTCACGACGTCCACGACGAAGACGAGCGAATCGGTCGCCGCGACGCCGAGCTGGGCATTTCCGTCCTGCGGGCCGAAACCGTCGTCGGGAGCCACTACGACGGCGACCCGCGAGCCCTCCTGGGCACAGGTCAGGCCGAGGCGCAGGCCGGTGAGGGCCTGGTCGTTCAGAGTGACGGGGGCGGCCGACGTCGGGCCGTAGGGGCTCTGCTCGATGAGTTCGCCGGACGTACCGTTGTAGACGCTGAGTTCGATGGACAGCCGCTGGCCGGATACGGTCGGCTCACCCTGGCCCGCGATGAGCACGCTGCGCTCGGTGGACTCCGACTTCAGCGGTGTCGGGAAGTCGACGGTGGGAACCGCGCCGAGGTCACCGGTGGCCGCGATGAGGTCGGAGGCGGGGCCATCCGTCACCGGAGCGTCACAGTCTGCGGCGCTCGCGTTGGGGCTGCTGCACGACGTCAGTGCCGCCATCAACAGGCCGGCGGTGGCGATGAGTGCGATTTGCTTGCGCACGGGTCCTCTTCTCGATCTGGGAGCGCTCGCGGAGGCGGCGCGGGTGGTGCAGGAAGGTTTCGGGTGGTGCGAGGCTGCGGCGGTGCTGGCTGTACTGCCTGTGTGGGCTGTGCGAAACCGGGCGACGCCCATCCTAATCTGCGTCGGTGACGGTGGGAGCGTGCGCGGGGGCCGCAGGTGCCGGTTCGGCCGGTGCCGGTTCGGCCGGTGCCGGGGCATCCAGGTCGCGGGCCTTCGAGAGGGCCGCGCTGGTTCCCGCGGCGCGCACGCGCTTGCGCAGGCTCTTGGGGCTCGCGGTGCGTTCGCCGAGGGCACCGGGAGTCCAGGCTTCAAAGTCGGCGTCGTCAAAGTCGGTCTTCGACGGCCGACGCTTCAGCTCGGGCAGGATCGTGTCGGGCGCGAGGCGACGCGCCGTGATCAGGAAGCCGGTGTGGCCGATCATGCGGTGGTCGGGACGCACCGCAAGTCCCTCGACGTGCCAGCCGCGAATCATGGTTTCGTTGGAATCCGGGTTTGTGTACAGCCCCGTGCCACGGATGGCTTCGGCGACCCGGGACAGCTGGGTGACCGTCGCGACGTAGCAGAGCACCACCCCGCCGGGCTTGAGGGCATCGGAGACTACCTCGAGGCACTCCCACGGTGCGAGCATGTCGAGCACGACACGGTCCACGCTCTGGGCCGGGAGGGTGTCGGGCAGGGTCTCGGCGAGATCACCGAGGGTGATCGTCCAGTTTTCGGGGTCCGATCCGAGGAACGTCGCAATGTTATCCCGGGCTACGTCGGAGAATTCCTCGCGACGTTCGAACGACGCGAGGCGGCCGGACGGGCCGATCGCGCGCAGCAGCCAGAGCGACAGCGCTCCGGACCCGACACCGGCTTCGACCACGGTCGCGCCCGGGAAGATGTCGGCCTGCGCCAAAATCTGGGCCGCATCCTTGGGATAGATGATGGCGGCGCCGCGTGGCATGGACATGACGAAGTCCACGAGCAGGGGACGGAGCACGAGATGCTCGACGCCCACGTTGTTGGTCACGACCGAACCGTCGGGCAGGCCGATGATGTCGTCATGGGCAACGATGCCGCGGTGGGTGTGGAAGACCTTGCCGGGTTCGAGCGTGATCGTATTCAGGCGTCCCTTGGGGCCGGTGAGCTGGGCACGGTCGCCGGCGCGAAACGGCCCGCTGTTCTGGACAACTTGATTGTGGCTCATGCGGTAACGGTGTCCTCGGCGGTGTTCAGGGTGAGTGATGGAGTGGGAAGCGGAGTGGGACGGTTCGCGAGCAGGGCGGCGAGGTCGGCGAGGCCGCGGCCGGCCAGGGACTCCCAGCGCACGTAGTCTGCGCTTTCGGGCAGGTCGATCTGGTGGGGAACGGCGATGGTCAGTGCGCCGGACGCCACGGCCGACGCGACCCCGGGAACGGAATCCTCGATGGCGATACACCGGGCCGGGTCGACCCCGAGGATGCGTGCGGCGGTCAGGTAGGCCTCGGGGTGGGGCTTGCTCTCGACGACCATGTCGCCGGCGACGATGGTGTCGAAGGCCGCGGCGTGCAGATCGGACACGTCGACCAAATCGGCGACCTGGCGGGCCATCCGCTCCACGGACATCGTGACGAGGGCGGTGGGAATGCCGGCCGCCTTGAGCTCCAGTAACAGCTCCTGGGCTCCCGGGCGCCAGGGGATGCCTTCCGCGGCCAGTTGCTCCTGCACGCGGCTGGTCAGCCACGCCACGATGGCATCCGCGGGCATGTCGACGCCGTGGGATTGCAGGATCGCGGCGGAGTTCCAGAGGCCCGACCCGACGAGCTGCATGCAGTCCTCGTGGGTCCAGGTGCCGCCGAAGGAGCCGACCAGTTCCGTTTCGGCGCGCATCCAGAACGGTTCGCTGTCGACGAGCGTCCCATCCATATCCCAGAGTACGGCGGCGGGCAGGGCTGAATTCGCGGGGATCGGTGTCACGGGGTTCAAGTGTACCGGGCACCGCCTATCCTTGACTGATGGCGCGTCGCGCGGCGCGGAATACGACACCGAAGAAGCGAGGGTTCACGACGGTGACTGACGGCAATGGATTCCTGGGTGGACGACTGCTCGTTGTGGCCTTCGAGGGCTGGAACGATGCCGGCGAGGCGGCGACCGGTGCCGTGCGCACCCTGAAAGACCTGCTCGACGTGACCCAGATCGCCGAGGTCGACCCGGAGGTCTACTTCGACTACCAGTTCAACCGTCCGACCGTCTCAACGGGTGAAGACGGCCAACGCCAGCTCGAATGGCCCGGCGCG
Organism: Cryobacterium melibiosiphilum; assembly: GCF_003602235.1. GTDB lineage: Bacteria > Actinomycetota > Actinomycetes > Actinomycetales > Microbacteriaceae > Cryobacterium > Cryobacterium melibiosiphilum. The sequence continues at coordinate 53,760 of NZ_QZVS01000075.1, forward strand.
GTCATCTACGGGCCGTCCGTGCCGAGCGCCGCCAGCGTCCCTCTCGCCGAAGACGCCCAGCTCCGGGTGAGCGAGAGCAACGCGGGAAACATCTACCTGCTGCTCGGCACCGAACCCAGCCGCAGCTGGAAGAGCTTCGCGTCCGAGATCCTCGACGCCGCCCTGGCCGCCGACGTCACCGGCATGGTCTTTCTCGGGGCGATGCTCGCCGATGTCCCCCACACCCGGCCCATCTCCATTTTCGTCTCCAGCGACAACGCTGCCGTGAGAAGCGAACTTCAGATTGAGCGCAGCAGTTACGAAGGACCGGTCGGCATCCTCAGCGTGCTCTCCGACCTGGCCGAACAGCTCGGCATCCCGACGGTCTCGATTTGGGCATCCGTGCCGCACTACGTGCACAACGCGCCGTCGCCCAAGGCGATGCTGGCGCTCATCGACAAACTTGAAGAGATCATCGACGTCGTCATTCCTCGGGGCACCCTCGTGACCGAGGCCGCCGAATGGCAGACCGGAATCGACGCCCTCGCGGCGGAGGACGACGACATGGCGGCCTATATCAACCAGCTCGAACAGGCCCGCGATACCGTCGATTCGCCCGAGGCGAGCGGCGAAGCGATCGCCCACGAGTTCGAGAAATACCTCCGCAAGCGCGGCGACGGCCGCGACGGCCGCAGCGGCGGACCCGGCACCGCGCCCGACGGACCACGCCAGTCCTGACCCGTCCCGTTCGGGCCACGCACCCCGGCCGGGCGACGCCGCTACAGGTCGATGCCCAGCAGGGCGTCCACTGCGTGGGCGACCAACGGGGGGTTGCTGACTCCGCTGAGTGCGGCCCTGTCCAGCAGGGCCAGCGCGGTCGGCGTGTCGAGGTCGTTGACCAGCGCGGTGCGCACGGCGCCGACGACGAAGGAGCTCGTCGCGGTGCCGGGCACGGCGTCGGCGCCGAAGGCGGCGCTCCACCGAGCAAGCCGGGCCGTTCCGATTGTGAGGTGGGCGTCGGTCCAGGTCCAGTCGGAACGGTAGTGCTGGGCGAGCAGTGCGAGCCTGATGGCCCGGGCATCCGCCCCCTGCTTCAACAGCGCTGAGACGAGCACGAGGTTGCCGAGCGACTTGCTCATTTTTTCGCCCTGGTAGCCGACCATTCCGGTGTGGCTGTAGACGCCGGCGAGCGGATGCCCCGAGAGCGCGGCCGCATGGCCCGCGCTCATATCGTGGTGCGGAAAAATCAGGTCCGCTCCCCCGCCCTGCACCGTAAAGTCCGTGCCGAGCTCCTTGAGCGCGATGACGGAACACTCGATGTGCCAGCCGGGACGCCCCAACCCGACCTCGGACTCCCAGGCCGGCTCGCCGGCGCGAGCGGCGCGCCACAGCATCGGGTCGAGCGGATCACGCTTACCGGGGCGATCGGGGTCCCCACCCCGCTCAGCGGACAACACGAGCATGCGTACCCGGTCCAGGTTGCTCTCGTCACCGAGACGCCAGGCGGTGAGCCGTTCGGCGGCGGCATTGTCGAAATAGACATCGGCGCCGCCCGGGTGGAGCGCATCCAGGGTGGGCACCGAATAGGCCATTCCGGCCGTGACCAGTTGGCCGACGGCGGCAGCGATCTCATCGATGACCTCGGTCACGGCGACGAAGTCGTCCGGCGGGATGATGCGGAGGGCTGCCATGTCGGAACGGAACAGGTCGACCTGGGACTCGGCGAGGTCACGCCAGTCGACGCCGGTGGCCGTGGCTCGCTCGAGAAGCGGGTCGTCGACATCCGTCACGTTCTGGGCATAGTGCACGCGATATCCGGCGTCCCGCCACACTCGCTGCAGGGTGTCGAAGGCCAGATAGGTGTTCGCGTGGCCGAGGTGCGTGGCGTCGTACGGAGTGATACCGCATACGTAGAGGCGAGCCACGGTGGTCGGCTTCGCTTCCACCAGGCTGTCGCTGGCCGTATCGTGCAGCCAGGGAGCGGTGGAGGGGCCGGGGACGGACGGAATCTGGGGGTGTTGCCATGCACGCATGCATCCAGCCTAACTAGGCCGCGATGGTGCCATTTGCCAGCAGTACGAGCAGGGTGCCGCCGAGCAGGATGCGGTAGATGACGAACGGCAGAAAACTGCGCTTCGAGATGTAACTCATGAAGAAGGCGATGACGGCCAGACCGACAAAGAACGCGATAACGGTCGCGATCAGGGTTTCCAGCGGGCCGAAGATCTCGGGGGTGCAGTTGCCCGCCGCTTCGACGCAGGGGTCCGCGATGGTTTTGAAGATCTGGTAGAAACCACTGCCGAGCACTGCGGGAATGGCCAGCAGGAAGGCGTAGCGGGCGGCGGCGGCGCGTTCGTAGCCCATGAACAGACCGGCCGTGATGGTGCCTCCCGAGCGGGAGACCCCGGGCACGAGGGCGAGGGCCTGGGCGAAGCCGAAGACTACGCCATGGCCGACAGTGAGATCTTTCAGCGCGCGACGCTTCGCGCCCACGTAGTCGGCGACGCCGAGCAGCACCCCGAACACGATGAGCATGATCGCCGTGATCCACAGCGACCGCAGCACGGTCTCGATCTGGTCCTGGAACAGCAGACCCAGGACGATGATTGGAAGAGATCCGAGGATGATCAGCCAGCCCATGCGGGCGTCGCCGTCGGTGCGCGGAACACGACCGATGAGCGAGCGGAACCATTGCCCGATGATGCGCACGATGTCACGCCAGAAGAAGAGCACGACGGCGAGTTCGGTGCCGATCTGGGTGATCGCGGTGAAGCGTGCACCCGGGTCTTCGCCGGTGCCCAGGAATTGCCCGACGATGGTGATGTGGGCACTCGAGGAGACCGGGAGAAACTCGGTCAGGCCCTGGACCAGGCCCAGGATGATCGCATTGATGATGTCCACGCGCGCCGCTTCCGTTCAGATATCGGGGCTGGAGACTAGTAGCCCGAGAGCAGGTCGGTGAGGACCTGCCTGCCAAAGACTAATGCGTCGAGGGGAACTCTCTCGTCAACACCGTGGAACATCGCCGGAAAATCCAGATCGGCGGGCAGCCGCAGCGGAGCAAAGCCGTAACCTTTGATGCCGAGCTTGCTGAGGGCCTTGTTGTCGGTTCCGGCAGAAAGCAGGTACGGCAGCACGGGCGCGCCCGGGTCGTGGCGTCCGAGGGTGTCGATGACCGCGTCGATGAGCGGGCCGCTGAACTCGGTCTCGAGCCCGACATCGCGGTGCACGATGACGATCTCGATGTCGGGGCCGACGAGGTCGGCGATTTGCGCCAGAACCTGGTCCTCTTCGCCGGGCAGGGAACGGATGTCGATGAGCGCCTCGGCCGTGTCGGGAATCACGTTGTGCTTGTAGCCCGCGGTGAGCTTTGTGGGGTTTGTCGTGGTGCGCAGGCTCGCCTGGATGAAACCGGACGCGGTGCCCGTGGCGAGGGCGAGTTCGTCGGGACCGACCTTCTGAGGGTCGACGTCGAGAATGCGGGCCAGCTCGCCGAGCAACTGGGTCGTCGTGTTGGTGAGGCGGATCGGCCACTCCCGTCGCCCGACCGCCGCAACGGCTTCGGCCAGGCGAGTGACGGCGTTGTCGTGAATGAGCCGCGAACCGTGGGCAGCGCTGCCCCGGGCGATGAGCTTGATCCAGATCAGAGCCTTCTCACCCGTCTGCAGCAGGTAGGCGCGCTGACCGCCGAGGGTGATCGAGTAGCCCCCCACCTCGCTGATCGCCTCCGTGGCCCCGGCGAAAAGCCCGGGCCGGTTATCCACCAGGTAGTGCGAGCCGAATACTCCCCCGGCCTCCTCATCGGCGAAGAACGCGACCACGAGGTCGCGTTCCGGCGCCTGACCGGCCCCGATGATGTCCGTCAGCGAAGCGAGGATCATCGCATCCATGTTCTTCATGTCGACAGCGCCGCGGCCCCAGAGCATGCCGTCCCGGATGACGCCCGCGAACGGATCGACGGTCCAGTTGGTGGGGTCCGCCGGCACCACGTCGAGGTGACCGTGCACGACGAGGGCCGGCTTATCCCGGTTGCGCCCGGCGACCCGCGCGACCACGCTCGTGCGGCCCGGTTCGGAGTCGAACAGTTCGGCAGTGAGGCCCAGGCCGCGCAGCTTCTCGGCGACGTACTCGGCGGCCTCCGTTTCACCGTTGGAACGCCCTTCGCCGTAATTCGTCGTATCGAATCGGATCAGGTCGCGGGCGATCTGCGCGGTGAGGTCGAGCCCGTCCAGCCCCCCGGAACTCGCCGAATCCGGCGAGTCGGGCGAGGATGCGGAGGTGGTGTCGGGCGGAGTTGAAGGAGCCATGACTTCACGCTACCGGGCCCACTTCGCCCGGTGTGTACAAAGCGGGCTTCTAAGCATGCTAGATTCTTCTACGGCAGCCAGAACAACGGCGGCCATCATCACCCGGTCCGGGTGGCGGAATTGGTAGACGCGCTGGCTTGAGGTGCCAGTGCCCGTTAAGGGCGTGTGGGTTCAAGTCCCATCTCGGACACGGAGATTGCACCAGTAACTGGGGCAGTTAACGAGAACTGGTTGAGACAGTTCACAAGATAAGGCCGAATCGAAAGATTCGGCCTTTCTTGCGTTAACGGAGCCGAACCGGGTTCACCGACGTTCACTGTTGAGGTTCGTTCACTGTTGGGGTTCGTTCCGTGCTGGGGTTCGTTCCGTGCTTAGGTTCACGGTATGGATCGTTCCGGTCAGCCCATCCCCGTTTTGCTCGTGCACGGCATTCGCGCGTCGAGAACGATGTGGCGCCATCAGGAGCACGACCTGCGCGCGGCCGGCCACCCGGTGCTCGCGATCGACCTGCCGGGCCACGGCAAGCGGCTGGGCGAGGACTTCACCGTCCCGGTCGCCCTCGCCGCCATCGACGCTGGCGTGACATCCCTCGGCGGCCGGGTTCTGCTGGTCGGGCTCTCCCTCGGGGGGTACTACGCCATTGCATATGCGGCAACACACCCCGATCGGGTCGCCGGACTGGTCGCCGCCGGGTGCAGCGCGGTGCCACGCGGGGTGCTGCTGCACGGTTATCGCCTGCTGGCCCGGGGCATCCATCACCTGCCCGATCGCGGGCTATGGCTGCACGAGACGATGGCCCGCCGCCTGCTGCCGGCGGCCGGCGCGCGGGATGTGCTGGCGGGGGGCGCCGCGCTCGACGTCATGGATGCGGGACTCCGGGCCACGTCGACCCTGTCTCCGCTCCGCAGCCTGGCCGAGTATCCCGGGCCGGTGTGGCTCGTCAATGGCGCCCTGGACCACTTTCGCCTGAACGAGCCCCGGTTCCTCGCCGCCTGCCAGCACGGCCGGGTCGTGGTCGTGGCCGGGGCCACACACCTGTCGAGCCTCGCGCAGCCCGAGCGCTTCAGCCGGATACTGCTGGACATCACCGGGCAGGTGGTTTCGTATCGACCGTGATTACTGGTATCGTTGGCCGTTGACTTGCGTGATGGGTCCCACCCCACACGATTATCGCCGCACCAGCGCCCTCTACCGCTAGCGGCTGTCCAAACAAATTATTCTGCTCGCACTATTTCCGTTCAGACACTTAGTCCGTTCAGAAATATTGTGTGCAGAACCCAACGAAAGCGTAAAAAACGTGGCAAATATCAAGTCGCAGATCAAGCGAATTGGCACCAACAAGAAGGCTCAGGAGCGCAACAAGTCGGTCAAGAGCGAGTTCAAGTCCGCGATCCGCGTGACTCGTACCGCCATTGCTGCCGGCGACAAGGACAAGGCTGTCGCCAGCCTCGCCTTCGCTTCCAAGAAGCTCGACAAGGCTGTCAGCAAGGGTGTCATCCACCAGAACCAGGCAGCAAACAAGAAGTCGGCCATCGCGAAGGCCGTTTCCGCGCTCGTCTAATCTCGATCGTGTGATACACACTCAAAAGCCCCCGTCAGCGCGACGGGGGCTTTTGTGTGCCGTCACGGAGCGCCCGGTCGCGGCACCCGTCCCATTTCGGGGAGTGCGGGCGCGGGTTGCCCCGACGAAGGCCCCCGCTATACTGACCGCGTGATGAGCCCTCAGGTGTCTGAAATCGCCCGAACCCACCGTCAGCGCACCCCGGAAACGGATGGCGACCGACCCGCAGCAACCGGAGCCTCCGCACGCCTGTTGACCGGATTAGCGGCTGCCGGTGCCGTACTCGTCGCCGCGGCCCTGCTCGCGGAGCCTGTCACTGCGCCGGGCATGGCGCCGTGGACGATTGTCGCGGTGCTCGCGCTCGTGCTCTTTCTCGTGAGCCTGGCCGGGTTTGCCACTGCGGCCGGGTTTGCCAGTGCGGCCGGGTTTGCCAGTGCAGCCGGGGGCGCGACCGGCTGGCGTCGCGGCCTTCTGCGGATCGCCGGGCTGAGCGGTCTGGCCGCCCTGGCCGTTGTCGCGGTGGCCATAGCCATGCGCTTGTTTCTGCCGTTGCCGCTGCAGAGCGTGCTGGTGCAGTTCAGCGACCTGGCCGGCCGGGTGCAGATCGAGTATTGCCCCACCCTCCCCCAATCCTTTGCCGGCAGCACAACGGCCGCCGACCTGCACGGTTCCGGCGCCGTTGTCCCGGTCAAGGTGACCGGTGCGGTCTGCGGGAGCGACGAATTTCCCCAGGGCGTCTGGCTCTATCTGGCACGGTCGTCCATCACGCTCGGGGCGGAATAGCGCCCTGCGGCCCCCTAGAGCTCGCCGCGACGGGCAATGACACCGACAAGACGCTCAAGGGCGAAGACGGGGTCTCGCACAGCACCCTTGACGCCGGCATCCGCTTCAGCCAAAGCCTCGATACAGCGGGCGAGGCCCTCATCGGTCCAGCCGCGCAGGTCCCGTTGCGCTCGGTCCACCTGCCATGGCGCGAGGCCGTACTTGCCGGCCAGCTGGGCGCTGCCGCCGTGAGCGCCGTAGAGCTTGGCCATCGTGCGAATTTTCATGGCGAACGCGGCGACGATCGGCACCGGGTCCGCGCCCGAGGACAGGGCGTGGCGCAGGGTGATGAGGGCCTCGCCGCGGCGCCCGGCGATGGCCGAGTCGGCGACCTTGAAGGCATTGGTCTCGACCCTCCCGCCGTAGTACCGGTCCACGGTCGCCTCGGTGACCTCGCTCGTAGCGTCGGCAATCAGCTGCTGGCAGGCGGCCGACAGCTCGGCCAGGTCGTCGCTGAACGCGCCAACCAGGGACCGCAACGCCCCCGTGCTCACGCGCTTGCCGCCTGCTCGGAACTCAGCGACGGCAAAATCGTACTTGTCGGTGTCCTTTTTGAGTTCGGCACACACCACTTCGATGCCGCCGCCGAGACCGCCACGTATGGTGTCAAGCAGTTTCTTGCCGCGCACTCCCCCACCATGGCGAAGCACGACGTAGGTATCGTCGGCGGGGTTGTCGAGGTACTCCAGGGCTTCAGCCAAAAAGGTGTCGCTGCACTTTTCGACCGAACTCACCCGGATCAGCCGCGGTTCGCCGAACAGCGACGGACTGGCGAGGGTCAGCAACTCGCCGGGCGCATAGCTGTCGGCCTGCACGTCGCTGATCTCCAGGCTGGGGTCTTCGAGCTTCAGAAAGTCCCGGAGCTGGCGGATGGCGCGCTCGGCCAGGAACGATTCGGTACCGGACACAAGAACGATGGGCGCGGGTCGCACCTGATGCCAGGCCAGTTGCGCGATCGTGGTCTTGGCGGCGGTCTTGGCGGCGCCCCCCTTGGCGGAGGGGCGTGCGGCGGGTCGAGCGGCCACGGGATTCCAATCGTTGATGTGCTCGAACCAGCCTAACCGGCACCCACCCCGGCCCCCACCCTGACGCCGAGTGCGGTGCGGTCACGCCGTTCCGGGCGGCCGGGGCATCGCCGGGCTCGTCGGTCCAGAGGCGCAGGCTCCCGTCGGGTGCGGGCGCGACCACGACCAGTCCCTGCCGGTCCGTGCGCAGCACCTCGGTGCCCGAGGCCGCCAACATTTCAAGCAGGGACGCCGTCGGGTGGCCATAGCCGTTCTCGGCGCCCACCGAGATGAGCCCCGCGCGGGCGCGCAGGTCGGCATAGAACTCCCGGCTCTGGTCGCCCGACCCGTGGTGGGCAACCTTGACGACGTCGACCGGCGCAAGCGGCCCGAGCGCCCTCAGCGCCTCCTGCGAGTCCTCCCCGAGGTCACCCAGAAAGATCGATCGGATGCCCCGTCCGACGAAGCCGATCGTCACGCTGCCGTCATTGCCGACCTGCATCAGCGTCGACCCGCGCACCGGCCAATAGACCTCCCAACGCAGGTCGCCCAGCATGCCGATGTCACCCCGAGCGGCCTGGCGCACGCTGGCGCCGGTGGCGGCCAGCCGTTCGTGAAGTCGTTCGTCCTGCGCGTTCTCAGGCTCTCCGACGAGAGCGGAATCGACTTTGCCGATCACCGCTTCGAGGCCGCCGATGTGGTCGAGGTCGTAGTGGGTGAGCACGAGCAGGCTGATGCGGTCGATGCCGAGGGTTTTCAGGCAGACGCGCAGCGGCGCAGGGTCAGGGCCGACGTCGACGAGGGCGTACCGGGTGACCCCGAGGGCGTCGACGTCGCGCACCACCACGGCATCGCCCTGCCCAATGTCGCACGCGGCGATCTGCCAGTCGCTCGGGAAGGCCAAGGCTCGACCGACGCCGGCTCCGATGAGGGCACCGACGTACATGCCACAGCCGACGATCAAGAGGGCGAGGGTCACCGAACGCCACGGCGGCCGGGCCCGGCCGGCTGCACGGGGCGATCGTGGCGCCGTGGTCCGCCCGGCGGACCACGCCGCGGGACTCCGCTCGCGCGCGGGGCCGGTGAGCAGAAGCGCCAGGGCGGCGGCCGTGACTGCTGCGAGTCCGAGAGCGCCGGGCAGTCCGCCGAGCCAGGGCAGAGTGGTTGCCGGCAGTGTCGCGGTCGTCTGGGCCACGGCGGCAATCCAGGCCGAGGGCAGCCAGGCCAGGTACAGGAGGGCAGTGCCCAGCGGCGGCAGAATCGGCAGGAACAGGCAGGCCAGCAGGCCGACGACGGTCGCGAACGGCGCCGCCGGTGCCGCCAGCAGGTTCGCCGGCACACCGTAGAGCGGCAGCGTAGGGCTGAGCAGCACCAGCACGGGCTGGCAGGCCAGCTGCGCCGCAACGGGAATGGCGATGACCACGGCGAGGGGTGCCGGCATCCACCGGCTCAGCGCCCGGGTCAGGGGGCCGGAGAGCAACAGCAGGCCACCGGTTGCGAGCACCGACAGCGCAAATCCGTAGTTGCGCGCCAGCCACGGGTCGAGGGTGATCAGCACGACCACGCTGAGGGCGAGGGTCGGCACGCCGCGGCCGGGTCGCCCGGCACCGATCGCGAGCAGGGTGAACGACGCCATCACCGACGAGCGCAGCACACTCGGCTCGGGCGTCACCAGCACGACGAAGCCCAGCAGGGCGAGCAGGGCCAGGGCGATGCGCCACGCCCGACGCAGCCGCAGGTAGCCACCGAACAGCATGATGGCGGCAATCACGATGGCGCAGTTGGCTCCGGAGACCGCGGTCAGGTGGCTGAGCGAGGCTGTCTTCATCGCCCCGTCGAGTGTCGCGCTCACCGACGAGGTGTCCCCGATCGCGAGGCCCGGCAGGAGGTCTCCTCCGTCTCCCGGGAGGTTTGCGGCGGCGGCCGCGAATCCTGCCCGCAGGTCGCCGAAGAACGCAAGCCAGTCGGGCGCGTCAGCCACCTTTTCCGGGGGACCGCGGCCGAAGAGCAGCGCCGAAGCGGCGTCGCCCGGATCGGTGAGGCGCAGCGTTCCCGTCAGGCGCAGCGTGCTGCCGATGCGTGTGTCCTGGGCCTCGGGCAGCTCGGCAAACACAACCACCGGCACGGCCACCGGCACGGATACCGCGGTCGCATTCGGGCCGGAAGCGGCGCCGACCGACACATCGCGGATTGTGGCTCGAAATCGGTACCGCTCACCGAAGGCCGCCCCGGCGAAGCCGACCGACGCGGACCGCAGCGGCGACGAATCCACCGTCACGGCAACGGTCACCTCATCGTGCTGCTCGGCGGCGGCGCGCACGAGTTCCGGCAGCCGCCGCGGGGCGTTCAGGCCGACCACGGACGCAACGAGTGCCGCTGCCGCACAGGTCACCGCGAGCAGAGGCAGCGCGGTCAGGAACCGCTCAGCACGCCGGGGCTGCACTCGTCGCGCTCCTGCCCGTGCCCGTCGTCGCGGCCGTTCGGCCGCGACGGCGGCCGCGAGGCCCGCCGCCGACCACAGGGCGACACCGACACCGACGGCCCAATCCGGAGTTGCGATGAGAACACCCGCAAACACCCAGGCGCCGGCCGCGGGCACGGCCAGACGCAGGTCGAGGCTGCGCCGCACCGCACCGTCATCAGGCGCACCGTCAGCAGGCACACCGGCATCAGGCACACCGGCATCAGGCGCACCGGTATCTGTCCTGCGGTCAGGAGTCATACGGTCACGAGGTCTTTCAGGGCCTCGAACGTCTTGTCCCCGATGCCGGTGATGTTGCGCAGCTCATCGGTCGAGGCAAACGGTCCATTCGCGTCGCGATAGTCGAGAATGCGCTGCGCCATCGCCGGCCCGATGCGCGGGAGAGTGTCGAGGTCCGACACGGTCGCCGTATTCAGGTTCACGACCGAGCCTGCCGTGCCCGGGGAAGCGGCCTCGGCCGATGCTCCGGGCGGTACGCCTGCGGGGATCTCACCGACCCGCGGCAGGTACAGTTGCTCGCCGTCGGTCAGCAGGCGGGCCAGGTTGGGTCCGGCAGGGTCGGCCTCGTCGGTCATCCCGCCGGCCGCCGCGACGGCATCGATGACTCGTGCTCCGTCGGGCAGTTCGAAGAGGCCCGGCCGTTGGACGGCTCCGAGGACGTGCACGAAGATGATCGCCCGAGAACGGGATGCCGCACCGTCGTTGCCGGTGGTGCCGTCGGTCGGTCCCACCCCGCTAAGAAGTTCGCCGGCGCCATCCGTGCCCGGCGGTCCCGGGCCATCCGCTGGGATCACGCTACTACCGGATTGCTGGCCAACGGCCGAGACCACGACGGTCACCACCAGCGCGACCAGCAACAACACGATCGCGGCCCCGACGCTCACGCGCAGTCGCACCCGGTCGGGCACCGGCTCCCGCAGCCGCGCGCTCGGCACGAGACGGTCGAGGTCACCGGGAGAGCCGATGGCGCCGCGGTTCGTGTCAGGCGAGAGTCCCTCGTGCACAGGCATGCTGGCAGGTTAGGACGACCCCGCACGGTGTGCGGGCCGAGAGCTCACAGACGAGAAAGGTCACCGAGACGACCCCCTGTGGAGGGACGGGTCCGGGCGAGCCCGGCCCGTCCCGGTGCTAGATCGCGCGGGTGACGAACGAGACGAGCTTGGGCGCCCGCACGATCACCTTGATGATCTCGCGGTCACCGATCGAGCGGACGATGGCGGCCGACTCGCGCGCGAGCTTCTCGAGGTCGTCGTTTCCGACCTTCGGGGAAACCTCGAGCTTATCGCGGACCTTGCCGTCAACCTGAACCACGGCGGTGACGGACTCGGCCACGAGGAGGCTCGCGTCGGCCTTGCGCCACTGCACGAGCGCGACGCACGGCTCGTAACCGAGCAGCGACCACATCTCCTCCGCCGTGTACGGCGCGAAGAGGTTGAGGGCGACCGTGGTGACCTCCGCGGCTTCGCGCACCGCGGCATCCGCTGCCCCCGCACCGGTGTCGATGACCTTGCGGGTCGCGTTGACCAGTTCCATCAGCCGCGCGACGACGACGTTGAACTTGAACGATTCGACGAGGGCCGGCGCATCGGCGAGGAAGCGGTGGGTGACGCGGCGGAGGCCGGCGTCTCCGGATTTCCAGTCGATCTCGGGCGCGCTCGTCACGTCGCGGGCCATGCGCCAGGCGCGGGCCAGGAACTTCGCCGAGCCCACCGGGGACACGTCGTGCCAGTCGATGTCGTCTTCCGGCGGGCCGGCGAACGCCATCGTAAGGCGCACGGCGTCGACGCCGTGGCGTTCGACCTCCTCGGTGAAATAGACGAGGTTGCCGCGGCTCTTGCTCATCTTGGCGCCGTCAAGAATGACCATGCCCTGGTTGAGCAGCGCGGTGAACGGCTCGGTGAACGTGACGTAGCCCTCGTCGAAGAGGAACTTCGTGATGAAGCGGGCATAGAGCAGGTGCAGGATGGCGTGCTCGACGCCGCCCACGTACTGGTCGACCGGTGCCCACTTCTCGGCTTCGCGGGGGTCGAAGGCCTGCGTGTCGTCGTTCGGGTTGAGGAAGCGCAGGAAGTACCAGGAGCTGTCGACGAACGTGTCCATGGTGTCGGGGTCGCGGCGGGCCGGCGTGCCGTCGATCGGGTTGGGCACGTTGACCCAGTCGGTCGCCCCGCCGAGCGGCGAGGTGCCCTTGGGCTTGAGGTCGAGGCCCTCGGTGGACGGCAGGCGCACGGGCAGCTGATCCTCGGGAACCGGGATCTCGGCACCGTCGGCACCGTGGATGATCGGGATCGGGGTTCCCCAGTAACGCTGACGCGAGATGAGCCAGTCGCGCAGGCGGTAGTTCTTGGCGGCGCGGCCGGTGCCGGCGACGCTGAGCAGCTCGATGATGCGTTTGATCGCGTTGTTCTTGCTGAGGCCGTTGAGCGTGCCGGAGTTGATCAGGCGACCCTCTCCTGTGAGCGCAAGTCCCGTGCTGAGGGGATCAAGGGCGGGGAGTTCCTCGGTGCCGTCGATCATCTCCTGCGTGATGACCGGGATGACGCCGGTGACGGCGGCATTGGTGTCGATGACAACGGTGACCGGCAGGTTGAACTTGCGGGCGAAGTCGAGGTCGCGCTGGTCGTGGGCGGGAACGGCCATGACCGCGCCGGTTCCGTAGTCGGCGAGCACGTAGTCGGCGGTCCAGATCGGCAGGCGTTCACCGTTGACCGGGTTGATCGCGTAGCGACCGAGGAAGATTCCGGTCTTCTCACGGTCGGTAGCTTGGCGTTCCATCTCGGTGCTGCGCTGCACCTGCACGAGGTACTCGCGGAAGGCGTCCTGAACTTCGGGAGTGGAACCGTCAGCGAGTTCACCGGCGAGGTCGGAGTCGGGGGCGACGACCATGAACGTGGTGCCGTAGAGGGTGTCCGGGCGGGTGGTGAAGACGGTGACGCGTTCACTCCGGCCCTCGATCACGAAGTCGACATCCGCTCCGATGGAGCGTCCGATCCAGTTGCGCTGCATGTTGAGCACCTTGGCCGGCCAGCTGCCTTCCAGCTGATTCAGGTCATCGAGCAGGCGGTCGGCATAGTCGGTGATCTTGAAATACCACTGGGTCAGCTTCTTCTTCACGACGACGGCGCCGCTGCGCTCGCTCGTGCCGTCGGGCAGTACCTGCTCGTTGGCGAGCACGGTCTGGTCGGTCGGGTCCCAGTTGACCCAGCTGTCCTTGCGGTAGGCGAGACCTTTCTTGTGCAGTTGCAGGAACAGCCACTGGGTCCACTTGTAGTATTCGGGGTCGCTCGTGTGCAGCTCGCGGTCCCAGTCGAAGCTCGTCGCGTAGAGCTTCATGCTCTTCTTCTGCTGCGCGATGTTGTCGTAGGTCCAGCCGCGCGGGTCGATGCCGCGCTTGATGGCCGCGTTCTCGGCGGGCAGCCCGAACGAGTCCCAGCCGATCGGGTGCAGCACGTTGAAACCCTGCTGGCGCCAGTACCGCGCCACGACGTCGCCGAGGGCGTAGACCTCGGCGTGCCCCATGTGCAGGTCACCAGACGGGTACGGGAACATGTCGAGAACGTACTTGCGCGGCCTGGTATCGGCCGGGTCGCTGGTGGCAAACGGCTTCAGTTCTTCCCAGATCGGCGCCCACTTCGCCTGTGTGGCGGCGAAATCGTAATGGTCGTCGTCGCGTTCGTCGCGTTCGGCGCTGATGGGCATGCTGTCGTGCTCGTGTGCCACGGGACTCTCATTCATTGCGGGAAATGTCAGTGCGGAAAAAGACGAAAAGCGCTTGCGGGATACGACCGCCGGGCCTGGTGCAGGGGTCCGTTCGCGGTACGTCGCTCAGGCGGATGCGCGACTGGGCGCCATCCACCCCTCTAGATTACCCATCTCGGAGTCGTTCACCGGCTCCGAGGACGCCGGAACGCCCAGTACCCGCAGCAGTCCCGCTGCTTTGAGCCGGGTTTCCTCGATTTCCTCCGCCGGATGCGACAATGCCGTGATCCCGCCACCGGTTCCGATCGAGACCCCGTCGGGGGCGATCACGATGCTGCGAATCACCATCGCCAGGTCGATCGCGCCGTCGTCACCCAGGTAACCGAACGCCCCGGCGTAGATTCCGCGCGGGCCGTCCTCGAGGGCATCCAGCAGGGTCATCGCGCTCTGTTTGGGCGCACCGGTCATCGACCCCGCCGGGAAACAGGCTTCCACCGCATCCAGGCCGCGGATGCCCGACGCCAGCCGGGCTTCGACCGTGCTGACCAGCTGGTGAACCTCGGCATAACTTTCGACGCCGAGCAGGGTGGTCACGCGCACCGATCCGAGTCGCGCGATGCGTCCCAGGTCGTTGCGCATCAGGTCGACGATCATCAGGTTTTCCGCCCGTTCCTTCTCGCTCGCGAGCAGTTCCTGGCGCAGCGCAGCGTCCTCCCGGGGGTCGGCGCTGCGGCCCCGCGTGCCCTTGATCGGCTTAGTTGTGACCTGGCCGCCCCGGGTGACCGCGAGAAACTGCTCCGGAGAGGCGCTCAGCAGGGATACGGCTCCGAAACGCAGCAGGCCACCGTGGTGGGTGGGATTCTCGCCCCGAAGCCGGGTGTAGACCGCGACCGGATCGGGATGGATGTCGAGGCGAATCTCGTTCGTCAGGCACAGCTGATAGGCATCACCCGCTCGAATCGCGCCCTGACACCGATGGATGAGTTCGGCGTAGGCGCCGGGACTGTGACGCCAGCGTGGCACCGGGCACTGCAGTTCACCCTCGAGCACGGGTGAAGCCGCCGGGATCGGCGGCGCGTCGAGGAGTGCCTGTACCTCGGCGGCCCAGGTGGCTGCGCCCGCGCGGGCCAGCACCGTGACGGTCCCGGCGCCGTGGTCGAAGGCGATGGCGCGGTCGAGATCGAGCAGGGCGGCATCCTCTGTGCGGGATTCATGCATGGGAGCGCCCACGGTCTGGGCACCGAGCTCGTAGCCGAGCCAGCCGACCCAGCCCAGGCTGAATCCTTCAGGATCTGCGGCCGCGACCCCCACCGCGGTGATGTCGCCGACGTCGGGCAAGCCGCGTTCGACGCGGTCTGAACGGAGGAATTCGAAGATGGAGCCGGGTACAGTGACATCCGCCCGCAATGGATCGCCAGGAACGGAGACCGTCACCGTATTCAGTGAAACCGAGGCCGTGGCGATACGGGAGTGAGCGGAGGCCGCACCGAGATAACTGACACCGGTCGTCGCGAACGGTCCGGAATCGAGCCAGACGGCATACGGATTGGTGCCGCACAGGGCAGCGAAGACGACTGCCGGGTCGTGCCACTCACGCAATCGTTCGCGTTCAATGGAAGCGCTCACCTAGCCAGCCTAAGCTGTGACGAATGAATGACATCCTCAGCTGGATGCTCGACTCCGTCTCGAGCGTCGATCCCGTGGTTCGTACGCTGCTGGCCGGCGTCGGGATCCTGCTCGAAACCTCGGTACTGATCGGCCTGATCATCCCCGGGGACACGATCGTCATCGTCGCGAGCACCGCCGTCACGAACCCGACCGAGTATGTGGCGCTCGTGCTCGCCGTCATCATCGGCGCACTCTGTGGGGAAAGCATCGGATTCGCCCTGGGCCGACACTTCGGCCCGGTCATCCGGCGCAGCCGCCTGGGCCGTCGGATCGGGGAAAAGAACTGGGTGCGCGCGGAGGTCTACCTCGACCGCCGCGGCGGTATCGCCGTTTTCCTGTCGAGATTCCTGCCGGTGCTGCACTCGCTCATTCCCCTGACCGTTGGAATGAGCAAGATGAGGTACCGCACCTTTATGGCCTGGACCGTTCCGGCATGCATCATCTGGTCGTTCGCCTACGTGTCGGTCGGTGCTGCGGCGGCCGGCGGTTACCGGGAGCTCAGCGGACAGCTGCACTTTGCCGGCTATATTTTTGTCGGCGTGATCGCCGGTTTCGTGCTGCTGGTCTTTCTGGTGAAGAAGTGGCTGCACCGCCGTGAAGAACGACACATGCTCACGGACGACGTCACTAATCTGGACCACTCGTCAGACTCCGACTGAGGCAGACTCCGACTGAGGCAGACTCCGACTGAGACTGACTGAGACTGACTTCGACTGAGACCGCGCTGGCGTGACACGCTCAGAACGGTGGTGGTGCGTCCCGGTCGATGACTGGTACCTGGATCGGGGTGGCGGGGTCGGTGTAATACACGTGTCCGGTCGGGGCGGTCCACGCGAGCA
>NZ_QZVS01000080.1 GCF_003602235.1 Cryobacterium melibiosiphilum
CGGCGACCCGCAGGGCAGCCGGCAGCCGCGCACCCCGGCCGACGGCCAGCCCGGAGCCCGCGCGCCGAGCGGCGACCCCGACCCGCCTCGGCCGCCGCCGAACCCGTGGCAAAACGGCTCCCGAACTTCACGAACCAATTCCGCATCGACCATCGACGTGATGGCCTAGAGAAAGAACCGATATGACCATCGACGCAGTGTCCGCGGCGAGCAACGCGAGCTCTTATGTCGCCCCGGCGACCCGCACACCCAGCCAGGCCATGGACTCCGAGGTCTTCATGTCGCTGCTCGTGACCCAGCTGCAGAACCAGGACCCGAGCTCTCCCATGGACACCAACGAGATGATCGCGCAGACCACCCAGCTCGCGATGATGGAGAAACTCACCGAAATGGCCACGGCCAGCGAAGAGGGCTTCTCCCTGCAGATGCGCACCTCGGCGGCGGCGATGGTCGGCCAGACCGTCACCTACACGACGTCCGACGGCACCGAGATCACCGGCACCGCGACATCCGTCTCGTTCGCCGATGCGGTGCCGACCGTCACCGTGAACGGCGAGCCCGTCGCGCTCGACGTGATCAGCGGTGTCGTGACGCCGGCTGTCACCGCCGCGACCACGGCGTAACTCCACCTCCACCAACTCTTCTCTTTTACTCATTCTTCACTCTTGAAAGGCAGCATCCGATGCTTCGTTCCCTGTACTCCGGCATCTCCGGACTCCGCTCGCACCAGGCCATGCTCGACGTGACCGGCAACAACATCGCCAACGTCAACACCACGGCGTTCAAGGCATCCGCTGCCCAGTTCCAGGACACCCTCTCGCAGATGACCAGCGCCGGCTCCGCCCCGCAGGACCTCGTCGGTGGCACCAACTCCGCCCAGGTCGGCCTCGGCGTGCAGGTCGCCGGCATCAGCACCAACTTCGCCCAGGGCTCGACCCAGGCGACCGGCAAGGCCACCGACCTGATGATCTCGGGCGACGGCTTCTTCGTCACCCAGCTCGGCGGCGAGACCCTCTACACCCGCGCCGGATCATTCGACTTCGACGCGAACGGCAACCTCGTTGCTCCCGATGGCGCGCTGGTGCAGGGCTACATGGCCGACGGTGCCGGCAACATCGCGACCGGGGGAGCGACGAGCACCATCAGCCTGCCCGTCGCGGCCCTGGCCCCCGCGGCGGCCACCACCGTCGCCGCCTTCACCGGCAACCTGCCGACGGATGCCGAGAGCCCGGTCGTTCGCGACATGGACGTCTTCGACACCGCCGGCGTGCGCAGCACCATCTCGGTGAGCTTCACCAGCAGCGGCGACGGAGTCTGGACCGCCACGTCGGATGGCGCCACCTCGGATGCGGTGTTGACGGCCGACGGCAGCGGCGGGTTCGACATCGTGGGCAACCTGGAGGTTGACGGCATCGCCGTGAGCCTCGACACGCTGGAAAGCTTCGCCGGCGAGAACACGATGACCAGCAGCGGTGTCAACGGCAACGCCGCCGGCACCCTCGAGTCGTACACCCTCGGCTCCGATGGCACCCTGACCGGCATCTTCAGTAACGGTGACCAGCTCGCGCTCGGCCGCATCGCGTTGGCGAACTTCGTGAACCCGGGCGGTCTCGAGAAGACTGGCGGCTCGTCGTACCGCGAGACCACCAACTCCGGCGGCGCCACCCTCGGCACTGCGGGTGTGGGCGGACTCGGCTCGCTTGTAGCCGGCTCCCTCGAGATGTCGAACGTCGACCTCTCGCAGGAGTTCACGAACCTCATCGTGGCCCAGCGCGGGTTCCAGGCCAACGCTCGCATCATCACCACGAGCGACGAGCTGTTGCAGGAGATCACGAGCCTGAAGCGCTAGCTCCGCGCTCCCTTCGCGTGGGCTGACGCGCTCTAGCTAACCCCGTCAACTATCGGCCGTCGTGATCGCCTTACATGGGCGTCACGACGGCCGACAGTACGGGATGACGACTTTTCTAAAGCGTTCGAGAGTCAGCCGCCAGGGCAGCCGGAAAGGGAAATCATGATCATTGTCACGCGGCTGAACAATGTGCAGTTCGCGATCAACCCCGACCTGATCGAACGCATCCACGCCAACCCCGATACGACCCTGATCATGGTGGACGGCGCCAACTTCATCGTCACCGAGACGATGGCCGAGGTCATCGAGCGCATCGCGACCTATCGGGCGCACGTGATCGCCCTGGCCTATGACTCCCAGGGTGAAGAAATTCCCCGGGGCCCCAGGAAGCTCTAGTGGATCCGGCAACCCTGATCGGCCTGCTGGTCGCCTTCGGTGCTCTCATCGCGATGATCACCCTTGAGGGCTCTTCGGTGACGTCAATTCTGTTGCCGGCTCCGATGATCCTCGTTTTCGGTGCGACGATCGCCGTGGGTATCGCCGGCGGCACCCTGCAGGACTTCTTCACCGCCGTGAAGGCCCTTCCCGGCGCGTTTCGCGGCAAGACCACGCCGCCGCACCGGGTCATCGACCAGGTCGTGTCGCTCGCCGAAAAGGCCCGCAGCTCGGGCCTTCTGGCACTCGAACAGGAGGCCGACAAGGTCGACGACCCGTTTCTGCGGGGCGCCCTGCGCAACATCGCCGACGGAACCGACGGTGACGAGCTGCGCATCCTGCTCGAAGACGAAATCGCGACGAAGGCGAAGGGCGACCGCACCGCCTCCAAGTTCTTCATGGCGCTCGGCGGGTACGCCCCGACCGTCGGAATCGTGGGAACGGTGGTGTCACTGACCCACGTGCTCGAAAACCTCTCCACCCCCGACGAGCTCGGCCCGATGATCGCGACGGCGTTCGTCGCCACGCTCTGGGGTCTGCTGTCGGCCAACTTCATCTGGCTGCCCATCGGCTCACGCCTGAAGCGGCTGACGGAGATCGAGGTCGACCGCATGACCCTGCTCATGGAGGGCGCCCTGGCAGTGCAGGCCGGAAGCCAGCCGCGTCTGCTCGGCGAACGCCTGCGGGCCATGGTCGCTGAGGGCGGCACGGCGCCCAAGGGTAGCGGCAAGGGTGGCGGCAAGGGACCAAGCAAGGGCGATAAGGCCGACAAGGCCGCCGCGAAAGCAGCAGCGAAGGCCGCCGCGAAAGACGCGGCGGACCTGACCGACGCCGCATGAGCGTGCCGCGCGGGCGCCGCCGACCGCACGCCGACCCCGACCATGAAGAAGACGGCCCGGACGAGCGCTGGATGGCCTCCTACATGGACATGGTCACCGTGTTGATGTGCATGTTCATCGTGCTGTTCGCCATGTCGACCGTCGACCAGGACAAGTTCGAGCAGCTCGCGAACTCGCTCGCGACCGGTTTCGGCGCGGTCAACGTGGGAGCCATCGACACCGCCGAAGGGGTCGTCGTTCCTGATGAGCTGGTCGACACCTCCAACGAGGGCTTCACGGATGCCGAGCTCGCCGCCCTCGAAGTGCAGGACTTCACCGAACTCAAAAAAGACATTCTCGCGAATCTCGAAGCGGTCGGGCTTGCCGACACCGCGCAGTTCGTTGTCAACGAGCGCGGGCTGACCGTCGGCCTGATCGGGTCGGAAACGTTTTTCATGCCCGACAGCGCCGACCTCAGTGAAGTTGCGACGACCGTCATCGACGCGATGGCACCGTCACTGGTCGCGGCCGGCCTCGAGATCTCCGTCGAGGGCCATGCCGACCGCCACGGCCAGTCGGTGAACTACGACACCGACTGGGAACTCTCCGCCGGGCGCGCGGCCCGGGTGCTGCGCCGCCTCGTAGAACAGGGTGGCGTACCGCAGGAGACCATCCTGGCGGTGGGGTTCGGTTCGGCCCGGCCGATCACCACGGGGGACACTCTCGTCGACCAGGCGCAAAACCGGCGGGTTGACGTCGTCGTGCTCTCAAACCAGTCCGACGCGGTGCGGGAGCTGATTCCGGAGATCGTGGGTTAGGCGAGATTCTTCAACATCCCCTGCCCGCTGTGCTTACATCAGCGATGGGCCGGCCGATAGTGGCAACCGTGACGGTCCAGGAACAGGTGAACATCGGTGCGCCCGCAAAGGCGGCGAAAACGATTGAGTTGTACGACTTTCGTCGTCCGACCACCCTGGCGCGCGAGCACGCCCGCGTTCTGGAACTCGCTTTTGAAACCTTCGCCCGGCAGTGGGGAACACAGCTGACCGCGCGCGTGCGCGTTCTCTGCACCGTCACCTGCGAAACCGTGCTCATGCACACCTACGACGAGTACGCCACGTCCCTGCCCAATACGACCGCGATGGTGCTGTTCGGGATCGAGGGCATCGACGCCCGCGGCGTGATCCAGTTTCCGACGGCGGCGGCGCTGTCCTGGGTGGCCCATATGCTCGGCGGCAACGGACCCATGGCGCCCACCCCCGAACGCAAGTTCACCCAGATCGAGCAGGCGCTCGTGCGCCAGCTCATGGCAGAGGGGCTCGAAGACCTGCGCTACTCGCTGAGCGATCTGCTCGTTGACGAACTGCACGTCGACGCGATTCAGTACAACTCCCAGTTCGCCCAAGCGGCCGCGACCGGTGACCTCATGATCGTCGCCGTGTTTTCCATTCGGGTCGCTGAGATGACCGTGCGCGCCACCGTCGCCATCCCGGCCGCGGCACTGATGCCGCAGCTCGGTGATGCCAACCCGACGACGAGCATCACCAATGCTCGCGAACTCATCCAGGAGCAGATCGCGGCGGTGCCCGTCGACGTCGCGCTGCAGCTCACGCCGGCGCCGGTGCTGCCGAGCCGAATCCTGGCGCTGACGGTCGGAGACATCATCACCATCCCGCATCCGCAGTACCGACCGCTCGACCTCACGGTCGACGGCCGGGTGCTGGCCCGGGCGGCCGTGGGCGCCAACGGCGCGCGCCTGGCCTGCATCGTCATCGACACCGAATAGCCAGTCGATGACCCCCACACCCTCATCAGCTCCACCCGCACCCGCAGTAGCAACACTGGAGAAAACGCCATGAACACCGCCGCCAACACCACCGCAACCGCGCTTCCCGCTGCCGCAGTCAACGGTCTGATTCTCGTGCTGCCGGCCGCGACGGCCCTGCAGGCGACGCCGCACGTCGGCGCGGTGCTGAGCACGCAGGTCGGCTCCGCAGCCGTCGCGTCGTTCGTCGGTGTGACCAGCGCCGATATCTCCGTCGTGCTCGCCGACCCCAGCTCGACCGACGTCGCCGCCGGCGCGGCCAGCTCCCTCGTCTCCAGTCACGACGTGCTGCGCCCCGCCCTGCAGGCCGCCGCCGCGGTGCTCGGCGTCGGCGTGCTCGGCGATACCCGCGTCGAAGACGCCTCCGCCCTCTTCGCGTCCGACGAGACCGTGGTCTTCGACCTGATCGGCAACGGCGCGGTCATCGGCTGGTTCGCCATTCGACTGCGCAAGAACGGCATCGTCGCGGGCTTCAACCTCACCACCCCCGACACCGTGGTCGGCAAGCTCGGCCGCATCCGCAACGTCGAAATGGCCCTCACCGTCGAGATCGGCCGCACCCGCATGTCCGTGCGCGACGTGCTCAGCCTCGAGCCCGGCGCCGTCATCGAACTCGACCGCTCCGCCGGAGCGCCCGCCGATATCCTGCTCAACGGCCGCCTCATCGCCCACGGTGAGATCGTGGTCGTCGACCAGGACTACGCCGTGCGCATCACCCAGATTCTCGATGTCGCCGAGGGCCTGGCGTAACCTTGGACACCCTCATCGTGGCGCTCCGCGTCATCCTCTCGCTCGGAGTGGTGCTCGTGCTGCTCTGGTACCTGCAGAAACGCCTGAGCAAAGCCGCCCGCGGCAACCAGGTGGTCAACCTGGTGACCGTGGTGGGCCGTCAGGTGGTCGGGGCGAAGTCATCCGTCGTCGTCGTCGACGTCGACGGCCAGCGCCTCGTTCTCGGAGTCACCGAACAGTCCGTGAGCCTGCTGCACGGCGGCGCGACGCCGATCGCAACCGAGGGCGGCACCGGACAGGCCGAATTCGCGCGCCTGCTCGCCGCGGCGACGGATGGTGAACCCGGCACCCAGCCGGCCCTCGCCACCGCGGGCCCGGCGTCCCCGGCCCCGGGGCCGGATGCCGCGCGTTTCGTTGGTTCGATCCTCTCCCCGAGCACGTGGCAGCAGGCCGCCGCCGCACTGCGGCAGCGACGGTGAACACCGCCCTCGGCTCGCCCCGCACCCGCCGCACCCTGCAGTTCTCCGGGGCCCCCACCCCGGCCGGCGACCGCCTCACCCGCGCCGCCCGCCTCACCGTGCAGCTCGGCCTGTTGCTCGTGATCGTGCTCGCCGTCTTCTGGGTCACGACCCCGTCGGCCGACGCCCTCGCGAACGTTCCGATGCAGCCGATCGACGAGACCGACCCGAGCGAGGGCGGCGGCGGCGATGTCAGCATCGACATCAACGGCCCGAACGGCGCTCCGTCGTCGGCGATCGTCACCCTCGTCGGCATCACGCTGCTCTCGGTGGCGCCGGCTCTGCTGCTCATGATGACGAGTTTCACGAAGATCTTCGTGGTACTCGCGATGACCCGCAACGCCCTCGCGCTGCCGTCGATCCCGCCGAACCAGGTGCTCGCCGGCCTCGCCCTGTTCCTGTCGCTGTTCATCATGGCGCCGGTGCTGACCGACATCAACACCCTCGCCGTGGAGCCCTACCTCGACGGCAACCTGACCTTCACCGACGCCCTCGCGGCGGCCGGCGAACCGTTGCGGGTATTCATGCTCGCCAACACCCGCGAGGAAGACCTCGCCCTCATGACCCGAGCCGCGGACATGGAGAACCCCGACAGCCCCGACGACGTCACGCTGCTGACCCTCATTCCGGCGTTCATGATCAGTGAACTGCGCGCGGCGTTCATCATCGGCTTCGTCATCTTCATCCCGTTCCTGGTCATCGACATCGTGGTCTCGGCCGCGCTGATGTCCATGGGCATGATGATGCTGCCGCCCGTCATGATCTCGCTGCCGTTCAAAATCCTGCTCTTTGTGCTCGTCGACGGCTGGGGCCTGATCATCACGAGCCTCATCGGCAGTTACCAGGTCGGCTGATGGACTCCAACGCCGTTCTCGACATCGGCCTGCAGGGCCTGATCCTCGCCGCCAAGCTCTCCGCGCCCGTGCTCATCACCGCCCTCGTGGTCGGTTTCGCCATCTCGCTGCTGCAGTCGATCACCCAGATCCAGGAGGTGACGCTGTCGTTCGTGCCGAAGGCGATCGCCGTCGCCATCGCGCTGATCGTCTGCGGGCACTGGATGATCGCCGAATCGGTCGCCTTCACCCATGCCATGTTCGACAAGATCCCCTCGCTGCTCGGCGGTGGCTGATGGAGTTCAGCCTGAACCTCGCCTGGATCGAAGCGACCATGCTCGCCGGGGTGCGCATGATCGCCTTCATCGTCATCGCGCCGCCGTTCTCCTACAACGCGTTCCCGCTGCGCATCAAGGGCATGCTCGCCCTCGGCCTGGCCCTTGCCGTGTCACCGCGCGCCACCGACGGCTACGTCTCCTCGACCACCGCGGAATTCTTGGGCGCGCTCGTGCTCGAAATCCTGGTCGGCGGCATCCTCGGATTTCTGGTCTTCGTTGTGTTCGCGGCCGTGCAGTCCGCCGGTGGCCTGATCGACATGTTCAGCGGGTTCTCGATGGCGCAGGGCTTCGACCCGCAGTCGATGGTCAACGGCGCCCAGTTCACCCGGCTGTTCCAGATGACCGCCATCGCGCTGCTCTTCGCCTCGGGCGGCTACCAGCTGATCATCGGCGGCCTCATCCGCACGTTCACGGCGATCCCGCTCGGCGGCGGACTCGAACTCGCCGCCCCGATCCAGGCCATCACGGCGGCGACGACGCAGATGTTCCTCGCCGCGGTGCAGATCGCCGGCCCGCTGCTCGTCGTGCTTTTTCTGGCGGATGCCGGTCTCGGCCTGCTCACCCGGGTCGCCCCTGCGCTCAACGCGTTCGCCCTCGGTTTTCCGCTGAAGATCCTGATCACCCTGATCCTCGCCTCGACCGTCTTCATCGCCCTGCCGCGTATCGTCTCGACGCTCAGTGGCCAGGCCGCCGACGCACTGATGGGGGTGAAGTAGATGTCTGAACCCGACTCCGGTGAACGTACCGAGATGGCCACCCAAAAACGCATGAAAGAGGTGCGGGCCAAGGGGCAGCTCTCCAAATCCCAGGACATCACCGCGTGGCTCGGCGTGGGAGCGGCGGGCGTCATGCTCGCCGGTGCCATCGCGGCCGGCACCATCGCCGGCACCGCGCAGCTGTTCGGCATCGAGACCATCGCCGCGAACCCCGACCCCGAAGTCGCCCTCGAGATGCTCGTCGAGGGACTCGCGTCGCTGTCCGACACGATTTCACCGCTTCTCGCCGTGGTCGTCGTGGTCGTGCTGGGGGGAGCGGCGCTGCAGGGCGGCATCCACTTCAAGAAGTTCGAGGGTAAGTACGAGCAGTTCAACCTCGTCAACGGCATGAAACGGGTCTTCGGCACCCAGGCCCTCTGGGAGGGCGTGAAATCCCTCGCGAAGACCGCGGTCGTCGGGCTCGTACTGGTCACCGTGATTCAGGGCCTGATGCCCGTGCTGATGACCGCCGGCGGGCTGCCCATCTCGGCGCTGCTCGATGGCGCGGCGGGCGGTGCCGGCGCGCTGCTGCAGTCGGCGGTCGTCGCCGGGCTCCTCCTCGCCGCGGCCGACGTGTTCGTGGTCATGAAACGCAACCGCAAGAAGACCCGCATGACCAAGAAGGAGGTGCGCGACGAGAACAAGGCCTCCGAGGGAGACCCGCAGATCAAGTCGCAGCGCCGCTCCCGGCAGCTGGCGATGAGCCGCAACCGCATGATCTCCTCGGTTGCCGATGCGGATGTCGTCATGGTCAACCCGACGCACGTCGCCGTTGCCCTGGTGTACGAACCGGGAAAGTCGGCACCCCGGGTGGTAGCGAAGGGCACCGGACACGTGGCCACTCGCATCCGCGAGCAGGCCGCCATCGACAATGTGCCGATCGTCGCGGATATCCCGCTGGCCAGGGCCCTGTTTGCGGCGTGTGAGATCGGCCAGGAGATTCCGACCGACCTGTACAACGCGGTGGCCCGGGTGCTCGCCTTCGTCATGGCGCTGAAGGCCCGCGGCTCGCAGTCCGGCGGCAGCACGGCCGGCGTGCACACCATGACCAGTTCGTCCACCAGCACCTCGAGGGGGTTCTAAGTGAAAAACCGCAATCTTGCCATGCTCGCCGTTCCCGTCGGCGTCGTCGGCATTATCCTGCTGCTGGTCGTGCCGATTCCGGCGGCGCTGCTCGACGTGCTCATCATCGTCAACATCATGCTCGGGCTCGTCACGCTGCTCACGACGATGTTCGTGAAGAAGCCGCTGGACTTCTCCGTCTTCCCCTCGCTGTTGCTCGTGGCGACGCTGTTCCGGCTCGGCCTGAACGTGGCGTCGACGCGGCTGGTGCTCGGCGACGGCTATGCCGGCCAGGTGATCGAGGCCTTCGGCCACGTCGCCGTCGGCGGATCGATGATTATCGGCGCGGTCATCTTTCTGATCCTCGTCGTCATCCAGTTCGTCGTGGTCACCAAAGGTGCCGAGCGCGTCGCCGAGGTCGGCGCCCGCTTCACCCTCGACGCCATGCCCGGCAAGCAGATGGCCATCGACGCCGACCTCAACGCGGGCCTGATCACCGACGCCCAGGCCAAGGACCGCCGCGCCGAGGTGAGCGCCGAAGCCGACTTCTACGGCGCCATGGACGGCGCGTCGAAGTTCGTCAAGGGTGATGCGATCGCCGGCCTGATCATCATCATCATCAACATCGTCGGCGGCATCGCGATCGGCATGCTGCAGCGCGGCCTCGAGATCGGCGAGGCCCTCGACACCTACGCGCTGCTGACCATCGGCGACGGCCTGGTCACGCAGATTCCCGCGCTGCTGATGGCGGTCTCCACCGGCATGATCGTGACCCGGTCGAACGCCGAAAGCGACATCGGCACGACGGCCTCGGCTCAGCTCACCCAGAGCCGCAACGCCCTGCTCATCACCGGTGCCGCCGCCATCCTGATGGCCCTGATTCCCGGTATGCCGATCATCCCGTTCATCATCGTGGGTTTCGGCCTGATCTTCATCTCGCAGCGCATCAAGACGACCGAGGCGACGAAGAAGGCCGCGACGGATGCCGCCGCCGCGGCCGAACAGGTCGCCCCGAAAACCGACAGCTCCGAAGACCTGATCGAGCAGATGAGGGTGCACGCCCTCGAGATCCAGCTCGCCCCCGACCTCGTCGACATCGTCTCGGGCGCCAGTGACGACCTGCTCGCCCGGGTGCGGGGCCTCCGTCGCAAGATTGCGATGGACCTCGGAGTCGTTGTTCCGCCGGTGCGCACGCGGGACAGCATCGACCTGCCCAGCTCGACCTACGTCATCCGTATCGCCGGCGTGGAAGCCGGGCGCGGAATCGCGCCAGCCGGCAAGGTGCTCGCCCTCGGCGACGCCCTCGACGGCCTGCCCGGCACGGTCACGGTGGAACCCGTCTTCGGCCTGGCCGGCAAATGGGTGCCGAGCGAGATGCGCTACAGCGCCGAAATGACCGGCGCCACCGTCATCGACCGGGTCTCGGTGCTCGTCACGCACCTGTCGTCGATCATCACCTCGAACGCGGCCCGTCTGCTGACCCGCGAAGACGTGCGCATCTTGACGGATGGCGTGCGCCAGGTCAATCCGTCGGCCGTCGACGATCTGATCCCCGGCATGCTCTCGCTCGCGGAGGTGCAGCGGGTGCTTCAGGGCCTGCTGATCGAGCAGATCCCGATCAACGACCTGCCGCGCATCTATGAGGCACTGTCGTTGCGCGCCAAGGTGTCGACCGACCCGGAGGGCCTGATCGAGGCCGCCCGGCACGCGCTCGGCCCGGCGCTGACCGCGCAGTACCTCGACGGCACCGTGCTGCGGGTCATCATGATCGAGCCGCTGCTCGAACAGTCGATGCTTGAGGGCATGCGGCCGTCGGAGCAGGGCACCCAGATTCTGATGGACCCGGCGAAGATCGAGGCCGTGCTGGCGTCGGTGCGCAGCTCGGTCGCGGCCGTCGAAGCCACCGGCCTGAGCGCCGTGCTGGTCTGCGCTCCGGCGCTGCGGCCGGCGATCCGGCGGCTCGTGTCGACGCAGTCCGACGGACTGCCGGTGTTGTCGTATCAGGAGGTCACGGCATCGAACGTGACCATCGAGACCGTGGGGGTGGTCCGTGGAGCCGAGACGATTTCAGCTTAGAGGCGCGACGCTGGCTGAACTGAAGGAACGCATCCGTCTGGATCACGGTGAGGATGCCCTGATCGTGTCGGCCGAGAAGGTCACGGTCGGCGGCATCAAAGGGTTCTTCGCCCGCCAGCACTACGAGGTGACCGTGGAGGTGCCGCCGCGCCGCCGGGCCGCGCATGCCCTCGACCTGCCGGCCCGGCTCGGCATCGCCGCGCTGCTCGACGACGCCGACGAACAGGAGTCGCAGCTGCGGCCGCGCGCCGCGGCCGTGCCGCCCGCACTGCCGGTGTCGACGGAGTCCGACGGTTTTGCCGCGCTGATGGACGAACTGACCTTCGCGACGGCCCGTGCGGAGCCGCCGGTGGGCCCGCCCGCGGGGGCTGAACGGCCTACCGGACGATCGGGCGCCCCGTCGAGCGCGCCGCGCGCACCCATGCCGCCGCCCCTTCCGGTGCCGGTGCCGCGACGCGCGGCCGAGGATGCCGCGGCCATCGCGGCCGCGCACGTCTCGCCCCGGCGCACCGCGCGCTCGGATGCCGAGCGCCGGGACGACCTCGCGGACCTGCTCGACGATCTCGGCGCCGCCGACGGCGCCGAGGCCGAGGGGCAGATCACCCCACGCCGAGCGACGGATGCCGGCCAGGATNGCGCCGGGACGACCTCGCGGACCTGCTCGACGATCTCGGCGCCGCCGACGGCGCCGAGGCCGAGGGGCAGATCACCCCACGCCGAGCGACGGATGCCGGCCAGGATCGTGCTCGTGCAGGCAGTACTGTCGCGGGCGGTTCTGGCGCGCCCGGTACTGTGGCGCTGTCGGCCCCGGTCGAGACGCCCGCTGCGCTCGGCGGGATGGCCGCCCTCCTCGCTGCCGCGGACCGAGCAGAAGCCGAGACGCTCTCAACGGGCCTCATGGCGGCAGCGGTTCCGGCGTCAGGAACACCCCGTCCAGCACCTCCATCGGCGGCGGAGCGCGCCGCGGCGCTCCTGGACACCGGCCCGCAGTGGGTTCCCCGCTCGGCGGCGACGGCGATTTCGGCCGTGTCCGCGAGTCGTACGGGCCTGAGCGGCGCCGGAGTGTCCGACCCGTCGGAACCGTCCGACCTGTCCGAATTGTCCGGGAGACGCGAGGGCTCCGAGAAATCCGCACGTGCAGGGTTTGCCGCGTCGGCCGCGGGCGTGGTGGCTCCGATCGTGCCGCGCGTGCTCACCGGTCGCGGGGATCTAGTGCTGCTCGTCGGGCTCACCGATCGCACCCTCGAGGTTGCCCGGGCCATGATCGTGCGCGCCAACGGCGGTGAGCTGCGCGTGGGCGGGCTGCTCACGGCGCCCGGAGTCGACCGTGTTGACGACCGCCGGTCTGCAGGAGCCGCCCGGGCGGCCGGGGTCGAGCGGCAGCATCCGGTCTTCGTCGCCTTCGGCCTGGGGAACAGCCGCGTCGACGTCAGCACCGACTTCGCGCAGCGTGCGGCATCGCTGGCCGTGCTGCGTGCGGACCAGGTCTGGGTGGTCGCGGATGCCGCCCTCAAGGCCGCCGACACCGACCGCTGGGTGCAGGTGGTGGCGGCCGCGGTGCCCGTCGACGGTGCCATCGGCATCGGCCGGGAATCCACGTCGACCCCGGAAACCCTCGCAAGCCTCGGGTTGCCGGTGCTGTGGCACGCGACGGTGGAACCCGCCCCGCCCACCACCCGGCGGGCGGCACGGGGAATGGCCGGCAATGGGTCGCGATAAGCTGGTCAGATGCTGGTTCTGACACGCAAACCGGGGGAGAAGATCCTCATCGGCGACGACATCGTCATCACCGTGCTCGACGCGCGCGGAGACAGCGTGCGCATCGGTATCGACGCCCCACGCGGCGTGAAGATCCAGCGCGACGAGGTGCTGCGCGCTGTCACCGAGGCCAACCTCGCGGCGACCCTCGCCGACGCCGACGCCGAGGCCCGCATCAAGGCGAGCCTGGGCCTGGCCCTCGGCGGCCTGCAGCTGGGGGTTCCCGCCGCTGCGCCCGAAGCACCCGCGCCGACGACATCCCCGCGGCCGCACCCACCCACACCGGCCGACTAACCGGCCCGCGAGGGCGCGCGCCGTGGCCGCGCCCAAAACGGGTCGCTGCTACCGTAACGGCCGTAGTGCTCACCCGCATCGGGCGCGGTCATCGGCCTGGCCCGCGTGCTACGCGCCCACGCGGTCCAGCCGCGCCACGCCGATCTTCGAGTCCGCCATGCCGTAGAACACGAAGAGCTGCCCCTCGATCTCCTCGATCGCGGTCGGGAAAACCACGTTCGGCACGATGCCGTCGGTCTCGTCCTTGGTCTCCGCCTTCAACAGCGGAACGCTGGTGCGACGGATGACCCGGCTCGGGTCGTCCGCGTCGAGAATCATCGCGCCGGCGGCATAGTTCACTTTCTGTTGCTGGCTGAAGGCGCCGTCGATGACACCGGTCACGCCGTGGTGCATCAGCAGCCAGCCCTCGGGCACGCGAATCGGAGCCGGTCCGCCGCCGATCTTGAGCTGCTCGAACGGATACTCCGAGCCGGCCAGAAACCGGTGGCCCTCCCAGAGGGCGAGACGGCCGATGTCGGTCACCGCGCCATCCGTCATCACCGCGTCGACCGGGATATAGCTGATCCAGATGCTCTGCCGGGTGTCGGTGATGCCGGCCGGAACCCGCACGCCCTCGCCGGGCTTGACTTCGCCGAGGTCCCACATGGGCCGGTGCAGCACCGCGAAGCTCCACACCCCGTTCGGTGCGGTCACCGGCTCGGGGAAGAACACGGTGTCCTTGTTGTGGAACAGGTTGAGGTCCATGTCGAGGGCCTCGTCGTAGGTGAAGAGGGCCGGGCCGAGGCGGCGCCACGCGCGCAGGTCATCGCTGACCGCGACGGCGGTGCGCGGGCCGAGCGGGCCGTAGGCGACGTAGGTCATCACGTGCAGCCCCAGCAGCGGCACCCAGGTCACCCGAGGGTCTTCGACGCCGGCGTTGTTCGCGCCGCGCTCCCAGCCCTGGTCGGGTGCGAGCACCACACCTTCACGCTCGACGCCGGTCGGGACGCCGTCGGTGATGATCACCCGGGCCAGGCCCACCCGCGACACGTTTCCTGTCGCGACGAGTCGCGGCAGCAGGTACAGGGTGCCGTCGGGGGTGTGGCCGCTGCCGGGGTTGAGCACGCCCTCGGCCTCGTAGGCGTTGCCCTCCTCGGGCGTCATGACGACGCCCATGCGGGTCAGGGTATAGGGAAAGGCGACGGCGACTGCGGTGGTGGTGCTCATGGTCTAACCTTTCACGCCGGAACCGATATTGGTCGCGACGAAGTGTTTTTGGAACAGGATGAAGAGCAGCACGGCGGGGCCGGCCAGCACACACGCGCCGGCGAGAACGGCCCCGAACGGGTTCGCAGCGGATGCGGCCACGGTGCTGATGTAGTTCGCCAGCGATACGGCGAGGGGCTGCATCGATGCCTCCTTGGTGATCAGGAACGGCCACAGGAACTCGTTCCACGGGCCGATGAAGGTCAGCAGGATCACGGTCAGCAGGGCTGGCCGCACGAGCGGCAGCGCGATTTTCCAGAGCAGCACGAGCTCCCCGGCCCCGTCGATGCGGGCGGCGTCGAAGAGTTCTCGCGGAACCTGCAGAAAATACTGCCGAAAGATGATGACCGCGGTCGAGTTGATCGCGAACGGCAAGATCATGCCCAGGTAGTTGTCGGCGAGTCCGTAATCCCGGGCGATCAGCACGTAGAGCGGAATCATCAGCAGCTGAAACGGCACCACCTGCACCAGCAGGGCGAGGGCGAACGTGACCCCGCGGCCCCGCCACTGCAGTTGCGCGAGCGCGTAGCCCACGAGCACCCCGAACACCACGGTGCCGATGATGACGCCGCCGGTGAAGATGCCCGAGTTGATGAGCCCCTGCACGAGGTCTACCCGGCTGTTGATGGCCGTGTAGTTGTCGAGCGTGAGGTTCGCCGGGTTCGGGAATGCGCCGGCCACGGTCGGGTCGGGCGACTTCTGCAGCGAGCCGATGATCATGTAGTAGAACGGGAACAGAAAAACCAGCGCCCCGAGAAAGAGCACGATTCCGCGCAGAATGTGCTGGCCCCGGTCAAGCTGTCCGCCCTCGATCTTGCTCGTGGACTTACGAGGACTCATGATTCGTCACCTCCGGCGACCTGCCGCTGAATGAACGCGATGATGAGCACGCCGATGACCAGCAGCACGCCGATCGCCGCGGCCACATCGGGGGAGCCCTGCTCGATGCCGCGCTGGTACATCAGCAGCACCGGCGAGGTGGAGGCGCCGTTCGGGCCGCCGCCACCGGTGAGCAGGTACGGTTCCGTGAACAGGTTCGCACCCGTCACGGTCGACAGCAGCAGCACGAGCACGGTGGCCGGGCGCACGCCGGGGATCGTGACGGAGAAAAAGCTCTGCACCTTGCCCGCGCCATCCGTCGCCGCCGCCTCGTAAAGCTCCTGCGACACGTTCTGCAGCGCGGCGAGGTAGAGCAGGATGAAGAATCCGAGCTGCTTCCAGGTCACGAACAGCGCGATCGTGGGCATCGCCCACTGCGAGTTGATCAGCCAGCTCGGTTCGGGGGCGAGCGGGCCCAGAATCTGGTTCACCAGGCCCGCGCCGCTGAACAAAAACAGCCAGACGCCGACCACCGCGACGGATGCCGTGATGTACGGCACAAAATAGCCCACCCTCAGAAACGTGCGAAAACGCACGGCCTTGTTCAGGGCCGAGGCCAGCACGAGCGACAGCACCACGGTCAGCGGCACGTTGATGATCAGAAAGATGCCCACGTTACCGAACGAGCGGATGACGTCGGGGTCCCCGAGCACCTCACGAAAGTTGTCGAATCCCACGAAGGGGCGGTCGACCTGCGCGCCGGGCGCGGCGAAGAAGTACTCGTGGAACGACATCCACACCGCAAACACGAGCGGCCAGGCGAAGACCGCGAGCACGAAGATCAGGTAGGGGGCGCTCAGCAGCAACCCGATGGGGTTCTTGCCGAGAGCGCGGCGCCGGCGGTCACCCTTCTGGTGACCGCCGCGCGCGCCGGCCGGGGCAGAACCCGCGGCCGGCGGAGCTTTGGTGACGAGTGACATGGCTGCTACTCGTCGGCGACCAGGGCGTCGATTTCGGCGGCCGCATCGTCGAGGGAGGTCTGGATGTCGCCCTCGCCGAAGATGACCGACTTCGAGTACGCGTCACGGAAGGCCTGCCAGACGGCGACCGAGTTGGCGACGTTGGGCACCTCGACGGTGCGAGCGGCCTGGTCACCGAACTGCTCGTAGGCCGGGTTGGCCGCGAAGTACTCCGGGTAGACGGTCGTCAGGTCGTCCCGCAGCGGCATCTGGCCGGTCAGCTCGAGCAGCTGACCATCCTGCTCCTCGCTCGTCGCGAATTTCAGCACGTCCCAGGCGGTGCCCTGGTTCTCGCAGGCCGAGAATAGGCCCACGTTCTTGGCGTCGCTGAAGGTGTAGGTCTCGGCGGCCGGGGTGCCCTCGCTCGTCGGCACCGGCACGGCGCCCCAGTTCACGGCGTCCTGGTAGACCGAGACGGCCCACGGGCCGACGATCGACATGGCCGCTTCGCCGTCGGCGAAGGAGTCGCCCTGGTAGGTCTCCTTGCCCGAGAGGCCTTCGTCGTAGAGGGTGGCCCAGAACTCGGCGACCGCGAGGCCGTCCTCATCGTTGAAGGTGGCTTCGCCGTCTTCGACCAGCTGGTCGCCGCCGGTCTCGGCCGCGTACAGCGGCGAGAAGTCGAACCAGCTCTGGAAGAACTCACTCGTCGGGGCCGGCAGAATGGCGTTCGGCGCCACGCCGCTCGCCACGAGGGTGCGGGCGGTCGCCAGGAACTCGTCGTAGGTGGCGAGCGACGGGTTCTCGGCGTCGAGGCCGGCCGCCGTGAACATGTCCTTGTTGTAGAAGATCATGACGGGGTTGGACTTCCACGGCATCTGGAAGTACTCGCCATCGGCGTTCTGGTACTGCTCGGCCGCGTCGCCGGTGCGATCCTCGATGTACTGCTCGCCGCCCTCGAAGCTCGACAGGTCGACGAGACCGCCCTGCTTTTCGAACTGCGGCACCGCGACGGGCGCGGTGTTGAAGATCAGGCAGGGCGCGTTGCCGGCGGTGATCGCCGCGCCGATGACCTCTTCGCTGCTCGACCCGGCGGGGATCTCCTGCGAGGTGATCTGCTCGTCGGGATTCTCGGCGTTCCAGGCCTCGAACATCTGGGTGCCCCAGGCGATCTCGGTCTCGTTGTTGGACAGCCAAATGGTAATGTCGCCGCGGGAATCGGCGCCCCCGCCGCCACCTCCGCTGCTGCAGGCGCCGAGCGCGAGAACGACGGCGGCCGACGCTGCGGTGGCCGCCAGGGCGCGCCTGATTGTTGGTGTGGTGTACATCATTGTCTCCAGGTTTCACTTGCTGGTCGTGCGTGGGGAATCGCAGCAGCTCTGCTGCGGGGTAGGTTCTGGGCCGCTACCGGCTGGGTTCCGATCCGGCGACGGATGCCGCGCCGCTGGCTGACCTGACGGGCGCGCCGGCCGAGCCGCGCACCGTGAGCCGGGCGGCGGGCAGGTCGAGGTCCGGCGCTGAGCCGTGCTCCATCAGGGCGAGCAGGGTGCGGGCGGCGGCCTGCCCCCATTGGGCCGGAGTCGTTCTGACCGTGGTGAGCGGCGGATAGACGTAGCGGGCGAAGTTGATGTCGTCGAAACCGGTGATCGAGAGGTCCCCGGGAATCGTCAGGCCGAGTTCGTGGGCGACGCCGAGTCCGGCGATCGCCATCGGGTCGTTCGCGAAGACGATTGCGGACGGCGGTTCGTCCTGGGAGAGTAAGCGGCGGGTTGCCGCGGCGCCCGCGCCGATGGAGAAGTCGGTCTCGATCGTCTGGCATTCGGCCAGGCCGGCCGCGCGAACTGCGTCGTCGAACGCTATCCGTCGCCGGCTGCCGTGCAGCATGCTCGCGCTGCCGGCGACGTGCGCGATGCGGCGGTGGCCGAGGCCGGCCAGGTACTGTACCGATTCTGTGATGCCGAGGGTGTCGTCGATCGAGACGGCGGGGAACGGGCTGCGGCCGGAGGGATTCTGCTCGGTCGGGGAGAGCCCTTCGGGGCGGCCCAGGGTGACGGCGGGCAGGCCGAGTTCCATCAGCAGCGGAATGCGCGGGTCGTTGTGGCGCAGGTCACTCAGGAAGACTCCGTCGACGCGCCCGTCGGCCACGAGGGAACGGTAGGTGCGCAGTTCGGCCTCCTCGTCGGGTACGACGCTCAGCACGAGGGCACGGCCCTCGGGGGCGAGCACGCTCTCGACGCCGGCGATGAAGGACGGAAAGAATGGGTCGGCACCGAGCATCTCGGGGGTGCGGCCCACCACCAGGCCGAGTGCGAACGAGCGCTTGGTTGACAGCGAGCGGGCGCGCAGCGAGGGAGTCCAGCCGAGTTCGCGGGCGGCGGCGAGGATGCGTTCGCGGCTTTCGGGGGAGACCCCCGGGCGATCGTTGAGGGCGAAGGAGACCAAGCCCTTGCTGACCCCGGCTCGTTTGGCGACGTCCATGATGGTGACGGGCTTGCCGGGTGCGGCTTTCACGGCTGCGGGTTTCAGACTCACCGGGCTCCTCGTCGAAAAGATGACCTGTTCAGTTGCACAATCGCAAGCCTGAACCGGTTTAGAGCTCTCACGCTATACCGGTTTAGGCGGCCGAGTCAAGACACGAATGATCACGACTGGGTCTTGAATTCAGGCCAACGCGCGCCTAGATTTGACGCGAAAGGGACCGGTGTGGCGCCAATCGCACCTGCTGGTGCGTGGTCTGTCATGAGTGGTCTCCGGCCTCGGCGCCCGGCGGGTGTGTGTCTCCCGGCAGGTATGCGGCGCCCGGCGGGTGTGTGTCTCCCGGCAGGTGTGCCGTGATCGACGTCAACGTCGTCGGTTCCGGACCCAACGGACTCGCCGCCGCGGTCGTGCTGGCCCGCGCCGGACTGACCGTGCAGCTCACGGAGCGCGCGACAACCGCCGGCGGCGGCCTGCGCACCGCCGAGGTAACCCTTCCCGGGTACCGGCACGACCTCTGCTCGGCCGTGCACCCGGCCGCGCTGGCGTCCCCGTTCTTCCGCGCCTTCGAGCTGACCCGCCGGGTGCGGTTCGTCGCCCCCGAAATCTCCTACGCGCATCCGCTCGATGAAGGCGTGGCCGCGCTGGCCTACCGCAGCGTGGACCGTACCGCCGACGCTCTCGGCATCGACGGTCGGGCCTGGGAGCGCCTGTTCCAGCCGCTCCTCAACCGCATCGAGGGCGTCGTCGCCTTCACCGCCAATCAGATGCTGCGCTGGCCCGACGATACCCGGGCCGCCATCGCCTACGCCGTGCGGGTGCTCGAGCAAGGGACCCCCCTGGGCTGGCCGCGTTTTCGCGGTCGCGTCGCGCCGGCCCTGCTCGCCGGCGTCGGCGGTCACGCGGCCGCCCGGCAACCGTCGCTCTCGGCGGCCGGCACCGGCCTGCTGCTCGCCGCTCACGCGCACGCCGGCGGCTGGGGGTATCCGATCGGCGGTTCGCAGGCGATCGCGGATGCCCTCACCGACGACTTCCTCGCCCACGGCGGCCGGCTGCAGCTCGACCGCGAGATTCGTCGCCCCGCCGACCTCGAATCCTCGCGCGTCACGCTGCTCGACACCTCGGCGCGGTTTCTCGCGTCGTTCGCCGGCGACGCGTTGCCGGAGCGGTATCGCCGGGCGCTGCTGCGCTACCGGTACGGAACCGGCGTCTTCAAGGTCGACTTCGCGCTCTCCGGCCCGGTGCCGTGGGCGAATCCCGAGGTGCTGCACGCCCCCACCGTGCACCTCGGCGGCAGTCGTGACGAGATCGTCGCGGCCGCGGATGCCGTCTCCCGCGGCCGGGTGGCGCAGCATCCGTTCGTGCTCGCCACCCAGCCGAGCGTGCTCGACCTGTCGCGGGCGCCGGTGGGCAGCCAGGTGCTCTGGGCCTACACGCACGTGCCGCGCAATTCGGATGTGAATATGACCGAGCCGATCATCAGGCAGATCGAGCGTTTCGCGCCCGGTTTCCGTGACCGTATCCTCGGTACCGCCACCATGAGCGCGAGCCAGCTGACGGAGCACGACCCCAACTACGTCGGCGGGGACATTCTCGGCGGCGAGCTCACCCTGCGGCAGCTCATCAAGCGTCCGGTCGTCGGGCGCACCCCGTGGAAAACCCCGGTTCCCGGCCTCTACCTGTGTTCCTCGGCCACCCCGCCGGGCCCCGCCGTGCACGGCATGAACGGCTTTCACGCCGCCGTGCTGGCCCTGCGCACCGAGTTCGGGGTGCGGGAGGTACCGTCACTTGCGCTCTGACGGCCTGCCTGCCTGCCTGCCTGACCCATCACCCACCGCTCATGCGCCCAAAAACTGCTCGTGCGGCTGGCCTGCCACGCGCACGAGCAGTTTTCAGGCGCAGGAACGCCCAAGCGTGCAGGTTTCGGTCGCACCTGCAGCTTTCGGGCGCGCGTCTCTGTGCCCGGGCGGTAACGCCGGCCTAGTGCCCGCGCAGTTCCTCGATCTCGCGGCGCTCCCGCTTGGTGGGGCGGCCGGCCCCACGGTCCCGAGTTGGAACGAGCGCGACCTCTTCGCGCGGCGGCGGGGGCGGCGTGTTGTCCACGTAACACTCCGCGGCGACACTCGCTCCGACCCGCTTCACGACCAGGCGCGACACCACGAGAACCTTGTCGAAGCCGTCGCTGCGCACGCGCACCTCGTCGCCGATATGCAGGGCCTGCGCGGCCTTGGCCTTGTCCCCGTTGACCTTCACGTGTCCCGCGCGGCAGGCCGCAGTGGCGAGCGACCGGGTGCGAAAGAGCCGGATCGCCCAGGTGTAGCTGTCCACCCGTGCACTCGTCAGATCCGCCATACGTCCAGCCTATGCTCGCGGCACGACGGCGACCCACGCGATCAGCAGCATCGTGACGAGAAAACCGCTGACGAAATTCAGCCACAGAAAGCGCTTCCAGCCGCGGTTCGCGGCCGCGGAGGCGGCATCCGTCACCGAGCGATACGGGAACGCGGCCAGAATGTACGGCACCACGAGAATCGCGGCGAGCGGTCCGGGCCAGTCGGTGGCGAGCATCAGCACGCCCGCGAGGGCCCACAGGGTCATGGCCAGCCGCACGGTCGTCGCCGCGCCAAAAGCGGTCGCGATCGAGTGGATGTGAGCCTCCCGGTCGGGTTCGACGTCCTGCACGGCACCGAAGGCGTGGCTGGCCATGCCCCAGAAGAAGAAGGCCACCAGCAGCGCCACGAGCGCCGGGTCGAAGGTCACGCCGGCGACGGCCAGACCGTAGACGGCCGGGCTGACGAAGTGGGTGCTCGAGGTGATCGAATCGACCAGTGGCCGTTCTTTGAACCGCAGCTTCGGCACCGAGTACGCGGCCACCGCGAACAGGCTCACGGCCAACACGATCCACGACGACGGATGTCCCGCCCCGCCCAGCACCAGCATCGTCGCCACGAGCGGGGCGGCGCTGACGATGCCGGCCCCGATCACGAGTCTGTGCAGCACCGGGTCGAGCAGCGCCCCCTCCGCGCCGCCCTTGCGGGGATTGCGCAGGTCGCTCTCGTAGTCGAACACGTCGTTGATGCCGTACATGAGCAGGTTGTAGGGAATCAGGAAGAACAGTGTGCCCACGATCAGCAGCGCGTCGACGCGGCCCGTGGTGACCACGTAGCTGGCCGCGAAGGGGAAGGCCGTGTTGATCCAACTCAGCGGGCGGCTGGAGAGCAGCACCTGCTTCGCCTTCCAGGCCGTGCCGCGCGTGTCCGGCGCGCTCATCGGGCGGCCTCCGCTCGGGGGCGTCCCCTTGTCGGGCTCGGCCCGCCGAGCAGGCTCCAGAGCGCCGGCAGCAGCAGCGCGGCGGCCACCGGGTAGGCGAAGTCCTCGATCGGCGCGAGCCCCACCGCCAGTCCCGAGATCAGCCCGGGCTCGTAGGTGAAGAGGCCGGCCGCGATCATCACGTTGTCGAACACGGCCGTCAGCAGCATCACAATGAGCAACGCGACGGCGACGGATGCCGCCCCGCGCCCGGTCTGCCGGCCGCGCCTCCGCCAGACGGCGACAGCGGCGACGGCTGCCGCCACCGCCATGAAAACCGCGTTCAGCGCCAGGTAGGTCATGCCGTTTCCTTCGACGATCGGGTCGCCGCGTGCCCGAAGACCAGCCGGGCGCCCTGCACGAGGTTCATGGTGAGGTAACAGAGAAAGGTCAGAAAGAAGAGCTCCTCGAGGGGCAGTTCCGGGGCCAGCTGCACCCCGGTCATCAGGTTCGTCTCGCCGCGATAGAAGATGCCCAGCCCGATCCCGGTCAGGTCCCAGGCCAGCAAAAAGGCGACACCAACGGCCAGCACGATCGCGGCCTGCCGCGCCGACGCCCAGAAAAACAGCCGAAACCGCCAATCCAGCACGACCATGCCGGCGAGGGAGACGAGCAGTGTCAGGAGGTACAGCACGCCCATCAGGCCGGCAGCTCCGCGGTGTCCGGTGCTGCCGTGGCGGGGCGTGAGGCCGGCTGGTTGGCCGGTCGAGCCGCCAGCGGCTCCGGCAGCGGTCCGGTGCTGACGTCCCCGCGCACCCGCTTCAGCAGGATCTCGGCGCTGATCAGGCACATCGGCAGGCCGATGCCGGGGATGGTGGTTCCGCCGGCGTAGTAGAGCCCGTCGACCTTCTTCGACACGTTCGAGCCGCGCAGAAACGCACTCTGTTTCAGGGTGTGCGCCGGTCCAAGGGCCCCGCCGCGCCACGAGTTCAGGTCCTCGCTGAAGTCGGCGGGCCCGACGGTGCGCCGCACGACGATGCGGTCGGCAAGATCCGGGATTCCGGCCCATTCGGCCAGCTGGGCGATCGTGTTGTCGGCGACGCCTTCCACGATGGGGGAGCCGTCACCGTTGACGCCACCGCGGCCCATCTCGGGGTCGGCCGGCACCGGAACCAGGATGAACAGGTTGGTGTGGCCCTCGGGGGCGACCGAGGCATCCGTCGCGCTCGGTTTGCAGACGTAGAACGACGCCGGCGACGGAATCGAGGGTGTCTTGCCGAAGATCCGCCCGAAATTGTCACCCCAATCCTCGGTGAAGAACAGGGTGTGGTGCTGCAGCGGAGTGAGCTCCCCGGTGATGCCGAGCATCACGAGCACGGCGCCCGGGCCCGAGACCCGGGTGTTCCACCACGGCTCGGGGTAGGTCTGCAGGCGTTCGGGCAGCAGCTCGGTCTCGGTGTGGTGGAGGTCGGCGGCCGACACGACCCGGTCCGCGTCCAGCCGCACGAGCGTGCTGTCGGCGGCGATGTAGCTGACCCCGGTGACACGGGCCTTGCCGTACGGGGCCCCGCGCCGCGCGCCGAGCCGCCCACCGGGCGAGACTCGCGATTCGGTGCGAATGGCGGTGACGCGGGCGCCATTGATGATCTCGACGCCCTCCGCCACCGCGATGGCGGTGATGCTCTCGATCAGCCGGGTGAAGCCGCCCTGCGGGTAGAGCACACCGTCGACGAGGTCGAGGTGGCTCATCAGGTGGTACATCGACGGGGTCTGATCGGGGGACGAGCCCAGGAAGACGGCCGGGTAGCCGAGAACCTGGCGCAGCCGCGGGTCGTCGACGTAGCCGGCGACGAATTTATCGAGCGGCTGCAGCAGCAGGCGGCCGAGGCGCCCGAGGCGGGTCACGACATCCTTCACCAGGAACGGGCTGAACGATTCGAAACTCGAGTACAGAAAGCGGTGCACGGCCATCTCGTAGGTTTCCCGCGCAGATTCCAGGTACCGGGCGAGGGCGGCCCCGGCTCCCGGCTGCACACTGTCAAACAGACGGATGTTCGCCTCGCGCTCGTCCGCGATGTCCAGCGGGGTGGCGTCCCCCTCAAAGAACACCCGGTAGCCGGGGTCGAGCCGCACGAGGTCGAGCTGTTCGGCAGCGCTCGTGCCGAACAGGCGGTAGAAATGCTCGAACACCTCGGGCATCAGGTACCAGGAGGGTCCTGTGTCGAAGCGGAATCCGTCGACGTCCCAGGTTCCGGCCCGGCCGCCGAGCTCGGGGCGGGCCTCGAGCAGGGTCACGGCGTGGCCCTCACGGGCCAGCAGGGCCGCGCTCGCGAGGCCGGCGATGCCGCCGCCGATCACGATGGTCCGCGGCGCCGCGGTGGTCTGGGCGGTGGCCTGCGGGGCCAGCGCGGCGCTCATCGACGCCACCCGGCCGTGCGCTGGTTGGCCGTGGCGCCGTTCGACACGGCTGCCGACACCGCGATCAGCAGCTTCTGCGGATTGCTGACCCGCACGCGGGTCTGCAACAGTTCGGCGGCCGGAGTCGCCCGCAGCTGTTCGGTCAGTCGGCCGAACAGTCCCTGCGCGGCGGCGACCGCGCGGCGACTGCCGACCGGAAGCATCGGCAGCACCTGGGCCGCCTCGCGCAGGTCGAGGTCGATGTCATCGATGATGCGGTCTTTGTCGGCGTCGGTCATCAACAGGGGCTCGATTCCGGGAAAGTAGTTACGTCCGAGTGTCTCGCGGTCCGTGGCCAGATCGCGCAAAAAGTTGATCTTCTGAAAAGCGGCCCCGAGGTGCCGAGCGCCGAGTTCGAGTTCGAGTCGGCGGGCCGGGGGCGGTGGATCCTGGGCCAGAAAGCAGGCCAGGCACATCAGCCCGATGACTTCCGCTGAGCCATAAATGTACTCGGCGACGCCGGCGGCCGTGAACGGGCTCGGGTCGAGGTCGCGGCGCATCGATTCGAAGAACGGTGCCGTGAGGCGGGCGTCGATACCGGCGTTCCGGGCCGTCTGGGCGAAAGCGTGCACGACGAGGTTGGTACTGTAACCGCGTTCCAGTGTGCGGGCCGTCTCCCGTTCGAGGTCGTCGAGCAGCTCGCGCTGGCCCTCGGTACCGACTCCGGCGCCCGCGGCGGCGCCGTCGACGATCTCATCCGCGATGCGTACGAGGGCGTAGATGGTGCGCACCTGTTCGCGCACGCCCGGTGCGAGCAGGCGGGCCGCGAGCCCGAACGAGGTCGAGTAGATTCCGATCACGGTCGCTGAACTGGCGCGGGCGGCGGCGCTGTATTTTTCGAGGCCGGTCGGTGCGACCGGGCGGCGGGCATCACCGCGCGCGGGGCGGCGGGTCATCGCACGCGATTCACGGCGGCATCGGCCAGGTCGATCAGGCGTGCCCGCAGGGCCGCGGGAATGTGCTCGGGATCAAGCGCCGCGATCGCCCGGTCCACATGGTCCTGCGCGAGGTTCTCGGCGGCGTTGCGGGCGCCGCACGCGGTCAGGTGCGAGCGGGCCAGGTCGGCTTCGGCCTCGCTCAGATCAGGCTTGCCCATCAGCGGCGCGATGATCGACCAGGCCGGCGTGGTGCCGGCGTGGGCGATGAGCGCGGTCTGCTTGCCTTCGCGCAGGTCCGCCACGACGCTCTTGCCGGTTTTGGCGGGGTCGCCGTAGACACCGAGGATGTCGTCGGTCAGCTGGAACGCGACTCCAACCAACCGGCCGAACTCGCCCAGGGCGTCGATGGCGGCATCCGTCGCCCCCGCCAGCACCGCACCGGCCTGCAGCGGACCTTCAAAGGAGTACACGGCCGTCTTGTGCTCGAGGGTCGCGATGACCTCGGCCACGCTGAGCGGCTCGCGGGCGGCGGTGTTCGTGACGTCGGCGAGCTCCCCGGCGGCCGACACGAAGACCGCGCGGTCGAGGAGGTCGAGCAGGCGAGCGCGCATGGCCGCATCGACGGGCAGCAGTGCGAGGGCGCGGTGCGCCTCGCTGAGGGCCAGGTCGCCGGCGAGAATAGCGGCGGCGGCCGCCCAGATGCCGGCCTGGTCGGCGGCGGCGCCGTGTGCCACCGCCCGGTCGTTGAACCGGCCGGCGATGTTGGCCACGCCGCGGCGGGCGAGATCACGGTCGATGACGTCGTCGTGGATCAGGAAGGCCGTGTGCAGCAGCTCGAAGCTCACGGCGACGGGCGTCGCGAGGGACTGGTCCCGACCGCCGAAGCCGTCATAGGCGGCGAGCACGAGGGCGGGACGCACGCGCTTGCCGCCCTGGCTGGCCACCTCGAGAGCGTCCCAGAGTGCGACATAGTGGTCGCCGTACGCGGCCGCACGCAGACGGGCCCCCGTGAAGAAGCGTTGAAGGGCGGTTTCCACCGTGGCGGGGGAGACGTCAAACACCGTCGGCCTCCCGAGCGGAGCTGTCAAAGAGTGCCGTCGCGTCGGTGTCCGCGAGTTGCAAGGCCAGCCAGGGGCTGAACGCCCACGGCGCGTCCGTCACGGCGCGCCGCAAAGCAGTCGGAGACGTCCACGCATATTCGGCGGCCTCATCCGGATTCAGCACGGGGGAGCCGACGGCCGTGGCGACATAGACGGGGCAGATCTCGTTTTCGACGATGCCGCTGGCATCGGTCGCGCGGTAGCGAAAATCGGGCAGGGCCACGGTG
Source organism: Cryobacterium melibiosiphilum (assembly GCF_003602235.1). Classification (GTDB taxonomy): domain Bacteria; phylum Actinomycetota; class Actinomycetes; order Actinomycetales; family Microbacteriaceae; genus Cryobacterium; species Cryobacterium melibiosiphilum. The sequence continues at coordinate 26,697 of NZ_QZVS01000080.1, forward strand.
ACATCGGTCAGCGTCAGGCCCAGCTCGAAGCCGGCACGGCGCGCTATCGCGTCGGTCATCGATTCTCCGGGCAGCGGATGCCCGCAAAAGGCGTTCGTCCACACGCCGGGCCAGGCGCGCTTGCCCAACGACCGTCGGGTGACCAGGATGTCGCCGGCGTTGTTGAACACGTGGCAGGAGAACGCCAGGTGCAGAACGGTATCCAAGGTGTGCACCGTACTTTTCGGGGTCGTCCCGATGGGAGTTCCGTCCTCGGCGAGCACAACCACGCGCTCGAGGGAGGCATCCGTCTCACTCGGGCTGACGCGATCAGCCTCAGTGTCTTCGATCTGGACCAACGGACTCCTTCGATGGCAGCACCTGCCAACATAAGCTACAGCAAAATTATATCTAACTAAGTTAGCGAGTAATGAGGCTAACACGCAGCCCGCCCGGCATTAACATAGGGGAATGACCGTTACAGAGCGCCCATCGGTGCCCGGGTACTGGTACCCCGCTTCGGTTGCCCCCACCTCGGACGCTTCAGTCCTGCCCACTGGCCTGCCCGCCGAGTCGCCCGAGGCGACCGTTCGGCCACAAACCGACGCTGTGTCCGAAACCGCCGCCGCGGCCGAAACCGCCGTGTTGACCCCGGTGCTCGACGAGCGCGAGCGCGCGGTTGCCGTGCTCCACGCCGTGCGCCGTTTCCGCGGCTCCGACACGGCCATGCGCACGCGCACGGCGACCGAGTTGTCGGTCAACGCCACCGACCTCGCTGCCCTGCGCCACCTGGTTAACGCCGAGCGCCTCGGCGAACAGGTCAGCCCCACCGAACTCTCAGCACATCTTGCGATCTCCTCGGCCGCCACGACCAAACTGCTCAATCGCCTCGCGCTGCTCGGCCACATCCGCCGCGAACCGCACCCGACCGACCGGCGCGCCCAGCTCATCGTCGCGACCGCCGAGGCGCACGCCGCGATTCGGCAGGTCCTCGGACACTCCCACGCCCGCATGCTCGACGTCGTCACGGCGTTCAGCGCTGACGAGCAGCAAACGATCATCCGCTTCCTCGACGGCCTCGGCGCCGCCGTCGGTGAGAACGGCGACGCGCCCTCCTAGCCACGTAGGCTGACGCAGTGACTTCTCCCGCTGCTGACTACGTCCATTCCCTCCTGGCTTCGTACCCCGACTTTCCACAGGCCGGGATTCTCTTCCGGGACCTCAACCCGGTCTTCGCCCACGCGAAAGCGTTCCGATCGATCGTCGATGAGCTCGTTGGCACCCATGTCGGCCAGTTCGATGCCGTGGCCGGCATCGAGGCGCGTGGCTTTCTGCTGGCCGCCGCGGTCGGTTACGCTGCCGATGCCGCTGTGCTCGCCGTGCGCAAGGGCGGCAAGCTTCCCGGCCCGGTCCTGACCGAGGAATACGACCTCGAGTACGGGTCGGCGCGGCTGGAACTCGAAGTCGGTCAGCTGCCGCCGGACTCCCGCGTTCTTGTGCTGGACGACGTGCTCGCGACCGGGGGAACGATCGCGGCCACCTCACGCCTGATCGAACGCGCCGGTTACCAACTCACCGGCGTCGGGGTTGTGCTCGAGCTCACCGCCCTGCAGGGCCGCGCCCGCCTCGGCGCCGCACCAGTGCACGCGATCGTCGCCGCCTGAACCGGAGCATGACGGAATCTTCAGGGTCAATGTGCATTCCGGGTGGCAGGAGAGGCATGCTTAAGTCATGAGCGCGATCGGAAATACCCGGCCCAGCGGCGACGCCTGGGTGGTCGGTCCCGACGGGCGCAAATACTGGGGTCGCTTCGGTGCTGCTGGCCTCCTGGTCCACCATCCCGATCGTGGTGTCCTGTTGCAGCACCGGGCCCTCTGGAGTCACTTCGGTGATACCTGGGGCCTGCCGGGAGGGGCCCGCCACGAAGACGAAAGCGCCCTCGAAGCGGCCCTGCGGGAGGCCAACGAAGAGGCCGGGGTGCCGGCGCACCTGCTGCACGTGCAGTCCACGTCGGTCTTCGACCTCGGGTTCTGGTCCTACACAACCGTCGTCGCCCTGGCCACCGAAAGTTTTGAGCCGGTGATCGGTGATGCCGAGAGCATCGCCCTGCGCTGGGTCGACCCGGCTGCGGTGGACTCCCTCTCCCTGCACCCGGGTTTCGCAGCAGCCTGGCCCGCGCTGCGCATCCGCCTCTAAGCTGACTCTTTTGCTGGCCTAGTTCGCGTGAGTCGGGAGCTCCGCCCGCACGTCGGCCGGTTCCTTGTCGGTGCGCCAGCCACGCCACGACGGATGCCGCAGGCGCCCCGCCGGCGTCCACTCGCCGAATTCGACCTCGCCCACGAGAACCGGCTGCACCCAGTGCGCGTCCCGAGCGTCAAGTCGTGGCATCGTCAGAAACGGCGACTCTGCGGCTGCAAGCGGCTCGAGCAGGGCGTGCGCCGCGGACAGGTCTCGCTCGCTGAAGCCCGTTCCGACGCGCCCGACGTAGACGAGCTCGCCCGGTCGCGCGCTCGCTCCGGGAATTCCGAGGAGCAGCGCCCCGACCGTGTTCGCACGATTGCCCGTGCCGGGGCGCCACCCGCCGATCACGACCTCCTGCATGAGGGTGTGCTTGACCTTGATCCACGAGCGGGATCTTCGCCCGGGGCTATACGCGGACGTGCGCAGTTTTGCCACGAACCCTTCGAGACCGAGCACCCGGCTCGTGCGGAGGGCGTCGGCATAGTCGCCCTCGAGTGCCGGCGGCACCTGGATCCGCGCTCCGTCGGGCGTCGTCGCGAGGAGCCCGTCGAGCACCGCGCGCCGGGCGTCATACGGCTCCGCCATAAGCGCCTGCCCGTGGCGTTCGAGCACGTCGAAGAGCAGGTAATGCACCGGAACCCGGAGCCCCGCGGCGCGCGCCTCGGCGGCACCGAGGTTCATGCGCGTTTGCAACAGTCCAAAGCTGGGCCGCCCCGACCGGTCGAGGGCGACGATCTCGCCGTCGAGCACCGCCGAACCGACCGGCACGGTCGCCCTCAGGCCCGCCACGATCTCGGGGTACGACGCCGTCACGTCGTTGCCGTTGCGCGTCAGCAGGCGCACCCCTCCCGCGCCGTCGAGCAGGGCGATCGCCCGAATCCCGTCCCACTTCATCTCAAACGCCCACGCATCCTCGCCCAGGTCCCGCTCCGACCCGGCCGTGGCGAGCATCGGTGACACGTAGTCCGGCAGAGTCAGTGCCGCCCCCGGCCGGGCCTCGGTCGGGTTGGCCGTGGCCGCGTTCCCCGCGCCCGACTGTGGGCCCGTCGGTTTCATCAGGTGAATGAGCCAGTTCTGGGCCGCCTTGGCGTCACCGGAGCCCGCCCCGCCTCCGGTCTGGATCAGCGCGACACGGCGCGGGCCCCCGAGGCTCCCGCCGGGTTGCCCGTGCAGGGTTGCGATCACCTCGTCGTCGCGCCATTTTTCCAGCTCGTACTCGCCGTGGTCCCAGATGAAAATCTGCCCGGCACCGTATTCGCCCGTCGGTATGGTGCCCTCGAAGGAGCCGTACTCGAGCGGATGGTCCTCGGTGTGCACCGCGAGGTGGTTGTGTGCCGAATCCGACGGCACACCCTTCGGCAACGCCCACGACACGAGCACGCCGTCGCGTTCGAATCGCAGGTCCCAGTGCAGGCGCCGGGCATGGTGCTCGTGGATCACGAACGAGGTACCGGTCGCGCTTCCGACCGGTGCGGGGGCGACGGATGCTGCGGCATCCGTCGCCGCCCCGGTCGCCGCGGGGCGCGCCGGCACGGGTTCGGGTGTGCGGTCTGCGCGGCGTTTGTCGCGATACGCCGTGAGTCGATCGTCGACGGTCGCGATCGCCTCGTCAGAGGAACCCTCCCCAGGCATGATCACGGCCAGGGGGTCGCCGAGCCGAGCGAGGCGCTCGACCACCTCGCCGAACTCCAGTTGGGCCAGGCCGGGGGAGTCCAGCTCCGCCCAGTGGCGGGGCGCTGCGACGGTCGGCCTGGCCCGCCCGCGCAGTGAGTACGGCGCGATCGTGGTCTTGGCCGCGCTGTTCTGGCTCCAGTCCACGAACACCTTGCCGGGGCGCAGGGCCTTGCTCATGCCGCTGACGACCCGGTCGGGATGATCGACCTCGAGGGCCCGGGCCAGTTCGTGGGCGACGAGCACGACCTGCTCCGCCGAATACCGTCCGTCGAGCGGTGCATACAGGTGGATGCCCTTGCTGCCGCTCGTGACGGGCATCGGTTCGAGGCCCGCTCCCTGCAGTATCGTTCGCGCGAACCGGGCGATCTCGGCGCAGTCGGCCAGGCCGACTCCCGGCCCGGGATCGAGATCCAGCACGAGCCGGTCGGGATTTCGGGCTTCACCGCCGGGTGCGAACTGCCACTGCGGCACATGGATTTCGAGGGCGCTCAGCTGCGCGAGCCAGGTGAGGGTGGCGAGATCGTTCACCAGGGGGTAGACGCTGATCCGGTCGGTGTGCTGGATCGGCAGGCGGCGTACCCAGTCCGGTGCGCCCTCCTCGAGATTCTTCTGAAAGAACACGGCACCGGGCTCATCGGTGGAGCCCACACCGTGCACCCAGCGTTTGCGGGTGGCCGGTCTGTTCGCGGTGTAGCGGATGAGCGCGGGCGCGACGTTGGCGTAGTACGCGAGCACCTCAGCCTTGGTCGTGCCGGTCTCGGGGTACATCACCTTGTCGAGGTGGGTGAGCGTGATGCGGTGTCCGTTCACGGTCACCACCTGGCGGGCATCGGTCATGCGCCCAGCATGCCCCGAGGTCGCCCGCCCGACCAGACCGTGCATCCAGACCGTGCATCCAGACCGTGCGCCCAGACCGAAGATCAACCCCGGGTAGCCGCGAACGCACGGCGGGTGTGTACTGTCTGCATGAGATCGATCTGGAAAGGCGCGATCACCTTCGGGCTCGTCAACGTTCCCGTCAAGGTCTACAGCGCCACCGAAGACCACGACATCTCGCTGCACCAGGTTCACGACACGGATGGCGGCCGCATCCGCTATCAGCGCCGCTGCGAGGTGTGCGGCCGCGTCGTCGACTACGCCCACATCACCCGGGCCTACGACGACGGCGACAAAACGGTGATCCTCACCGACACCGAACTCAAATCCTTGCCCGAGGAACGCAGCCGCGAGATCGACGTGGTCGAGTTCGTGCCCAACGAGCAACTCGACCCGATCATGTTCGAACGCAGCTACTTCCTGGAACCCGACGGCAAATCCGCCAAGGCTTACGTTCTGCTGCGGCGAACCCTCGAGTCCACCGAGCGCACCGCGATCGTGCGCTTCGCACTGCGCCAAAAGACCCGGCTCGGCGCGCTGCGGGTGCGCGGCGACGTGCTGATGCTGCAGGGGCTGCTCTGGAACGACGAAGTACGCGAGGCGAAATTCCCGGCGCTCGGCGAACGGGTGCGCATCTCCGATCGGGAGCTCGAGCTCTCGGCGACCCTCGTCGATTCGTTTGCGGCGGATTTCGCCCCCGAGAATTTCACCGACGATTACCAGGCCCAGCTGAACGCGCTCATCCAGGCCAAGCTCGAGCGCGGCGACTCGGTCGACACCGACGAGACCTTCGGACGCCTGCCGGGTGACGGTGACGGCGATGACGACGCGACGGGTGGCGGTGAGGTGCTCGACCTGATGGAGGCCCTGCGCCGCAGCGTCGAGAACAACCGCGCTGAAACCAACCGCGCTGAAACCAACGGCGCTGAAACCAACCGGAGTGAACAAACCGGGGCCAGCGGCAGGGGTCGCGGCTGATCCGTGGGCTGCAGCGGTCGCCCCGGTAGACTCGGCCTGTGACCAGCACACCGAGCGGATCCGCGGGGTCGCGTCCCGTCCGCCCGCACCCCACCGGCACCAGCCCGGTCAGTTCCCGGGTCTGGACTGTGCCCAACGTGCTGAGCCTGCTGCGGCTGCTCCTGGTGCCGGTTTTCCTGTACCTTCTGGCGGAGGGCCACGACGCGGGAGCGCTGCTCGTTCTCGCGTTCTCCAGCGCCACCGATTTTCTCGACGGATACATCGCTCGGCGCTTCAATCAGATCACCCGGCTCGGCCAGCTCCTCGACCCCGCCGCCGACCGGCTCTACATCTTCGCGGCCCTCATCGGGCTCGCCCTGCGTGACCTGGTTCCGTGGTGGCTGGTCGCAGTGGTGGTCGGGCGCGACGTCTTCATGCTCGTCGTCGGGGTGGTGCTGGCCAACTACGGCTTTGGGCCGCTTCCGGTGCACCTGCTCGGAAAAATAGCCACGTTCTGCTTGTTTTATGCGCTGCCAGTGATCATGCTGGGGCAAGCCTTTCCAGAGTTGGCGTGGTGGTCCGGGCCGGTCGGCTGGGCCTTCGGACTCTGGGGAGCGTTCCTCTACTGGTGGGCCGGCATCATCTACCTCATCGAAACAGTGCGCGTAACTCGCATTCCCCGGGTTCGAGCACCCTCTCCATCCGATACGCTTGAACGATAGGAGGTGCACGGTGGTCGATTTCGACAGCACAAACAAGTCCGAGGACCCGAAAGAGGCTCACGTGACGCCCGCAGACTCGGTTTCTCAGAGCCCGATGACAGACTCAACGATGACGTTCGGTCACGAATTCGCGGCGCAACTCGCCGCACTCGACGGCGACGTATCGGTCGAGGAACAGGCGGCGATCGCGGCACTGCCGTCCGGTTCGGCTCTGCTCGTCGTCCGTCGCGGACCCAATACGGGCGCACGATTTCTGTTGGACGCCGACGTGACGAGCGTGGGACGCCACCCGAACGCTGATATTTTTCTCGATGACGTGACCGTGTCCCGTCGTCACGCCGAATTCCTGCGCACCGGTACGCGTTTTGGGGTCAAAGACCTCGGGTCGTTGAACGGCACGTACTTCGACGGAAACCGCATCGACACCGCGCAGCTGAGTGACGGTGCCGAAGTTCAGGTCGGCAAGTTCCGCCTCACGTTTTACGCGTCGCGCCTTGACCTCGCGCACGCCGCCGCAGCGAGCGACTAATGGCGGCATCCTCCGCCCGGGCGTTGGCCTCGGGCGCGGCGCCTCTCCTCAGCATCGGCCAGGTTCTCGCGCGCCTGACGCCGGATTTTCCCGATCTCACACCGTCGAAGCTCCGGTTTCTCGAAGAGCAGGGACTGGTCTCCCCGGCACGCACCGAATCGGGATATCGAAAGTTCGCCGCCGGTGACCTCGAGCGCCTGCGCCTGATCCTATCCATGCAGCGCGACCACTACCTGCCGCTCAAGGTGATCCGGGCGTACCTGGACGACCTCGACGCCGGGCTGTCACCCACGCTGCCCGGTGGCGCGACTCCGGGACTCACCATGCTCTCCGCCGCGCGGCGACTGAGCCGTGACGAGCTGATTCGTGACGCCGGGGCATCCGCTGCCCTGATGCACGACGCTGTATCGGCCTCGATCATCCTGCCCGCCGACTACTACGGCGAGAATGTCCTGCTGGTGTTGCGCGCCCTCGTCGAGTTGCAGCGCAGCGGTATCGAACCGCGCCACCTCCGCGGGTTCCGCGGGGCCGCCGAACGCGAACTCGGCCTGATCGAGAGCGCCCTCGTGCCGCAGGCGCGCCGCAAAGACGCCTCCAGCCGGGCGAAAGCCTCGGAAATGGCCGTCGAAATCGCCGGCCAGCTCGAGGTTGTGCGCAGCAGCCTCATTCGATCTGCCCTCGGCCGCTTGACCAAGTAGGTCGTACACTGGAGGATGCCGTGGTGCGCCCACCCCAAGCCGATGTGCCTCGACACGATTTTGGTCAAGCGGATGTCCCGGGTCGAAGCCACCCGCATCGATAGCGTTGTCCAAGCACCACACACCTGCTTGTGAACATCTCCGGAGGGAGGCATCATGACTGACGTAAACCCGCAAGACGATGCCGACCGTTACGGCATGGACGTTCTCTTCACCGACGGCATGCCCGAACTGGATGCCCAGGCAGGCTACCGCGGTGCCGTCGCCGCCCGCGCCGCCGGCATCAGCTACCGCCAGCTGGACTACTGGGCGCGCACCGCTCTCGTCGAGCCCACTGTGCGCGGGGCCACCGGGTCCGGCACCCAGCGGCTCTACGGCTTCCGTGACATTCTCGTTCTCAAGCTCGTCAAGCGCCTGCTCGACACGGGCATCTCCCTGCAGCAGATCCGCACCGCGGTCAACCAGCTGCGCGAGTCCGGCGTCAGCGACCTCGCCCAGACCACGCTCATGAGCGACGGCGCCAGCGTCTACCTGTGCACGAGCAACGATGAGGTCATCGACCTCGTCAGCCGCGGCCAAGGCGTGTTCGGCATTGCCGTGGGCAAGGTGCTGCGCGAGGTCGAGACGAGCCTGGTCGAACTCGACCTGCAGCTCGCCGACCCCGATGATGAGCTCGCCCAGCGTCGCACGACCCGCAAAATCTCCTAACCGCACCGACTATGCCGTGAAAGCGGCTGAATCGTCGGCGTGAGTAGATCACACCGACGATTGACGCGCTGTCACGAGCCGCGGCCGGCGGCGGATACGCGCGAGGTTAGTGCGCGACGGCGGTTTCGGCGTACTCGCCGATGCGTGCGGTGCGCAGGATGCGCTCGAGCAGCTGGTCGAAGTAGCCGGCCATCTCCTGGGCGCTCTCGCCCGGCCACACGTGCAGGGGCTTCGCGGCGCCCTGCGCCTGTTGCAGCGACGTGCGCTCCGGCAGCTGGGGGCTGAGCACGAGCGGCCCGAACATGTCGCGCAGCTCTTTGATCCGAAACTGGTGTTCGAGCGACGCCACGCGCGCCCGGTTCACGATGATGCCGAGCGGCTGCAGGCGCGGGCTGAGCCCACGACGGATCTCTTCGATCGCGCGCAGCGCACGGTCGGCGGCGGCGACCGAGAAGAGTCCCGGTTCGGTGACGACGGCGACGCGGTCGCTCGCGGCCCACGCCGTGCGCGTGAGGGCGTTCAGCGACGGTGCACAGTCGATGAGCACGAGGTCATAGTCTTTTTCGACGGTGGAGAGGGCTTCTTCAAGCTTCCAGATGTCGCGGATGCTGGGGTGCGGGCCGTCGAAATTGATGGCCGACGGGCTGCCGATCATGACATCGATCGTGCCCTGGCCGCCACGGGTCCAGCCGCTGGGCGCGATGGCAGCCCGCACGGTTTTTTCTTTCGGACTGGTCAGCACATCGGCCACATTCAGGTGGCCGGCAAGCTGGATATCCATTCCGGTCGAGACGTCGGACTGGGGATCGAGGTCCACCACGAGGGTGCGGACACCCCGGGCGAAGGCAGCAGAAGCCAGACCAAGGGTCACCGTGGTCTTTCCTACTCCTCCCTTGAGGGAGCTAACGCTTAGTACGTGCACAAGAAGCTACGTTACCTTCACTAGTCTGGGAGAACCTAACCGTTGCCTGTACGCCGCGTCACCGTCGAAAGGTCTGCATGTTCACGAAAATCCTTGTTGCCAACCGTGGAGAGATCGCGATTCGTGCGATGCGCGCGGCGTTTGAGCTCGGGGCGAAGACCGTTGCGGTGTTTCCCTTCGAGGACCGCAATTCGCTGCACCGCCTGAAGGCAGATGAGGCCTATCAGATCGGCGAGCCGGGGCATCCGGTGCGCGCGTACCTGAATGTGGGCGAGATCATTCGGGTCGCCAAGCAGAGTGGCGCCGACGCCATCTACCCCGGTTATGGCTTTTTGTCGGAGAACCCGGAGCTCGCCGAGGCGTGCGCCGCGGCCGGCATCACCTTCATCGGTCCGGGCGCCGACGTGCTCGAAATGGCCGGCAACAAGGTCACCGCGAAGGAGCATGCCATTGCGGCCGGGGTTCCGGTGCTGAAGTCCACGCCGCCGTCGCAAGACGTTGAGCTGCTGATCAGCCAGGCCGAGGAGATCGGTTTCCCGATCTTCGCCAAGGCCGTCGCCGGTGGCGGCGGGCGCGGCATGCGCCGCGTCGCGAGCATGAAGGACCTCCGCGGCAGCCTCGAAGAGGCCATGCGCGAGGCCAACAGCGCCTTCGGCGACCCGACGATGTTTCTCGAGGCTGCCGTGCTGCGCCCCCGCCACATCGAGGTTCAGATCCTCGCCGACGCGACCGGGGAAACCGTGCACCTGTTCGAGCGGGACTGCTCGGTGCAGCGCCGCCACCAGAAGGTCATCGAGATCGCGCCGGCACCGAACCTGAACGACGAGATCCGCGCCAAGCTCTACGCCGACGCGATCAAGTTCGCCCGCAGCATCGGCTACGTGAACGCCGGCACCGTCGAGTTCCTGCTCGACACCGTGGGCGAGCGCGCTGGCCAGCACGTCTTCATCGAGATGAACCCGCGCATCCAGGTCGAGCACACCGTGACCGAAGAGGTGACGGATGTCGACCTCGTCCAGTCCCAGATCCGCATCGCGGCGGGGGAGACCCTCGCCGACCTCGACCTGCGGCAGGAGCAGATCCGCCTGCGTGGTTTTGCGCTCCAGTGCCGCATCACGACCGAAGACCCGTCCGCCGGGTTCCGACCCGACACCGGCAAGATCACGACCTACCGCTCCCCGGGTGGCGCGGGCATCCGTCTCGATGGCGGCACGATCAACCCGGGCACGCAGATCAGCCCGCACTTCGACTCGATGCTCGCCAAGCTCACCTGCCGTGGCCGTGACTATTCGGCCGCCGTCACCCGTTCCAAGCGTGCCCTCGCCGAGTTCCGCATCCGCGGCGTCTCGACGAACATCGCGTTCCTGCAGGCCGTGCTCGAAGACGCTGACTTCGCCGCCGGCGACGTGAGTACCTCGTTCATCGATGAGCGTCCCGACCTGCTGCGCACCCGAACGTCGAAGGACCGCGGCACTAAGATCCTCAACTGGCTCGCCGACGTCACCGTCAACCAGCCCAACGGCGTGCCCCTGACGCTGGTCAGCCCGACCGAGAAGCTTCCCGAACTCGACCTGACCGTGCCGGCTCCGGAGGGCTCACGCCAGCGCCTCCAGTTGCTCGGACCGGTCAAGTTCGCGGCCGACCTTCGAGCCCAGACCGCCCTCGCCGTGACCGACACCACGTTCCGTGATGCCCACCAGTCGCTGCTGGCGACCCGGGTGCGCACCAAAGACCTCGTTGCCGTCGCCCCGTATGTGGCCCGGCTCACCCCCGAACTGCTGTCGGTTGAGGCCTGGGGGGGCGCGACCTACGACGTCGCGTTGCGGTTCCTCGGTGAAGACCCGTGGGAGCGCCTCGCCGCGCTGCGGGAGTCGCTGCCGAACATCAACATCCAGATGCTGCTGCGCGGCCGCAACACAGTCGGCTACACCCCGTACCCGACCGAGGTGACGGATGCCTTCGTGCGCGAAGCCGCCTCGACCGGCGTTGACATCTTCCGCATCTTCGACGCCCTGAACGACGTGTCGCAGATGCGCCCGGCGATCGATGCGGTCCTGGCAACCGGCAGCAGCCTGGCCGAGGTGGCCGTCTGCTACACCGGCGACCTGCTCGACCCGGCCGAAGACCTGTACACCCTCGACTACTACCTGCGCCTCGCGGAGCAGATCGTCGACTCCGGCGCGCACGTACTCGCGATCAAGGACATGGCCGGTCTGCTGCGCCCCGCCGCCGCTGAGAAGCTCGTCAGCGCGTTCCGGGAGCGTTTCGACCTTCCGGTGCACGTGCACACGCACGACACCGCCGGCGGTCAGCTCGCGACCCTGCTGGCCGCTTCCCGCGCGGGCGCGGACGCGGTCGACGTGGCCAGCGCTCCGATGGCCGGCACCACCAGCCAGCCCTCGGCCAGCTCCCTCGTCGCCGCCCTCGCCCACACCGAACGCGACACCGGCATCTCGCTGTCGAACGTCTGCGACCTGGAGCCGTACTGGGAGGCCGTGCGTCACGTCTACCGGCCGTTCGAGTCCGGCCTGTCGGCGCCCACCGGGCGGGTCTACAAGCACGAGATCCCCGGCGGGCAGCTCTCCAACCTGCGCACCCAGGCGGTCGCGCTCGGCCTGTCCGACCACTTCGAACTCATCGAGGACATGTACACCGCGGCGAACAAGATCCTCGGCCGGGTGCCGAAGGTGACACCGTCGTCGAAGGTCGTCGGTGACCTGGCCCTCTACCTCGCGGCGGTGAAGGCCGACCCCGCCGACTTCGAGAAGAACCCCGACAAGTACGACGTGCCCGACTCCGTCATCGGGTTCATGGCGGGCGAACTGGGCGACCTGCCCGGCGGCTGGCCGGAACCCTTCCGCAGCAAGGTGCTCGCCGGCCGCAACATCCGCATCGGCGTCACCGAGCTCACCGGGGCCGAGCGCACCGCACTCGACGCCGACAGCCCGACCCGGCGCAGCATGCTCAACCAACTGCTGTTTCCGGCGCCGACCCGCCAGTTCGAGCAGATCCGTGAGCTGTTCGGTGACCTGTCGGTTGTCGACACCGTCGACTACCTCTACGGCCTGCAACAGGGCCAGGAGCACGCCGTCGACATCGCCCCGGGCGTGCGTCTCTATGTCGGCCTCGAAGCCATCGGTGAAGCGGATGCGAAGGGCATGCGCACGGTGATGACGGTGCTGAACGGTCAGTTGCGCCCCGTCTTCGTGCGGGACCGCAGCATCACGGTCGAAGCTCGCACCGCCGAGAAGGCCGACGCTAATCAGCCCGGCCAGATCGCCGCGCCGTTCTCCGGAGTCGTCACCCTGCAGGTCGAAGAGGGCGCGACCATCGAAGCCGGCCAGAGCATCGCCAGTATCGAAGCGATGAAGATGGAAGCCGCCATCACCTCGCCGATCAGCGGTGTCATCGAACGCGTCGCCATCCCGGTCACCCAGCAGGTGGATGCAGGCGATCTGCTTGTGGTGGTACGTCCGCGCTAGGATTAGGCCCGGCTATCGAAGGGCAGGGACACATGGCAGAAAAGGGTAACGACGACGGCGGTTCCGCCGCGCAGGGAACTGCGGGCGCAACCGGCGCGTCGGGAGCACGCGGCGGTGTCGGCACCGGCAGCGCGCGAGGGGCGCACGGTGAGGCGCGAGCCTCGGCCGCGTCCGGTGATGTCTTCACCGAGGAGTACAACAGCGAGCTCCCGCCGCACAGCATCGACAACCTGGCCGCCGCCCTGCCCGAGAACCTGAGTGTGCCCCTGCCCGTCGCGGCGGTCGCCGCAGAGCGACCGCCGGGCCCGCGCCGCGCCGGCGCACCCGGGACCGTGCCCGTCGGACCGGGTAGCCAATCCGCTCTCTCGCAGCCCACTCTCCCGCGGGGCACACTCGCGCGGGCTTCCACCCAGCACCCGGCCACGCACACCGTCGAGGTCAGCACTCCGTCGAATCCGCGCGGCGTGCGCGCGTCGCTCGCCACGACATCCGTTGCCGTGCCGCTGGGCACGCCACCGGCCGAAAACGCCCGCGCGTCCCGCACCGAAGGCGGCGCGCCGGAATCAGCGTCAATGCTCACGTCCGACCGCCTGCTCGAGGTCAACCGCCGCACGCGCCGCGCCCCACGCGGCGCCTGGAACCGGTTCGTCTACGACGCCACGCTGCACCTGGTCAACCTCGGCGACTCCGCCAAGGTGCGGGCGCACCAGCAGATGGATGAACGCATCCGCCGCCACTTCGATGGCGGCGCACGGTTCGTGCCGATCCTCACCCGCAAGGGTGGTGTGGGCAAGACCACTGTGACCGCCCTGCTCGGAATGGCCCTCGCCGACGCCCGCGAAGACCGCATCATCGCCGTCGACGCCAACCCCGACCGCGGCACGCTGTCGGAACGGGTGAGCAAGCAGACCCGCCTCACCGTGCGCGACGTCGTGACCCGCGCCGCCTCGATCGGCAACTTCACCGACTTCACCGCGCTCGTCTCGCGGGACGAGACCCGGCTCGACATTCTCGCCTCCGACACCGACCCGCTGCTCTCGGAGGCCTTCGACGAGAACGACTACAACGTCGTCGCCGACCTCGCGGCCCGGTTCTACTCGATCGTGCTGACCGACTGCGGTACCGGAATCGTGCACTCCGTGATGCGGGCGACCCTGCAGCGCGCCGACTCCATCGTGATCGTCTCCGGGGGCAGCGTCGACGAGGCCCGGCTCGCGTCGGAGACCCTGACCTGGCTCGAAGCCAACGGTTACGGCGACCTCGTGCGCAACAGCATCGTGGCCATCAACACGGCCACGCAGGGCACCAACCTGGTTCGCCTGGAAGAGATCGAGTCCCACTTCCGGTCCCGGGTGCGCGAGATCGTGCGTATTCCCTACGACGCCCAACTCGCCGCGGGCAGTGTGGTGTCCTACAAAGACCTGCAGCCCATCACCCAGCTCGCCGCGCGAACCCTGGCCGCCCTCGTGGTGGAGGGCTTGCCGGCCGACCAGAACGCCTGACCCGCTCCCACCCACTTTCCCCTTACCCTAAGGTTTCCTCCGTGCCCGAACGCCAGATCCGTCTTCTCGGGGACCCGGTCCTCAAAACCGTGTCCGACCCGATCCTCACCATTGACGACCGCGTGCGGTCCCTCGTGCAGGACCTCGTCGACAGCGTGAAGTTGCCCGGCCGCGCCGGAGTAGCCGCGTCGCAGATCGGCGTGAACCTGCGCGCCTTCAGCTACAACGTCGACGGCGACATCGGCTACATCCTGAATCCCGTCGTCGTCGAGGTCAGCGGTGAGCCGGTGCTACTTGATGAGGGCTGCCTGTCGGTACCGGGACTCTGGTACCCGACGATGCGGTATCCGTTCGCCCGCGTCACCGGGATCGACCTCGATGGCGAACCGGTTGAACTCTCCGGCACCGGCATCATGGCGCAGGCGCTGCAGCACGAAACCGACCACCTCGACGGCCTGCTCTACCTCGACCGGCTCGACAAGGCCAACCGGCGTGCGGCCATGAAAGAGGTCCGCGAGTCGACCTGGTTCTAACCGGCCACCCCGAAAATTCCGGCCGACCAGAAAAGGGCCGTCCTGCCTCGGCAGGGCGGCCCATTTCGTAGCGGTTCAGGTTCTCGGGGCCCGGTCGTTTTCGGGGTGGTGCTAGTCCCGAATCGAGAAGCCCTCGGTCACCGGTGCACCGGCGTACATGTCGTCAATGGTGGCGGCGAAGTCCCGCAGAATGATGTTGCGCTTGATGCTCATCTTCGGCGTCAGGTGCCCGCTCGCCTCGGTCAGTTCGATGTCGAGCAGCGTGAACTTGCGAATCGACTCAGCCCGGGACACACCCTGGTTGGCCAGGTCGACGGCCCGCTGGATTTCGGCGCGCACGGCGGGGTTGACGGATGCCTCGGTGAGGGTCATTCCGGCATCCTCGTGGTTGTTGTTGAGCCAGACCGGCAGCATATCCGGGTCGAGTGTCACGAGCGCCGAGATGAAGGGCTTCTGGTCGCCGACGACGACAACCTGGCCGACGAGCGGGTTGGCGCGAATCGGATCTTCGAGCGCGGCGGGGGCGACGTTCTTGCCGCCGGCCGTGACGATGATCTCTTTCTTGCGGCCGGTGATCGTCAGGAACCCGTCGCTGTCGAAGGAGCCGATGTCGCCCGTGCGCAGCCAGCCCTCGTTGAAGGTGTCGCGGGTGGCTTCGGGGTTCTTCCAGTACTCCTTGAAGACATTGACGCCCTTCACCTCGATCTCCCCGTCGTCCATGACGCGCACCGAGACGCCCGGAAGCGGCGGGCCGACCGTGCCGATCTTGGCGCGGGTGGCGAGGCTCACCGTCGCCGGGGCCGTCGTCTCGGTGAGACCGTAGCCTTCCAGGATGACGATGCCGAGGCTGTGGAAGAAGTGGCCCAGGTGTTCGCCGAGGGGCGCGGAGCCCGAGACGGCGTAGACCACGTTGCCGCCCATCGCGGCGCGCAGTTTGCTGTAGACGAGACGGTCGAACAGGGCGAACTTGACCTTCATCATCAGCGGAATCGTGGTTCCGGCCTGGACCGCCTTGGAATGTTCGACGGCGATGTGGGCGGCCGCGTCGAAGATCTTGCCCTTGCCGCCGGCCTCGGCTTTCTGCTGCGCGGAGTTGTAGACCTTTTCGAAGACCCGGGGAACGGCCAGCAAAAACGTGGGTTTGAAGCTGCCGAGAGCCGGCAGCAGCTGCTTAGTGTCGGCTTGGTGCCCGACCCGCACGCCCGCGTGCACGCAGAGCACCGAGATGAAACGAGCGAAGACGTGCGCGGTCGTGATGAACAGTAGCGTCGAGGCGCCCTGCGGGTGCGTGAGCACCTCTTTGAGGGCCACCGCGGAGTTGCGGCTCGTCTCGAGGAAGTTCGCATGGGTGAGCACACAGCCCTTCGGCCGACCGGTTGACCCCGAGGTGTAGATCAGGGTAGCCATGTCGTCGCCGACGGTGAGGTTGCGGCGACGGTCGATCTCGGCGTCCGCGACGTCGATGCCTCCGGCGGCCAGCTTGTCGAGGTCGCCCAGATCGATCTGCCAGACCTGGCCGATGTTCGGCAGGTCCGGGTGCACCTCGTCGAAGCGCGCGAAGTGGTCCGGCGTCTCGACAATGAGGGCCGTGGCATCCGAGTCGCTCAGGTTCCACTGCACCTGGCTTGGGGAGCTGGTCTCGTAGACCGGCACGAGCACGGCGCCGGCGAACCAGACGGCGAAGTCGATGAGGGTCCACTCGTAGCGGGTCTTGCACATCAAGCCGATTTTGTCGCCGGGGGCGATGCCGGCGGCGACGAGGCCCTTGGCGAGGGCGACGACCTGGGTGTGGAATTCGCGTGTCGTGACCGGCACCCATTCACCGTTTCTCGGCAGTGAGAACAGCACGGAGTCGGGGGTGGCGGCGAGACGATCGATGAGAAGATCGGTGACATTGGCGCCGGGATCGGCGGGAACGATGGCGGGGACGTCAAATTGTTTCACGGTAACTCCTTCGGTACCGGCAGCGGATGCCCACACTCTACCGAGCAAATCTGCGCTCGAAGTAAATCTGCGGTCAAGGGGGCATTTTCGCCTCACGGCAAACTGTTTTACTACACTCTAGAGGGTGCGGTTGTGGGTCACCCGGAGCCGCGCCCATGCTTATAACAGTTGTGACGCATCGATGACCATCCACCACGAAAGGTGCGCCGTGCACGCCATTGGAATTGACATCGGGGGCACCAAAATCGCCGGCGCCCTCGTCGACGCGAGCGGCACCATCATCCGCTCCGATCGGGTCCCCACCGAGGCCACCGACCCTCGTGAGATCGAAGACGCCGTCGTGGCCATGATCGAGGGCCTCGTGGCGGGGGAGCAGGTCATCGCCGCCGGTGTCGCGGCCGCCGGATTCATCGACGCCGAGCAATCCACGGTGCATTACGCCCCCAACATCAACTGGCGCAACGAGCCGTTTCGCTCCAAGCTCGAGGCCCGACTCGACCTGCCGATCCTCATCGAGAACGACGCCAATGCCGCCGGCTGGGCGGAGTTCCGTTTCGGCGCCGGCCGGCCCTTCCACGACATGGTCATGCTCACCATCGGCACCGGCGTCGGCGGCGCCATCGTCGCGGGCGATCGCCTCTTCCGCGGCGGCTTCGGCGCGGCCGCCGAGCTCGGGCACCTGCGCCTCGTGCCGAACGGCCTGCCCTGTGGGTGCGGCGCCCACGGCTGCATCGAGCAATACGGATCCGGCCGGGCCCTGCTGCGCATCGCCAACGAGTATGCGGATGCCGGTGGCGTCGGGCTCGGGCTGGCCGCCGCCAGGTCCCGCAAGGGCAAACTGACCGGCAAGGAGGTCGGCCGGCTCATCCTGGCCGGCGACGGCGGTGCCCTCGCCGCGCTGCGCCAGCTCGGCGGTGCCCTCGGCCAGGCCTGCGCGAGCCTCGGCGCCGTGCTCGACCCGCAGGTCTTCGTGTTCGGCGGGGGAGTGGCCGCGGCCGGGGACCTGCTCCTCGAACCGATTCGCACCGCGTTCCTGGAACACCTGCCCGCCCGCGGGTACCACCCCGAGCCGGAGTTCGTGATCGCCCAGCTCGTGAATGACGCCGGAGTCGTCGGCGCGGCCGACCTCGCCCGCCACAGCGTCACGCAGTAGGCTGCATCAGTCACGCCGCCGTCAATTTACCTAAGGAATAACGTTGTTCTACTGGTTCATGAAGAACATTGTCGTCGGCCCCCTGCTGCTCGGTATCTTCCGGCCCTGGGTCGTCGGCCTCGACAACATCCCCAAGAACGGCGGCGTGATTCTCGCCAGCAACCACCTGTCGTTCATCGACTCGGTGTTCCTGCCGCTCGTCGTCTCCCGCCGGGTCGTCTTCCTCGCCAAGAGCGAGTACTTCACCGGCAAGGGCCTCAAGGGCTGGGCGACCAAGCAGTTCTTCAAGGCGACGGGCCAGCTGCCGATCGACCGTTCGGGGGGCAAGGCCTCCGAGGATTCCCTGAACACCGGGCTCCGGGTTCTCGGCCAGGGCGGCGTGCTGGGCATCTATCCCGAGGGCACCCGCAGCCCCGACGCCAAGATGTATCGCGGCCGTACCGGCGTGGCCCGCATGGTGCTGGAATCCGGTGTCCCGGTGATCCCGGTCGCGATGATCGACACCGAGAAGGCCATGCCGACCGGCACGCGCATCCCGAAGGTTCGGCGCATCGGCATCGTGATCGGCACTCCGCTCGACTTCACCCGTTTCGAGGGCATGGAGGGCGACCGCTTCGTGCTGCGCAGCGTGACCGATGAGCTCATGTACGAGCTGCAGCGCCTCAGCACCCAGGAGTACGTCGACGTCTATGCCACGTCCGTCAAGGAAAAGCGCGCGACCCTTTCGCGATAGGCTCAGCGCAGGCCGTCTAGCACGTTTAGGCCTGTTCACCGCCCACAGTTCTCGACCGATGACAGCTCGATACTCTCGAGCTCGGACGATGTGCGCCCAAGAGAAACCAGGAATCACCCCGTGGTAGACCCCACCGAACCGGTTGTCGTGGCAGAAAAATCCGTGATCGCCGGCCTTGACCACTGGCGCACACTGCCGATCAAGCAGCAGCCGTCCTGGCCCGACGCCGCCGTCGTAGCCGCGGCCTCCGCCGAGCTGGCCACGCAGCCGCCTCTCGTCTTCGCGGGCGAGGTCGACATCCTGCGCGACCGGCTCGCCCAGGCCGCCAGCGGCCACGCCTTCCTGCTGCAGGGCGGCGACTGCGCCGAGACCTTCAGCGGCGCCACCGCCGAGCAGATCCGCAATCGCGTCAAGACCGTGTTGCAGATGGCCGTCGTGCTCACCTACGGTGCCTCGATGCCCGTGATCAAGATGGGCCGCATGGCCGGCCAGTTCGCCAAGCCGCGCTCGAGCAACTTCGAGACCCGCGGCGACGTCACACTGCCCGCCTACCGCGGCGACATCGTCAACGGTTACGACTTCACCCCGGAGTCTCGCGAGGCCGACCCGGCCCGCCTGGTGAAGGGGTACCACACCGCCGCGTCGACCCTCAACCTCATCCGTGCCTTCACGCAGGGCGGCTTTGCCGACCTGCGCCAGGTGCACAGCTGGAACCAGGGCTTCGCCGCAAACCCGGCCAACCAGCGCTACGAGAAGCTGGCCAAGGAGATCGACCGCGCGATCAAGTTCATGATCGCCTGCGGCGCCGATTTCGAAGCCCTTCGCCGCACCGAGTTCTACACAAGCCACGAGGGCCTGCTGATGGACTACGAGCGCCCGATGACGCGCATCGACTCCCGCACCGGCACGCCCTACAACACGAGTGCGCACTTCGTCTGGATCGGGGAGCGCACCCGCGACCTCGACGGTGCCCACGTCGACTTCCTCTCGCGCGTGCGCAACCCTATCGGCGTCAAGCTCGGCCCGAGCACCTCGGCCGACGACATGCTGCGCCTGATCGACAAGCTCGACCCGAACCGCGAACCCGGTCGCCTGACCTTCATCACCCGCATGGGCGCCGGAAAGATCCGCGATGCCCTGCCGCCCCTCCTCGAGGCGATCAAGGCGAGCGACGCCACCCCGCTCTGGGTCACCGACCCGATGCACGGCAACGGCGTCACGACTCCGACCGGCTACAAGACCCGTCGGTTCGATGACGTCGTCGACGAGGTCAAGGGCTTCTTCGAGGCACACCGCGCGGTCGGCACGCACCCGGGCGGCATCCACGTGGAGCTCACCGGCGACGACGTCACCGAGTGCCTCGGCGGTTCGGAGCACATCGACGAGGCCGCCCTGGCGACCCGCTACGAGTCGCTCTGCGACCCGCGACTGAACCACATGCAGTCCCTCGAACTGGCCTTCCTGGTCGCCGAGGAACTCGCCGTCCGCTAGATAATCAGCTCAGCGGCATCCGTTCTCGGCAGCGGATGCCGCGCCCGGGGCTGCTGAGGCTCGGTCCCGCTGTCGCGGCACTCGTTCTGCGAGCCGGCACTTGTTCCGATGAGTGCCCGCTGGCTCAACGAGTGCCCGCTGACTGAGCGAGTGCCGCGAAGTGAGTACCTGTCAGGCGCGGTCGCGCTGAGCACGACCGCGCCCGATGCGGGTGAGCGCTACCGCCGTGACAGTAGCGCACCAATATCGGGCGCGCCGTGCGCCAGGACGTGCTGTGGCCTAGATCTGGCCGGTGAGGGTGACTGTGCTGCCCCGGGGAGCGGATGTTCCGGCCACGGGGTCCGTCGACGTGATCTTCAGCAGCGCAGCGACCAGGTCGGCTCCGGGATTGTAGCTCAGCTCAAAGCCGAGGTCGATCAGGGCCTGTTTGCCCTCGCTCCAGCCCATACCGACGACGTTGGGCACCTCGACCGGCTCCGGGCCACGGGAGATGGTCAGCGTGATCGTTGCGCCGGCGCGGATCGTTCCCTCGGGCGCTGTGCCGCGGATCACGTCTCCTTCGGGAATGCTGTCGTGGTAGGACTCCTCGCCGCGCGTGACCAGGAGGCCCTTGTCGGCGAAGATGGCCGTGGCGTCCTGCACCGTCTCGCCGGCCACGGCCGGGATGGCGCCGAGAGACACGACGAGGTTGACGGTCAGGCCTTCGAAGTAGCCGCCACCAGCGGATACATCGCCGCCATCGCTCTCTCTGGTCGCTGCGATCACGACTCCCGACTCGACGTCGGCATTGAAGACCGGGTCGATCGTGCCGACGACAGCAGCGAGACCGGTGATGGCGTTTTCCGCGTCGGCCTGGCTGAGGCCGGCGAGGGTGGGCAGGGTGATGGGCTGCAGCCCCAGTGAGACGATGACGGTCACGACGCTGTCCTGGGCGAGCCGAGTACCGGCATCGGGATCCGTTGCGACGACGAGGCCTTCCGCGACGGTGGCGCTGTACACCTCGCCGGGTTCGGCAATGAGCCCGAGTTCGAGCAGCTGTGCGGCGGCGTCTTCCGGCGTGGTGCCCACCAGGGAACTGGGGACGGCCACCTCGGAGCCCGGGCCCGAGCCGAAATACCAGCCGGTGCCGCCGACCAGAGTCGCGAGAAAGAGCACGAGGGCAAAGAGCCAGTAGCCGCGGGTCTTGCGGCCACGCGTCTTCTTGGCCAGCACGGTTCCGTTGGGTACCGTGCCGCCGCCCGGCAGCACGAGGTCGTTGGGGGCTCCCGGCCCGGTTGCCACGAGGGTGGCGGCTCCGAGAATCTGGGTTTCGGCTTCGGCCGTCAGGGCGGAGACCGGTGCCCCGAGCAGCACTCCGCTGGACTGGCCGCCGCGCGGCATGACCATCGTCTGTGCACCGGCCGCTGCCGGGCGCAGCATGCTTCCGACGTCGAGCAGCTGGTCGAGCATGACGCGAGCGTCTCTGGGCCGCTGTTCCGGGTCGCGGGCCGTGGCCCACAGCACCAGTTCGTCGAGTTCCTGGGGGATCGACGGCACCTTGCTGCTCGGCATCGGCACGGTGTCGTTCGCGTGCTGGTAGGCGATCTGCATGGGCGCGTCGCCCACATATGGCTGCTCGCCGGTGAGCATCTCAAAGGTCATGATTCCGAGGGCGTAAATGTCGCTGCGGGCATCCGCTACACCCCGCGTGACCAGCTCGGGGGAGAGGTAGGCGATGGTGCCGAGCAGGGCCTGTCCGGTGGCGGTGTTGTTATTGCTCGCGCGAGCGAGGCCGAAGTCGCTGATCTTGATGCGGCCGTCGTCGGCGAGCAACACGTTCTCGGGTTTGACGTCGCGGTGCACGATGCCGGCCTTGTGGGCGGCGGCGAGACCGCTGAGCACGGCTTCGAGAATGTCGAGGGTCTGCTCCGGCGTCAGCCGGCCATAGTCCTTGAGCAGGTCGCGCAGGGTGATGCCGGGAAGATACTCCATGACCAGGTAGGCCATATCGGCGTCCTGGCCCTGGTCGAAGACGTTGACCACGTTGGGATGGGCGAGCCTCGCGGCCGAGCGGGCCTCCTGGATGAATCGGCTGCGAAAGGCGGCGTCATCGGCGAGATGCCCGTGCATGATCTTGAGTGCGACCCGCCGCTCCAAGCGCAGGTCGGTCGCGAGGTAGACCGTTGCCATGCCCCCGCGGGCGATTCGCGAGCGCACCTCATAACGACCATCGATCAGACGGCCGAGCATCGGGTCGGTCGGAATATCACTCACTCGATTTATTCTAGGGATTCGCGGAGCGCCCGGGCGGCAAACACTCCGCCAAGACGAATCCTGCACACCCTATTGGCAGCCGGAGGGCTGCGGGGAGACCGACGAAGACCGATCGTCAGCCCAGCTGCGGCAACCAGAGCCGTGCCGAAGCCTCCCACTTGGCATAGAAATCGGGGTGAGCGGATATTTGCACCGCCTGGGCGGCATCCGTCACGCTCATCGATTCCCAGCCGGGAATGTCGAGCAGCCCGCGGGTCACACCGGGGTTGGGGTTACCGGCACCACCGAAGAAGGCGAGGCTCGCCCGGGTCGGATCCATGACCTGCTCGTCGGTGCCCCACCCGATGCTGGGACGCTGCTGGAAGAGGCCGAGCGAGTCGCGGTCGCCATGGTCCACGTTGCGCAGGCCGGATTCCTGGGCCGCAGCGGCGAGGGCGATCACGAGACCCTGGTCGGAGACGCCGGCCGCCCGGCCGACCGAGACGATGGTCTGGGCGTTCTGGCGCATCTCGTCGGTCATGACGGTGGTCACGGCGACGGCTGTTTCGGCCTGGGCAGCCGCGGCCGCGGCCTCTGCCGCTGCCGCTGCCGCAGCGGCCGCGATGACGGCGGCCGGCTGCGGGACGGTCAGCACCTGGCCGGGGTAGATGATGCTCGACCAGCCGAGGCCATTGGCGTCGAGCATCTCCTGCACCGACAGGCCCGCAGCGGCCGCGACGGCGCCGATGGTGTCGCCGGCGGCTATGGTGTGGCTGCCGGCCGGCGGTGCCACGAAGGCCACGGGGGTGATGGCGACCGGAGCAGCAACGGGCGTGACGGCGGCCACGGTTGCCGCGGCGCCCGGGATCACGAGGGACTGCCCGGGAAAGATAGTGCTGCTCCGGGTGAGTCCGTTGGCGTCGAGGATCGCCTGGATCGACTGCCCGGAGCCCGCCGCGATGCCGCTGATGGTATCGCCGGACGCCACCGTGTGCTGTCCGGCGGCGGGCGCGGCTGCCGGGGTCGCCGCGGGTGCCGGGGCCTGCTCGGCCAGTTTCAGTACCTGGCCGGGAAAGATGAGCGCCGACCAGCCCAGGCCGTTGAGAGCCAGGACGGACGCACTCGCGAGCCCGAACCGTGCCGCGATGCCGCTGATCGTGTCGCCCTCCGCCACGGTGTAGTCGACGGGTGCGGCCTCGGCGCGCACGGCAGCCGTCGCGAGGGTCGGTGCGGGCGCGGCAAGGAGCGGGCCGGAGCCGAGAGGTTTCTTCGCGATGACGGCCGCCTGCGCGGGGGAAGCCAGATTCAGCGAGATGGCGAGGGTGCTCACGAGCACGATCGGCACGCTCAGGGCCAGGCTCCGAGAGGCACCCCGCGAACTGGGGGTCTCATCGTTGGGCCGGGAATCCCGGCGCTTTTGGGCCAAGGCCACGACTTTCTGGACGATTGTGCTCACTTCAGCCGACATTGAGCTCCCGTTCGTTGCGGTCGACTGACCACGCTGGCACACATCGATAGAGGAGTCAATCAGTGGTGCGGGTGGGGCGAATGTGCAGGGAGTTGTGCAAGCGGATGGGTGACCCCACGTCGTGATGTTTGAACCGAACCTCGATTCGTGGGAGGCTTAGCAGGTGACCGAAGAGTTTTCAGAGCCTCAGTGGCTTACCCTCCCTGCCCTTGTAAATGTGCTCAACGTGAGCCCCAGCCGTGTCAAGCAGCTGATTGAAGACAAACTCCTGCTCGCGATTCGCCGTGACGGCGTGCTGCAGGTTCCCGCCGCGTTCATCCGTGATGGCGCTCCGCTCCCCGAACTGCGCGGCACCATCTATGTGCTCGGCGATGACGGCTTCACCGACGACCAGGCCATGGACTGGCTGCTCAACGTCGACGACAGCCTCGGCGTTGCCCCGATCGACGCGCTCCGCGCCGGCCGCAAGGCCGAGGTGCGCCGCGTCGCCCAGGCGCTGGCCTGAGCCAGCGCCACGCCGCGATGAGAACGACCGCGGTTAGAACGCTCGGCGCGTCACCCTCGCGCTGAGCGTTCTCAGCTGGTCCCGAGCACCCTCTGCCAGCGGTGCGTCCGCAAGCACCGCTTCGGCCTCGGCAACCCGGTCGGCGATCATCGCTTCGACCCGGTCGACCGCTCCACTGGCCAGGATCAGCTCCTGCAGCGCCACGATGCGGGCCGCATCCAGCGTGACGTCGCCGAGTTCCCCATCAAACAGGCTGCGCTCGCCCGCGGTGAGCGTTTCGCGAGCCAGGGCCACCAATACCGTGCGCTTACCCTCGCGCAGGTCGTCCCCGCTCGGCTTTCCGGTGACGGATGCGTCGCCGAAGACTCCGAGCAGGTCGTCGCGCAGCTGGTAGGCGATACCGAGCGGTAGCCCGAAAGCCCGCAGGGCGTCCAGTTGCTCCGCGGTGCCGCCGGCGAGAGCCGCGCCGATCACGAGCGGCGCCTGCACGCTGTACTTGGCGGATTTGAACGTGATGACCCGCAGCGCCCGCTCGAGCAGTTCCGACTCGGCCTGCACGATCCATGCCCGTTCTTCCAGGATGTCCAGGTACTGGCCCGCGGTGACCTCGGTGCGCATGTGGTTGAACTCGAGCCGGGCGCGCCGGCCGGCGGCACGGGTCGGCGCATCCGCGGGCAGGGCCTCGAGCCCCTCGTCGAGCAGCTCATCGCTCCAGCCGAGCAGCAGGTCGCCGAGCAGGATGGCGGACGCGCGGCCGAAGTCGTCGGCGGTGCCCGCCCAGCCCTCCGACCGGTGCAGGCCCTCGAACAGTTTGTGAGCGGATGCTCCGCCCCGCCGGGTGTCGGAATTATCGATGATGTCGTCGTGAACGAGTGCCGCGGCATGGAAGATTTCGAGGGCGGCGGCGGCCGAAACGACGGGTCTGAGGTCGCCGGATTCGTCGCCCCGAACGCTCTGCCAACCCCAGTAACAGAAGAGGGCTCGAAACCGCTTTCCACCGCTGAGAAATTGCCGTGAGAAGTCCACTAACGGCGTCAGGTCACGGCTGATCAAGGTCACAATTGGTTCACGGGTAATCAGGAATTCGTCGACACGAGAATCAACCAGATCGACCAGATGGGTGCTTTCAGTCACCTGCCTAGCCTAGCCACCGTGGCGGGGTTAGAATTGAGAGCCAACCCGCTCGATCCCGTTATTGGAGGGAATGAGATGCCGCTTTCGGAACAGGAGCAGCGACTCCTTGAAGAGATGGAGCGCAGCCTCTATCACAACGATGCCGACTTTGTCGCCAGCGTCGGTGTGACGAGACTTCGACCCAACTATCGCTCAATCGTCATCGGCGTCTTGCTTGCCGTTGCCGGAATCGGCGCGCTGATAGCCGGGGTTGCACTGCAGCAACTGTGGCTGGGCATCGTGGGCTTCGCGCTCATGTTCGGCGGCGTGCTGATTGCCATCACCCCCGGAAAATCCGTTCGCGGATTCTCCGGTCCGCCCCCCGCCGGCCGCAGCTCTGCGCCGGCCTCGTCGGAGCAGGGCTTCATGGATCGCATGAACGACCGTTGGGACCGTCGCCAGGACGGACAGCAGTAGCTCGAGCGTCAAGCCTGTTCCACCAGCTCCACAGCTCTCCCCACGCTTCACACGCACCGCCCCAGACTTCATAATCTGACCTCCAAAAGGGCCGATCATCCGATCGGCCCTTTTTTTGCGCCCATTTTTCGTCCAGATCCCGCGCGAAAAGCTCAGGCCCCTCCCTTTTCCTCCACCGATCCGATCCCCGTAGTTTCCGGGTGTTCCGGTGAACATTCTCCGAATCTGCTCGTGAATCCGGAGAACGTGGGTGATAGTGGAGTAAAGTGGAGCAACACCTGAGCCGGGTGGAGCGAATCCGTCGAATCGGGAAGGGGTGACGATGTTCCTCGGGACCTACGCCCCCAAACTCGATGAAAAAGGCCGCATCATTCTCCCCGCGAAGTTTCGCGAGGAGCTCTCCACCGGGGTAGTCATGACCCGTGGTCAGGAAAACTGCATCTACGTCTTCAGCACCCAGGAGTTCGGGGAGCTGCACGACAAGATCCGCCAGGCCCCCGTGACGAGCAAGCAGGCGCGGGACTACCTCAGGGTGTTCCTCTCCGGCGCGAGCTCGGAAACGCCGGACAAGCAGAACCGCGTCACCATTCCCGCAAACCTCCGTACCTACGCGGGACTCGACCGGGAGCTCACCGTCATCGGTGCTGGCAGCCGCGTCGAAATCTGGGACAGCGAGGCCTGGAGCAGCTACCTGGCCGAGCAGGAGATCTCATTCGCCAACACCACGGAGGAGGTGATTCCGGGACTCTTCTAGCCCCTGGCCCCTGACTCCCAGCCGTTCTTTCCCTGACACACTTCCCCGGTGCCAGGTCAGGAATGGATGGGAATCAGGACTCAGGGTCTGGCCCGGCATTATGACAACCAACGACAGCCCACCCACTGGCGAGCACCCCGGCCGTCCGATCGGCAGCCCGCTCAGTAGCCCGCTCAGCGATATCCACACCCCGGTTCTGCTGGAACGGTGCATCGAGCTGCTTGCCCCCGCGCTGAGCGCGCCCGGCGCCGTGCTCGTCGACGCGACGCTCGGCATGGCCGGCCATGCCGAAGCCTTCCTGCAGCGATTCCCGGAGCTGACCCTGGTCGGCCTCGACCGCGACACTGACGCCCTCGCCATTGCGGCAGAACGCCTCGCGCCGTTCAGCGACCGGATCCACCTCGTGCACACCGTCTACGACGGCATCGCGGAGGCCCTCGACGGACTGGGTATTCCCGAGGTCGCCGGCGTGCTCTTCGACCTCGGCGTGTCCTCCCTGCAGATCGACCGCGTCGACCGCGGCTTCTCCTACTCCAAGGACGCCCCGCTCGACATGCGCATGGACAACACCCAGGACTTCACCGCGGAACGGATCCTCGCCGAGTACAGCGAGGCGGACCTTCGTCGCATCTTCCGCGATTACGGCGAAGAGAAACTCGCGGCGCGCTACGCCAAAGCCATCGTCGACGCCCGGGAGACGACACCCTTCGTGCGGTCGGGCCGGCTCGTTGAGGTCATCACGGCGGCAACGCCGGTCGCGGTGCAGAGGATGGGACACCCCGCCAAGCGCGTCTTCCAGGCGTTGCGCATCGAGGTCAACCAGGAACTCGCCGTGCTCGAACGGGCCATTCCCGCCGCTCTCGAGAGCGTCGCGGTCGGCGGCCGCATCGTCGTCATGGCCTACCAATCCCTGGAAGACCGGCTCGTCAAGCGTGCCCTCGCCGCCGCATCCGGTTCCACCGCCCCGGCCGGTCTGCCGGTTGAACTGCCCGAACACAAACCGCTCTTCACCCTCCTCATCCGCGGCGCCGAACTGGCATCCGACGATGAAAAAGCCGAGAACCCCCGTGCAACACCGGTGCGCCTGCGTGCCGCCGAACGACTGAGGAGGGCCGAATGAGCGACAACCTCGCACGCGTTCGACCGAGTTTCACCCCGAGCCCGTCCGCGGCGCCGACCGAGCGCCGACTCGAGATCGTGGCTCCGGCGGCGGCGCACCGCAAGCGACCCCGCATCACGTACGCGCTCACCGCGACCGCCGGTGTTGCGGCGATCGTGATCGCGCAGCTGTTGCTGAGCGTCGGCATCTCCCAGGGTGCGTATGAGATCTCGACCCTCCGCGGAGAGCAGGTCGAACTCGGCCGCACGTCTGAGAGCGTCAGCCAGGACCTCGTGCGGTTGTCCTCGCCGCAGAGCCTCGCCTCCAACGCCGAGTCCCTCGGCATGGTCAGCAACTCCAATCCGGTGTACCTGCGCCTCTCGGACGGTGCGGTTCTCGGTGCCCCCAGCTCGGCGCTCGGGTCGCAGGGTGGGGCTGCGAGCCTCGTGCCGAACTCGCTCCTGACCGATTCCGCCGTACTCACCCAAATTGACGACGCGTCGCTCGGCACTGCCGACGGTGGCGCGGCTACTGTTGCAGTCACACCCACCCCCGCGGTTCCGATCAAAAGCGGACTGCCCTCGCCCGCCACCCGATAAACCCGCGGCTCACGCCGCAGTAAGGATTTACCCGTGCCGAGGAAGACAGGGCCCCGTGCGCCCGGAATGAATCGGCGCAGCAACTCCAGCCGACGGCGCGTCGCCGTCACCGTGCTCGTGCTGTTCGCGGTCGTCGCCGTTTTCGTGGTGAAGCTCGTCGACATCCAGGTCGTGCGAGCGGATGCCCTCACCGCCGACTCCGTCGGCAACCGTTCCGTCGGGCAGACCGTCTACGCCGCCCGCGGCGACATTCTCGATGCCAACGGTGTCCTGCTGGCCGGTTCGGTCATGCGCTACGACGTGACCGCGTCGCCGAAAAATGCGAAGTCCTTCTACCGCACCGTCGAGGGGGAGAAGACATCGATCAGCGTCGGCCAGGCCGCCGCCGAGCTCGGAGCCGTCACGGGGCAAACCGGTCCCGATATCGAGGCCATGCTCGACGCGGCCCTGGCCGACAACCCCGACTCCGACTTCGTATACCTGACCCGGGCCGTCGACGTCGACGCGCTCCGCGCCATCAACGACCTCGACATCCCGTGGATCTACCCGCGCACCAACCCCAGCCGGGTCTATCCGAACGGTGCCGTGGCCGGAAACCTCGTCGGCTTTGTGTCCTCTGAGGGTAAGGCCCAGGCCGGCCTCGAACTCGGCGAAGACTCCTGCCTCGCCAGTGTCGACGGCACCGAAACGTACGAAAAGGGCGCTGACGGAGTGCGCATTCCCGGGAGCAGCGTCACGACGACCCCGGCCGTCGACGGCGGCGACGTCGTGACCACCATCGACTCCGACCTGAATTGGTTTGTGCAGCAGGCCCTCGCCGAGCAGGCCCAGGCGACCGGAGCGGCCTGGGGCACCGTCGTCGTGCAGGAGGCCAAGACGGGCAAGCTCGTGGCCGTGGCCGACTATCCCAGCGTCGACCCGAACAACGTGAGCGGCACCGAAGACCCCGAGAACCGCGGATCCCGCGCCTTCACGGCCTCGTTCGAGCCGGGATCGACGTTCAAGTCGCTGACCGCGGCATCCGTGCTCGACTCGGGTAAAGCCACCGTGAACAGCGGGGTCGTGGCGCCCTACCGTTATCTGCCCGCCAACGGTGCCAACATCAACGACAGCCATGCCCACGGCGACGACAAGCTGACCATGACCGGCGTGCTCATCGACTCGTCGAACACCGGCATGTCGAAATTCGGCGAGCTGCTCTCGAACAAGGAGCGCTACGACTACATGAAGAAGTTCGGCGTCGGCGCGGCCACCGAAACCGGCTTTCCCGCCGAAGACTCCGGAATCCTGCGCGACCCCGAGAACTGGGACAGCCAGACCCAGTACGCGACCATGTTCGGCCAGGGACTCACGACCACGGCACTGCAGGTCTCCAGCATTTATCAGACCATCGCCAACGGCGGCGTGCGGATGCCCGTGCAGCTGATCGAGGGCTGTCGACAGGCCGACGGCACGCTGACCGACCAACCGAGCG
Organism: Cryobacterium melibiosiphilum; assembly: GCF_003602235.1. Lineage (GTDB taxonomy): Bacteria > Actinomycetota > Actinomycetes > Actinomycetales > Microbacteriaceae > Cryobacterium > Cryobacterium melibiosiphilum. The sequence continues at coordinate 56,562 of NZ_QZVS01000080.1, forward strand.
CGACCGGAAGCCAGGTCATTTCTGCCTCCGCTGCCGGTGACACCAGCGACGTACTCGAGATGGTCTACCAGAACAGCTGGGTCAACAAGATCTGGGAAATCCCGGGATATCGAGTCGCGGCCAAGACCGGAACCGCCCAGATGCCCGACGGCAACGGGGGGTATTCCGACGGCTACCTCGTCTCGGTCTCGGGCTTCGCGCCGGCCGACGACCCCGAGTACGTCGTGTCGGTCAGCCTCGCCGACCCTGTTAATATGAATACGTCTGCCGCGCCGGCTCCGATCTTTCAGAAGGTCATGAGCCAGGTGCTGAAGAAGTACCGGGCGGTTCCGTCGGGCGCACCTGCCCCTGACCTCCCCGCGACCTGGTAGAAAAGAAAGTTAGACAGTGCTGGTTAGAACAAAAATCTTGGTAAGAAAATGAGCCTCGTGACGCCCGAGTTGCCCTCGGCGCCCTCGGCCCTTCGCCCACAGCATCCCGTTTCGCGGGACCTGCAGGGACTGATCGACCAGTTTGCGCTGAGCCTGCGCACCGGTGGTCCCACCGACCGTCTCACGGTGAGCGGTGTCAGCCTCAGCAGCGGAACCGTGCAACCCGGCGACCTCTACGTGGGCGTGCCCGGGCGAAACAGTCACGGAGCAGCGTTCGCGGTGAAGGCCCGGGTGGCCGGGGCTGTTGCGATCCTGACCGACGAAGCCGGCGCCCTGATCGCGGCCGGCAGCGGCCTGCCCGTGCTCGTGACCCCGGATGCCCGCGCTGCCCTGGGCGCTGTCGCCGCGTGGATCTACGGCACCGCCGACAACCCCGCGACCCTGTTCGCCGTGACCGGCACGAACGGCAAGACCAGCGTCGTCTATCTGCTCTTCGCCGTGCTGAAGCAGCTCGGCATCACGAGCGGCCTGACCTCCACGGCCGAGCGCCGGATCGGCGACCTCGCCGTCACCAGCTCGCTCACCACCCCGGAGGCGAGCGAACTCCACGCGCTGCTGGCGCGGATGAACGAGGCCGCAGTCACCGCGGTGGGCATCGAGGTCTCCGCGCAGGCCCTCAGCCGCTACCGGGTCGACGGTCTGATTTTCGACGTTTCCGGTTTCACCAACCTCAGCCACGATCACCTTGACGACTACGCCAGCCTCGACGAGTACTTCGGCGCGAAACTGGAACTATTCCAGCCTCACCGGTCCAAGCGCGGTGTCGTCACCGTCGATTCCGACTGGGGCCGTCGGATCGTGCTCGAAGCGGGCATCCCGCTGACCACGATCAGCAACCAGGCGGAGATCCCTGCGGACTGGCACATGAGCGTCGTCGGCGCGAGCGCCGTGCACACCGAGTTCGTGTTGGAGGGCCCGAACGGTGCCCGGCTGCAGACCCGCGTGCCGCTGCTCGGCTGGTTCATGGCCGCCAACGCGGCCCTCGCCATCGTCATGCTCGTCGACTCCGGCATACCGCTCAGCGACATCGAGACCTGCCTCACCCGCGATGGCGGCATCGACGCCTACATTCCCGGCCGCGCCGAGCGCATCTCCGGCGATACCGGGCCGCTCGTGATCATCGACTACGGACACAGCCCCGACGCGTTCCTGAACACGCTCGCGGCGTTGCGCCCGTTCACCACCGGCCGCCTGATCATGGTCTTCGGCGCCGACGGCGACCGCGACACCACCAAGCGCGACGACATGGGCGCCATCGCCGCCCGCGGCGCCGACGTGGTCGTCATCACCGACTTTCATCCGCGTTTCGAGGATCCGGCCGCCATTCGGGCGACCCTGCTCGCCGCGGCCCGGGCGGCGAACCCTGCGGGGGAGCTGCACGAGGTCCCTAACCCCCGGGCGGCATTCCGCACGGCGCTGTCCCTCGCGACCGAGGGCGACACGATCCTGTACGCAGGGCCGGGTCACGAGGAGTATCACGAGGTTGCCGGAGTCAAAATTCCCTATTCGGCGCGGGACGATTCCCGCGCAGCGCTGCGCGAAGCCGGGTGGTTGTAAATGATCGCGCTGACACTCGACGAGATCGTCGTCGCCACCGCCGGTGTCCTCCACAACTCCGCCGGTGACCTGACGGTTTCCGGATCCGTCCAGACCGATTCCCGCATGGTCACGGCCGGCTCCATCTTCGTCGCCAAGCCCGGTGCCGAGACCGACGGGCACCTGTTCGCCCCGATCGCGGTCGACCAAGGCGCGGCCCTGCTGATCGTCGAGCGTCTACTCGACCTCCCGGTGCCGCAGATCGTCGTCGCCGACGCCGTTCTCGCGCTGGGCGCCCTCGCCTCCCACGTCGTGGCCGAGGTACGTTCTCGCGGACGGTTGAAAGTTGTCGGTGTGACCGGGTCGAACGGCAAGACGACCACCAAGAACCTGCTGCGCGCGATTTTCGAGGGTGTCGGACCGACCGTCGCCCCACGCGGCTCGTTCAACAACGAGGTCGGTGCCCCGATGACGATGCTCGAAGTCACCGACGACACCGAGTTTCTCGTCGTCGAGATGGGTGCCAACGGCGTGGGCAAGATCGCCACTCTCGTGAAACTCGCCCGCCCGGACGTGGGGATCGTGCTCACCGTCGGCCTGGCCCACGCCGGCGAGTTCGGCGGCATCGAGGCCACCGTGACCGCGAAATCCGAAATGGTCACCGAGCTGTTGCCGACGGATGTCGCCGTCCTGAACATCGACGACCCGCGGGTCGCGGGCATGGCCGGTTCGACTCGGGCCCGCGTGCAGTGGTTCGGCCTGGGCAGCCCGAACGAGGTCGGTGTCGCATTCGTTCGGGCGAGCGACGTTCGCGCGTCGCGCGCCGGCACGAGCTTCACCCTGCACCTGGCCTCGGGTGAACACTTCCCGGTGCACTTCAAGGTGCTCGGTGAACACCATGTCATGAACGCGCTGGCCGCTGCCGCCGCCGCGGAATCGCTCGGCGTGGCCGGCGCGGCCATCGTCGCCGCCCTCGAATCCGTCGAGCGTGCCGAACGCTGGCGCATGGAGGTTCTCGGCGGCCGTGACGGCGTCACCATCATCAACGACGCCTATAACGCGAGTCCTGACTCGATGACCGCCGCCCTCAAGACCCTCGCCCAGATTCGCGAACCCGGCCAGCGCACCATCGCCGTGCTCGGCGAAATGGCCGAACTGGGTGCCTTGGCCGGTGAAGAGCACGACCGTATCGGACTGCTCACCGTGCGCCTCAACATCTCCCAGCAGGTCGTTGTGGGCCCCGCGGCCCGCCGCATGCACATCAGCACGATCAACGAAGGATCCTGGGACAGCGAATCGGCCTACGTCGACACGCAGGACGAGGCCTTCACACTGCTCTGCTCCATCGTGAAACCGGGGGACACCGTGCTTGTCAAATCATCCAACTCCGCGGGCCTCAGATTCCTCGGCGACCGGTTGGGAGAGTTCTTCTCGTGAGAGCGCTCCTGATGGCCGGCGCCTTCTCGCTGTGCTTCACGCTCTTCCTGACACCGCTGTTCATCCGGCTGTTCAAGAAGCTGGGCTGGGGGCAGTTCATCCGCGACGACGGCCCGAAGAGTCACCACGCCAAGCGCGGAACCGCCACCATGGGTGGCATCATCCTGATTCTGGGCACGGTCTTGAGCTTCTTCGCGGCCAAACTGCTGGCCGGGGAACCGATCACCGCCACCCCTCTGCTCGTGCTGTTCATGATGGTGGGCCTCGGCCTCGTCGGGTTTCTCGACGATTTCCTGAAGACCCGCAACCAGCGCAGCCTGGGACTCGGCGGCTGGCAGAAAATCGCCGGTCAGGTCATCGTCGCGGGGGTGTTCGCCTACCTGTCGCTCCAGTTCCCGAACCAGAACGGCCTGACACCGGCATCCACTCACATATCCTTCATCCGGGACACCCCGCTCGACTTCATGGTGCTCGGCGGCGTGGTCGGAATCGCCCTGTTCATCCTGTGGATCTGTCTGATCGTCGCCGCGACCTCGAACAGCGTGAACGTGACCGACGGGCTGGACGGACTCGCGACCGGCTCGTCGATCCTCGCGATCGGGTCGTTCATCGTGATCGGTTTCTGGCAGTTCAACCAGTCCTGCTTCGGCGGCACGGACGCCGCGGATGCCTATCGCTGCTATGAAATTCGCGACCCCCTCGACCTCGCCGTCGTCTCGGCCGCGATCGTCGGCGGGCTGATCGGTTTCCTCTGGTGGAACACCTCCCCGGCGAAGATCTTCCTCGGCGACACCGGCTCGCTGGCCATCGGTGGGGCGCTGGCGGCGCTGGCCATCCTCAGCCAGACCCAGCTCCTACTGCTGCTCATCGGCGGGCTCTTCGTCATCGAGGCCGGCTCCGTCATCGTGCAGCGCGCGTACTTCAAGATCACCAAGGGGCAGCGCATCTTCCTCATGAGTCCGATCCACCACCACTTCGAGCTCAAAGGCTGGGCCGAGGTGACCGTCGTCGTGCGCTTCTGGATCATCGGGGGGCTCCTCGTCGCCGCCGGCGTCGGCTCGTTCTACCTGGAGTGGCTCTCCGCGGTGCCCAATTGAGCGGCGCCGGTGAGAACGGTGCCGATCTCGATGCCCTGACGAGCTGGCGCTCGGACTGGGCCGGCCTGCGCGTGGGGATTCTCGGACTCGGGGTGACCGGCTTCGCCGCCGCCGACACCCTCGTTGAACTCGGCGCCGAGGTGCTCGTCGTCGCTTCGCCGGTGCCGGCCGAAGGTTCCGACACCGAGCGGGCCCAGCTCCTCGGGGTGATCGGGGCCGGCCTCGTGCAGGCCGACCTGAACGCCCTGGAACCGGCCACCGCTCCCGTGGCGCTGGTCGAACACCGACCCGAGCTGCTGATCGTGTCACCGGGGTTCCACCCCGACCACCCGCTGCTGCTGTGGGCCGCCGCCACCGGCGTGCCGGTCTGGGGAGACATCGAGCTGGCCTGGCGCCTGCGCGACAAGATCCTGCCGATTGCCGAATGGATGCTCGTCACCGGAACCAACGGCAAGACCACGACCGTGCAGCTCGCGGCGACGATGCTCGCCGAGGCCGGCCATCGCGTCGCCCCGTGCGGCAACATCGGCGTGCCGGTGCTCGACGCGATCCGCGACCCGCAGGGCTGGGATGTGCTCGTCGTCGAACTGTCGAGTTACCAGCTGCACCACCTGCCCCGCACCGGGCCGGGTGCCCTCGTGCCGTGGGCGAGCGTCTGCCTGAACGTTGCCGACGACCACCTCGACTGGCACGGCTCCGCCGAGGCCTACCGCGCGGCGAAGGCCACCGTCTACGCCAACACCCGGGTGGCCTGCATCTACAACACCGCAGATGCCGCCACCCGGCTGATGGTCGAAGAGGCGGAGGTGTCCGAGGGGGCTCGCGCCGTCGGCTTCGGCCTCGGGGTGCCGGGCCCGAGCGAATTCGGGGTCGTCGAAGGAATCCTCTGCGACCGTGCGTTTCTCGACGACCGTGCGGATCGTGCCCTCGAGCTGACGACCGTGCCCGACCTTGTCGGAGTCGGTCTCGGCGCCCCGCACGTCGTCGCCGACGTGCTGGCCGCGAGCGCCCTCGCCCGCTCGTTCGACGTACCCCCGGCCCAGGTGCGATCCGCCCTGCAGGGATTCACGCTCGACGCGCACCGCATCGCCGAAGTCGCGGAGCGGGGCGGAATCCGCTGGATCGACGATTCGAAGGCCACCAACCCGCACGCCGCGAACGCCTCGCTGGCCGCGTGCGAGTCGGTCGTCTGGCTCGTGGGCGGGCTGCTCAAGGGCGTTGACGTGGAGTCGCTCGTGCAGCGACACGTCGCCCGGCTGCGCGGAGCGATCATCATCGGCGTGGACCGGACCGCACTGCGGGAGGCATTCCGACGACACGCCCCCGACCTCACCGTGATCGAGATCGATTCCGACGACACTGAACAGGTCATGCCGCTGGCGGTGCAGCGGGCGGCCGAGTTGGCCCAGCCCGGTGATGTCGTGCTTCTGGCTCCGGCCGCGGCCTCGATGGACCAGTTCGACAGCTATTCGCACCGCGGCACCGCGTTCGCGCAGGCCGTGGCCGCATATTTGAATGACAAATTTGAATGACAAATTTGAATGACAACTGTGAATGACAACTAGGGAGGTGAGGCGGATGACCCGGCCGCCTCATTCGAACGCAGACCCATCGCGGGGGGACCCGGCCGAACACGCAGGCCACACCGCCCGCATCAACCTGGGTCGGGTGTTCCGGGCCGAGTCGGCGAATTACTTCCTGCTGCTCGGCACGACGCTGTTCCTCGTAGCCTTCGGCCTCGTCATGGTGCTGTCCTCCTCGAGCGTGGACTCCTACCTCGCCGACATGGGCTTCTTCGGCGGCATCCTGCGCCAGGGCATGTTTGCCCTCATCGGAGTGCCGCTGATGCTCCTGGTCAGCCGGATGCCGCTGAAATTCTGGGAGCTCGTCAGCTGGTGGGCGCTTCTTTTCTCCTGCTTCCTGCAAGGCCTGGTGGTCTTCACGCCGCTCGGCTACGAGATCGCAGGCAATACCAACTGGCTCACCCTTCCCGGTGGAATCCAATTCCAGCCGTCGGAAGCCATCAAACTCGCCCTCGTCGTCTGGCTTGGTGTGATCCTGGCCAAGAAGCAGAACCACCTCGACGACTGGCGCCACATCTTCATTCCTGTCTTCGGCGTCGGAGGCGGTGCCGTGGGACTCGTGATGATCGGCGGTGACCTCGGAACCGTGATCATCATGGCCGGCATCCTGTTCGGGGCACTGTTCTATGCGGGAGTGAAGCTGCGGCTGCTGGTCATTCCCCTGCTGATCGGTGCGGCAGGTGCGGTCGTGCTGGCCTTGTCCAGCGAGAATCGACTCACCCGCATCATGAGTTTCGCCGAGGACGACTGCGCGGTCACCGACGGGTCCATCTCCGCGGAATGCTGGCAGCCGCTGCACGGCACCTGGGCACTCGCCAACGGCGGAATCTTCGGGGTCGGCCTCGGAAACTCCCGGGCCAAATGGTCGTGGCTTCCGGCGGCCGACAACGACTACATCTTCGCGATCGTCGGCGAGGAACTCGGCCTGATCGGCGCCATCGTCGTGCTCCTGATGTTCATCCTGCTGGCCTTCGCCTTTCTGCGGGTGATGCGCTCGAGCCGCAGCGTGCAGGCTCGCATCACGACGGCATCCGTCATGGTCTGGATCATCGGGCAGGCCTTCGTCAACATCGGCGTCGTGCTGGGAGTTCTCCCCGTGCTCGGGGTGCCGTTGCCGTTGATCTCGGCCGGTGGTACGGCCCTGCTCACGACCCTCGTTGCCATCGGCGTGGTGCTGTCCTTTGCCCGCGGCGACCGCTCCGGCGACACTCCGGCCGAACGCGCAGAACAACGTGCGGCCCAGCGCTCCAGCCAGGAGCAGCGCTCCAACCAGGAGCAGCGCACCAACCAGGAAAAGACGGCTCGATCATGACGACCTACCTGCTCGCCGGCGGCGGCACTGCCGGCCACGTGAACCCCCTGCTGGCCCTGGCCGACACGATTCGCGCCCGCGAATCGGATGCTACGGTGCTCGTTCTCGGAACCAGTTCCGGCCTCGAGGCGCGCCTTGTGCCCGCCCGCGGCTACGAACTGGTGACGGTTCCCCGGGTGCCCTTTCCGCGTCGTCCGAACCGCCAGGCGCTGAGCTTCCTGCCGCGCTTTGCGGGGGCGGTCGCCGGGGTGCGGGAGGTCATCCGCTCCCGCGGGGTTGACGTCGTGGTCGGTTTTGGCGGCTACGTCTCCACCCCGGCCTACCTCGCGGCCCGCCGGGCCGGCATTCCCATCATCATCCACGAAGCCAACGCCAAGCCGGGCCTGGCCAACAAGCTCGGCGCCCGGTTCACGCCGTGGGTCGGTGTCGCCTTCGCGGGCACGCCGATTCGGCACGCGCACCTCGTCGGGATGCCGTTGCGGCCCGAAATCGAGCACCTCGATCGGGCCGCGTCCCGGGCCGCCGCGCTCACGTTCTTCGACCTTGATCCCGAGCGGCCAACGCTGCTCGTGACCGGCGGGTCGCTCGGTGCCCGCCGCCTCAATTCGACGATCCTCGAGTCCGCCCCTGCCCTCGTCGCGGCCAACTGGCAGGTGCTGCACATCGTGGGCGAGCGTGCCGAGGTGACCGATCCGAACCTGCCCCACTACCGTCAGATCGCCTATTGCGACCGGATGGACCTTGCCCTCGCTGCGGCCGACTTCGCGGTCTCCCGGGCCGGCGCGGCGACGGTGAGCGAACTCTGTGCCCTCGGCCTGCCCGCCGTATACGTGCCCTATCCGGTCGGCAACGGTGAACAGCGTTTCAACGCCGCCGACGTGGTGCGGGCACAGGGTGGGCTGCTCGTCGACGACGCCGACTTCCTGCCCGACTGGGTGAGCCATACCCTGCTGCCGCTGCTGCGCGATCGGGAGCGGGTCGGCCTCATGGGCTCGGCCGCGGCATCCGTCGGAATGCTCGATGGCGCTGCCCGGCTCTACGACCTCACGCAGCACGCAGTGCGTGTCAGTCGTGGCGCGTAACCTAGACTTTCGACCCCTTCAGCCTGCACGTCCGATTGAAATGAGCGCACCTTCGTGATCAAGCCCGATCTCACCCTCACCGTCGCCGAAGACCTCGGAAAGGTGCACTTCGTCGGCATCGGGGGCTCGGGCATGAGCGGGATCGCCCGCCTCTTCATCAACAAGGGCTACACGGTCACCGGCTCCGATGTGCGCGAGTCCGACAACGTGCTCGCCCTGCGCGCCCTTGGCGCCCGCGTCGACATCGGCCACGACGCGGCCAACGTCGGCGATGCCGACACCCTCGTCGTGACCGGAGCGCTCTGGCAGGATAATCCGGAATACGTACTCGCGGGCGAACGTGGCCTGCCGGTGCTGCACCGCTCCCAGGCCCTCGCCTGGCTCATCCAGAAGCACCGCCTCGTCTCGGTTGCGGGCGCCCACGGCAAGACGACGTCGACGGGCATGATCGTCACCGGCCTGCTCGGCCTGCACCAGGACCCGAGCTTCGTGAACGGGGGAGTGATCGAGTCACTCGGGGTGAGTTCGGCCGCAGGCGCCGATGACCTCTTCGTCGTCGAAGCGGATGAATCCGACGGCTCGTTCCTGCTCTACAACACCACTGTCGCGCTCATCACTAACGTCGACCCCGATCACCTCGACCACTACGGGTCGCTCGAAGCCTTCGAGGCGGCATTCGTCGAATTCGCCGGCAATGCGTCCGAACTTGTTGTCGTGTCCTCCGACGACGTGGGCGCCGTGCGCGTCACCGCTCACCTTCGGGCCCATGCCCAGGCCGCCAGCCCGAGCATTGTGACCTTCGGCGAGCACGCCGACGCGAACGTGCGCGTGCACTCGATCGTGACCGACGGCCCGGTGCGTTTCACCGTCGCCTGGAACGGCGCTGACTACTCGGCCGCCCTGCGCATCCCCGGCAAACACAATGCCATCAACGCCGCCGGCGCTTTCGCGGTTCTCGTCGGCCTGGGATTCGAACCCCAGGCCGCCCTCGACGCGATCGCCGCGTTCGGCGGCACCGAGCGTCGTTTCGAGCTGCACGGCACCGTCGGCGGAGTCAGCGTCTACGACGACTACGCCCACCACCCGACCGAGGTCGCGGCGGCTCTGTCCGCGGCCCGCACGGTGGTCGGCTCCGGGCGCATCATCGCCGTGCACCAGCCGCACCTCTACAGCCGTACCAAGCTGTTCGCGCAGGAATTCGCCGACGCCCTCGAGACCTACGCCGACCAGACGATCGTGCTCGACGTCTACGGCGCCCGCGAAGACCCCGAACCCGGCGTGACCGGCGCCCTCGTCTCCGAGCGGTTCCAGGACTCCGACAAGGTCGCCTTCGTGCCGGACTGGCAGGATGCCGCCGATTACCTCGCCGGCATCGCCCGTGACGGCGACTTCGTCGTGACCCTCGGCTGCGGTGACGTCTACCGCATCGTGCCGCAGCTGCTCGCGTCGCTCACCCGGGTGCGCGGATGACCCGCGCACCGCGATGAGGAGACCGCAGGGGTTCACCGGCCCGCCCTCGGCCCGAAAGCCGCCGGCCCAGACGACCTCGGGCAAGACGACCTCGGGCAAGACGCCCGCCGAGTCCACCGGTCGCGGAGCGACCCGGTCCGAATCACCGTCAACCGGGCCGGTCACCCTGCCATCAACGGATGCCGCTGGGCCGACGAACGCCCGGATCACCCGCCTGCCGTTCGGGTTGTCAGCGGGCCGCGTCTCCGGGGGCGGAACGAAGTCAGCCTCTGACGGTGCGCGGGACGCGGCGCAGGGCGCCCGCGCCACGCTGACGGCCGGTGCCAAACTCACCGGCGGGGCGGCCCGCGCCGGGCTGCGGGCCGCCAAACGTGCGCGGAAGCGTTACGAGCGTCAGGAGGTGCGCCGCTTCACCTGGCGTTCCCGCCGCAGACGCACGAACTGGGTGGTGTCGCTCGCGGCCGTCGTGGTGATGACGCTCGTGGTGGTCGGTGCGGGATACTCCCCGCTCATGGCACTCCGCACCATCGAGGTCGTCGGCGCAAGCCGAGTGTCGGCCGACGCGCTCGTGGCCGCCCTCGAAGAGCAGGTGGGGACCCCGTTGCCGCTCCTCGACTTCGGACAGGTCAAAGAGGAGCTCTCACAGTTCATGTTGATCCAGAGCTACGTGACCGAGAGTCGCCCGCCTGGCACCCTCGTGGTGCGCATCGTGGAGCGCGAGCCGGTGGGTGCCCTGGCCTCGGCTGCGGGTTTCGATCTGGTTGACGCGGCCGGCATCGTGATCGAGTCCAGCCCCGACCGACCGGCAGGTTACCCCCTGATCGATGCCGATAACGGGGTGGAGAGCGCGGGATTTCGCGCAGCGACGGCCGTGGTCAGCGTGCTGCCCGACAGCATCCGCTCGCAGCTCGACACCGTCAGTGCGGAAACGAAGGACGACGTCACCCTCAACCTCGTCGGGGGAGCGCGCGTCGTCTGGGGCAGCCCGGAGGAATCCGAATACAAGGCGGTTGTTTTGGGGGCTCTGATGGTCGGGCACCCCGTCGGCACCGTAAATGAATATGACGTCACCTCGCCCGACAGTGCCGTGCTGCGTTGACAAGCCGTACTTCGGTCGACTTTTGGCCGGGACTTCGCGACACGCGGGCGCGCCTCCCCAGCGGGCGCGTCGTGGCGCATAACTTCTAAATCAGGAATTGCATACTCAGCATAACTTTAAGCCTCGACTAGAGGTTGAGAGTTCCACCGGAGGCCGGACGTGTCAAACAATCAGAATTATCTAGCCGTGATCAAGGTCGTCGGTATCGGCGGTGGCGGCGTCAATGCCGTCAACCGCATGATCGAACTTGGCCTCCGTGGCGTCGAGTTCATCGCGATCAACACCGACGCGCAGGCGCTGCTCATGAGCGACGCCGACGTGAAGCTCGATGTCGGTCGTGACCTGACTCGGGGCCTCGGCGCCGGGGCAGACCCCGAGGTCGGTCGCCGCGCCGCCGAGGACCACGCCGAAGAGATCGAAGAAGCCCTCGCGGGCGCCGACATGGTCTTCGTGACGGCGGGCGAGGGTGGCGGAACCGGCACCGGTGGTGCTCCCGTCGTCGCCCGCATCGCCAAGTCCATTGGCGCCCTCACCATTGGCGTGGTCACGAAGCCGTTCGGCTTCGAGGGCAAGCGTCGCCAGGCACAGGCCGAGACCGGTGTCGCCTCGCTCAAAAATGAGGTCGACACGCTCATCGTCGTGCCCAACGATCGCTTGCTGGAAATCAGCGACCGCGGCATCAGCATGCTCGAAGCCTTTGCCACGGCCGACCAGGTTCTCCTCGCCGGCGTGCAGGGCATCACCGACCTGATCACCACCCCCGGACTGATCAACCTCGACTTCGCCGACGTCAAGTCGGTCATGCAGGGCGCCGGTTCCGCCCTCATGGGCATCGGTTCCTCCCGAGGCGCCGACCGGGCCATCAAGGCAGCTGAACTCGCCGTGGCCTCGCCGCTGCTGGAAGCGTCGATCGACGGCGCCCACGGCGTGCTGCTCTCCATCCAGGGTGGCTCCAACCTCGGAATCTTCGAGATCAACGACGCGGCCCGCCTCGTGCAGGAGGCCGTGCACCCCGAAGCCAACATCATCTTCGGTGCCGTCATCGACGACACCCTCGGTGACGAGGTGCGCGTCACCGTGATCGCCGCCGGCTTTGATGGCGGCGAACCCGGCGCCAAGGCCGTTGAGGTGCGCCGCGCCGACCTCGTCGCCGCGGGCATTGCCAGCGGTGTCGGCACGGCTCCCGCGGGCGCCGCTGCCACCTCCACGACCCCCGACGCGAGCCAGTTCAGCGCCGAAGAGCTCGCCGGCTCCTCGGTCTGGGCCAGCAACGACGCCACCGCCGGTGGGGCCACGGTTGTTGACCCGGCCTTCGAAGAAGACCCCGACGACCTGGACATCCCCGATTTCCTCAAGTAATCCGCTTTCGTCCCTTTCGGGGGCGATCGACACCCTCGCCGAGCGCCTGCAGTCCGTGCGGGCCGGAATCGCTGACGCGGTCCGGCTCGCCGGGCGCGACCCGGGCGAGATCACCACGGTCGTCGTCACGAAGTTCCATCCCGCGAGCCTCATCCGTGAGCTGGCGGCGCTCGGGGTGACGGATGTCGGCGAGAGTCGGCACCAGGAGGCCCAGGGCAAGGCCGCCGAACTCGCCGACCTGAACCTGACCTGGCATTTCATCGGCCAGATCCAGGGCAAGAAGGCGCGCCAGGTGCGTGCTTACGCCGACGTCATCCATTCCCTCGACCGTGCATCTCTTGTCGGCGCGCTCGAAGCAGTCGATGCCGATGCGCCCGTGCGGGACTGCTTCATTCAGGTCAATCTGACGGATGATCCCGCCCGCGGCGGTGCCTTGCCCGGCGACGTCGACACCCTCGCTGAGCAGGTGCTGGGCACGCCAGGGCTGTGTCTGCTCGGGCTGATGGCCGTGGCTCCCCGCGAGGGCGAGCCGCGACGGGCCTTTGCGGCGGTGCGGGACCTGAGCGTTCGAATGCAGGCCGTGGCGCCGGCGGCAACGCAGTTGTCGATCGGCATGAGCCAGGACTACGCCGCGGCCGTCGCCGAAGGGGCGACACACCTAAGAATTGGCACGGCAATCACCGGGATTCGCCCGTTACACGGTTAATCTCATAGAGAAGAATTACCTACACGGAGGTCGACATGTCCAACCCGCTCAAGAAAACCATGGTCTACCTGGGGCTGGCAGACGAAGAGCTGCACTACGAGGCCCCCGCGACCGCGCACGTGGCGGCCGTGCCGGCACCCGCTGAGCGCTCCAACTCGTCCAACGCGTCGGCGCAAGCCGCCGCCGCGGCCCAGTCCAGCGCCGCCCATTCCGGTTCGGCCCACAACGGATCGGCCCACAACGGATCGGCACCGAACAACGCCGGCCGTGCTCCGGTGACTCCGCTGCGCAAGACGCAAACCCCCAAGAATGTGGCTGCTTCCGAAATGAATGAAATTCTCACGGTCCACCCGCGTCAGTACCGCGACGCCCAGGTCATCGCGGAGTCCTTCCGTGACGGTATCCCGGTCATCATCAACCTCTCCCAGATGAGTGACGCTGATGCCCGCCGCCTGATTGACTTCGCCAGCGGCCTGTCACAGGGCCTCTATGGCAAGATTGAACGCGTCACCGCCAAGGTCTTCCTGCTGTCGCCGTCACACGTGATCGTCTCCGGCGAGAACAGCACCGAAGAGCCGGACGCGGAAGCGTCCTTCTTCGCCCAGTCATAGACTTAGAGCGTGCTCGTCGATCTCCTGGCCACAGTTGCCTACTACGCCCTCCTCCTGTACTTCTTCGTGCTCTGGGGACGCTTCATCATTGACCTCGTTCGCGGTGTCAACCGTTCGTGGCGGCCAACCGGATTCACCCTGGTGCTCGTGGAGCTGGTCTACACGTTCACCGACCCGCCGGTACGCTTCTTTCGTAAGCTGATACCGCCGCTCGCAATTGGACCCATCCAGTTCGACTTCGGGTTCACGATCACGATGCTCTGCTGCATCGTGGGAATGTCGATCGCGTCATTCCTGCGGGCGAGTTTCTAGGCTTGTCCCGCGTTTCTCACGCTCGGCCCGCGCCACACCCGGTGCGGCATGTATTCTTGTCCGATGGCACTGATCTGTGGTGTCATACAACTGTTCGCAACACAAGTTCTAAGGGTGGAAAGCCATGGCGCTAACTCCGGAAGATGTAGTCAACAAGCGGTTCCAGTCAACAAAATTCCGTGAGGGATACGACCAGGACGAGGTTGACGACTTCCTCGACGAGGTCGTCGTTGAACTGCGCCGCCTTACGCAAGACAACGAGGAGCTGCGCGCGCGCATCACCGCCGACGGCGGAGTCGTCGCCGAGGCCGTCAGCGCCCCTGTCGCGGCCGTTCCGGCCTCGGCCGCCCCCGAACCCGTTGTGGTTCCGGAGCCCGTCAAGGCCGCCGCACCGGTCGTTGTCGCCGCCGAGCCGATCGATGAGACCGCCGGCACGACCAACCTTTTGCAGCTCGCTCGTCGACTGCACGAGGAGCACGTCAAGGAAGGCGCCGAGAAACGTGACGCCCTGATCGCCGAAGGCCACGCCACCGCCGCTCGCGTCGTTGCCGAAGCAGAGGCCAAACAGCGCGTCCAGAACCAGCAGATGGATCAGGAACGCTCCGTTCTCGAAGGCAAGATCGAGGGCCTGCGCACCTTCGAGCGCGAGTACCGTGTCAAGCTGAAGAGCTACATCGAAGGCCAGCTCCACGACCTCGACGGCGCGTCGCCGGTCGGCGCCGGTGTCGGCAGCGATTCCGCGCCGAAGTCGTCCTTCCAGGGCTTTGGCGCCTAGGGTTCGAACGGAGAAGCGCTCCCGCGCGCTGATCGTCCTCGCGCTCATCGCGCTGGGCATCTACGCGCTGGATCAAATCAGTAAGATCCTGGTCGTCGATCTGATGACCGAGGGTGAGGTCGTCCGGGTTCTGGGCGAGGTGCTGCAACTGCACTTCGTTCGGAACCCGGGAGCGGCCTTTTCGCTTGCCAGCGGCACCACCTGGGTCTTTTCGATCATCGCCGCCGGAGTGGTGGTGTTCATCGTCTGGTTCGCCCGCCGCATCCGTTCACTCGCCTGGGGCCTAGTCTTCGGGCTCCTGCTCGGTGGTGTGCTCGGCAACCTGACCGACCGCCTGCTGCGCGAACCGGGCTTCGGCCTCGGACACGTCGTCGATTTTCTTTCGACTCCGTGGCTGCTGCCGGCCATCTACAACGTGGCCGACATGTCCATCGTGTCGAGCATGATCATTTTCATGATCTTGACCATCCGCGGGATCGGCCTCGACGGCGAACGCGTCGTGGACAAGCCCAAATCGGACGCACCGAAGCCCGAAGAACCAACGTCTGATGAACCGAAGGCCGAGATCGTTCCGTGACCACCCAAACCCGTGCCCTGCCGCTGCCCGAAGGGCTCGAAGGCGTGCGTGTCGACGCCGGGCTCGCCAAACTGTTCGGATTCTCCCGCAGCTTCGCTGCCGAAGTCTCCGAACAGGGCGGGGTCATCCTCGATGGGACGGTCGCGGGCAAATCCGACCGGCTGCACGCCGGCAGCTGGCTTGAAGTCACCTGGCAGCCCAAGCAGCCGGTGCGCATCGATCCCATTGCCGTTCCCGGCCTCACGATCGTGCACGATGACGACAGCATTGTGGTCGTCAACAAACCGGCCGGCGTGGCGGCGCACCCGAGCGTGGGATGGTCGGGGCCCACCGTGCCCGGCGCCCTCGCGGCCGCCGGTTTCCGCATCTCCACCTCGGGAGCAGCGGAACGGGCCGGTATCGTTCACCGCCTCGACGTCGGTACGAGCGGGCTCATGGTGGTCGCCAAGTCGGAGGCCGCCTATACCCACCTCAAGCGTGCCTTCCACGACCGCGAGGTCGAGAAGGTGTACCACGCCGTCGTGCAGGGGCACCCGGACCCGACCAGCGGCACCATCGACGCGCCCATCGGTCGGCACCCACACCACAACTGGAAATTCGCCGTGATCGCCGGTGGCAAGGACTCCATCACCCACTACGAAACGCTCGAGGCGTTTCGTGCCGCGACCCTGCTCAAGATTCACCTGGAAACCGGGCGCACCCACCAGATCCGGGTGCACATGTCGGCCCAGCGGCATCCATGTGTCGGCGACGCCATGTACAGCGCGGACCCGAGCATCACCGCTCGCCTCGGGCTCGGCCGGCAATGGCTGCACGCCACCCAGCTGGCGTTCGAACACCCCGACTCACGCGAGTGGGTCACCTACAACGCCGAGTACCCGCCGGACCTGGAGCACGCGCTGAGCGTTCTCCGCGGCGACTGAGGACCATTTGTTATGAGTGACGATTCCTTCGTCCACCTGCACGTGCACAGCGAGTACTCGATGCTCGACGGGGCGGCCCGGGTCAAGCCGCTGATCAAGGCCGCGGTGGAGCAGGGCATGCCGGCCGTCGCGATCACCGACCACGGCAACGTGTTCGGCGCCTTCGATTTCTGGAAGAGCGCGACCGAGGCCGGCATCAAGCCCATCATCGGCACCGAGGCCTACATCACCCCCGGCACCGACCGGCGGGACAAGACCCGGGTGCGCTGGGGGACCGGTGCCCAGAACCGCGACGACGTCGGTGGCGCCGGCTCCTACACCCACATGACGCTGCTCTCGGAGAACACCGAGGGCATGCACAACCTCTTTCGGTTGTCCTCCAAAGCCAGCCTCGAGGGCTACTACTTCAAGCCGCGCATGGACCGCGAACTCCTCAGCCAGTTCGGCAAAGGCCTGATCGCCACGACCGGCTGCGTCGGTGGCGAGGTGCAAACCCGCCTCCGCCTGGGCCAGTACGCCGAGGCGAAGAAAGCCGCCGGTGACTTCCAGGACATCTTCGGCAAGGAGAATTTCTTCTGCGAGATCATGGACCACGGCATCGACATCGAGCGCCGCACCATGACCGACCTGCTGAAGCTCGCGAAAGAGCTCGACCTGCCACTCGTGGCCAGCAACGACCTGCACTACACCCACGCCCACGACGCCACCGCCCACGCCGCCCTGCTGTGCGTGCAGTCGGCGTCGACACTCGACGACCCCAACCGGTTCAAGTTCGATTCTGACGAGTTCTACCTCAAGACCGCCGCCCAGATGCGGCACATCTTCCGGGACCACCCGGAGTCCTGCGACAACACGCTGCTGATCGCGGAGCGCTGCCAGGTGGAGTTCAACACCAAAGCCAACTACATGCCTCGATTCCCCTGCCCCGAGGGCGAGAACGAGGAAAGCTGGTTCATCAAGGAGAACGAGATCGGGCTGGCCAAGCGCTACCCGAACGGCATCCCCGATGCCGTCCGCAAGCGTGCCGACTACGAAATCGGCATCATCGTGCAGATGGGGTTCCCCGGCTACTTCCTCGTCGTTGCGGACTTCATCATGTGGTCCAAGCAGCAGGGCATCCGCGTCGGCCCCGGCCGTGGCTCGGGTGCCGGCTCCATGGTCGCCTACGCCATGGGCATCACCGACCTCGACCCGCTCGTGCACGGCCTCATCTTCGAGCGGTTCCTCAACCCCGACCGTGTCTCCATGCCCGACTTCGACGTCGACTTCGACGAGCGTCGACGCGGTGAGGTCATCAAATACGTCACCGAGAAGTACGGCGAAGAACGCGTCGCACAGATCGTCACCTACGGCACGATCAAGGCCAAGCAGGCCCTCAAAGACGCCAGCCGGGTGCTCGGCTTCCCCTTCGGCATGGGCGACAAGCTCACCAAGGCGATGCCGCCGGCGATCATGGGCAAGGACGTGCCCCTGACCGGCATGTTCGACAAGGACCACGCCCGCTACCGCGAAGCGGCCGACTTTCGGGCCGTGATCGAGAGCGACCCCGAGGCGCGCACGGTTTTCGACACCGCCCTCGGCCTCGAAAACCTCAAGCGCCAGTGGGGTGTGCACGCCGCCGGCGTGATCATGTCCTCCGACCCGCTGATCGACATCATCCCGATCATGAAGCGGGAAGCGGATGGCCAGGTCGTCACGCAGTTCGACTACCCCGCCTCCGAGGCTCTCGGCCTGATCAAGATGGACTTTCTGGGGCTGCGCAACCTCACCATCATCGACGACACCCTCGACAACATCGCGGTCAACCGCGGCCACCGGCCGGTGCTCGAAGAGCTCGGGCTCGAAGACCCCGCCGCCTATGAGCTTCTGGCCCGCGGTGACACCCTCGGCGTGTTCCAGCTCGACGGTGGGCCGATGCGCGCCCTGCTGCGCCTGATGAAGCCCGACAACTTCGAAGACATCTCGGCCGTCATCGCCCTATACCGACCGGGCCCCATGGGCGCGAACTCGCACACCAACTATGCGCTGCGGAAGACCGGTCAGCAGGAGATCATCCCGATCCACAAGGAGCTCGAGGAGCCCCTCAAAGACGTGATCGGCAACACCTACGGCCTGATCGTCTACCAGGAGCAGGTCATGTCGATCGCGCAGGTGCTCGCCGGCTTCTCGCTCGGTGAGGCCGACCTGCTGCGCCGCGCGATGGGCAAGAAGAAGAAGTCCGAGCTCGACAAGCAGTTCGAGGGCTTCTCGCAGGGCATGAAGGACCGCGGCTATTCGATGGACGCGGTCAAGACGGTGTGGGACATCCTGCTGCCGTTCTCGGACTACGCCTTCAACAAGGCCCACTCCGCCGCTTACGGCGTGCTCTCGTACTGGACGGCCTACCTGAAGGCCGTCTACCCGGCCGAGTACATGGCCGCCCTGCTGACCAGCGTCGGCGACTCCCGCGACAAGCTCGCCCTCTACCTCAACGAGTGCCGCCGCATGGGCATCCAGGTGCTCGCCCCCGACGTGAACGAGTCCATCGGCTTCTTTGCGGCCGTGGGAACCGACATTCGCTTCGGCCTCGGCGCCGTGCGCAACGTGGGCTTCAACGTCGTCGAAGCGATCCGCGGCGCCCGGGAAGAGCAGGGCCGGTTCGTGTCCTTCCACGACTTTTTGCACAAGGTGCCGCTGCCGGTTGCCAATAAGCGCACGATCGAGTCGCTCGTGAAGGCCGGTGCCTTCGATACCCTCGGGGCCACGCGCCGCGCGATGGTGGAAATCCACGAATCGGCGGTTGAATCGGCGGTCAAGACGAAGCGGGCCGAGAGCAACGGCGACGTCGGGTTCGACTTCGCGAGCCTCTACGATGAACCTCAGGACACCGAGCAGGTGCCCGACCGACCCGAGTGGAGCAAAAAAGAGAAGCTCGCCTTCGAGCGCGACATGCTCGGTCTCTACGTGTCGGATCATCCGCTCGCGGGCCTCGAAATTCCCCTCGCCAAGCACGTGAGCACCTCGATCACCGACCTGCTGGCGTCTGAGTCCACCGAAGACGGCGACACGGTCACGGTGGCGGGCCTGATCACGAGCGTTCAGCACCGCATCGCCAAGAAGTCGGGCAACCAATACGGCATGATCCAGGTCGAGGACTTCGGCGGTGAGATCACGGCCATGTTCATGGGCAAGGCCTACGAGGAGTTCTCGAGCGAGCTCGTCAGCGACACCGTGGTCGTCGTGCGCGGTCGGGTCAGCCTGCGTGATGACGGCATGAACCTGCACGCGTTCAGCGTCTTCGCCCCCGACCTCGGCCAGGGCGCCGACCAGAGCACCCTGGCCATCACCATCAGCGAGACCCGTGCAACCACGGACACGGTGCAGGCGCTCAGCGAGGTGCTCACCCGACACCTCGGTGCCGCCGAGGTGCGATTGAAGCTCATCGTCAAGGGCAACACCGCGCGGGTCTTCGAGTTGCCCTACCGGGTGACGGTGAGCGCCGACCTGTTCGGAGAGCTCAAGAGCCTACTCGGCCCGTACTGCCTGACCTAGAATGTGATTCCACTCGCTGGAACTAGCTTCCAGTAGGCAAACTCGCTCGGCCCGCTCCATTGTCGGGGTGCGCGCAGGGAGCGCGTCGTATTCTGGGGGCATGAGCACCCGTGCCGGTTCCCACAAGCCCAAAAACGTCCAGCCCAAAAACGTCCAGCCCAGAAACGTTCAGCCCAGTAACGTTCAGCCCAGAAATGTTGAAGCGACCTACGCCACCGCGATCGCCGCTGGCCGGAGCGTGTTCGGGTTGCTGCGGGTGAAGCCCGGCACGAGCGGGCTCCAGCGGCTTCCCGACTCCGGCGGTGCGGTGCTGGCCATCACGCACTTCGGGTACCTGGATTTCGCCCTGGTGGAGTGGATGATGTGGCAGAAAAATCGCCGACACATCCGCTTTCTGGCGAAGAAGGGCGCGTTCAGACACCCGCTGGTCGGTCGTCTGCTGCGCGCCATGCGCCACATCAGCGTCGACATGACCGACGGCGCGCTGGCCTACTCCCAGGCCGTGGCAGCGCTGAGAGACGGCGAGGTGCTCGGCGTCTTCCCCGAGGGCGGCGTGAATGCCTCGTTCACCGTGCGAGCGCTCAAGACCGGTGCCGTGCGGATGGCGGCCGAGGCGGGCGTTCCGATCATCCCGGTCGCGGTGTGGGGCGGCCACCGCCTGCTCACCAAGAACCACAAGCCGTCTGTGCGGGAGGCGTTTCGCGTGCCCGTGCGGTTCGCGATCGGCGAACCGATCCCGGTGCCGCGGCAAGCGGATGCCGCCGCGCTCACGCTCGAACTCCACACGACCCTGCAGGGCCTCGTCGACGCGCTGCAGACGAGCTACCCGGCCGATGGTCGCGGCCGGTGGTGGCAGCCCGCCCACCTCGGCGGTACCGCCCCCACTCCCGAGCAGGCCGCGATCGTCGAAGCGGAGCGCAAGCGCCGCAAAGCCGCCGCCGAATCCCGCGAGTGAGCAGTTTCTGCACTTCCCGGGCCCGGGAAGTGCAGAAACTGCTCACTCGTGGGGTGTGGTCTCGCGGGGGAGTTCGGCGCTTGGAACGCGGTAGCTGCGCTCGTGGTAGAGCAGGGCCTCGTCGTCGGCGCCCATTCCGCCCTCCTCGATCTGCACGACCACGACAGCGTTGTTGTGCACGGAGATCCGTTCGATGATGCGGCCGACCATCCAGCTCGTCACATCGTTGATGACCGGGATCCCGTAGGGACCGGCGTGCCAATGGCTGCCCTCGAAACGACGTTCGCGTGGCCCGGACATGATCTCGGCAACATCCCGATTGCGGGCGCCGAGCATGTGGATGATGACGTGGCCGTTGTCGAGGATCGCCGGCCAGGCACTGGCGGTGCGGGCCATGTTGAAGGTGGCGAGCGGAGGCACGGCCGACAGCGACGCGAGTGAGGTCGCCGTGAAGCCGACCGGCGTGCCGTCCCCGCGGAGCGAAGTGATGATGGCGACCCCGGCGGCGTGGCGCCGGAAAGCATGTTTGAAGGCCGCGAGGTCGATGGGGGCGTTGGGATCGGCCTCGAGCGG
Source organism: Cryobacterium melibiosiphilum (assembly GCF_003602235.1). Taxonomy (GTDB): domain Bacteria; phylum Actinomycetota; class Actinomycetes; order Actinomycetales; family Microbacteriaceae; genus Cryobacterium; species Cryobacterium melibiosiphilum. Next base: position 77,931 of record NZ_QZVS01000080.1, read on the forward strand.
CGGCACCGGAGCGGCGGTCGCGGGTAGTGCGTCGGCGAGTCGGGATTTGGCTTTGTCGGTCATTCGGTGGCCTCAATCATCTGTCGTGCAGTCAAATCTGTCCTGCAGTCAACGGGGGGAATGTTCGCGGATAGGCTGAACCGTGATGATTCAGACTATTGACCTGCGCGGAACCCGACCAACTCCGGCCTCACTGCTGGCCGCCGTGCCACGGGCCCTCACCGACGTTGCCACGGCGAGCGATGTCGCCGCCGACCTGATCAACGACGTGCGCCTGCGGGGCGAGGATGCGCTGCTTGACCAGGCCGAACGACTCGACCGGGTCCGCCCGGCCTATGTGCGGGTGCCGCTGTTTCACATTGAAGAAGCTCTCGATGGCCTCGACCCGAGCGTGCGCACGGCGATTGAGGAAACCATCCGTCGGGTGCGTCTCGCCAGTGCCGCCCAGGTACCGGCTGGGGTGACCACGACCATCGCCGCCGGTGCCGTCGTCACTCAACGCTGGCAGCCCGTCAGCCGGGTGGGGCTCTACGTGCCCGCAGGAAAGGCCGTGTATCCGTCCAGCGTGGTCATGAACGTCATTCCGGCGCAGGTCGCCGGGGTCGCCTCCCTCGCGCTGGCCTCTCCCGCGCAGAGCCTGTTCGAGGGCCGCGTGCACCCGACGATCCTGGCCGTCGCCGGCCTCCTCGGCATCGACGAGATCTATGCGATGGGCGGCGCCGGAGCGATCGGAGCCCTCGCCTACGGCGTTCCGGGCCTCGGCCTGGCTCCCGTGCAGCTCGTCACCGGTCCCGGCAACGTCTATGTGGCCGCAGCCAAGCGGCTGATTCGCGGCCAGGCCGGTATCGACTCCGAGGCCGGCCCCACCGACATCCTCGTGATCGCCGATGACGAGGCCGACCCGCTGCTCGTGGCAGCAGACCTCGTGAGCCAGGCCGAGCACGACGAACTCGCGGCGGCCGTGCTGGTCACGGACTCCGTGAGCCTCGCCCGCCGCGTCGAGGCGCGCCTGACCGAACTGGCGGTCTCCACCACCCACAGTGAGCGGGTCACGATCGCCCTGAGCGGCTCCCAGTCGGCCATCGTGCTCGTGGACGATCTCACCGTCGCAGCGGCTTTCAGCAACGCGTTTGGCCCCGAACACCTCGAGATTCAGACCCAGGACCCGGATGCCGTGCTCGATCACATCGAGAACGCCGGCGCGATCTTCCTCGGCCCGCACTCCCCGGTCAGCCTCGGTGACTACGTCGCCGGCTCCAACCACGTGCTGCCGACCAATGGCCAGTCGCGCTTTTCGGCCGGCCTCGGTGCCTACACGTTCCTCCGGCCACAGCAGATTGTGCGCTACGACCGGGAAGCGCTGCACGCCGTGGCCGGTCACATCGTCGCGCTTGCCCAGGCCGAGGCCCTGCCGGCCCACGGCGACGCCGTGACCGCCCGGTTCGTCGACGAGGACTGACTCACCGGGCGCTAGGCTGGCAACACTATGTTTTGCCCGTTCTGTCGCCACCCCGATTCCCGAGTCATCGACTCGCGCACCAGCGACGACGGACTTTCGATCCGCCGCCGCCGTCAGTGCCCGAAGTGCGGGCGCCGTTTCAGCACCACCGAGACCGCGAGCCTGAACATCATCAAGCGCAGCGGGGTAGTGGAGCCGTTCAGCCGGGAAAAAATTGTCGCCGGGGTACGAAAAGCCTGCCAGGGCCGTCCGGTGACCGACTCGGACCTGGCCCTGCTCGCCCAAAAAGTCGAAGAAACCATTCGACAGACCGGTGCTTCGCAGGTCGAGGCGAACGACATCGGACTGGCGATCCTCCCGCCGCTGCGCGAACTCGACACGGTTGCCTACCTGCGCTTCGCGAGCGTGTACCAGGCCTTCGATTCCCTCGAAGACTTCGAAGCGGCCATCGCCCGCCTGCGCGCGTCGCAGGGCGACGCGTCGGTGTCGCTGTAGCCCGCCCTACTCTCCGGACACCATGTATCCTCTCTTTTTCTCCCTCGTCCTGTCTCGCCTTGATCCCGAGCGCGCCCACCACCTCGCGTTCTCGGTGATTCGCCGTCTGCCCACGCTCGGCGTCGGACGCGTGGTGAATCGGTTCACGCGGGCCGATCCCCGACTCGAAGTGATGACCCTCGGGCTGCGCTTTGCGTCACCCTTCGGTGTCGCTGCCGGCTTCGACAAGGACGGCGAAGCCGTTCTCGGCCTGGGCCAGCTCGGCTTCGGCCACGTCGAGGTCGGCACCATCACGGCGCTCGCCCAGCCGGGCAACCCCACCCCCCGCCTCTTCCGGCTCGTCGCCGACCGCGCCGTCATCAACCGGATGGGCTTCAATAACCGGGGTGCGGCATCCGCTCGCCGGCGTCTCACCGCGGTACGCGCGGCCGCGCGTCGCCCGGTGCTCGGCATCAATATCGGCAAGAGCCGGGTTACCGCCGTCGACGACGCCACCGGGGACTATCTCGAGAGCACCCGCCAGTTGGCGCCCCTGGCCGACTACCTCGTGGTCAACGTCAGCTCGCCCAACACACCGGGTCTGCGCGGACTGCAGGAAATCGACCGTCTTGCGCCCCTGTTGCGCGCCGTGAAGGCCGCCGCCGGGGGCACCCCGCTGTTGGTGAAGATCGCGCCCGACCTCAGTGATGACGAGGTCACCCGCGTGGCCCGGCTCGCCGTCGAACTGGGCCTGGACGGCATCAGCGCGACCAACACCACGCTGTCGCGGGCGAACCTGGCCACGGATGCCGCGACAGTCGCGGCCGCAGGGGCCGGTGGCCTGTCGGGCGCCCCGCTCAACGACCGTTCCCTCGCCGTGCTGCGGCTCATCCGCGCGGTCGTGCCGCGGGAATTCTGTGTCATCTCGGTGGGAGGCGTCGAAACCGCGGCGCAGGTCGCTGAGCGACTCCACGCCGGCGCGACGCTCGTGCAGGGCTACACGGCCTTCCTCTACCGCGGACCGCTCTGGGCCCGCCAGATCAACCGCGGCCTCGCGCGCCTGCTGTAGCGCCGTCAGCCCGCCCGGCACGGGCCGGCTGGCTCAGAGCAGGCCGTGTTCCGCGAGCTGGTTGGCGATGCTGGAGCCGTCCGGACCGTAGACCCACGGGGTGTCGGCGGTACCGGCAACGGAGGCCTGCGAGCGACCGCCCGCCAGAACGGCCTCGCTGGGGGACAGCTGGCGAATGGCAACCGCCGCGACGCTGCCGGGGAATTCCTTCTGGAACTCGCTGTAAATCGTCTCATCGTGCTGGCCGTCGTCGCCGATCAGGATCCAGCCGATCGAGGGGAATTCCTGGGCCAGGCGGCGCAGGTTCTCGCGCTTGTGTTCCTTGCCGCTGCGAAACAGTCGGTCGTGCGTGGGCCCCCAGTCGGTCAGCAGCAGGGCGCCGGCCGGGTACAGGTTGCGCGACAGGAATCGCGAGAGGGTCGGCGCCACATTCCAGGCCCCGGTCGACAGATAGATCACGGGGGAGCCGGGCGTTGCCGCGGCGAGCCGCTCGAGCAGCACGGCCATTCCCGGGGTGGGGACACGCGCGTGCTCGTCGAGCACGAAGGTGTTCCAGGCGGCAAGCAGCGGCCTGGGGAGGGTGGTCACCATCACGGTGTCGTCGACGTCGGAGATGACGCCGTGGCGTACCGCCGGAGCGACGACAAGAATCGGTGCGTCCTGCACCGCGGAGGACTCGGCGTGCAGTCGGGCGGTGTGCCAGCCGGGCGCCAGGCGCACCGGTACGACCGTGTCGACGACCCCGCCGCGGTCGGCACGCACCAGGTGGGTCTGACCGTCGATCTCGATGGTGACCATGACGTTCTTCACGGGCACGCTGGTGAAGCTGCGCCACCCGCGAATACCGGCGTCGCGGCCGTCGCTGCGGGGACGTCTGGCGCGCACGGCCTTTCCGGGTTTGGTCGGCTTGGCCAGCAGCACACGGCAGAGGATGCGCACCCAGCCGGTGGACCCATAGCCGGCGAAGGGGATGACCGTCGGGCGGTGGCCGCGCCTGCGGGCGAAGCTTTCGCGCCGTTCGTGCACCCAGTCCTCGATGCGGGCGGCGCGGTGCATCAGCCGGGCGGGGTTGAGCGCGGTCGACCGGTCTGCCCGACCCTCATCGGCTGAGGCTGCATCGTCTGAGAACGTATTGTCGCGGGACTCTGGCACACCCCCAGTCTGCCATGCGAGCCCACTCCACTGCGCAGCACGCCGAATGCCACGCACGGGAGGACAGATCGGCCAGCGCACACGTGTGTTAATACATGCGGGTAGACAACGTAGGATAGTGAATTAACTTCAAGGAGGACCCCGTGTCGCTAGCCGGCCTATTCGATGTTGATTCAGCAGTCACTGGTCAGCAGGTGCGCGCGGAACCGATCCAACGTCGCAGTGCCGAGCGGCTGTCGGCGCTCCTCGATGCGGCTGCCGAGGCAGTGGATGCCGTGGGCTTCGACCGCATCACGACGGCCATGATCGCGGAGCGAGCGGGCGCATCCATCGGGACCGTGTACCGCTACTACCCCGATCGCGTCGCGGTCCTCCAGGCCCTGCATGAGCGCACGGTCCAGCGCTTCCGCGAGCGGGTCGTCGAGGAATTCGAGAGCAGCCCGCCGACGACGTGGTGGGACGTCGTGGACTGCGCGGTGAGCGCGTTCGTCGGCCTCTACCGCTCTGAGCCGGGTTTTCGCATCATGCAGTTTGCCGACCGCGAGGGCGCGACTCTGGGGGAGGGGACGCCCTCCGACGACGTCGCCCGTGAAACCGGCTTCTTCGCCACCCGGCTGGCGATGGTGTTGGCCGCCCGGTTCGGCCTGCCCGACGAACCGGAACTCATCTTCCGGGTCGAGATCGCCGTGGAGATGGCCGATTCCCTGCTCTGCCGGGCGTTCCTGCACGATCCGCTGGGGGACGAGCGGTTCATCGCTGAGTGCCGGCGCGTGGTGCACGACTACCTCGCGACCTTCTACGGCCCCGTGGTCGCCTTTCCGGGCGTCGACGTGTCCGTCGCCGTCTAGCCGGGCTGGAGATATTTGCCAATCCGACTTGGCAAGGGTTCCGAATAGTGATTGGGTTGCCTTCTATTCCTGTTGATCAGGCTGGTTTGTGTTGATCCGACCCCACGCGAGGAATGAGCCACTTATATGATCGAGTTCCGTTCTGTGACCAAACGGTTCACTCAGGACGCGGTCGCCGTTAACGACTTCAGCCTGGTGCTCCCGAGCCGAAAGATCACGGTGCTCGTCGGGTCGTCCGGTTCGGGCAAGACCACCCTGCTGCGCATGATCAATCGCATGGTCGATCCGACCAGCGGGTCGATCGAAATCGACGGGGTCGATGTGGCCACCCTGGAACCCGTGAAGCTGCGCCGCAGCATCGGCTACGTCATGCAGAACTCGGGGCTTCTGCCGCACCGCAAAGTCGTCGACAACGTCGCGACGGTTCCCCTGCTCCGCGGTGTTCCGCGCAAGCAGGCGCGCCTCGATGCCCTGGAACTGCTCGACACGGTCGGTCTCAGCCGCACGCTCGCCGACCGGTATCCCAGCCAGCTTTCCGGCGGCCAGCAGCAGCGCGTCGGTGTCGCGCGCGGCCTGGCCGTGAACCCCAACATCCTGCTGATGGACGAACCCTTCGGTGCGGTCGACCCGATCGTGCGCGCAGAACTCCAGCAGGAGTTGCTGCGGTTGCAGCAGGAACTCGACAAAACTGTCGTCTTCGTCACGCACGACATCGACGAGGCGTTCCTGCTCGGCGATCAGGTGGTCATCCTGCGCACCGGGGGTCTGGTCGCCCAGATCGGTTCCCCCACCGAGATCCTGGCCAACCCCGTCGATGAATTCGTGTCCAGCTTCGTCGGCGCCGATCGGGGAAAGCGGTCCCTGCACCTGGAAAACCATGGCGGTGACGACCTGGTCGTCGACAGCGAAGGACGCCTGGCCGGCGTTCTGTCCACCGGTACCAAGGCCGGGACCCGTTCGGGCCCGGGTGCTGCGGCGCAGGGTGGGGTCCGGCAGTGACCTGGATCTGGTCCAACGGCGACCTCATTTGGGACCGCACCCTGGACCACCTCGTGCTCAGCGTGCCCCCGATCCTGCTGAGCTTTCTGCTCGCCCTCCCGCTTGGCGCCCTCGCCAACCGGTACCGGGCCAGTCGCGGGGTCATCCTCGGGTCGGTCGGCCTGCTGTACGCCATCCCGTCCCTGCCGCTGTTCATCGTTCTGCCCGTCATCGTGGGCACGAGCGCCCGTTCTCCGCTCAACCTGATCATCGCGCTGACCCTGTACGGCGTCGCCCTGATGGTGCGCGTGGTGGCGGATGGCCTCGCCTCCGTTGACCGGGATGTGCGGCAGTCCGCCGCCGGCGTGGGCTTCTCCAGCTGGTCGGAGTTCTGGCAGGTGGAGCTGCCCCTGGCCGGTCCGGTTCTGCTGGCCGGGCTGCGCGTGGTGGCCGTGAGCACCGTGAGCCTGGCAACCGTCGGTGCGGTGATCGGAGTGCAGAGCCTCGGCAGCCTCTTCACCGACGGATTTCAACGGGGCATCCAGGCCGAGATCATCGCCGGAATCGTCGCGACGGTCGTGCTCGCGCTCGTGCTCGACGGCGTTCTGGTGCTGCTCGGCCGTCTGCTGATGCCGTGGACGCGCAAGTCCAGCTCTCGGGTGCTCCTGCCCGTCGTGACTCCGGCGGCGGTGACGCGGTGAATCTGTTTGCACAGGCCGTGCAGTGGATCCTCGACCCGCTCAACTACGTCGGCGTCAATGCGATACCCCTGCGGGTGTTCGAGCACCTGGCGTTCACGCTCGTCACGCTCGTGATCGCATCCGCCATCGCCATTCCGATCGGGTTTTTCATCGGGCACACCGGGCGGGGCCGCGGCCTTGCCGTGTCGGTTGCCGGAGCGTTTCGCGCGATTCCGACGCTCGGACTGTTGACCCTGGTGGCGCTCTGGATCGGAATCGGTCTCGGGGCGCCCTTCGTGGCGCTGACGATCCTCGCGATTCCCCCCATTCTCGCCGGGGCCTACACCGGCTTTGAGGCCATCGATCGGCGAACGGTCGACGCAGCGCGTGCCGTCGGCATGTCCGAGGGCCAGATCGTGCGCGGGGTGGAGGTGCCGCTCGGGCTGCCGCTGCTGATCGGCGGCATTCGCTCGGCCGCGCTGCAGGTCGTCGCGACCGCGACCCTTGCGGCATATATCGCCGATATCGGCCTCGGCCGGTACCTGTTCACGGGCCTCAAAACGCGCGATCATGCGGAAATGCTCGGCGGATCGATTCTCGTGATCCTGCTCGCGCTCGCTCTCGAGGGAATCTTCGCTACTATCCAGAGGTTCGTAGTACCACGCGGCGTGATTTCGAGCCGCTCCAAAGTTGTTCGGGTGCGGTCATCCAGGGCGCGCCCGATGGTGAATTCCGCCGTTGAGAAAGGAACACAGTAATGTTCACAGCAAATAGAGGCCGGCTCGCGCTTTTCGGCGCGGTCGCGGTTGGGGCCGTCGTAGCCCTTGCAGGGTGTGCAACCGGTGATCCCCTGGCCACAGGGTCAGGAGACTCGGCCAGCGAGACCCTCATCGTCGGCTCTCAGGACTACTACTCCAATGAGATCATCGCCGAGATTTACTCGCAGGCGCTCGAAGACGGCGGCTACACCGTTGATCGTCAGTTCCGGATTGGCCAGCGGGAGGTCTACCTGCCCGACATCGAGGCCGGCGGCATCGACGTCTTCCCCGAATACACCGGCAGCCTGCTTCAGGCGCTCGAGCCCGACGCGGCCGCTGGCACCGCGGACGACGTCTACACCGCACTCGAGTCTGCGCTTCCCGACGGGTTGAGCCTGCTCGACCGGGCCGACGCATCCGACCAGAACTCGTGGACGGTCTCGAAGGCCTTCGCCGAGCAGTACGGTCTCACCGACATTGCCTCGCTGGCGAACGTGACCGAACCGATCACCGTTGGCGGAAACTCGGAACTCGAAGAGCGTCCCTACAATCCGGAAGCCTTGACCGCGAAGTACGGTATCGAATTTGCGGGCTTCACCCCCATCGAAGACGGCGGCGGACCGCTGACGGTCAAGGCGCTGCTGGACGGGGACATCCAGATCACCAACATCTACACCGCGAGCCCTGCGTTCGCCGATGGCAGCATCGTCGCGCTGGACGATCCGGACAATCTCTTCCTCCCGGATAACGTCGTACCCGTCGTGTCGGACAAGGTTGACGATGGCGCCGCTGACATCCTCAATGCGGTCAGCGCCGCCCTCACCGAAGACGTTTTGGTCACCCTGAACGCCCGGAGTTCCAACGATCAGGAATCGGCCGACAAGATCGCGACCGACTGGCTCGCCGAGGCCAACCTGTAGCGACGACCCGGCACCTCACCAGACGGTCGATGTCCCGCGCGAGCGGGACATCGACCGTCTTGGTTTCAGGCGGCGAGCAACAGCAGCGCCGGGGTTACCAGCAGCGAAGCGGATGCCGCGAGCACCCCCGCTCGCGTGCCCGGGTGCAGGGGCGGCTGGGGTACCACGAGCCGGCGCACCCGCGGCTCGACCCGGTTCCCGGGGCTGCCGCCTGAGGGACCGCCGGCCTGGGGTTCCCGAGCCGGTGGCGGGGCATCCGCTCGCGGCACCGGATTCGTGCCCGCGGACGAGTGGGCCGACGCCACCAGGGTGATCGCTGTTGCGAGTACCCGGTCGTCGACCACCCGACGGGCCTGGTCGTCCGCGAGCAGCTCCACCAGCAGCGCGACGGCCGTTTCGGCTCGGTTGGCGATCGGAAACCAGGGCAGGGCGCTGTGCCACGATTTGAACGCCAACAGCACCAAATGGTGTTTCTGCTGCAGATGAGCGCGTTCGTGCGCGATCACCCCCTGCAGCTGGTGTGCGTCAAGGATGCGCAGCAGCCCGTTGGAGAGCACGGTGGCCGACTGCGCGCCGCCCGGCAGGCAGTACGCGACGGGTGCGGCGTGATCGATGACCCGCAATCCGGGGCGGTCGGGCAGGGGGTCACTCAGCAGGCCGATGAGGTTGAGATGGCGGCGGCGCTGCCGTTCCGCGCTGATCAGGGTGGCGGTCAGGTTGAGCACGAGGTGCACGGCGAGGATCACCGCACCCGACAGGGCGAGACCATGCGTGAACAGCGTGTCGGCCGGCAGGGGGGCGCCCACCAGATACTGCCCCAGTTCGAGGGTGCCGTCGAGCACGGAATCACCGAACGGAACCAGGCCGTAGGTCAGCAGCGAGCCGATCATGGAGACCCCGCCGGCGAGTGCGATGGACTGCCAGAGCACGAGGGCGACCCCCGGAGCGCGCGTGGTCCAGTGGGCCCGGGCCAGCAGGATCGGTGCCGGCGCGGCCAGGATGAGGGCGATCAGCCCGAGCACGAGGGCGGCGAAAATCACCGGCGGATGTCGATGCGGTGGGTCACTCCTGCACGGCCGAGAGCGACGTGGGCCCGGCCGGCGCACCGAGCAGCTGGCGCATTGTTTCGGCTTCCTGCGGGCTGACATCCCCGATAAACCGGGCCAGAACGGCCGTGCGGTCGGGGACGGTGCCGAGGACCTGGTGCATGAGCTCGGCGGTGTGATCGGCGCGGGACATGGCGTAGGTGTAGACGTGCGGTCGATTGCTGCGGTCCCGCGACACAAAGCCTTTGATCTCGAGGCGTGACAGCACGGTCAAAATCGTGGTCGTCGCGAGGGGCTTCTTCGAGGCAGCGGATGCCTCCGGGTTCAGCAAAAGATCCCGCAGCTCATTCGCCGACAGCGGCTCGGTCGAATCCCAGAGGATGTCCATAATCAACCGTTCCAAAACACCCAAACTTCCCATGAAATTAACTTTACGCGCTCCACCTGTGTTTTCTACGTAACGTAGAAGAGTAATGTTCTACACGACGTAGAAAAGGCCTGTGTGTAGAGCACACGTGCACGGACTTGATACGAACACAGAAACGCTAATGCTGGAGGGCACATGAACGAGTGGCTGGATCCTTTACTCCTGTCGCGGTGGCAATTCGGTCTCACGACCATCTATCACTTCTTCTTTGTTCCACTCACGATCGGCCTCGCGCTGACCGTTGCCATTTTCCAAACCGCCTGGTACCGCACCGATAAGGCGAAGTACCTGCAGCTCACGCACTTCTTTGGCAAGATCTTCCTGATCAACTTCGCCATGGGCGTCGTGACCGGAATCGTGCAGGAGTTCCAGTTCGGCATGAACTGGTCTGACTACTCCCGGTTCGTCGGTGACGTCTTCGGCGCCCCGCTCGCCTTCGAGGGAATCACGGCCTTCTTCCTGGAAGCCACCTTCATCGGCCTGTGGATCTTCGGCTGGGACAAGCTGCCGCGCGGCCTGCACCTCGCGACGATCTGGCTGACCGCAATCGGCTCCACCGCCTCGGCCTACTTCATCCTCGCGGCGAACGCGTTCATGCAGAATCCGATCGCCTACGAGATGAACGAGGAGAAGGGGCGCGCCGAGCTGACCAGCATCGGTGAGCTGCTCACCAATCCCATCGCCCTCGCCTCGTTCCCGCACACGATCTTCGCCTGCTTCATGGTCTCGGCCGGACTCATCATCTCCGTGGCGGCTTGGCACCTCTCGCGTAACCAGCACCTCGAGACCATGCGTCCCGCGCTGAAATTCGGCCTCTGGATGATGGTCATCGCGGGCATCGCCACGACCCTCGCGGGCGACCAGCTCGGCCTCGTGATGGTGGAGGCCCAGCCCATGAAGATGGCCGCCGCCGAGGCGCTGTACACCACGGCAACCGGCGCGAACGCCTCCTTCTCGGTGTTCACCCTCGGCACTCCCGACGGAGTGAACGAACTGTTCTCGGTTCGCATCCCGTACCTGCTCTCCTTCCTGTCGACCCACACCTTCGACGGCACCGTGGAAGGCATCAACAACCTGCAGGCCGAGTACGTGGCGACCTACGGTCCCGGCGACTACACCCCGACGATCTGGATCACCTACTGGTCGTTCCGCTGGATGATCGGTCTGGGCCTCGCCCACATGCTCGTCGCCGTCGTCGGCCTTTGGGCCACCCGCAAGGGTCGCCTGCCGCGCGCGCCGTGGATGTGGAAGGTCGCCGTCTGGAGCTTCCCGTTCTCGTTGCTTGCCATGAGCGTCGGCTGGGTCTTCACCGAAATGGGACGTCAGCCCTGGATCGTCTTCGGCCTGATGCGCACCCAGGATGGTGTCTCCCCGGGAGTGAGCGGTATCGAAATTCTCATCTCGCTCATCACCTTCACGCTGCTCTACGGTGCTCTCGCCGTGGTCGAGTTCCGTCTTATCCTTCGAGCCGTTCAGAAGGGCCCGGACGATGCGCCGGAGCCCGATTCTGAGTCCGGCGAAATCAAACAGACCACAACGGTCTACTAGGAGCCCCTGATGGAACTCTCTACGATCTGGTTCTGGATCATCGCGTTCATGTTCATCGGGTACTTCGTGCTCGACGGCTTCGACTTCGGTGTGGGCATGTCCCTGCCGTTCCTCGGCAAGGACGACGTCGACCGACGCGTCCTCATCAACACCATCGGCCCGGTCTGGGACCTCAACGAAACCTGGCTCATCGTCGCTGGCGCCATGCTCTTCGCGGCCTTCCCGGAGTGGTATGCCACCATGTTCAGCGGGTTCTACCTGGCCCTGCTGCTCATTTTGCTGGCCCTCATCGCTCGCGGGGTGTCGTTCGAGTACCGCCACCAGCGCCCCGGCTCCGAGTGGAAGAAGTGGTTCGACGGCATGATCATCGCCGGCTCGGCCATTCCCGCCCTGCTCTGGGGCGTGGCCTTCGCCAACGTCGTGCGCGGTGTGCCGCTGGACGCCGACTTCAACTACATCGGTACCTTCTTCGACCTGCTCAACCCGTACTCCCTGCTCGGCGGGGTCACGACCCTGATGCTGTTCTTCACCCACGGCGTTGTGTTCGTCTCCCTCAAGACGGTCGGCGACATCCGCCTGCGGGCCCGTAAGCTCGCCGTTCGCTCGGGCCTCGTCACGATCGTCGTCGCGGCATCGTTCCTGGCCTGGACGACCTTCGCGTATGGCACCGTGGCATCCGCTATCTTCGCCGCGGTGGCCGCCGTCACGCTGATCGCCTCCTTCCTCGCGAACCTGCGCGGCATGGAACGGTCGGCCTTCACGCTCATGGCCGTCACGATCGGCCTCGCCGTGCTCACCCTGTTCGCGTCGCTCTTCCCCGACGTGATGCCGGCCAGCAACGACGTGGCCAACAGCCTCACGATCGAAAACGCCTCCTCCACGCCGTACACGCTCACGGTCATGACCTGGACGGCCGTCATCGCCGCTCCGGTCATTCTGTTCTATCAGGGCTGGACCTACTGGGTCTTCCGCAAGCGCATCGGCCGCAGCCACATCGAGGAGCAGGTCGACTCGCCCGAGGTCGCCGTACACTAGCTCACCGTAAACTACAGTCCGTGCGCCCACTAGATCCTCGACTGCTTCGATACGCCTCCGCCGCCAGAACATTTCTGGTCGGCGGAGCCGTGTTGGGGCTCCTGCAAACCCTGACCGTCATTTCTTTCGCCTGGTTCCTCAGTCAATCCATCGTCGGCGCGCTTGACGGGCGTCCCGTCGCCGAGCTTTCGGGCCTGATCCTTGGTCTCGCCATCACGATCGTGGTGCGGATGCTGCTGGTCTGGCTGCTCGAGGTCGCCGCCAGTCGCGGCGCCGCGCAGGTGAAAAGCCAGTTGCGCGCCCGGGTGCTCGACGCCCTGGCCGAGCGTGGCCCGGACTGGGTCGCCGGCCAGCAGGGTGCACGCCTTTCGACCGTCGTCACGTCGGGGCTCGACGCCCTCGACAACTACTTCGCCCGCTACCTGCCGCAGCTGCTGCTGACGATGATTGCGACGCCGATCCTGATCGCCGTCATGCTCTGGCAGGACGTGGCGAGCGGCATCACCGTGATCATCGTGCTTCCGCTGATCCCGGTCTTCATGATCCTCATCGGCAAGGTCACCCAGGGCGTGCAGCGCCAGCAGTGGGAAGCCCTGCAACGACTGAGCACCGGGTTTCTCGACCTGGTCGGCGGCCTCGGCACGCTCAAGATCTTCGGCCGGGAAGGTCGGCAGGGTGCACGCCTGCGCACCATCACCGAGGACTACCGCACCCGCACCATGAAGGTTCTGCGGGTTTCATTCCTGAGCGGCTTCGTGCTCGAACTCGCCGCGAGCCTCTCGGTCGCGCTCATCGCCGTGTCAGTGGGGCTGCGTCTCGTTGAGGGCGAGCTCGCCCTCTCGGTCGGACTGTTCGTGCTGCTGCTGGCGCCCGAGGCGTTTTTGCCGCTGCGCCAGGTCGGGGCGCAGTTCCACGCCGCCGCCGACGGCCTCGCCGCCGCGGAGGAGGTCTTCACCATCCTCGATGGGCAGGGCGACGCTGCTGCCCCGATCCGCCCGCCGGCGGCACCCGCAGAGCGCCGGGGTGGCGTGCTACGCCTGCGCGGAGTGTCCGTCCGCCGCGGGCCCGCGGATGCCCCTGCGCCCCTCGACGCCGAATTTCACCCGGGTGAACTGACCGTCATCAGCGGCCCGAGCGGCGTGGGCAAGTCGAGCCTGGTCGGTGCCCTCCAGGGATTCGTGGAGTTCGACGGAGCCATCACACTCGGTGATACACCCGTCACCGCGGGTGAGGCGCGGAACTGGCTGGCCTGGGCAGGACAGCGCCCCGGCCTGTTTGCGGGAACGATCGAGAGCAATGTGACGCTGGGGGAGACATCCGTCGATCGGGACGCCGACGCGCTCGCATTGGCGCTCGACTGGGCCGGAGCCTCCGAGCTTGACCCGTTCACGCCGCTCGGGGTGAACGGCGACGGCCTCTCCGGCGGCCAGTCGCAGCGCGTCGCCGTGGCGCGGGCGATCTACCGGGCCCGGGCGCGCGGATGCCACGTGGTGATCTGCGACGAGCCCAGCTCGGCACTCGACGCGGTCGCTGAAACGGCCCTCATCGCCGGGCTACGCCATCTCACCGCGGAAGGACGCATCGTTATCGTCGTCAGTCACCGGCCGGCCTTCAGGGCCGCGGCCGACCATGTCATCGAACTGCGGGAGGCGAGCCTTGTCTGAGCTCACGCTGCCCGACGCTAGCCACGCCACCACCAGTGCTGAGGCCACCCGCGTTCTGCGCCTCGCCCAGCCGCCGGCCCGGCGCTTTCTGCCCGGCCTGTTCGCCGGGCTCGCCAGCGCCCTCATGGCGGTGCTGCTGCTCGCATGCTCGGCCTGGCTGATCACCCGGGCGGCGGAGATGCCGCCGATCCTGTTCCTGGGCATGGCGGTCGTCGGCGTGCGGGCCTTCGCCCTCGGCCGCTCGGCTTTTCGCTATCTCGAGCGAGTGCTCAGCCACGACGCGGCTTTCGCGCAGCTCGCCGAACTGCGTGTAGGGGTCTTTGCGCGCATCGTGCCGCTCGCCCCGGCAGCCCTCACGGACACCCGCCGCGGCGACCTGCTCAGCCGCCTCGTGCGCGACGTCGACGACCTGCAGGACCTGCCCTTGCGCGTCGTGCAGCCGCTCGTGATCGCGGGCCTCACCGCCGTGCTGAGCGTCGCCGGGGTCTGGTACCTGCTTCCGAGCGCCGGCCTCACCCTTTTGATCAGCCTGATCCTGGCCGGGGTGCTCGGAACGCTCGTCACCGGCATCCTGTCGGCTCGATCCGAACGCCTGCTCGCTCCGCTGCGCGGGGAGCTCGCCAATGAGGTGCTCGAAGTCGTGGAGAACCTCGACGTGCTCAGTGCCTTCGATGCCCTCGATGAGCGGTTCGCCGCGCTCGCCCGCGCGGATGACCGGCTGCGCCGTGCGGCCCTGCGACGATCCCTCGGGGTCGGCGTGCAGTCCGGCGTGACCTCGCTGTTCGCCGGTGCGGCCACCCTCGCGGCTCTGGTGTGGGGTGCCCCGCAGCTCGGCACGCCCGGTACCCTCGTCAACGGCATCCTGGTTGGCGAGATTGGGCTCACCGGACCGGCCCTCGTGGTCGCCATTCTTGTGCCCATGGCGGTCTTCGAGGTCTTCGGCATGGTGCCTCTCGCCGTGAGCGCCTGGCGCCAGGTGCGCTCGAGCGCCGACCGGGTGGCCACGGCCGTCCCCGGCGAGATACCCGCTGAGATTCCCCGCGAACCGTCAGCGGGCCCCCTTCACGCGCCCGGTGCGGACCTGCTCGCGGACACGGAGATGCCCGTGCTCGAGCTGTCCGGCGTCGGAGCCTCCTGGCCCGGATCGCCCCGCCCCGCTTTCGCCGATGTCTCGCTGCGCCTGGCGCCCGGGGACCGGGTGCACCTCGCCGGCCCGAGTGGCGCGGGCAAGACCACGCTGGCCCAGACCCTGGTGCGGTTCCTCGAGTACACCGGCTCGTACACGCTCGGTGGAATCGAGGCGAACACTCTCTCGCCGGCCGCGATCCGCCGCGTGGTTGGGCTGTGCGAGCAGCGCCCCTGGCTGTTCGACGACAGCATCCGCCAGAATCTGCTGTTCGCGCGTGAAACGGCGACGAATGCCGAACTGCTCGCCGTACTCGAGCGCGTCGGTCTCGGCGCGTGGACGCAGGCGCGCGGCGGCTTGGACGCCCGGGTGGGGGAGCGCGGAGCCCTCGTTTCCGGCGGACAGGCCCAGCGCATCGCCCTGGCGCGGGCCTTGCTCGCCGATTTCCCGATCCTGATCGTGGACGAGCCCACCGCCAACGTCGACGCCGACCGCGGCGACCGACTCGTGCGGGACATCCTCACCCTGGCCGCCGCCGACGGGCGTGCGGTGCTGCTGATTTCGCACACCCCGGTGCCCGAGGAGCTCATCACGAGCCGGGTGACGCTCTTCCCGTTCGCGGCGATCCACGCCTGACCGGATTTCGGGCGCGTCCAGGAAGAATACTGAAAAGTTCTTTTCTTATTTCGCTGGTTGAGGCCCAATTGGGGCGCTGGTCGGGGCTGGAGTGTCGGTGGCTCGGTATTGACTAATGCTC
>NZ_QZVS01000067.1 GCF_003602235.1 Cryobacterium melibiosiphilum
CTCGAGTCGAGCCCACTCGCTGTCAGATAAAACGGCAGTTCGCGACATGCGTCAACTGTGCCACACGACCCCACGGATCATTAGGAGACACGCCCTAGTCGATGGGATGGTCCTGCCGCAGTGGCAGTATAAAGTCACGGACGGGTTCGGCTCTGGTACGCCGTTGACGAGCCCAACGCGAAGGCAAAGAAACCGGGACGTGTAGTCATCACGAAAGCCGCGACCGGCTATCCCAACAAGACGGACTCGAAGAAGAACTTCCGTTAGCCGGCCCGCGAACGCCGCCCCTGGCGGGCGCCGCAGACGAACAGGCCCGCGCCTAGTAAGGCGCACGTCGAAACGTGGGGCGGGGGAGCGGACAGACGGTCTACTTCTGCCTGGGACTTGTCGCCTGTGTTTCGGCGCGGTCGGCCCGGGTGCGCTGTTCGCGTTCATCCGTGCGGGACTGGTCCAGGTCGGCGCGCAGCTGGGTAAGTTGCTGCTCAAGGGCGTTCCGCACGTCGGTGACGCGCTGCTCGGCGTAGGAACGCTCACGAGTGGCCTCGGCTGTGGCGCTGTCGCGTTGGCTTTTGACGGTGGCCAGGTGCCCGGTGAGCACGAGCGTTTCCGCCCGCGCGCTCTCGCGCTCCGTTCGGGCCTGATCGAGTAGGTCACGCGTGCTCGCAGCATCTGCCTCGGCACGCTCGGCGCGTGCCGTGGCAGCGTCGGCCTGCGCGTCCGCGTCACGCGCGGCCACCAAGGCACCGTCCGTGGTTGCTGTGGCCGCCCTGACGAGTTCACGGGCTTCGACAAGCTGCGCGGCTGTGGCCGTATTCTCGACGGTCAGAGCGGCCACTTGGTCTGTCAGAGCGGTGATCCCTGCGGCCTTGCGGACGTTGTTCTCGCCCGCAAGGACCAGGTCGCCCTCCAGGACGGCGGCACGCTGCTCGAGCGCGACCAGAGTTGTACGGAGTTCGTCGACCAGGGCAGCGGATTCCTCAGCTACCGCGTCCGCTTCAGCCCGCTCGGCCTCGGCCTTGCGGGTAGCGGTCTCGGCCCGGTTGGCGCGGGCAGCCGCGGACGCGACCTGCTCGGCTGCATCAGAGGTGACAGCCTCGATCTGCGCTTCGGCCGCACCCGGGTCCGCGACCGTGCGCAACTCGTCAACGAGGACGACGAGCTGCTGCTGCAAGTGCTCGACCATCCCAGCGGCCTGGGACCGCAGCACACTCGCCCGCTGCCGAGCAGCATCGACGGGAAGCCTGTCGTCCTCTGCTGTGCGCTCAACCCGGCCTACCTCAGCGCGACGAGCACGCCACGCGGCGGCCCGGTTGTGAGCGGGGTTAGTGCAGTAACCAGCGGGTCGGCCCACGCCAGGCGTCGCGTCCACGGGCTCATCGCAACCGGGGAAACCGCAGGTGCGCACGTCAGTGATCCTGGGGATGCTCATGCACATATCGTATCACTGATGACGCAATACGTAAACAGAAAAAGAATAACGATATAACGAATTACGAAATCGGGGCTTCGTTATTGTCATGTGTCGGTGTCATTTTTCGAAGTCGTCTGCACAGAGTGAGAATGACTTTTCGAGGCTGCGGCACTGAGGGACGCTCCCGCGCAAGCCGAAGTCGAGGAACGAGCTCGCAGCGCGGTCGCCCGCGCCGACGACGAAGCGGCCCGAGCGGAGCGCACCGAGACGGACCTCGCCAAGATTCGGGACCAGCTCGACGAGACCCGAACAGCCCGCGATGCTGTGCGGGAGGAAGCCCGCTCGCATTCGATCTGAAGTTGATCATTTATCTGGCGACTTGGTTGTCTGGCAGGATCGGCTTATGCCTGATGAAGCGCCAAACCTTGCCAACCTTAGAAACAAACTCCGAATTTTTGTCAGTTGGAGACGCGCGAACCTGCGCGGCGACGAAAAGGGTGAGGCCCAGGTCTTTCTGGATCGCCTTTTCCAAGCCCTCGGGCACGAAGGGATTTATGAGGCCGGCGCAACCCTCGAATACCGCCTCGCGAACGACAACGGCGGAACCTCATTCGCGGACCTTATGTGGAAGCCGCGCGCGCTCATCGAGATGAAGAAGGCCGGAACCGACCTATCACGTCACTATCGACAAGCATTCGACTACTGGGTTCACGCTGTTCCTGAGCGTCCGCGCTACGTAGTGTTGTGCAATTTCGACCAATTTTGGATTTACGATTTCGAGAACCAGCTAGATGAGCCTGTCGAACGGTTTCGGCTTGATGAACTGGAACACCGCAGTGAGGCGATCGGTTTCCTGTTTCCGAGTGCAGTCACACCCGTGTTCAACAATGACCTTGTCGCAGTCACCCGCGAAGCCGCGGCGGACGTAGCGAAGGTTTTTGTGTCCTTACGGGACCGTGGTGTCGCCGCGCCTGTAGCTCAGCGTTTTGCGCTTCAATGCGTGATGGCCATGTTTGCGGAAGACATTGCACTACTTCCGGGACACTACTTCACTCGGGCGGTGGCCGATGCCAAGAATGGGCAGGACGCATACGACTTGATTGGTGGGCTCTTTCGTGAAATGAACACCCCGGGCTTTACTGCTGGTGGCAGATACACGGGGACACCGTATTTCAATGGTGGACTATTCGCTGAGGTGGTACCGCAGGAATTGACGGTCACTGAAATTGAACTGCTACGGGCCGCGAGTTCGACAATTTGGTCTGATGTCCGACCAGAAATTTTCGGCACCCTCTTTGAGGGATCCATGGACGCCGGTGAGCGACACGCAAGTGGTGCTCATTTCACTTCTCAAGCTGATATCGTCCGCATCATCGGGCCGACGATCGTTCAGCCGTGGCGACAGCGCATTGACGCTGCGTCAAGCATTCAAGATCTGTCCGCGATTCTTGAGGCGATGTCGCAGTTCCGAGTTCTCGACCCGTCGTGCGGTTCAGGCAACTTCCTTTACGTCGCGTACCGCGAATTGCGTCGACTCGAGCGGGACGCAATCGAGAAGATACGTGAGCGACGTCGCTCACAAGCGATCGCCGGCCAGGAGTCGTTCGGTTATGTGTCCCCCGAACAGTTTTTTGGTATTGACGTAAATCCATTCGCCGTCGAGGTGGCGAAAGTCACGATGCTTCTAGGCAAGAAGCTCGCGGATGATGAGATGTTGGAGGTCGGTGCAACCCTGCCGCTAAACAACCTCGACAAGAACATCGTCGCCGGTGACGCGCTATTCGATCGTTGGCCGCCGGCTGACGTGATCGTAGGCAATCCGCCGTATCTGGGCCGCCGGAAGATGGTCCGAGAGCTGGGTGCCGGCTACGTGGCGAGGTTGGATGCAACGTTCGGTCCCAAGGGGGTGGCCGACTTTGTGACCTACTGGTTCCCCAAGGCGCACGATGCGTTACCTATTGGAGGGCGTGCAGGCTTTGTCGCAACGAAGTCCATCAAACAGGTCGACGGACGTCGCGCATCATTGGACTACATCGTGGAAAACGGGGGAGTGATCTTCGATGCGGTGGCTGCGATGAAGTGGTCCGGTGATGCGCAGGTTACCGTCGCGATCGTCAGCTGGCAGAAGGGTGGCACTCCGCCCGCCAAGAAGACACTTTGGGTTGATGTGAACGAGCCTGCTCTGATTCTTGACGAGATCACGGCGGCGCTCTCGCCCGAGATAAATCTGAAGAAGGTCCAGAAGCTCGCCACGAATCGAAAGGGTGTCTATCAGGGACAGACCCTTGGTGTGACGAGTGCCTTCAAAATAGATTCGTTCAAGGCACGAAAATTCCTTCGCGAATCGCCTGTGGCCGATCCCTCGGTTTTTCCCCTGCTTGGCGGCGATGCAATGTTGCATGCGAAAGTTGGAACCGAGTGGATCATCGACATTTCCACGCGCAACGCGGACGACGCTTGGCGCGAACATCCTGAGGCGCTGAAGCACTTGGAATCCGCAGCGCTGCCGGAGAGGGTGAAACGCGCCCGCGAAGAAAGTGAAGCGAACGAGTTGGCACTCGCTGTCAATCCGAAGGCAAAGCTAAACAAGCACCACTCGGAATTTCTTACGCATTGGTGGAATCTTTGGAGGCGTCGAGGCAACTACGTCGAGGCCATGAATGGTGTCGACCGATACATTGCGCTGAGCCGAGTCTCGAGCGAGTCGAGAGAGCCAATCTTCTCATTCATCGATGGCGCTTTTCATATTGAAGATTCGATGGTGTCGTTCCCATACTCGGACGATTACAGCTTCGGAATTCTACAAAGTCAACCTCACATCACTTGGTTTCGGGAGCGCTGCTCAACCCTGGAAACACGCCTGCGCTATACATTGACAACAGTGTTCAATTCGTTTCCGTGGCCGCAAAATCCGTCACCCTCCGCCGTTACAGCCGTTACCGAGGCCGCCGTGGCGATCAACGAATACAGAGGACGCGCGTTCGTGTTGGGTTCTACCCTTGCTGACCAGTACGACGTCCTTCGGCGCCCGGGGCAGTCGCAGCTGCGCGACCTGCACGCGGCGTTAGACGCCGCGGTCTTGCAGGCGTACGGCTTCGACGCAGATGAGGATCTTCTAACGCAAATTTTCGAACTCAACTTGTTGGTAGCAACCAAAGAAGCTGAGGGTGACGAGGTTACGGCTCCTGGCCCACACCCAACTACCGTCAAGCCGTCTACTTGGAGGTGGCCCGCCCCCTCGCTCTGAGTCCTGATGCGATCCTGCTCGCCTGCCGATCGAGAGGGCGCTGATATCTTCGTTAGGGCACCCAGGGGGAAGACATGACAGAGTTGAGCGGACCGACGCAGCAGGCGCTCGCCCGATTGCTAGATCAGTACGAGTCCCACCGCATCATCGATAGCCTGTTTCAGCGCTTTCAAATTCCGTCACTCCCGACGATCGACGGTATGCCGACCAAGCTCAAGAAGGCAACTCACCTGACGCGGGAGCTCGCGGCCAGGCCAGAGGGACGGTTGAGTTTGCAGAGCCTGATCATATATGCCGGGACCGATGGTGCAGGTATGGGGCCAGAGTTCAAACGTGGCCACCCAGCCTCGTCCGACTTGTTCGCGAATCTGGACTACGACCTCTCGGCCGTCGTCCAGCCGCCGAGGGCAAAAGAGGCGAGGCAAGAACGTCAGTTCAAGAGACCGGGAACGAGCGCACCGATGCCACCTGAACCGCACGCTCCGGAGACTCAACGCACCGTTTTCGTCGTACGCGGTCGAGACCAGGCAGCGTATGACGCGCTTGCGTCGCTTCTCATCGCCCTTGACCTTCGGATCGTGACATGGGACGACGCCGCACGTGCATGTGGTGGAGGAACGCCCCACACGCTCGACATCGTCCGCGCCGGCATCAGGAGCGCGACCGCTGTCGTCGTGTTAATGACGCCCGACGACCTCGGCAGAGTTCAGCCTGATTTTCACCAGTCAAACGACGATGCGCGTGAGGCGAAGGAGAGCGGGCAGGCCCGGCAGAACGTGGTATTCGAGGCAGGCTGGGCGATGGCCCTCGATCAGGATCACGTGGTCCTCGTGAAGGTGGGCAATGTCCGATCGCTGAGCGACATCGATGGCTTGAACTATGTTAATCTGCGCGGAGACATCTCCAGCCGACGGCAACTCATCGGTCGGCTAAAGAGTTGTGGCCTTGCCGTCAATGACAACGGTGAAGTCTGGCGTACGATCGGCAGCTTCCCGGAGCAGGATTGACTCGTGGTCACGCTGTTCGAACCGTGCAGAAAATTCATCTCGGTCGGTGGCTCAGTCCGTGGGCTTCGAGCTGAGGTACCGTCGCAGGCCGGGGATTCACCGTCCGCCCAGTTACGACGCAGCGTCAGCCTCAGTCGCGGCGGGTCTAGATTTCCTCCTGTCAATCAGATCTATTCGTCCGATGGACCAGGCGCCTCGTTACGATCGATCCCAGAGATCCTGCGCTGCGTCGGCAGAGTTCTCCTTCTCCGCAGCAGCCAAGGCGAAGCGCGCTTTGGCATAGACATTGAGCGCCTCGGTATACGCGGACCGTACAGTGCTCGACGGCAGGGGGAAGTCGCTCTCTGTGAAGCCCGAGCTGGAGTAAGACGCTTGATGGCCGCGGTCCTTGATGAGGTCCGGGTTGTACTTCAAGCTCGTCAAGGCATCGTGCAGCGGCTGAGCGACCCCCTCGATCGGCCCGCCGAAGCCACCGAACTTAATCGAGATCGGATCACTTCCATACGTGCGATTTTTCACCTGAGCCACAAGCCGCTCCGGATCACTCGCTGGTGCGAACAGTTCGGGCACCCGATCAGCGCCTTCATTGATGACCCTGGTCACGATCGCCCTCGCCTCCGCGAAGCCATCACCAAGAGCGTGCGTGATCTCCGGCTGTAGCTCCGTGGCGAGCTTCCTAAACTCCTGCGTCGCCATGTCCCGCCACTGCTCGGCCAGCGAGAGAAGAAACACTCCCTGTGCTTCGACCGCCGCCGCCTTTGCCGCTTTCACTGCATCGTTCAACTCGTCAATATTCCTCATGTGACGAGAGTAGCCAATCCGGCAACTCGCGCGAAGCATCGCCGGTCAGAGCAGGTTACGGCACAGGCACTTGCGCGGTCGGGCGCCACTGGCCCCCGACCGCGCGATGGCGTATGACTTGTCGGCATCAGCGACTCACCGCAGTTGGCGATGAGTTGTGGTCCGCGGCGGATGTAAATCAGGGTCGCCGGGGAAGTCTTGATACCTGAGCAGTCTGATCAGCTTGCGCTGAAGGATTTTGCCGGGGCTTCAGCTGAGATATCCGGGCTTCCGGTGCTGGCGAACCCGATGGGCTCCAGTCCACCCAGCGAGCGATGTAACGCTCGCCGAGTCCCGCTGCCGCGGCAGCTTTCTTAGTCCCCTCTGATCCGGAGAATCCTTCACGTAACGCTTTGGCGAACCACACCGCAGATTCATTGCCTGGACGATGAGGTTCTTCCTTGTTCCAGCGGCGAGCGGAGATCTGCTTGTAGAGCGAACGTGCTTGAGCATCATCGATGACGCCGAGCTCGCGAAACCGGAACACGAACGCCTTGACCGAGTACCCCCACTTCTGCTTCAGCGCTGCGAGCGTGCTGAGCGTGATGCGGCCACCGTTGCTGTTGAGATCTTCTAGGGCGACGTCCCCGGGCACGAGGAAGGAGGCGGCGAAGCGGTTTGCTTCCCTTTCCATCCTTGCGGCTTCTGAGGGTATTGCTGGCTGCGCTGATCCTGCGTGGAGGACGAGATGACCTAGCTCGTGCGCCACAGTGAACCTTTGTCGGTCGCCGGGAATGTCGTTCTCCGGGTCGTTCGATGGGCGCGCGACCCGGATGACTGGAATACCGTCAACCGTCAGGGACATGCCCCAATGGCGTCCCAGTTCCCGGTCCAGTGGGAGTACGACGCACCCAAGTCTCTCAGCGGCGCGGATAACGTTCGGAATCACGCTGTCAGGTTCGAGGCCTGCGGCAGTGCGGACATCAGCTGCAATCCGATCTATACCGTCATCATCGTTTAGATCTCCGTCGTAGACGGGTAGCTTCACTGGGAGTGATCGGAGGCCAGTCGCTCGAATCGCCTCCACCGCGGTGATGGTGTCGAATAGGGTTCGGTCGACTGCTCTCTGAGAGGCATCAGCGTACGCGCGTAGCTTTGGGCGGTCATAGTCCGCGCCACCCGTGACAGAGACTAAGTACGAAGGGTCGCAGTCGAGCGCCTCAGCGAGAGACCGCAACATGGCAATGTCGGCCTCATGATGACCGTTTTCGATCATGGATATTGATCCGGACGCGAGACCGGTCTGCGCAGCGAGATCAGCCTGTGTGAGCCCTAGGGCAAGTCTGAGTTGGCGCACGCGTGTTCCGACGAAGACGGTGGGTTTTACAGTGTTCGATGCAGACACGAGCAGTCCTATCCGTGCTTGTAGGCGTCACCCTCATCGGGCATATCCCAACCATCAAGCGAGTCACCATCGTCGGGTGTGAACGACGAGCCGTCCTGCGGGGTCGGAGGAGTGAAGCGGTGGGTCCAGCCGAATTCCAAGTGGGGTACCGCAGCGTTCGATTGACCGATCACCTCTGCGACGAAAAACTCGACTGACGTTTGGCTAACGAGGCACCCGAAGATGTAGGGAATTTCGCGCCAAAGCCCGTCGTCAGACGTCCCGCCCCACGTGGAGCCACTGTTGGCAATGACCCGAAGCTCGTCGCCGACTTGCTCTGCACTACGGAGTCGAATGACCGCGTACTCGTTGCCATTAAGTTCGTAGAGCTCCGTGGCGCCGCCCAGTCCTGAGCGTGGGTTGAGGCCACGTCGTCCCGCACCAGCACGGAACTCGCGCGCGAGTATCGAGCGCACGAGTGACGACCGGGGGACATTGTTGTCGGTGAAGGCGGTGTGAAGAGAGAGCCCTTCATCGACGGCCCACACCCCTGCCTCGAAGCCTTCACGAACGTCGATGGCGAGATCGCCGAGTACGTCGACGAGTTCTGCAGAAAGAGTGACCATAGCTATGAGGATATTATATCGAATGTCACAGCGCAAGCTGCTAGATTGACATGAAGTGGCGGCGCCGGTGGAAGCCCCTGATACGGACACCGACTGTTGTGGTTTTCGTAGTGCTTTTGTCTGTGATTCTCGAGGTCGTTCAATTAATCTGCCCATATGGCGTGTACCCCAACTAGGCGTCAGACGTCCTAATCAAAAATTGTCAGGATAGGATCACATTTTGATTGGTAGACACCCCTCCTGACGGGGTCTATGACTTCAATCTGACAAAACAGGTAGGAGAGCCCCGTGGCGGGTCAACGAGTTGGATATGTGCGAGTGAGCACTCTCGATCAGAACATCGTCCGTCAGCTTGCTGGCGTTGAGGTTGATCGGGTGTTTGAGGATAAGGCGTCGGGGAAGGATCAAAACCGGCCCCAGCTGGAGGAGATGATCAAGTTCGTTCGCGATGGCGATACCGTTCTCGTGCATTCCATGGACCGGTTGGCCCGCAACCTTGATGACCTTCGTTTGATTGTGCGCCGGCTTACGGCGAAGAAGGTTCGGGTTGAGTTCGTGAAAGAGCAGCTCACGTTCACGGGCGATGACAATGCGATGGCGAATCTGCTTTTGAACGTTATGGGGGCGTTTGCTGAGTTTGAGCGGTCTTTGATTCGTGAACGTCAGCGTGAGGGCATTGCCTTGGCGAAGAGGCGTGGCGTTTACCGTGGTCGTACCCCGTCACTCGACATGGCCCGTGCGGCCGAGTTGTGCGAGAAGGCTGCTGCTGGTGTGCCGAAGTCTGTGCTTGCTCGTGAGTTTGGGATCAGCCGGGAAACTGTTTACGTCTACCTCCGCGCCGGGGACTGAGCTGGCTGTAGAGGATCCGGTGTGGTTAGAGCTGGATGCTTACGGTGTCGTCCAGTTCGACCCAGCGCGCTCGACGGTCGGTGCCTTCCCTGATAGCTGGGGCCGGGGCGTAGACGTCTGCCTGGGATAGGGCGGTCATGTTGAGCCTGGTGCGGTCGACGATGTCGACGATGGGTACTTGGTAGGTGCGGTACGGTCCAAGCGGCGGGGGAGTGCCGTCCGTGCGGGCGCGAGCGCGGACCATGTCAAGGTCAAGGTCAAGGTCAAGGTCGAGGTCGAGGTCTTCTAATTGTGGGCTTTGGTCGAGGACGAACCCGGCAGCGTGAAGAACGGTGGAGTCTTCCAGGGTCGTGGTCCATGCCGCGATTTTCCAGAACTTTTGCGGGATCTTCACGCCGCGTTATGTCGGGTCCTGGGCTGAGAGTACGGGGGCGGTGAAGACACTGATGCGGTTACCGTTGGTTCGTGCGCAGGTGAGGACGTGGTCCTCGAGGCCGAGCCAGAGCTCTTTCGATTGGTTGAAGGTTGCGGCTTGCGGGGCGGCGTTGGTGTAGGCGAAGGTGTCGTAATTCGCTCGCAGGGCTGTCGTTTTGTCGCCCCAGACGGGGTCCAAGCGCCGGACAAGGTGCCCGCGGTCGAGGTTGTTTCTGGCGTAGAGAGCTTCCCCTGCTTGTTCGTAGGTGGGGATACGCGAGTCGAGGTGCCAGTCGTTGGCCCGGTCAACGGTAACGAGCTGGTCCCCGTCGATGTTGACGCCGGTCGCGATCGCGAGGCGCCGCGCGGGGTCAAGGAGCACGGTGAAATGTGTGTAGGCCAGTTCACGAATCAGGGTTCCCGCGGGAGGGACCGGCAGTGGCAGAGGAACGTCAAGGAAGTCGGTGTTGTATCCAGAAGGATGAAATAGTGCGCGGCAGCTCAAGGTCCGTTGTCGAAGCTGAGCAGTCTGGCTTGCTTTACCGTGCGGTGTTCGCGGACGCGTTCCGGCCAGGTCCGAACTTCCGTGTATTGGCGGACTTTCTGCGCAGCGTGTGCGGGGTTAGAAGGGACCATTGGCGAGCCGATATCCGACCCCGCGCACTGTTTCTATGCGGTTGGCGGGTCCGATTTTTTTGCGCAGGTTGGCTACGTGCACCTCAAGTGAGCGTTTGTCGGCGTGGGTCAGGAGTCCGCTCCTGTAATTGTCGCTGCGTATCTCGTGGATCAGGTTGGTTTTGCTGTGGGCTTGGTTGGCGGGTTGCAACAGTTGCGCGAGCAGGTCGAATTCACTGCGGGTCAGCATAACGGGAGCTCCATCCACTTCCACTATGCGCCGTGCTTTATCGAGGCGCAGACCGTCGTGGTGTAGCCATCCGCTTGATTCGCGCTGTGGCGTGTTTTCGAACGACGTCGGCGTCGATGTGGCCGGGTGTAGTTCGGCCACAGTTGATGCTCGCCGCAGTACTGCGTCGATGCGGGCGCGCAGTTCGCCGATGCGAAATGGTTTGGCGACGAAGTCGTCGGCGCCGGCGCTGAGGCCGCGGACGACGTCGACCTCGTCGAAGCAGGCGGAGATCATGATGATGCTGCTCGCTGTGATGTGGCGTATGCGTTTGAGGGTTTCGAAGCCGTCCATGCCGGGCATGTTCACGTCGAGGGTTGTGAGCGTGGGGGCATGAACTCGGACGAGCTCGATACCTTCAGCGCCGGTGCTGGCGAGCTTCACGTTGAAGCCGGCCTGGACAAGGATCGCCTCGATCACTTCGCCGACATCAGCGTCGTCCTCGATGACGACTGCGATGCGATCAGTATTCACGCGAACCCCCGGTTTGCTTTGTCCGCTCACGCTACCCACACCGCTCCAATACATAAGAACAAGAAAAATGTTGTTTCACGGGTTCACGCAACACTGGGCTCATTCCCGTGCACTGACGGTGCCACGGTGTCCGTGTGACCTGCAGGTGCGAGCGGTAGGATCAATTCGAACTTGCTGCCGCGCGTCGATGACTCGACTAGGCGCAGGTCGCCGCCATGCTCGCGTGCAATGTCACGGCTGATGCCCAGGCCCAGCCCCGAGCCGTCTTGCGACGAGAGCCGCGCCGACTCGGTGCGATAGTACGGCTCGAATACGCGTGCATGGTCGGTGGGGACTATGCCGCATCCACTGTCAGTGACGGCGAAGGTTGCCGTGGTGACTGTGCGGGTTTCACTCACGATTACCGTGCCGCCGACCCGGTTGTATTTGATGGCATTGGTCAGCAGGTTGTCGAATACCTGCCGAATACGATTGGAGTCGACGTCGGCCCAGAGTGTGTCAGGGATGATCACGTCGATCGACACGCTGCGCGCATCGGCTGTTGTGCTTCGTGCCGCGACGCACGTCGCGATGAGCCCGCTCACGTTGGTGGACGTGATGTGCAGCCCCGGCGTTGCAGTGCCGGTGCTGCGTGCAAGGAGCAGGTCCGCGAGAATGATGCTGATCTGCTCGGCGTTGCGCACGATTACCCCGGCGCGCCGCTCAACAGCTTGGGCATCATTTGTGTGCAGCACCAGCTCGGCATTGCCCAGAATCGATGTGAGTGGTGTGCGCAGCTCGTGCGTGACCGCTTCGATCAGGTCGTCGCGGGCCCGCACCGCTTGCTCGGTGAGGGCGGTCTGCGCTGCGAGTTGCACCTTTTTTCGACGGATGCGCACGCCCGACACTCCTGCAGCCCCCGCCAAAATCAGCAGCGTCAGCGGGTAGGCCACGATGCGGGTGAAATTGCCCGGTTCCATGTTTCCGCTGTAGGCCTGCAAGAGTCCGACCGGGCTTGTGACCAGGAGAAGGGCGACGCTAGCCAGTACGCCCCGCATGCCGAACGAGTATGCGATCCAGATTATGGGCAGAATCAGCAGTAAGGCGCCGCCCGAGAGCGTTGCGCCTTCCGCGTGCGCGGTGAACCGAATACCGAGCAGGTCAAGAAGCGGAAGCAGCACCGCAAAACGTTGCAGACCCGGTCGGTTGTGCCAGATCACAGTGATTACAGTGATCACGGTGATGATGCCGGCGCCAGCGGCGTAGAGAAGCGGATCAAGGTCAGCCGGTTGGCTGAGCAGTACCGCCGAGCCGACGACCACCAGGGCCCCGAACACAACGCCTTGAAACTCCAGCAGGGCCCGACCCGTGCCGCGGCGTGCCTGATCTGTCCCCATGGACTCAGACTAAGGTTCCACGCAGCCATCACAGGGGCAACGCCCACTATTGGGGACAAAAAACGGCTCTCCTGACGTAACCGTGGGTGGTTTCCGAGCGCCTTAACGAGTGCACGCCGCTCTGCGTCTAGGTTTCTAACTGTCAAAGGCAAGAAACTTAGGATCGGAAAAGCGGCGTGCAAAACTCAACACTATGGCGAACTCTGCTCGGAGTCGACAAGACCATCGTCGAAACCGTCGATCTCGACGTGGAAACGGGCATTCTGGTCGCGTCAGTACGCCCCACGGCCTCGATGCGGAACCGCTGCGGGGCCTGCCGGAAACGTTGCCCCCGCTATGACGCCGGTGACGGGCGTCGCCGCTGGCGGTCCCTGGACGCAGGCTCAGTACAAATCCAGTTAGAAGCCGCCGCGCCCCGGGTGAGCTGCCGGGTGCACGGGGTCACCGTCGCCGCCGTCCCGTGGGCTCGGCATCAAAGCGGACACACGCTGTTCTTCGACGACCAGGTCGCGTGGCTGGCCACGCAAACCTCCAAGACCGCCATCACCGTGCTGATGCGCATCGCGTGGCACACCGTCGGCGCGATCATTACCCGGGTCTGGGCCGACACTGAGAAGCAGTTCGACCAGTTCGCCAGCCTCACCCGGATCGGCATCGACGAGATCAGTTACAAGCGCGGCCACAAGTATTTGACGTGCGTTGTTGACCACGATTCCGGCCGCCTCGTCTGGGCGGCGCCGGGCCAGGACAAAGCCACCCTCGCAACGTTCTTTGACGCGTTGGGGCCGGAACGCTCAGCCCAGATCACGCATGTTTCTGCGGACGGCGCAGCCTGGATCGCCAGTGTGGTCAAGGAACGCGCACCCAACGCGGTTCGTTGCGCCGACCCGTTCCACGTCGTGAAATGGGCTACCGAAGCCCTCGACGACGTCCGCCGGGCCGCGTGGAACGAAGCCCGCATAGCCGCCCGGCAAAACGAGACCCGCCGCGGCGGTGGCCGGCCTGCCGCCGACGCCCCACCACGACCCGATAGCGCCCGAGCGGCCGGCATCAAGAACTATCGCTACGCGCTCTGGAAGAACCCGGAAAATCTCACCGAGAAACAACAAACCAAGCTCGCCTGGATCGTGCAGACCGACCCCCGACTGGCGCGCGCCTACTACCTGAAGGAAGGCCTCCACGTGATCTTCAAACTCCCTCTCACCGACGCCACTGAGGCTTTGGACAAGTGGGTCAGCTGGGCTCGCCGCTGCCGGATCCCGGCGTTCGTGAAACTGCAAAAAAAAGCATCGTGAAGCATCGCACCGCGATCCTCGCGTCCATCGAGCACGGCCTCTCCAACGGCCGCGTCGAATCCATGAACACCAAGATCCGCCTCATGACCCGCATCGCGTTCGGCTTCACATCACCCGACGCCCTGATCGCCCTCGCGATGCTCAGCCTCGGCGGGCACAAACCGGTCCTCCCGGGCCGGGTTTAACCCACGGAAGCGTCAGGAGAGCCCAAAAAACTGGGCTAATCCTGTAGTTGCTGGGCCGAAATCTGCCGTGAATCCTGATTCTGATTTGGCATTCTGATACGTGCGCGCAACTGCGTGGTGTGTGTCACAACATTTTGATTCATCTTTATGCCACCGGGGCGGCGGTTGACGTGTTGGTTTGGTACTGCGTGAAATCAGCATCTGATGGGGAGACGGCTTGAACCACCTTGGATAACACATGTTCGGTTGTCGTAGTGAGCGCGCCGGCGGCTCACGCACTCGGCGCAACTGGTTTTAACGGCGACGGTATCGCCCTCATCGCTGCAGGCTTGTTGGTCGCCGGGTTTGTCGCCGTGGCCGTGAGCTCTCGCCGACGCGACTTTCGGACTGTTGGCTCGGTGCTGACCGTTGCTTGTGTCGTAGCGATGTTGACCGGTGTGGGTTTCACTCCGGCGCAGGCTGCGCAGTCCAGCACCGCTTCAGCAACCGCCGCGATGACCGTTGGCACTGTCACTACAGCGGATTCCTGCGCCCTGGTAAAAATCTCCGGGTTGCAGTTCAACCAGGACACCTCGATCGTGAACTTGCTGCCGAACGAGACCCGCCCTGCCCTGCGTTACACCGTCGCCAATCCCACCGACTTTGACATCGAGGTCACCGTCAGTACTGCGGCGCTCACCGGAATTTCGGTGGCCTCGTGGTTCGTGACGCGGCTGTTCACCTCCACTGACACCTCACCTGCCACCATGCTGGTCGCTTCCGGCGCCCTCGACGCCATGCCCAACACCGTGGCGCTGAGGATCCCGGCCGGTAGCGCGCTGACCTTCACCTACGACGTGATGGTGTCAGATTCCGTCGGCAATGACGCGCAGGGCGCCACAGTGTCCTTCCAATCCATCCTCAACGCCCGCCAGGTCTGACCCGTCTGGTCTGATCTGTGCGGCGAGCTGCACCAATCAGGCCAGCCAAAACTTTTCCTGTGTCTTTGACACAGTTCCGAATACGTCCGTTCACAACACTAAAAAAAGGTAAATCATGAGTGACATCACCACAACCGTTTCCGTTGCGCGACGTCTGCGCCCCCGCACTCTTGCCGTCATCGCTGGCGGGGCAGCCGTAGCCATCGGCGCCGGCGGCTTTCTCAGCACTACCGCTTTGTTCACCAGCCAGGACCGCGTCGAATCGAACACCTTCACGACTGCAACGCTGACGGTTGACGAATCGAACAACAGGGCCTTTGACGTCAAGGACATGCTGCCCGGAGCGACCGGCAGCACGAAGACGCTCAGCTTCGAAAACGCCGGCACGGTGGCTTTCGACTACGACCTGGGTATCACCGACCTTACCGCCACGGTTCCCGCCGCCGCCGGCGTCGCCGCCCGCGCCGCCCAAGGCTATGCCACCGCCAACAATGTCGCGATCACTGACCCCGCCGCCGTCGACGCCGGCGAAACTGCCGCGGCCGATGTTACAACGGCGGTGCTCGGATGGTTCGACGTAACCATCACGGATGAGGACGGGCTCGACATAACCGGCCATCTCAACGACCTGAGCACCTTCAACGAAGCATTAGAAGATGCCGGTTCTGTCGCCGCCCCGATAAACAGAGAAAATCAGGAGGGAGAGACGGTTGTCACCGTTGCGCTCAATTCCAAGGCGGGCGACCTTGCTCAGGGTGCAGAAGTGGGCTTCGACGTCGTCATCGACGCCAAACAGCAGCAGCCGCAGCCGTAAGTCTTTCGCGTCACCGCTGCCGCACTGACGGAAAACATGTAGGTGTGACCTCGTTCACGTTTTTTATCACTCATCTCACACCGTGCGAGTCCCGTCCGACGAGCCATCCGCGCTCACGAGGACCTCACCCTGCGGGCACTGTTGGCCGTCATGGTCATCAGGGCCCGCAGGGCGGCGCCGTGGGCGGTGGGTCCATGCTTGCGCGACAGCCTTACCGGCATCAGCCAGAGACCGCGACATGCTGGCTGGCTGGCTGGCGAAACCTTCTACCCTTCCCTTAGCACTGAGGACTTCCCTATGCGCCACCGCCCCAGTCATCCGAGAGTCGTGCTGCGCAGGGTGCTCGGTACGGGACGGGCTGTGTTGATCGCGGGGATCGTCGTCCTAGTAGTAGGACCGGCCGTCTTCACCTGGGTTTCGGGACAAGACATGGTGCGGGTAATTGGCGGGTCGATGGAGCCCACCTATATGCTCGGCGATATCATCACGCTGAAGCCGCCGACTGGTGACGACCTTGTTCTTAACGCGGTTATCACCATAAACGATGACTCCGGCGCACTTGTCACCCATCGCATCATCGCTGTGAACGGTGACGAGGCCACCACACAGGGCGACGCCAATAACAGTGCTGATACCACCCCGCTTGTGCAGAGCATGGTGGTGGGTGTTGTTACCGGCGCCGTCGGCCAACCGTTGGCTGGAGTGCTGCACAGCCTTGAAACGCTGCCCGCACGTATCTCCCTCCTCGCGGTCATCGGCGGACTAGCGATACTGCCCCTGCCCGGCGCGGCGCGATCGAGGCGCGCCGACTCGCAGCACGACGCTCAGGCTGCAGCTGACCCACACGGCGCCGACCAACCCGCCGTCGGCAGCGGGCCCGACATTTCCACCCCAACGGATGTCGCGGTCCCGCCGCGTCCCGCAGCGGATCAACTCGACTTCATCGCTGAGTTATTCGCCGAGTCCAGTGGAACCACAGTGGCCGACCGCAGCTCGGTCTGACACTGCCTGTCACCTAGTCAGCCGCCATACTCGACGCACCAAACGCACCAACAGAACGGAATCTGCATGACGAAGTCCGCAAAGTCCACCTTGCGCCGCACGTGCCGAGCGGCCCTCACCGCTATCGGCGCGTTGCTGATCGTCACGGCAACGCCGATGCTCGGAAGCGGGGCGGACTTCACCGCGCAGAGTTCCATCACCGACAACACCATCACCACCGCCACCCTCGCCGCGATGGCGGCCCCGACGATAACGACAGGCAATACCGCGGTTGACCTCGACTGGGCTGCTGCACCAGCACCTGTCCCTGCCGATACCGCGAGCTTTACAGTTCAGCGTTCGTTGAGTGCGGATGGTAGCGAGCCCACCACGCTGTATTCCGGAACGGGGTTGACCGTCACAGACGCCGGCGATCCGGCGGTCCGGGCGGAAATTTCCGACGTCGTCGTGGGGTATCAACACAGTTGCGCCGTTGCCGCTGGCAACGCGTACTGCTGGGGAGCGAACTCCGCCGGGCAGTTAGGAGATGGTTTGACTACGGATACGACCACTCCCGTCAAGGTCGCGGGCCTCCTAAACGATGTGAGCGCCATCAGCGTGGGAGACGCTCACACCTGTGCCCTCGCCGATGGCACCGTCTACTGCTGGGGAGCCAACGCGGATGGGCAGTTAGGAAATGGCACGACTACTGACCACATGACACCGACGGCAATCTCAGGCCTGAGTGGGACCGTTACCGCTATTACCACCGGCAGTAACACGACCTGTGCAGTATCTAACGGATCCGCCTTCTGCTGGGGAAACGACGACTCAGGGCAGGTGGGTGACGGTCTGATGAGCGGCAGCAGCACGCCGGTTGCTGTTACCGGTAGCGTGACGGAAACCGGCATCGTCACCGATATCGATACCTCGGGCCAACACACCTGCGCCATCGCAGGCGGAGAGGCCCACTGCTGGGGGAATAATAATTCGACACAACTCGGCAGCGACAGCTCGGTACCGGTTCTCGGCAGCGGCAGCTTGGTACCGGTAAGTCTGCAGTCAAAAGCCGTGACAGGCGGCATTAACAACTTCGCCACGATCACAGCTGGCTTCGAGAGTACCTGCGCCCTCACAACGGATGAAACCGCATATTGCTGGGGAGACAACACGTTCGGCCAGCTCGGCGACGGTACCCAAACCAGTCAGAGCACGCCCGGTCTCGTGAGTGGCTCGTACCAATTCACTACGATCTCCGCCGGTAGGGAGCACACCTGCGCCACCACAACCGACTCCGTCAACTGCTGGGGTAACAACCGCTATGACGCGTCCGACACAACTGGAACCATCCAGGTAACACCCCAAGTCGTGGTGTTCACTCCAGCAACGAGCGCAACCAAAACCGTCGACGCCGGCGACTACAAAACCTGCGCCATCACTAACAACACCCTCACCTGCTGGGGCTCCACCGACTCGGGAAAACTTGGCAGCGGCGCCACAGCATCAACCCGCACGCCAGTGCCCGTCACGTCAACTGCGTACGAGTATGTTCTTTGCGCTCCCGGCGCCACACAGAGCACCAACGCGCAAACCCGCGTAACCACCTGCTCCCTGACCCCTGACACGGCCTACTATTATGAGCTTTCCTACGCGGTTGGTCGGTGGACATCACCACCGAGCGGATGGCTGAAAGTCACGACCAACAAAACGGCGGGATGAAACCCGGTACGGTTCAGTGATCGCCCCGGTCCTCAAGGCAGTGGTCAGCTCGCGACGCAGCGCGCCGGGCCCCACGATGTAGAGGGCCTGATAAATCGCCTCGTGCGAGATCCTCATGCTCAAATCTTCAGGGAAATCGATCTTGAGCCGACCTGTGATCTGTTCCGGGCTCCACGCGGTCGTCCAGCGCCGATCCTTGCGTGGCCCGTGACGACGTCCATTCCACGCACCAATTCCAGGCGCTGCCGCGGGCGTGCCGTCAGCCCGGGTGACCGCTCCATCCAACCGCGACTGCACGTACTCGCGCAACTGAGGGCTGCCCACGAGCTTGGCAGTTTTGGGTCGGCAGGCGCGCCGGCGGAATTTGTCAAGGCGAATGAGGCCAGCGTGAGTTTACGCAGCTAGTTGTGTGATCCCTTCTGCGGCGACGGGATCCTCGACCGGCCGGTTGATCCACGCCGAGTCCGGCAACGCCAAGATCTTCGGATCCAGGGCCGTCGCGAAACGCTCCGGTGTCGAGAGCCTGGCTTGGGCGAGGACCGCGGAGCGGTCTTCAGCCTTGCCGACCGCGAGGCCGTAGTGAACGTCAGCGGGCGTATTCAACCCGATGCCTGTATGACGGTGCGAGTGGTTATAGCCCTCGACGAACGCCGCGATGAAGACCCTCGCATCAGTCAGGGACCCAAACCTTTCGGGGAACACCGGCGCGAACTTGAGGCTTTTGAACCACGCTTCGCTATAGGGGTTGTCATTGCTGACGCGAGGCCTCGAGTGCGACTTCGTGACCTCCAAATCTGACAGCAACACCGCGACGGTCTTGCTCGTCATCGATGTTCCTCGGTCCGCGTGGACGACCTGCGGGGTCCCGTGGATCCCGAACGTCGTCCTCATCATCTCAGCTGCGAGGACCGCCGATTCCGAGGCGTGGA
This sequence comes from Cryobacterium melibiosiphilum, assembly GCF_003602235.1. Taxonomy (GTDB): domain Bacteria; phylum Actinomycetota; class Actinomycetes; order Actinomycetales; family Microbacteriaceae; genus Cryobacterium; species Cryobacterium melibiosiphilum. Next base: position 19,316 of record NZ_QZVS01000067.1, read on the forward strand.
CGACGGCGCCGACGATATAACGCGAGAAGATATCGATCATCACGTAGCAGTCGAAGTACTTGCCTTTGACGGGTCCAGCGAGCTTCGTTATATCCCAGCTGAGCACCATTCCGGGGGCTGTAACGACGAGTTCCGGGACCTTCCGTGCCGGATGCCTCGCTAGGCGGCGGCGTTCCCTGACTTGCCTGTTCTCCGCAAGAATCCGGTAGATCGTTGAGATCGACGCGAGATTGAGTATTTGAGGGCTTGGGGGCCGTCCGATATTGCCTTCGGGGGCCACCGGTATTGCCTGGAGATGCCGGGCTGACGCGCGGTCGGGGGCCACTTTCCTCCGACCGCGCGACGGGTTAGGCCGTGACCAGGCCGGCGGTGTGTTCTCGCATGTTGTGGCCGCCGGTCTCGACCCAGATGGTGTTGTGCACGATGCGGTCCATAATCGCGTCGGCGTGAACCCCGGAACCTAGGCGCTGGTGCCAATCACGTTGGGCGTATTGGGTGCAGAAGACCGTTGATGCTTCGTCGTAGCGTCGCTCGAGGAATTCCAAGAGCATGCTGCGGGTGCTCTCGTCGGGTTCGTCGAGGAGCCATTCATCGATCACCAAGAGCGTGAACGCGGTGTACTTGTTCAGAAACTTGGTCGTCCCGGCGGGTTTATCGCGGGCCAGCTGCCAAGCTTCTTCGAGCTCCGGCATCCGGATGTAGTGCGCCCGCACTCGGTGCAGGCACGCGGCCTTCGCTAACGCGCACCCCAGATACGATTTTCCCGACCCGGTGAATCCTTGGAACACGACGTTTTGCTGCCGGTCGATGAACGAGCACGTGCCCAGTCCAGCGATCACCGACCGGTCGAGGCCGCGTTCCTCGACCAGGTCCAGGCGTCGCAGGTCGGCGTTGGGATATCGCAGGTTCGCCCGGCGGATCAGCCCCTCGACCTTGGTTTGGGTGAAGGAGGCATGGGCGTCATCGACGGCAAGTTTGATTTTCTCCTCGAACGCCAAGCCGAGGGTCAGGGTGTCGTCTTGGGCGTCGAACGCGTCTAGCAGGGTGGTCACGCCCATCTCGCGGAGCTTGCGTTTGGTCTCGATGTCGATGCGGCTCATCGTGCGCCTCCGGCGTAGTAGTCGGCGCCGCGGACATAGCCGCCCGTTTCAGGTTCTGTCGGTTCGAAGCGCGGTATTCTGCGGGTGCTTGCTTTGTCTTGTCCGGTCTCTAGGATCGGCCGCAAGTGCGCATATCGGGGTGAGCGAATACGCCCTTCGAGGGCGATCTGGCACGCTTTTTCCACTCTCTCGCTGGAGTATCGGCGGCTCAGTCGCAGCGCTGCGAGAGCGGCATCGAAGCCTTGCTCCTCCACCGGCACCGCCTCAAAGATCCTGTTCACGACGGTCACCATGTTCGGGCCGACACGCGTCGCCCAAGCCCGGATCCTGACGGCGTCCCACTCCCGGTATTTCTCGCCCTGAGGCTGGTCGGCATCGTTGGTCCGGTATTCGTTGATGACATGCTCCGGGAGCAGCAGGTGGCTTGTGAGGCGCTCGTGGTTGCGATAGATCTCCAGCACTTGGGTGGTGATGCGCAGATCGACCCCCTGCCCGATATGCGCGTAGGGGGCGGAGTAGAAATTCTTCTCCCAGACCACATGCCCGTTCTTTTGAACCCGGCGCCCCATGACCCACCTGCTGATCTCGAAAGGAACCGACGGCAGCGGCCGCAACAGTGACTTCTCCTCCGTCTGGAACACGCTCAGGCGAGAGCCAGCCCGTTTCTGGAACGGTTCCCGGTTATAAGCGTCCATGCGCTTCCGGATCGCGACCCGCAATTCAGGGAGGGTTGCGAACTGTTGATTGCGCAGGCCAGCGATCACCCAGGTGGCCACGTGGGACACCGTATTCTCGACGCTCGCTTTGTCTTTCGGGCGGCGAATTCTGCCGGGGAGCACCGCTGCTGAGTAATGCGCGGCCAGCTCCCGGTAGGCATCGTTCAACACGATCTCGCCCTCGCGAGGGTGCTTGATCACCCCGGTCTTGAGGTTGTCGGGCACGATCCGGGGAGCCGTCCCGCCGAACCACTCAAACATCGCCACGTTGGCCAGCAGCCAGGTGTCTTGGCGNCCGGCTCGACGAACGCATACCTCGAAAACGGCAGACACGCCACGAACAAATACACCCGAGACATCTCTCCCGTCACCGGGTCGATCAGCTGCATCGTCGGGCCCGACCAGTCGACTTCGATGGTCTGCCCAGCCTTATGGCCCACCCGGGACGCCGCTCCTGTGATCAGAGTATGCGCGGCATAGGCCTTACAAAATCGGTCGTAGCCCATCGAGGGCTGCTTCTTCGCAGCACACCCGTCGATGTATTCGCCGTGGAGCAGTTTCAGCGTCACCCCGACCTTGGCGAGTTCGTTGTGCACCCCGTCCCAGTCGGGCTGCACAAAGACACTTTCATGCTCGCCGCGCCCCGGGAACAGCAACGCATACACCTCAGCATCGCTGCGGCCCACGTGGCCGTCGCGGCCGATGCCGGCCTTGTCAGCGGCATCGAACACCGCCAGCACACTCTTGCGCGACATGCCCTCCGCGAGTGCGATCGCGCGCCCCGTCATGCCCTCGGCGCGGAGTTCGAGCACCCGCTTCGCCTTGATCCTTCGTACCATTGCTAACTACTCCTTCCGCTGCGTGCCAATACACGCAGCGGAAGGAGCTAAGCAGATGGCCCCTAACGGAAATATTTGGTGGCCCCCGAGAACGCTACTCAGCACTTTGATCAGTGGCCCCGAAGGTCAATAACGCTGGCCCCCAGGAGAACGAATATTCAAGATACACGCCCTCGTCCAACAGCTGCGCGTAGATCTGAATCGGAGGCAGATCCACGAACCGAGGCGAGTTCACCAGATCGAGGATCCGTGCCCGCTCGAGGGGGCCGAGCTTGTTCGCCGGCACGACTGTCGCTGCCGGGAGTGGTGTCGTTCGAGGCTTCCTCGTCGCCGTCGCCCGCGGGATCCCGACCAAAGTTGCGGCGGCCCGGGTGGGGACGTCCGCGGTGATCAGGGCCCGATAGGTGGCCATCAGCGTCTCTTGGGCGGGGTGTCGTCGTGCGAACCCTTGGAGATCTCTTCCAAGAGTTCGTGTGCTTTTCCCATGATCCCCAGGGCGACCTCCGTGATTCCCAAACGTCGTTGCGTGACCGCGAGCTGCCGGCGAAGACGCGCGATCTCGGCCTGCTCGGGTGTCAACCGGCCGATTTTCTCGCCCGGGTTCCTGCCCGCGAGAACACCGGCATCGCGCAGTTTGCGCCACTCGGTCATCTGTGACGAGTAGATGCCTTCCTTGCGCAGATACGCGCCGCCCCCGTTGCGGAGGACCGCGTCTTCGTAGCCCGCGAGGAGGTCGAGTTTCTGGGCCGGGGTGAATGTTCGCCGTGATTTCGGGCCTCCGGCGCGGGGGCCCGGGCTGGTGTTGGTCATGGGTCTATCGTCGCGCAGAGCGGACGGAGAAGGGCTGGTCATGTTCGGGGTTTCCTGGTTCTCGCCCTACGTGAGACGGTGGACTTGCTCTGAGGTGCTGGCCTCACCCAACCCTGACACGTAGGGCGGTCGGAGTGCCACTGGGCGCTCGTGGCGCGGTATTCAGGCTTGCCGCCCCGTGAGGCCGCGTTGCGCCGAAGCTCGCGTGAGACCGTCGATGGGGACCGACTCAACGCCTACGCAATCTGTCGAACTCCAGCGTTCTGTGCACGCAGGATCGCGATCTCCTCACGCTCGCTGAAAGACAGAAATCTTCCTGAAAGCGGGTCCTTGCTGACATCTCGCATACCGCCAGCGTGGCGGAAGAAGCGAGTCCCGACCGGCGCCGACACGCCGGCTCGCTCGCCAGCTTCTTCGCTCGAGATGCCCTGCCCGACGAGATCCCAGAATTCCTGGTGGTGTGGCGAGTAGCCCTTGGTGGTAGCGATAGTCCGGCGAGTTGGTGTGTAACTTAGCGCATCATGGCTACCCAGACCAGAAAGATTGCGATGGCAGCCATGGCAACCACGAATGACCAAGCCCAGATAGGCGCGGCGCGGGAGTGGCTTATTCGGAAGGCCCAGTCACGAAACGCTCGTCGCGTCTTGCGCTTGCGCCTGCGCCTGCGATGCCCCACTATGCTCCCCCATCATGCTTCAAGCCTAGATCATCAAAGATGCCCTCCGTCAGGGTGGGGTGAGGGCAGGTCGTGAAGCGTTGGATTGTTGGTGCCGCTGGCGCACGTGGGGTGAGCATTTTCAGTGGCGCTGGGCGACGGTGTTCAGACCGCTGCTGTGATGTGGTCCTGCACTAAGTCGATCAGCCATTCCTGCAGCTGTTGACCATCCGTCGATGGCTCGTTGAAGGGCTCGTGTTGTTGCACGTGCAAAGCGGTCGCTCGGCTGGTGTGCGGCGTGTGACGTTGCATAAAGTCGGTCAGCGGACATGCCGATAGCGGCAGCGGATGCGGTGATTCCCAACGCAGAAATTTCCAATGGTAGGCCAGTGCTCCAAGTGCGGTCGTTACCTTACCAGCGCTCAGGGGGAATTTGTGTGCCGTGGCCCAGTCGGGTATCGACGAGGCGGGCATCGGTCGGGCAAGGAAGTATCCCTGGCCCAATGGCACCCCGAGTATGACCGCAGCTTCAGCGAGGCGGGCATCTTCAAGGCCCTCCGCTACGACGTCGACTTTGAAATCGCGTCCCATTTGTGTGAGTGTGGCGAGCATGCTGAGTGTCTCCAGCGGACGATTATTCAGGCTCGCGAATAAGCCGCGGTCCAGCTTGATCGAGTCGAAAGGCAAGTCTGACAAACGCTTTAGAGTTGCATGACCGGAACCCAGGTCATCAAGAGCCAACCCGACTCCGAGTTTTCGCAGGTCGTTGATTGCAACGATTTGCACTGCGGACTTCGCTGACTCCGTCTCTAGCAGCTCGAGCGAGAGGCGGTTCGGATTTATGTTGTGGCGTTCCAAGGCACTCTTTACCCAGCCGGTACAGTTCAAGTCGTAAAGCGTTGACGGAGACAAATTGACCGAGACCCGGGTTGACAGCCCTTCCCTGTCCCAACGTGCGAGGCAGCCTAATGCTTCGTCAAGACCAAGACGAAACAGATCATCGTGGCCAGCATCGTCGAGTGAGGGAAGGAACTGGTCGGGACCGACGACGGTGCCATCGACAAGTATTAGTCGCGCTAGAGCCTCTACTCGGCTTAAATCTCCGGTGCGCAAGTCAATGACGGGTTGCATGTACATAGACAATCCTCCGTTGAAGAGGCGCCACCGATGGTCTTCGAAGCGTTGGTTCTGCACGTTCCGTTCCGCCTGCGTTGCACGCGGCGTCGTAAAAATGGTTATCGCCTGTGTGCCGGTCTCGGAAACCGGCGGTGCCACATACCACCAGCGCTTACGATCGTGTCGGTATCTCTGAGCCGTTTTCAACGCCGCCTCGGCGTCACGAAAACAGTTTAAAGTGTCGTCAATATCCCGCGGGCAAAAAGCGACTCCCATGCTGATGCTGACGCTCACGCTTTGCCCCCGCACTTGGAACGGGCGCTCAACGGCTTCGTGCAACCGACGCAGGACCACTTCGAGCTGATCGTCAATATCTGCACTATCGCGTGGCGAACCGAGGTCGTCGATCACGACGGCGAATTCATCACCTTTCAGGCTCGCCAGAAAAACCCCGTCACCGGCCAAATTGCGAAGCCGGCGACCCAGGGCACGTAAAAGCTCGTCACCTCCGCGAAGTCCAACTTGGTCGTTGATGCGACGGAATTCGTTAATATTGATCAGACCGACGGCCGTGACACCCGCGTCCAGGTCTGCCCTGTCCCGCGCTAAGTGCTGCTCAAGGTAGCGGCGGTTAGGCAGGTCCGTGACAACATCGTGCAGCGCTTGGAAGCGCAGAGTGTCTTGGAACGCTCGACGGGTGTTAATGTCACTTTGCGTACTCACGTAGTGAGTGATCTTGTCTGCCGGGCCTCGCAGCGGTGTGACCTTCAAACCGTTCCAAAACGGCGATCCGTCCTTACGGTAATTCAGGATGTCACCCTCGAAGGCGTCTCCGGCCCACAATGTGGCGCTGATAGTGGCGACGACTGCACGATCTGTACCCGGGCCTTGAAGCAGGCGGCAGTTGCGGCCGAGCACTTCGTCGGCGCCGTATCCCGTAATCGTGGTGAAGGAATTACCCACATGCAAAATGTTCTGCTGCGCGTCCGTAATCAACGACATACGCGCCGTCGCCGCGAACGCTCGCGCCAAAAGCTCTGCGCTGGCCGCAGGTGTTTCAGTAGAAAATGAGTGCATCAATAAAGTCTGACACATGGCCACAGCACTGTACCGCCGCCCCTCACCTCATGGTCATTCCGACTGTTCACCGCGAACTAATATCCAACATCCTGCAGGGCCCTGTTGGCCTCGTCGGGATCAGCGCGGGGAAGTCCCACCGACTCCAAATGCGCAATTCGACTATCCCGAGCATGGTGCCCTCGATCCCTACGTGCACGAAGAATCCCGCTCCAAAGGCTGGACCGAGCTGCTTATTATCAACGAAGCTGACCGTCGCAAAACAACCGGCCTCGAACAGATAGGAATGCCCGGCATCAAGAAACGCTTCGCCCGTTATCCGCAGCTCTGCAGCTCAAGCGGATTCGCGCACGAGTACCGCCCTTTAACGCTTGAAGAACTCACCGCCGTACTCCCGCAACGGCTCCCTCCCTCAGTCGAGGTAAACGACGGTGGCATTGCGTACGCGACCGCGGTCGTGACCGTCCGCATCACCGGCGGCAAGTTCCAACTCGTCGATCGGTTCCTCACCTAACGCGTCCACACAGTGAACGGCCTCCAGACGCTCACGCCCGAGGTCGTCGACGCCGCGCGGGAAGCGTTCCTCATCGGCCACTAATCGCGGCCAAAACAACGCCACTTATCGTTTGTCATTTTCCGAAGTCGTCTGCACAACGGTCATGGTGTTTTCAGGGTTGTGCAGGCGCGTGTGAACACCGGCTGTTCCGTACTTCTCTGCACAAACGCCCGTTTACCCCTACTTCTCTGCAGGACGCACGTTCAGACGGCGGTGTCCCCGGCACGCTTGATTGCCCGGTAGACCCTGGATCTGGCGACGCTGAAGAGTTCAGCGATCTGCGCGGTAGTGTGATTGCCGCGCTGGTAGACCTCGACCAGGTGCTTCTCCTGAACCGTGGACAGTTTGGGTTGCTCGCCGCGGAGCCGGCCAGCCGCTTTGGCGACCTGCATGCCTTCGCGGGTGCGAGCTCGGATGAGGTCGGCCTCGAATTCAGCGACCATCGCGAGCACATTGAAGAGGAGCCTTCCAACTGAGTCGGTGGGGTCGTGAACGGAACCGCCGATGCTGAGCTTCACTTCACTTCACTTCACTTCACGAAGGGTGAGATCATCGAAAATGTCTTTCGCGCCGCGAAGCGAGCGCGCCAGACGGTCGAGCTTGGTCACGACGAGGGTGTCGCCGGCTCGGCATGCGGCCAACGCTTCGCGAAGACCTGGCCGGGCACGGTTTGTTCCGGTCAGGCCCTGATCGGTAAACGTCATCTAGAGTGGGTCGCCGAAGCGAACCCGCGATAGCCTGAAACTGCCCGGAAATACGCCGGACTACAACGCTTGTGTTGCGTCGACTCTCAGAATCCGCCCGGTCAATGGGGAGTCGGAGTGCCTGCGTCATATGGCCACGAGGCCAGCCCACCGACGGCCAGTCGTATCGCTCGACTGTGGTGCCGGGAAAGCACCACAGTCCGATTCCACATGCCAGCAAGAACGACCCCGAACATGGCGCGGCTCGTCGCAGCTGGTGCGTCAACAGCCGCACAGCCGCTCGTCGCTGTCCACTCTCGCCTTCAATCGCAAGGAATCCCGCCGGGATTTGCTTCGGGCGTTACCGTGTAGTCCCGCCTGCGCTGAAGGACGCGAGTGCCGACGAGGCATGTCCGGTCGCGCATGTGACGGTACGCCTTTCGAACATCTGGTGGTCAAAACACATGCCCATAGATGGCCATCGGCTATTGGCCGTATACGGGCTCCGATGTGGCCGTGTGTGGGCCGATTCTCGTGGCCGCTGACAGGGCTCTACTAAAACGAGGCCGTAGCGAAGAACTCGTCCTTCGTGACGGGGCCGTTGAAGACCCTCGCGGACGTCGAGAAACTTACCTTCGACTGGCTGGATTGGTACAACAATCGGCGGCTGCACAGCGCGCTCGGGAACATCCCGCCCGAAGAATATGAACGCAACTACTACGCTGAAACAAACGGCCCGATGAATATCGAAGCTGCCAACAAAACGGCGGCATGAAACCCGGGACGGTTCAGGCTCCCTCTTGTGAGTTGTTCTCTCGACGGGTCAGAGGCGCTGCTTGGGCAGTGCAGCTCGGTGCAGCCTTTGAGTTGATGGCCTTATCATCGAAAGGGGCCTTGAACAGCCTAAAACGTTCGTTGAAACCCGCATAACCGCGATAGTGGCAGGCGCGGTGGCATCACATTTTAAGCTCTATCTCCGCATCAAGGAAGGACACCATGCACGCCTCCGAGGCACTCCGCATGAACTTGCAGTCCGTTCTCGTCGACCTGATTGCGCTGCACCTGCAAGGCAAGCAGGCGCATTGGAACATCGTTGGACCGAATTTTCGCGACCTCCACCTGCAACTCGACGAAATCGTCGATGACGTACGTGAATTCTCTGATCAATTGGCCGAACGCCTACGCGCCCTCAACGTGGAGCCCGACGGACGCATTGAAACCGTCGCCGCGACCGCACACTTGCCGACCTTTCCCGCCGGCGAGGTCCTCACTACAAACGCGGTCAACCTCATCACGGAACGCCTGAACCTCACGGTGGAAAACATGAGGGTCGTGCACGATGAGGTCGATGACGAAGATCCCACCAGCGCCGATATTCTGCACCTTTTCATTGAGAAGTTGGAGCAGCACGCGTGGATGATCAGCGCCGAGAACCGACGGCTGTACTCCGCGGACGAAGCTAAGTTTCTGTAATGGTCATTGGCTGTTTGAAGAGTGCCCGCCAGGCGGGAGGTGACCTGCGCATCGCGCAGCCCGCCGCGCAGATAACCCTGGTGTTGCGGCTGTCCAACCTTGACCGCGTGCTGAAGAGCTACGGCTCGACGGAGGAGGCCTACAGTGGTTGAAGGTGCTTGCGTGCTGCGGTTGACTCCGCCGCCCGGCGACGTGAACGACGTGCACGATTTCGTCGTCGCGGAGCTAAACCGGCACCCGGACTTGAACACGATAGACCGGATGGCTTTCGTGACGGCGCTCATCGAGCTGGCGACTAATGTCATCCAGCACGCCGACACCGGGGTTGGCGTAACCTGCACGCTCTCCCTGCGCATCAGTCACGATCGCATCGAAGCTCAACTGAGCGACACCGCGGAGGACCGCGGCATCAAACTGGTCGCTCGGGAAATGCCTGACGACGAGCTGGCCGAATCGGGCCGGGGGATCGCGCTCATCCACGCCCTCGTTGATAACTTTCACTACGAGCGCGTCGGTGACCGCAACCTGTGGAGCATCACCAAAAACATCACACGTCCCGGCTCGCCTGACATACCCGTTGCTTTCTAAGCGGGGACTGCCCTGATTGAACATGGCGACGTCGTCGTCTTCACCGACTGTTGTCCGTCGCGTTATTTGACGGTGGCGGCGTCATCGTCGGTGACGATGCCCGGGTCTGAAAAAGCCCCGCCGGAGGATTCCGGCGGGGCTTTCATCGTCAGGGTGACGTGGTCATCGTCACTCGTGACGCGGGTTCACTCGCTGTTCTCGGTGATTGCCGATTGCGCTGCGGCCAGGTCGACGATTGCTTTGTCGGCAGCGTAGGTCGCGATCAACGCGGCGACCGCGAGGTTGTTCACCGCACGTGGATAACCGCGCGACGCGAGGTGGATGGCGTGGATGGCGTCGTCGGAGAAGAGCGGGTCGGATCGGCCGGCGAACGTGAGGTGCTGCCGGATGTAATCGGTTGTGTCGCCAGCACCCATCCCGGTGATCGTGTAACGGGTGGAGATGCGTTGATCGAGCGCTGAAAGCACCGCGAGTTTGAGGCGGCGCCGCAGCGTCGGCTGGCCGATGAGCAGCATCGCGAAGTGCGAGCCGGTGTCCATATCGGCGTTGGTCAAGAGGCGCAGCGATTCGAGGTCGGTGTTGGTGAGCAGGTGCGCTTCGTCGATCACGACGACGGGCAGGCGGGCGCGTTCGTCGAGTTCCCCCGCGAGGAGCGTCGCCGTTTGCGAGGCGAGCACTCCGGAGAAAAACGCCGGAGTTCCGCCGAGCGCGGTGACGATGCGGGTGTGGATGCCGCGCATCGTGATCGTCGGGTCGGGAACGTAGATGATCTGATGCCGAGACGGCTCGAGCTGAGCGAGGGCAGCCCTGACGGCGACGGTTTTCCCAGCGCCGACCTCCCCGCTGATCACGCCGAGCTGGCGTTGGCTGATGCACCAATCAATCCGGGCGATCGCTTCCCGATGCGAGGGATGCGGGTGCAAAGCTTGCGGCGGAATATCACGGGAGAAGGGCATGCGCGTGAATCCATAATGCGCTTGCAGGGTGTCAATACTCATCGAACGGCCTCCTGGATGGTCGGCACGAAGACGACCGCGGGACGCTTCGCGGTGGACGCTTTAGCGAAGCTGATCGGCTCGCCCGCCATGGTGCCCTTGTGCCGATCCTCGACCAGGCGGAGGTAATCGATGCCGGACACCGCGTTTCTCGCGCCCGTCTCGGCCTCGTCGGCCGCAGCCGTCGCGGCCTTCTTGTGAACGTGGCGGCGGATTTCACTGAGCACGGCGACGCCCGCCGAGACGCCATTTCCTGCCGAAACGGTGATCAGCCCGGCCAGGTCGAAGGCGTTGGCGAGTAGCCCTTGGTGGTAGCAGTAGCCCTTGGTGGTGTGTTACCTCGGGACATCGTGGACAGTGAATCTCAGCACTTCGTGGACGTTGGGTCTCATGGCTTCGTGCACAGCTACCGCTCTGGCGCACCGAGCACTGCGGGGAGATCGGTCTGGCGCTGGGCGAACTGTGTCTGATATTCCGCGTTCTTGCGTTCCCAGGGTTTCGTCGGGTGGGTCACGCCCACGCCCTGGATGGAATATGAGGCAACGTATCGGCCTCGGACGTTCAGCGCGACCATCGGCAGCGGGAACGAGAACACGATTTCAGCAGTCACGGGATCGGTCAGTAAGAACGCGTCAGCGGTGATCGTCCGATAGAACGTGCGGTCGGCGTAGGTCGTCGGCAGGGAGACGTGGAATCCTTGAAAATAGACCTGCCTGTTCGCCATGGTGACCTCCACGAGTGACTGATCCGCTGTGGGCGGCTGCGCGCTCTCGTCGGGCAGGACCTCTCCGGTCTTGGAGATCGTCAACGACGCCCGGTGAAGGTCTGACTGCCGTCGTGTGCGAGCCCACCGGTACTCAGAGGCTTTCGCCTCCAGCACCGACAGCGGGATCGGCTCGGTCGCCGGCGTGTGCTCGAGCAGGTCCCACGCCGCCCGCGGCGTAGCTTGTTCAAGGGCTTGATGCGGTCGGCGGTTGTTGTAGTGCTCCCGGAAACGCTGGACCCGGACACGGAGACGCTCGAGAGTGGCCGGCCGGTCGGCGTCCAGGAAACGGATCAACGTCTGGTGCGAACGCTCATTCTTGCCCTGTGTGGTGGGCTTACCCGGCAGTCCGCTGATGGGCATGGTGCCTTTCGATGCCAGAAAGATCTCCGCGGAGCCGATTCTGCCAGCGCGCAGCTGGTTGAACGCCAGCGAGTTATCCGACAACACTTCCTGGGGTGCCCCGCATGCGGCGATTGCCCGTTCGAGGACGTCCTTGGCATCAGCACTGTTCTCATGACGCGAATACGCGTCGGAGCCCACGTCGTAACGGCTTGCGTCATCGAGAAGTTGATACACCGTAACGGTTCGCCCGTCCGCCAGCCGGTACTCGAATGCGTCCAGTTGCCACAGGGACATCGCCGTCGCGCGCACGAAAGGGATGTAGGACGACTTCGGTCGCTTTCTCGGTGACGCGTCCACCTGCCCGACGCGGGCCAGAAGACGTGCGATCGTCGCCACCGACGGGACCTTCCCTCCGGGAAACCCGCTATCCATAGCCGCTTCGTAGTAGATCGAGCGGGGACCATAATCCCAGCCATCAGTCTTGAGCTGTTTGCGGATCTTCACCACCTCATTCACGACGACCTGCCCATAACGCCGGGCAGGGACATTCGGGGCGCGGGAGCGTGGGTGCAGCGCAGCAGCAGCCTTCTGGGCAGCTCGCCCACGGATCTTATAGAACACGCTCCGAGAGATCTTCAACGAGCGGCAGAACCCGACAATCGACAGCGCGTGAGGCTGGGTCGGGTCGTAGTTCATGATCGCGGCACGAGTCTGGGGTAAAAGAGAATTCGACATTCCCTAACTATCATCGGCGCCAGTGTCTCCGATGCTGTGAGACAGGGTGTCCACGATGTCATGAGATCGTGTGTCCACGATGCGTTGAGACAGGACACACGAAGCCATGAGACCCAACGTCCACGAAGTGATGAGATCCACTGTCCACGATGTCCCGAGGTAACACACCAACAACGTGGACTACCCGTACTAAGTCGGACTACTCGCCATGAGCACCAAAAGGGCGTTTTCTAGCCGCCGACACAGCCGTCCCGCACCCCCGTAGAGGGGACGCCGGCCACGAAGCGGCGGGCGAAGCCGCCACCTACCTACCTGGCCGACGTCGCCTGGTAGCCCGCTTACGGTAGGACGTGCCCGGCCGCCGTGAAAAGGCGGTACCACTCCTCACGGCTAAGCGGAATGTCGGAGCCCGCGGCAGATTCCAGCACCCGCGCAGGCTTGGTCGTCCCGAGCACCACCTGCATGTTGGCCGGGTGCCTGGTAATCCAGGCGACCGCGATCCCGGTCGGGGTGACACCGTGCGCGGCGGCGATCTCGTCAAGAGCATCGTTTAGCGGGCCAAAGTTCTCCCGGTCACCGATGAACACACCGTCGAAGAAGCCCTTCTGGAACGGCGACCACGCCTGCAGCGTGATGTCGTTCAGCCTGCTGTACTCGAGGATGCCGTTGTCCCGGTCAATCGACTGGTCAAGTCCCGCCATGTTGGCGGCGATTCCCTGGGCGATCAACGGCGAGTGGGTGATGCTCAGCTGCACCTGGTTGAAAGCGAGCGGCTGGTTGACCGAACGCTTCAACAGTTCGACCAGCCCCGGCGTCTGGTTGGACACGCCGAAGTTGCGCACCTTGCCGGCGGCGTGCAGCGCGTCGAACGCCGCGGCGACCTCGGCGGGCTCGACCAGGGCGTCCGGACGGTGCAGCAGCAGGATGTCCATGTAGTCGGTGTTCAGCGCCGCGAGGGACTCGTCGACCGAGCGCAAGATGTGCTCCTTCGAGAAGTCGAAGAAGCCCTGGCGGATGCCGACCTTCGACTGGATGATGATCGACTCGCGCTCGGTGGCAGTGAACGTGACCGCGTCACCGAACCGCTTCTCGCATCCGTGCGCCCCACCATAAACGTCGGCATGGTCGAAAAAGTTGATCCCGGCATCCCTGGCGGTGCCGACAAGGGTGCGGATCTCCTCGTCCTCCATTTCAGAGATCCGCATCAATCCGAGGATGACGTTGGATGCTTGCAGATTCGTCTGTGGAGGTGTGAATGTCTTCATTGATCCATCCTGCCCTATTACGTGTCGTCACTCTGCGCCGTGCCTGCGCGCTGATACGCGCCTCGAACGTAGGCGAGGTTGTCACGGGTGGACTCTTCCAGCGGCAATTCGGTCGAGACGTGACGTGCCCTGTCAGCGCTCTTCGAAAAATCGGCCAGTAATGCTAGAACTCACCCGGCACTACTGGCCCCATTTTCGCCTCCGCGTTAACAATGCGCGACGAGGCACCGCCCGGAACGACTCTGAAATCTGTCTCGTAACTAAAGTGTGTCGAAACCCATGGGCTAGACATCTATTGTCGTGCTCAACCTCGTGCGTATGACGTCCGGTCATCGGGCTTAATGTCGGGCGGGGCAAACGCGTCACCCGAGTTTGCAGAACTCCACGAAGGCGGGAACGGTGGGGGAGTGCCCGGTGACCGTCCGGCTTATGGGACCGAGGAGCTGGACGTTTGCGAGGGGTGAGCGAACTCTTCAGCGAGACCTGCGGTCAGTAGGATTTACCCATGCAACTGGGTGTGGGCACGAGAGCGTCCGTGACGTTGGAGCCCGTTCGATATGAGTTCGCGAACCCTGCCGGCGATGAGTGGGATGACAACTGGCTGGTCATCAGCGGGGGCATATCGGCGCCGGACACGGAGTGGGAATTTTCCGTTCCGTGTTTGACGACGTTCGAAGCGAAACAAATTTCGGCCTGGCTGCGGAGCGTGGCCGATGGAAGCATTCCCGTAAGCGTCATTGGAGACGCGGGGGTTGTGCCGTCGCTCGAATTCACCGAACCAAATCTTGCGTTCAGCGTTGACAGTTATAGGGACGAGTCGACCTCGGTTAGGGTGCACTTTGCACTCGAAACCAAGCCTGTTGGCCAGAGCAGCGACGACCGGGATCAGTTCTGGGTCGAGGTCGCAGTGACGCCTGCAGACCTTGACTCGGCGGCCGACGAATGGGACAAGGCCCTGTCAGCCTTTCCGGACCGCTAGGCGTTCGGCTTACGGGATTCACTGTGTGCGACGCGACCTTTCTCGAGGCACGGCATTTCACGTTCGTTCGGTGTCCGATAGCGTGAAGGTATGTCCACTACTCAGATCACCTCATCGCGAAGTCGGATTTGGATATTCGGAATTGTCTATAGCATCGCAATTCTTGCGATCGGGCTGTGGGTGAGCTTGGCCACCGGATACTGGATCGTGTTCCTCTGTGCGGGCGGCCTGGTCGTTGTTCCCGTCGGAGGCGTGGCGATCCGTTCACGCAATTCGTCGCGGTAGCGGTTCCCCTGTGGCACAGCGTCGGCGAACTTGGCCACCGGGTGCTTCGGTACCACACCTGTGTCGCACGGCGTCCCGCCTACGGATATATAGCGGGGTCTGAGGAGGCAGTAGTTGTGACTTTTCCCGCTATGCGGAGGGTAACCGCCATTTTGTGTCGTTGATCTTGCCCGTGTTAGCTCAAAGCTGGCCGTCCCTGCCCGCACAGCGACTGTGGGTCGCGTCCACGCTGAACTCCAGCGGGACGAGGGGGTGCATGGTTTGCGATGACCAAAATGGGCACGCCATCTCGCGATTCCCCGAAGGATCTAGCCATGAGATTGCTCCATTAAAGCAACGATGGAGTTCGAACTGTTGCTGTTTCATTGTGAGTAAGCAATGATTACATCATGATAGGCAAGACTGCGGATGAAGAGGTACGTAAACGGTTGCATAACCGACTGGCGGTCTTGCGCGCCGAGCGCGGCATTACGCGGCGTCAACTGGCGGAGGCCGTGGGCGTCAACCATCAAACTATCGGCTTCCTTGAACGCGGCGACTACAGACCGTCCGTCGAGCTCGCCCTCCAGATCGCGACACACTTCACTCTCCCGGTAGAGGCAATCTTCTCCCTTCACCCTTTTGCCCCGATGTCCGCGCAGCTATACCGCTCGCACCCCGCTCCCGACCCAACGATAGGACTTGACGCATGAGCGACTCGAACTCGAACGCCCGCCGTCGTGCCGCCGAACTGCATGTCGAGATGCAGGACCGACTGGAGGATTCGCGTCAACGTCCCCTCCCTTCGTGGCTGCGGAAGCCGATCGCTCGGATCGCGCTGACTTTCTCGCCCGCGATCACCTTCAGCCTTGGCATAGCGGCAGCATTCAGCGCACAAAACTCCCTAGGCCTCGTGCTTCTCAGCCTCGCCCTCGTCACTGGAGCGACGGGAACGATCTTTCTGCGACTTGCCATTAACAGGCTCGATAACGCGCCTCGCAAGGTGCTCGATGAGCGCGAATTGGCTCAGCGCAACCGAGCGTTCGGTCGGGCCTTCCAGCTCGCGCTGGCGATTGTCGGGATGCTGTGGGCGCTGGCGGTCATCGACCAGTTCGCCGCCGGACCAATCCAGCTTCTTGGAGGTAATTCCTGGATCTTCATCACCCTCACCGCGGTGGTCACGATGACCATGGTGCCCGCCGCAGTAATTCTTTGGAGCGCGAGACTCGGCTCCGATCACAACGAGTGATCTGACGGGCTGTCCCTCTCCGGGTTCCCCTGTGACACAACGTCAGCGCCTTCGGCCGCCAGCTGATTTGGCCCCAGATCTGTCGCGCTCGACGTCCCCGTTGCGGGGCACACCTATCTGGGGGCAGTGGACCTAGGAATGTATGCGCGAACCACGGCAGTGGCAACGAGGACGACCAGCAGTACGGCGGCCAGGGGGATGAGATACATGGCACCGAAACCTACGACTGCGGGCCAAACCGGCTCGGGACCGGTGAAGCTGCTCCAGCTTTCCCCGCGAGCCCGGCCAACGGCCGTGTAGCCGATTACTCCCAGAAGCGCGACAACAGCCAATCCGAGCGTTAGCGCTGTTCCAACTATCCAACGTTTCATATCGTCCCCCAACCCATCTGTACGCCACGGTCGCACGGATCGGTTGGATGCGCAATCGTCTCCCTTGCTGCCCGATCGATCGTGGCGCCGCTGTGGGCTCTGATTGTCGTCTGGTGCGACAGCGTCCCGCAGGGGGTTCCCGTTATGGGAAGAGTGCCCAGGGTGCGCACCATCCACACTCGTTGGGTTTACTACCTCAGCGCATGGACCGTACCTGAGAAGAGAACCTCAACGAGAACTTGGCCGCCGCAAGAGTCGATGTGCGAAGTAGGCCAATGCGAAGATGCTGAGGATCCCCAACGCCCACGTCCCCGGGTATCCCAAGACGGGGCCGCTGGCACACGTGCTCACCGCACCCGATTCCACGGCGTAATCAGTGCATTCTCCGACGGTAAGTCCGAAGAGCAAGACATTGACCACGATTACGAGCAGGCTCGCGACGACCCATCGGGTCCTCGGCTCAGTTGTGCGCAATGTTGTCGGCATGCCGAAGAGACTAGTTGGTGCATTGCGCATTACGCTGGCCGTTCCTGGAATCGAGACCGAAACGTTCGCTGCACGACCCCCGCGGTCCGAGCGAATGGATCGCCTCCTCGGATGTCACCGTCGGTGGCAACGGTGTGTGTTCGTAGTTGGAAGTCCAACTTTGCTAGCGCGGGCCGCACGCTGGAAGCGGTCCGTCCGTCTACCTCAGCGCGGACGCCGGCGTGGTTCATCTATTGGGCGGATGCTGCTGCGGTGGCCAGATAGACAGCTTTCGGCAGCACTGTCGCCGCGCCCTCGGCTGCGACACCAGACGTGTCGGCGCATATTTGGCCGCTCTCCAGCGTCACCGTTGCATGGCCGACCTCGGTGTGGGTATGTGTCACTCTGGCGTCGAGGGTGACCTTGCAGTCCCACTGTTCGGCCACCGCCCGCCAGGGAACATCCTGCCAATACTGCGCGGTCTGTTCCTCAAAGCTCTCCCCGGCACGGCTGTCCTCGGGGAGTGGCGCTGTGTTCGTTGCCGTAAATTCTGCGACGATGCGTTCCGCATCCGCTTGTTGCTGCGAAGAGAAATAAGTTGTGGTGGCCTGGTAGCCGCCTTGGGACAGCGTACTTGCGCCGAGCAGGGTGAAGCCCGCGATTGTGAGGCACGAGGCCGCCACCATCAAATGGGGTGTTAGGCGCGACCTCCAGCCGACCAGGGACGTGGTCAGTGCCCCGACGGCGAAAAGCATCGGTGACAAGCCCTCCGTCTTGGCGAGGGCGATGTCTGCGGTCCATTGTTCGCGGCGCACGGACCGGCGATCTGCGGGGCTCAACCATACAGCCGCCTCAACAAGAAGTGCCATGAGCCTTGTCACGACGTCACCGGCACCAAACGCGTGTGCGACCGTACCTCGAACTGATGACAGGTGCGGACTGCTGCTGCTGCGCCCGGCGCCGTTAGCTCGTAGAGGCGTCGACGCGGACCGGACCGGTCGGTGTCGACGTCCCAGGACGACTCCGCCCATCCGAGCCTTTCGAGGCGTTCAAGAATCGGGTACACGCTACCCGGGAGCCTTCCGGTTACCTTGATGATGGCCAATCCCCAGACCGGGGCCGAACTGCTGAGGAGGACTTTCAGCACGTCCACGGTGGGTGCAGTCACCCGCGATATTGGCTCCATAATTACTACTCTAGCTATATTGATTAGTGAGGTGGCGAAGCGTCGGCCGTGGCACGGCTTTCTGGCGAAGACCGCCAGACCATACGTCGTGAACTTCTGGACTCACGTCGCGACCAGGACCATCTGCAAAACGATCGGATATCTCATGCGCCTCCGCACTACTCCAGCTGACCCACGTTACGCCAATCACATCGACGAAAAGTCCAGCTATCGCGTGGACTTCTGGACCCGGGACGCTGCCAGTGGCGGGTCGAAGGAGCAGCCGACGTCAACGACGTATTCGTTCGGGCTGCAGGGCATGCTGACGGCCGAGGGGTTGTGATCTATGTCGAGCTGCCGCGAGGTGACGGGATCGGTCTACCGCGCTCTTGGTATGGAACCAACCTAAGCCTTCGGCCAGGACATTTTGAGTGACCTGCCACCTGTCCCGTAGGCGGTTCCCGTAAGGGGTTCCCGCTATGGGAATCCGGTCGTCCTTCACCGGAGTGAGCCGACGCCGTGACCGTGACCCTTCTACGCGTTGTGTTGCTTCGTTGGCTGCGCGGAGGTCGCGAGGGACCGGATGTAGGCGGCGTTGCCGCGGATGGATGGCTTATACCGTTCAATATCTGGCGACTTGACACCCTCAGCAACCACTTCGAGCAACGCAGCGACAGCCTCATCGAAGCGGCTGGAAGCATGAAGGGAGATCGCTTGGAACACCGCCAGCGATGGCGAGTCCGGGAAGTCCTGTCGGGCACGCTCGAAGACTTCCACCGAGCGAGCGAACTCGCCGAGATTCCGCAGCGTGGATCCGTACTGGACGTAGCATCGGCGCAGCAGATCACCCGAGAGGCCAGCCTGGAGGGCTTGTTCGTAGAACGATCGCGCGGCCTGTTCCTTACCGGCAGTGTCGTAGGCGCCGCCCACTTCATACAGCACGCGAGCGTCAGCCGGGTGGTCCACCAAAATTGGTAGCAGCGCATCGATTGTGGGCTGCATCTTATTCCGATCGCGAACAGTGAAGATCCGGTTGAGCTCCTCATCAAGTGTCATCCACCTATTGTGCCCTTACCGCGATTGTCCGCTGAAGTTTCGGCTTGCGGGCGAGGGCCGCGGTACCGTCGATGACATGATTACCACCGCTTGACTTCACCTTCGGCGTTGACGCCGTGCTGATGTGGGCCATCCCCCTGCAACAACATCCGGCCGACTTGTGGTTTGATCAACAACGTGCGCCGTTCCGTTTCGAACCGACACCGTCCGAGCACCGTCGCATTGTTGTCCTTCGCGGTGTGCGGCACGCTCACTGGTTGCGCGGGAGCAGTCCCGGCGTCGGACGCGGTGTCACAAGTGTCGGCGCGCAAGGCAGTCGCTGACGTCTCTCGGGATCTCTACCGTGAGGGGACGGACGTGATCGATGACTATGCCCGCTGGGCTGACACCGACACCGAGAAATCGACCGTAGTCGAGTTGATCGGCTACGAACCATATCCCGGCGCGATCCACGGCGAACCAGTTGGAGCGCTGCAGTTTCGTGCGACGCTACAGCCCACCCCGAACGAAGGGCCGCACGTCGCTTGCTTTGAGTCGCAGTTTGATTTCTGGGGCGTCGCGACCGAGGAGCCCGGCGAATGGAGCGACGACACAGCGGTCGCCCACGACATCGCTTGCCCGCCGGACGCACAGCGCATCCCCCCTCCGGTCGACACCCGCTTGGTTGACGTTGTTCCCGACGGAGCGGAGGCTCTCGTCGTCGAGGTGCTGACAAACGCGGCGTCCGCGGCATCCGCTGACGACATAATCGCCGAGATCGTCCAGCGGATGCCGCAGCCGACCGGTGAGCGTGAGGTCGCGTTCGATCCCGAGGCGACGGTAGTCGACGGCGACATCGGCTTCGCGATGGGCGATGGGGACGACTGCCTGCTCGTGAAACGAGACGTCGACGGCGTGCAGGTGTTGCAGGTGCCCAAGATTCTGCTTCAGCCCGGAGAGCTCGGGTGCGCAGCCGGCACTGCGCTCCAGCCGGGCGACCAGCTACGGTCCCCCCACTGACCCAGAATCTGGGCGCTCGGCAATCGACCCGATTGGCCGCGGATCCGTCGCGCAGGGGGTTCCCTTATCGGGAATGCTGCGATGGGCCGCTGTCTTCAGCCCTCGAGGCCCGTACCGCTTGCTGTGCGTTTGTCTAGGAGGTCGTCGAGGTTCTATGACAGGGAGAACAGGTACGCCGGTGCGACGATCTGGGTGACGGTGCTTGAGTCGGGGACAGCATTGGCAATGGCACCGTAAGTCATTTCTATCCCGGCATCGTCAATGATCCCCGAAAACGACGTGGGGAGGTCTATCGCAACGGAGCGTATTCCGAATGCGTCGTCGGTGTGGACGCGGTTCGCGGGCTGTCCTTCAGCGGCGAGGTCAAAATCATCCCCGACACGTGTCAGGTCGACCGCAGTGACGGCCACATCGGCGTCCGTGGTCGCAGCCGTGGCCTGCACGCTAAACGCGGGCTGATAAAAGCGCGCTTCGCCGGTGAGCAACGCCTCAGCTGGGTACCGATTGACGACGATGTCGAATCCGCCCCAGGAAGTCCCGTCAACTTCGGGATAGTGGTTTGTTCGGTCTTGGTGGCGCACCTCGGTCGGTTCACCGAGGATTCCGACGGCGGCGGCAACGGCGGCGTCGCCGTCCTCGGAATACGTCAGCGTGACGAGTACGTTTCCACTCACATCGACAATGTCCGTATTCTCGGCGCCAATGATGATGTCCGTCGGTGCGGATGCCGACGACAATGGGTCAATCGGGTCGGGTGCCGCGGGCGATACAGCAGCACAGGCTGAGAGCATCAAGCCCAAGACGGCCATGGAAATTACTGCAAATGTCTTACGAATGGGAGCCCCCAGAGAAAATGC
Organism: Cryobacterium melibiosiphilum; assembly: GCF_003602235.1. Classification (GTDB taxonomy): domain Bacteria; phylum Actinomycetota; class Actinomycetes; order Actinomycetales; family Microbacteriaceae; genus Cryobacterium; species Cryobacterium melibiosiphilum. The sequence continues at coordinate 40,437 of NZ_QZVS01000067.1, forward strand.
TGATGCGAACAAACCGTCCACCCCAGAATTCAACGGTATCGCTCCGAGCGACTGAACGCAGATATGGTTCCTGGGATGGCGAGCGGGGTCCTAGCTGATCAGCTCAGGTGGTTCAGGCTTTGTGATGGCCGGCCCTGGCTGGACCACCACGCTCACACTCCCGGTCTTTGCCGCGTTGCATTCCTTGTGGAGTCCTAATCGCCTTCGGAAATGCGCGCACGCGCTCCGTGGCCGCAGCAGGACACCAAGGCATTCCCGGCTCAGCGTCCCGCAAGAGATTGGCGGTTTCAAACGGTGGAAGCAACAGGGGCTAATTCCTTCTTCGAGACTAGCTCGCTGAGCAGGTCGGCTGGGGTGCTGCGTTTGAGGATTCTGCGGGGCCGATCGTTGAGTTCAGTAGCGACTTCGAGGAGGCGCTGAGCGCTGTGGGCGTTCAGATCGGTTCCTTTGAGGAAGTACTGGCGCAGGAGGCCGTTGGTGTTCTCGTTCGAGCCGCGCTGCCAGGGCGAGGCAGGATCACAGAAGAAGATCGGAACGCCGGTGGCCTTGGTGATGTCCACGTGCCGGGCCAGCTCGGTTCCCTGATCCCACGTCAATGAGCGCCGTAGCAGCACGGGCAAAGCGTCCAGGGCGCTGATGAGTCCGTCATGGAGTGCAGCTGAGCTGTGGCCATTGGGCAGATGCACCAGGACGACGAACCGAGTCGTGCGTTCAACGAGAGTCGCGATCGCCGATCCTGATGCGGATCCGACGATCAGATCGCCTTCCTTACGTTGTTGTGGTGGGTGATTTCGGGACTGTCGTAGTGTGTCGATCACCCTCGGGTGGCGGGTATGGCTGAGATCGCCTTGCCGCATAAACGGCTCACTGGGAATGGCCGCCCGCTGCCCGCAGATGACTCGACCGCTGATTGAGAATTGCGACATTGATCGCTGGGTAAGGACGTGCCGGCGTGGTTATCGACAGGGAAACTGCTATCAACGAGACGGAAGGAACATTCAGATGCCAGCAGTATGGGCGGGAATCGATTCAGGAAAGCGGGCGCATCACTGCGTCGTGATCGACCAGGCCGGGGAGATACTTCTCTCCCAACGGATAGATAACGACGAGACCGTGCTGCTCGAAATCATCGCCACGGTCACCGAGATCGCCGATGGGCACGAGGTCGTATGGGCGACGGATCTGAACTCAGGCGGCGCAGCTCTCCTGATTTCCCTGCTGGTCGATCACGGCCAGCAGCTGCTCTATATCCCGGGCAGAATCATTCACCATGCGGCTGCGACCTACCGCGGTGAGGGCAAGACAGACGCGAAAGATGCCCGAATCATCGCCGATCAGGCACGGATGCGCACCGACCTCCAACCCGTTCGCGATAGTGATCAGATCAGCGTCGACCTGAAACTCCTGACCGCTCGACGCCTGGACATCATCCACGACAGGGTGCGCGCAATCAATCGGCTCCGCGCGAACATGCTGGAGTACTTCCCCGCGCTGGAGCGCGCGTTCGACTACTCCAAAAGCAAAGCCGCTCTCACCCTCTTATCGACCTACCAGACGCCCGGAGCGCTTCGCCGGATGGGAGTAACGCGTCTGGCTGCATGGTTGAAAGCCCGCGGCTGCCGCAACAGCGCCACCGTCGCCCAGAAAGCAATCGACGCCGCGCGTGAGCAAGAAACGACGTTGCGCACCGAGATTGTCGCCGCCACCCTCGTGTCGCGCCTGGCCGCCGTAATCACCGCAATCACCGCGGAGCTGGTGGAACTCGACAAAACCATCACCGCCCGATACAACGAGCACGAGAACGCCGAGATCCTGCAGAGCATGCCCGGCTTCGGCCCCATACTCGCCGCCACCTTCCTCGCAAACATCGGTGGAGACCTCCGTAATTTTGAGAACGCCGATCGACTTGCCAGCGTCGCCGGCGTCGCACCAGCCCCCAGAGACTCCGGTCGCATCAGCGGCAACCACCACCGACCCCGCCGATTCAACCGACGGCTGTTACGAACTTGCTATCTCGCAGCACTATCAAGCTTGAAGAACAGCCCCGCCTCCAGGGCTTACTACGACCGAAAGCGACGCGAAGGGAAAAACCACAAACAGGCGCTGCTCGCTCTCGCCCGGCGACGCATCAACGTCCTCTGGGCAATGCTCCGCGACCACACCCTCTACCAGGAACCAGCCGAGATCCCGATGCTCAAAACCGCTTGACAAAGACATTGAGATTCCCAATGACCGGCGACCAGCCTGTCGTTGGCCTCTTTAGGTCGCTCGCTCAACATCACCTTATCGCGAATTTTACCCGCCGCGTTCAGGTGTGTGCCCCGCGGTTTCCGGGCTGATCGGCCCCGTCGCAGGTGCCGGTGCAGGCGCACTCCGACATAACCACGGCTTTGAACGTAGAGGCTTTGATAGATCGACTCGTGGGAAACCTGCAGCTCGGCCTGGCCGGCAAACACGACCGCAAGGTCGTCACTGATCTGCTGCGGACTCCAGTTCTTCCGCAACCGCTCCTCCACGGCAGCGGCAAGCAGCCGGTCGTCGAGCTTGCTCGGCTTGGGTCGGCCCGCTCTGATCACGCAGCGTTTTTGCGCGGCGTAAGGCCGGTAGCTGCGCGTTGTCGGGTGGGAATTACGACGCAGCTCCCGGCTGATCGTCGACGCGGAGCGTCCCAGATCCCGTGCGATCGCGCGAACGCCGGCACCGCCAAGCCGCAGATCTGCAATGCGCAGACGTTCCTCCTGGCCTAAGTAGCGCCCCGAAGAGGCCACGGCTGGAACGGGTATTCGCCCGCCAGCGGCCTTGATCCACCGATATCCCTGGCTGCGATTCACTCCCAAAGATTCGCACGCGGCCGCCGCCGACATCCCCTCACGGACCCGATCCCAGAACAAGTTCTCACGATCCTTGAACACCACTCTCGACGCCATCAACAACACCTCACTCATACGATGTTGCTACGACCCCTTGAAGCTGCCCATGGGATACAAGACGCTGACGTCGGCTCCGGAGCGACGCGGACATACAGTTCAATACGCCAAATAGCGGTCACAGAACGCCGCCACAGAGCGCCAAAAGTCACAACCGTGGTCGTACCCGTCACTCGACACGGTCCGCGCGGCCGAGCTGCGTGAGAAGGCTGCTGCTGGCGTGCCGGAGTCTGTGCTTGCTCGAGAGTTTGGGATAAGCCGCGAAACCGTTTATGTCTACCTCCGTGCGAGGGGGGGCTGAGCTGGTAATAGACGATTCGGTGCGGTTTAGAGGCGGATTCCTGCTGGGTCGCCCAGTTCGACCCAGCGCGTTCGACGGTCGGTGTCTTTCCGGATAGCTGGGGTCGGGGCGTAGACGTCTGCCTCGGATAGGGCGGTCAGGGTGAGCCCGGTGAGATCGACGATGTCCACGATGGGTACCTGATAGGTGCGGTACGGTCCAAGCGGCGGGGGAGTACCGTACATGAGGGCTGGAGCGCGGACCGTGTCAAGGTCGAGGTCTTCTAACTGCGGGCTTTGGTCGAGGACGAATCCGGCAGCGTGCAGAACGGTGGAGCCTTCCGTGGTCGTTGTCCATGCCGCGATTTTCCAGAACGCTTGTGGGATCTTGACACCGCGGTATATCGGGTCCTGGGCTGAGAGTACGGGGGCGGTGAAGACACTGATGCGGTTACCGTTGGTGCGTGCGTAGGTGAGGACGTGGTCCTCGAGGCCGAGCCAGAGTTGTTTCGATTGGTTAAAGGCTGCGGCTTGCGGGGCGGCGTTGGTGTAAGTGAAGGTGTCGTAATTGGCTCGCCTGACTGTCGGTTTGTCGCCCCAGACGGGGTCCAGGCGCCGGACGAGGTGCCCGCGGTCGAGATCGTTTCTGGCGTAGACGCCCTCCCCGGCCTGTTCGTAGGCCGGGATAAGCGATTCGAGGTGCCAGTCGTCGGCCCGGTCAACGGTAACGAGGCGATCCCCGTCGATGTTGACGCCGGTCGCGATCGCGAGGCGCCGCGCGGGGTCAAGGAGCACGGTGAAATGTGTGTAAAGCAGTTCACGAATCAGGGTTCCGGCGGGAGGCGCCGGCAGCGGCAGAGAGATCTGGAGGAACTCGATGTTGTATCCAGAAGGATAAAGTAACGAGGCGTTCATGGTGATAGTCAAGCAGCCACAGCTGACAGCTGGGAGTCTTCAGATCTACATGACCGTGTTGATGGGAAGATTTCCTGCTGCGTCCACCATTTGAAACCGCCAACGTCTTATGGGCGTTCTGTGAGGAGGTCGGCTTCGTATGCGATGATCGCCGCCTGCACACGATTCTCGACGCCAAGCGCTGTGAAGAGAACACTGAGATACTGCTTCACCGTGCCTTCCGAAAGGTGTAGGGATTTTGCGATCTGGGCATTCGACTGGCCTCGCCCGATTCCGGCGAGCAGTTCGCTTTGTCGGCGGGTCAGTTCGCGCACGGTTGAGTGGGCTCGTGTTGAGCGGCCGAAACGGGCGCCGGTTTCCTGGCGGACCAGCCACCGGCCGACCCGCGGTGAGAATGCGGCACCGCCGCTTGCGAGAGCGCGGACGCCGGCGATCAAGTGACGCGGATCATCCGATTTCAGGAAAAAGCCGAGCGCACCGAGGGTGATGGCCTCTGCAATGTAGGCCTCATCGGAGAACGTGGTCAGCATTGCGACCGGTACGTGTGGCTGCTCGCGCCGCAGCTGTTCAAGGGTGCGGATACCGTCGAGCCTGGGCATCTGGATATCGAGAACGACGAGGTCCAGCGCGTGCCGTCGAGCCAGTTCGAGCGCTTCGGTTCCGCTTGAGGCTTCGGCGGTGATTGCTATATCCGGGGCTGTGGAGAGGATGCTGGCGATCCCAGCACGCACGAGCTGATCGTCATCGGCGAGAAGGACTCGTATTGGGCCGTCTTTTTGTTGGTGGGGGTTGTCGGGCAGTGTGTCGCCGGTGAGGTTTCCGGTCATGGGGCGGGGATCGTGTCGGTGGCGAGAACGCGGTTGTTAACGAAGCAGATTCGGAAGACATCGTCGCGGTCGAAGAAACTTATCGAGGCCTCATAAAACTCGCACGTCGATCTCGGGGGCTGAGCCAAAGACGTTCGCGGGGCATCGAGCATTTCCACTGCCGGAAGAAGGAGCTCGATCTTGATGCGGGTATCACCGGTGTTGATGGCGGCGAACCGTTCGGGAGGCAGGACTGACGCGACGTTGGCATAAGCGAAGTAACCGATCGCGCTGAGCGCTGCAGCGGAGAGGAGAAGGATGGGAACTAGCCAGGCGGTCCGTGCGGTGCGCCGGCGTTTCCGGTTGGAGCTGCTGTCCGAGGCGGTGACGAGCTCGGTCCGAGATTGGTGTGTACTGGTGGCGGCTGAGGATGGAGTTGCCGACCTTGGGAGTCGGACGGTGAGGGTGAAGTCTTCGCTACGATTCACGTTCAGGGTTCCGCCAAGAATCCCGATTCGGTGTCGCAAGGCGACGATGCCGTGGCCTGTCATAGGTAGGGACGGTGTCGTACCGTGATCGGGATTGCGAATGCGTAACTCGACATCGTCTCCGTCGATGTCGATGTCGATGTTCACCTTCGTGCCCGGTGCGTGTTTTGCGGCGTTCGTGAGTCCTTCCTGCAGTGCCCGGAGGAGAGCGGCGCGAGAGTAATTGTTGGTCAATCGCTCGATGTCTGGTGCGAGGGTGCTGTTTACCTCGATACCGGAGGATTGCGCGCGCTCGAGTACGTCTTCAATGCCGAGGTTGCTCAGCGAGGCGGTAATGCCGGAGTCTCTTTCGGTAAGCAGTCGAACGGTCTCGCCGAGTTCGTCGGACGCGGCGGCGGCATTGGCCCGGATGCTCTGCAGCTTCGTTCTCGCCGTTGCTGGCAACGTGTCGTCCAGGGAGAGGCGGCCGGCTTGGACGGCGATCAGCGTCAACCGATGCCCTAACCCGTCGTGGATTTCACTAGCCATCTCATCTTTTTCCCGCATCACGGCCTGCTCGACGCGAGCATCGTGTTCTCGTGCCTCGGCGAGGGCCAGATCCCAGCCGCGCTGGAGATAGGCCCGCCGTCCGCGAAGCGCAGCGACCGTCAGAACGGGGACGACGAGGCACAGGGTGTAAATCGTGCCGCGGACGAGCCCGAGGATGGCACCGACCCACGATGGACTCGAGATCAGGCCGCACAGTGTCGCAGCGACGAGCGAGGCCGCCACCGCGACCATCACGACGCCGAAAGACGGCTTCCACAAAGAGGCGCAGAAGCCGACGATGATTGCGATGGTGCCTAATAGCACCAGACCCGAGCCGTCCGTCCACGGAGAGGCGACTCCGAGTAAGGCTCCAACAACAGCAGCGACTGTCGTGTGGGTATTGCGCGCACGTCGTGTGTGCGGAGTCGGATTGTTGTCGAGCATCCTCCCACCCTAGGGAGACCGGGTGGACGAAAGAACTCGCCTTCGTTAGTTCGCGGCTTCACCTTTGTCACTATCGACGGTAGCGGGGCTGTTCTAGCGTTTCTTGCATGCTTGAAAACATCACTTTGTTCCTTGACTCCGTCAGTGAGTACATCGGAATCATCCTTGCGATCGTCTTCATTGCCTCGATCGTGGACGCGGCCTTCGGCCTCGGTGCCATTCTGCCGGGGGAAACCGTTCTGGTGTTCGCCGCGGTCGCCCTCCGTGATAGTCCTCTTCTGATTTTTGCCGTACTCGTCGCTGCCGCCGGGGCCTTCATTGGCGACCACATCGGGTACTTCATCGGACGGAAACTCGGCGTGAAGATGGTGAACACACGGGTGGTGCGGAGAATCGGGGTCGATCGTTGGGACGCGGCTACCGGTTTCGTCGAACGACGCGGTTTCTGGCTCATCATCGTCGCTCGGCTCCTGCCTGGCGTTCGAACCCTGGTCGCCGCAGCAGCCGGAGCGTCACCCATGAGCTACCGGCGGTTCGTTCTCGCCTCCGGCACCGCAGCTGTCGTCTGGTCGCTTCTCTGGGTGCTGGGCGGCGCCGCGCTTGGTTTCGCGTTTGTTGAATTCGCCAATCACACGACCATCTTTGCGATCGCGGTAGCGGTGGTTGCCGCTGTTGGGTTCTTCGTTATCCGGCGGAGGCGGGTAACCGCATGAATACGAAAGATCGGACTCTACGGCCGCGATTCGAGTGGTGGACCATCCCAAATGTCGTCACCGTTATTCGGTTCGTCCTGATCGTCCCGATCGTGGCCCTTCTGTTGTCGGGTGCTCAGCCGCTCACAGTTGCCACTCTCACGGTGCTTTTCGGCGCGACGGATTGGGTAGACGGATTCCTCGCTCGGCGGCTCGGCCAAGAGTCCCGGGTCGGAGAGATCCTCGACCCGATCGCCGACCGATTGGGAATTGGCTGCCTTGGCATCGCACTATCGATCATCGGTGCAATTCCCTGGTCGGTAATCATCGTCATCCTCCTCGTCGATCTGATCGTTGGAAGCGTCTTCCTGGTACGACACCGGAACTATCAGCTCTCGGTCACCTGGATCGGAAAGATTCGCACCGCGCTCATTATGATCAGCGCGTTCGCTGTCACAGTCGGCCTCGTTCCAGGGATGGAATTGGTCTTGCTGATCGGACAGGTCGGTTTGGTGGTCGGCGCCTTGTTCCACATCGCTGCCGGCATCGGCTATCTACGACAACTGCTCCGACAAGATGTACCGCATGCACCAGCCACGGCTCACGGGCGCGACTGAAGCTATTGCGGATGTTATCTGTCACGGACCATGAAGAACGCCCAGTTCCTCATTGCCCTCGACACACACTTGCCTGCACAACCCCGAAAATACAAGGGCCGTTGTGCAGACGACTTTGGAAAACGACACTGGTGCTACAAGATCAATTCCGGACACTCTTCAAACGCGAGACGCGTTCCTGGCGTGAGCCGGTTGACGAATCCCGGCCCGTCAATCCTAATCCGGTATGTGCCTAAGCCTCGATCCACCGGTTCGCCTTGATTGAGCGTGGTCGCTGGATTCTGAGTGGTGTTGTGGTGGTGGGCGCGGTGAAGCTGTCGGCCTTGCTGCCGATTGTGTTCCGTGATCTTCGGGGCCGGGTGGCTGGTGGTCAGGTGGGGATGGTGCGCGGC